>NZ_JAGHWZ010000005.1:0-990675 GCF_017746015.1 Xanthomonas sp. A1809 | reverse complement strand
GCCGGCAGAACCGTCGCCTGGACCGCCAGGGCGCGATGAGCTCGGCGATGTTGAACATGTCCGCCAGCGTGGCCGGTATCGCCTCGCAGAACCGCATCGGTGCCGGTGTCGGTTTCCAGAACGGCGAGTCGGCGTTGTCGGTGGGCTACCAGCGTGCGATCAGCCCGCGCGCCACCCTCACCGTGGGCGGCGCACTCAGCGGCGACGACAGCTCGATCGGCGTGGGTGCCGGTTTCGGCTGGTAAGGCGTTCTCGCATCAAGCGCGGCGGCGCCAGGTGCGCCGTCGCGATCTGCAAGGCCTGAGGGGGCGGGCAAGGACCGTGGCTGGGCCGGCCAACGGATTCGCATGGAGTGATGGCCGTACCAGGGGTGGCCGACAAGGACGCAGCGCACCGCACCGCGGCTACGCAGCGATTGCGCCGGCTGCGCCAAGCCTGATTCACGAAAAATACGAAGAGGACTTCACCGTGATCGACAAGAATTTCCGTCTCAACCCGCTGACCGGCGCCATCCTGATGATGGCCCTCGGTGCCTCTGGCACGCTCGCTGCCGCCCCCAAACTGCTGGTCAAGGAACCGACCCAGGCAGCCCCGGCCGGCGCAGCGTTCGGTAGCCGGTTGATCGTGCGCTACAAGGACAATACCGCCGCTGCAACCGATCGCAGCAGCAAGCTGAGCGCCGTGCAGGCCGCGGTGGGCCGCGTTGGCGCCAGTACCGGCGCGCGCAGCAGCGCTGCCGCCGCCAAGGCGACGTATGTGCGCAAGCTGGGCATCGGCTCGGACCTGATCAAGCTGTCCAGCACGCTGACCGCCGCGCAGGTGGATAAAGTGGTGGTCGAGCTCAAGAACGACCCATCCGTGGCCGACGTGCAGATCGACCGCATGCTGCGCCCGATCGATATCAGCAAAAGCCTTCCTGCCACCGACGTGAGCCCGCAGCTGGTTCCCAACGACCCGTTCTACGCCCAGTACCAGTGGCACCTGAGCAACCCCAACGGCGGCATCAACGCACCGGGCGCCTGGGATCTGTCGCAGGGCGCAGGCGTGGTGGTGGCGGTGCTGGATACCGGCATCCTGCCGGATCACCCCGATTTTGCCGGCAATCTCCTGCAGGGCTACGACTTCATCACCGACGCCGAAGTCTCGCGTCGTCCCACCGATGCGCGCGTGCCGGGCGCACTCGATTACGGCGACTGGGAAGAGGCCGACAACGTCTGCTACGCGGGCTCGCAGGCGCAGGAAAGTTCCTGGCACGGCACCCACGTTGCGGGCACCGTGGCCGAGGCGACCAATAACGGGGTGGGCATGGCGGGCGTCGCGCCGAAGGCGACCATCCTGCCGGTGCGCGTGCTCGGCCGTTGCGGCGGCTACACCTCCGACATCGCCGATGCGATCGTGTGGGCCTCCGGCGGCAGCGTCGACGGCGTGCCGGCCAACACCAATCCGGCCGAAGTGATCAACATGAGCCTCGGGGGCGGCGAGCCCTGCGATTCGGCCACCCAGCTGGCGATCAATGGCGCGGTGTCGCGCGGCACCACCGTCGTGGTCGCAGCCGGCAACAGCAGCGAAGATGCGGCCAACCATTCGCCGGCCAGCTGCAACAACACCATCACCGTTGGCGCCACGCGCATCACCGGTGGCATCGCCTACTACTCCAACTACGGCAGCAAGGTCGACCTCTCTGGCCCGGGCGGCGGCGGTAGCGTGGACGGCAATCCGGGCGGTTACGTCTGGCAGGCCGGGTACACCGGTGCGACCACGCCGACCTCCGGTAGCTATACCTATATGGGTCTAGGCGGCACCTCGATGGCCTCGCCGCACGTGGCCGGCGTCGTGGCGCTGGTGCAGAGCGCGGCCATCGGTCTGGGCGATGGCCCGCTGACCCCGGCTGCGGTCGAAGCGCTGCTCAAGCAGACCAGTCGCCCCTTCCCGGTGACTCCGCCGGCCAGCACCCCGATCGGCAGCGGTATCGTCGACGCCAAGGCCGCGCTTGAAGCCGTGCTGGAGGAGCCGTGCGACCCGGCCACCGAGAGCTGCGCGCCGAGCGCCATTGCGCTCACCAACAAGGCGCCTGTTGCTGGATTGAGCGGTACCGCCGGCAGCTCCACGCTGTACAGCTTCGAGGCCAAGGCCGGCGCCGTGCTCAGCTTCATGACCTACGGCGGCACCGGCGATGTGTCGATGTACGTCAGCTTCGAGGCCGAGCCCAGCGCCACAAGCTACGACGCCAAGTCGACCCGTCCGGGCAACAGCGAAACCGTGCGTTTCACTGTCCCCAAGGCCGGCACTTACTACATCAAGTTGGTCGGTGCGGCGAGCTACGCGAAGCTGACGCTCGTTGCACGACAGTAAGTAGCGAAATAGTGTGACCGATGCCCCCGGCCAATCGCCGGGGGCATTGTTTTTCAGGGCGTTTCAAATGCATGCGGTTGATCGTCGCGGCAAACTGCTACAGTCGGCGCCGGACCAGTGGAGACGAGTGTGAACGCGGTTGCCGTCGATCCAATCGAGCATCGAAGTGCGGAGACGCGCATCGTCGATGCGCTGCTTGAACGCCGTCGTCTGAAAGACACCGATCTGCTGCGCGCGCGCCAATTGCAGGCCGAATCCGGCATGGGCCTGCTCGCCTTGCTCGGCCGTTTGGGTCTGGTGTCCGAACGCGATCATGCAGAAACCTGCGCCGACGTGCTTGGCTTGCCGTTGGTGGACGCACGCCAGCTCGGCGACACGCCGCCGGAAATGCTGCCGGAAGTGCAGGGGTTGTCGCTGCGCTTTCTCAAGCAATTTCATCTGTGCCCGGTCGGCGAACGCGATGGCCGGCTGGAACTGTGGATCGCCGATCCTTACGACGATTACGCCATTGATGCGGTGCGTCTTGCCACCGGCTGCACGTTGCTGTTGCAGGTGGGCCTGCGTTCGGAAATCGATGACCTGATCGAGCGCTGGTACGGCCAGGGCCGCAGTGCGATGGGCACCATCGTGGAAACCGCCGATGGCGATGCTAACAGCAGCGACGACATCGAAGCGCTGCGCGATCTGGCCTCCGAAGCGCCGGTGATCCGGCTGGTGAACCTGGTGATCCAGCACGCGGTGGAACTGCGCGCCTCCGACATCCATATCGAACCGTTCGAAAGCCGGCTCAAGGTGCGTTACCGCGTGGACGGCGTGTTGGTGGAAGGCGAAAGCCCGCCGGCCAAGCTCACTGCTGCAGTCATCAGCCGCATCAAGATCATGGCCAAGCTCAACATCGCCGAGCGCCGCCTGCCGCAGGACGGCCGCATCATGCTGCGCGTGCAGGGCAAGGAGCTGGACCTGCGCGTCAGCACCGTGCCCACCGCGCATGGCGAAAGCGTGGTGATGCGCCTGCTGGATCGCGAAACGGTGGTGTTCGACTTCTACAAGCTGGGCTTTACCGAAGACTTCTTGCCGCAGTTCCGCAAGGTGCTGGAGCAACCGCACGGCATCATGCTGGTCACCGGCCCCACCGGCTCGGGCAAGACCACCACGCTGTACACCGCGCTGAGCCAGCTCAACACCTCGGATGTGAAAATCATCACTGTCGAAGACCCGGTGGAATACCAGATCGAAGGCATCAACCAGATCCAGGCCAAGCCGCAGATCGGGCTGGATTTCGCCAACGCATTGCGCAGCATCGTGCGTCAGGATCCGGACATCATCATGATCGGCGAAATGCGCGACCTGGAAACCGCACGCATCGCGATCCAGTCCGCGCTCACCGGCCACTTGGTGCTGTCCACGCTGCATACCAACAACGCGGCCGGCGGCATCACCCGTCTGCTCGACATGGGCGTGGAGGATTATCTGCTCACCTCCACCATCAACGGCATCCTGGCGCAGCGCCTGGTGCGCAAACTCGACCTGGCCAACGCCGAGCGCTACGCCGCCTCGCCGGAAGAAATCGCCAGGTTCGACCTGCGTCGCCTGCAACCGGAGGGCGAGATCTTCCTGTATCGCCCGCGACCCTCGGCCACCGCGCCCACCGGTTATCTGGGCCGCACCACCATCGTCGAATTCCTGGTGATGAACGACGAATTGCGCCGTGCGGTGATGCGCCGTGCCGGCATGGGCGAAATCGAACAACTCGCCCGCCAGGCCGGCATGCGCACCATGTACGAAGATGGGCTGTCCAAGGCCCTGCGCGGCGAAACCACCATCGAAGAAGTCCTGCGCGTCACGGAGGATGCGTGATCGGTAAGGCGGCAGAAACACGCCTGGCAGGCACCGGACCAACGAACCGCCAGCACAGCCACCCGCTGGCTCCGCTGTGCGTGGACAGCGATGCGTGCGCGATGTCGCCAATACGCAGCGATGTGCTTTTCCCGAATCCCGATTCCCGATTCCCCAATCCCGGCCTCCCAGCCTGATGCCCCTCTACCGTTACAAGGCTCTGGACGCCCACGGCGAAATGCTCGACGGCCAGATGGAAGCGGCCAGCGATGCCGAGGTGGCGTTGCGTCTGCAGGAACAGGGCCATCTGCCGGTGGAAACGCGCCTGGCCACCGGCGAAAACGATTCGCCGTCGCTGCGCATGCTGCTGCGCAAGAAGCCGTTCGACAATGCGGCGCTGGTGCAATTCACCCAGCAACTGGCCACGTTGATCGGCGCGGGGCAACCGCTGGACCGCGCGCTGTCGATTCTGATGGATCTGCCCGAAGACGAAAAAAGCCGGCGGGTGATCGGCGATGTGCGCGATACCGTGCGCGGCGGTGCGCCGTTGTCGTCCGCACTCGAGCGCCAGCACGGGCTGTTTTCCAAGCTGTACATCAACATGGTGCGCGCCGGCGAAGCTGGCGGCAGCATGCAGGACACGCTGCAGCGGCTGGCCGATTATCTGGAGCGCAGCCGTGCGCTCAGGGGCAAGGTGATCAACGCGCTGATCTACCCGGCCATCCTGCTGGCGGTGGTGGGCTGTGCGTTGCTGTTCCTGCTCGGTTACGTGGTGCCGCAATTTGCGCAGATGTACGAAAGCCTGGATGTGGCATTGCCATGGTTTACCCAGGCGGTGTTGAGCGTGGGCCTGCTGGTGCGCGACTGGTGGATCGTGCTGATCGTCGTGCCGGGCGTGCTGGGGCTGTGGCTGGATCGCAAGCGTCGCAATGCCGCGTTCCGTGCATCGCTGGACCAATGGCTGCTGCGCCAGAAGGTGGTCGGCAGCCTGATTGCCCGGCTGGAAACCGCACGCCTGACGCGCACCCTGGGCACCTTGCTGCGCAATGGCGTGCCGTTGCTGGCGGCGATCGGCATCGCGCGCAACGTCATGTCCAATCTGGCGTTGGTGGAGGATGTTGCCAATGCGGCCGACGACGTCAAGAACGGCCATGGCCTGTCGATGTCGCTGGCACGCGGCAAGCGCTTTCCGCGGCTGGCGCTGCAGATGATCCAGGTGGGCGAAGAATCCGGCGCATTGGACACGATGCTGCTCAAGACCGCCGACACCTTCGAGCTGGAAACCGCGCAGGCCATCGACCGCGCACTGGCCGCGCTGGTGCCGTTCATCACGCTGGTGCTGGCCTCGGTGGTGGGGCTTGTCATCATTTCGGTCCTGGTCCCGCTGTATGACCTCACCAATGCAATCGGCTGAGAGCGGAGCTCTGCGCAACGGTGCAGTCTTCACTTGGGCACAGCCGCTGCTCGGAATCGGCATGGCGCGCTCGTACACTGCACATCCCGCGCGTGTGCCGCGTCCAAGGGCCAAGCGCGCGCAATGCCCTGTCAGCCACGCGCTTGACCGGGCAGCGTATTCACCACAACGTTCCGGTGACCGCACGACACCCATGCGGGAACCTTTGCAATGCCCGCCGTGTCATGTGTTGGCGGCAGCATCCTTCATCGACGTGCAAGGAAATCGTTCATGATCAAGCGTTCCATCACCCGCAGTCCGTCGCGCGCAGGCCAGGCCGGTATGAGCTTGCTGGAAATCATCATCGTCATCGTGCTGATCGGTGCGGTGCTCACGCTGGTCGGCAGCCGCGTGCTGGGCGGTGCCGATCGCGGCAAGGCCAATCTTGCCAAGTCGCAGATCCAGACGCTGGCCGGCAAGATCGAGAATTTCCAGCTCGACACCGGCAAGTTGCCGAGCAAACTCGATGACCTGGTCACCCAGCCCGGCGACAGCAGCGGTTGGCTGGGCCCGTATGCCAAGCCGGCCGAACTCAACGACCCATGGGGCCACGCCATCGAATACCGCGCGCCCGGCGACGGTCAGCCGTTCGATCTGATCAGCCTGGGCAAGGACGGCAAGCCCGGTGGCAGCAGTTACGACGCGGACATCAAGTACCAATAAGCGCTCGCCATGCGCGTTGCGTGTCAGCCGTTGCGTCATCGGCATGGAGTGGTCGGCCCTGGTCGGGCACGCGCGCGTGGCACCTCGTTGCTGGAGATGCTGCTGGCGATCGCGTTGATCGCAATGGCCGGCGTGCTTGCTGCCGCAGCATTGAACGGCGGCATCGACGGCATGCGCCTGCGCACTGCCGGCAAGGCCATCGCCTCGCAGCTGCGCTACACGCGCACCCAGGCGATTGCCACCGGCACACCGCAGCGGTTTCTGATCGACCCGCAGCAGCGGCGCTGGGAAGCACCCGGCGGCCATCACGGCGATCTGCCGCCGTCGCTGGAAGTGCGCTTCACCGGCGCGCGCCAGGTGCAATCGCGGCAGGATCAGGGCGCGATCCAGTTTTTTCCGGATGGTGCGTCCACCGGGGGGCGCATCGATCTGCAGGTCAAGGACGCCCGATGGCGCGTGGACGTGGGCTGGATCACCGGTGAGGTGCGTTCTGGCCCCTTGCGGACGCCGGCGCCATGAAGCGTCAGCGCGGTTACACCCTGATCGAAGTGATCGTTGCCTTTGCGCTGCTGGCGTTGGCATTGACCCTGTTGCTGGGGTCGTTGTCCGGCGCCGCACGCCAGGTGCGCGCGGCCGATGAAAGCACGCGCGCCACCTTGCACGCGCAGTCGCTGCTGGCCGTGCAGGGCATCGACAAGCCGCTGCAGCCCGAGCAGCAACAAGGCACGTTCGAAAACGGCCACTTTCGCTGGTCGATGGACGTGCGCCCGTACGACGAGCCACGGCGCAACCCGCAGGCGCCGATGTCGCCCGGCGCGCACCGGCTGCTGCAATTGACCTTGGTGGTGCGCTGGGGCGAGCAGCCCAATCAGATGCTGCAATGGCGCACGTTGCGGCTGGTGGCGGCCAACACGCAGGGCAGCCCGCCATGAGCCGTTCGCGCAGCGCAGGCTTCACCTTGATCGAAGTGCTGCTGGCCACGATGTTGCTGGTCGGTGGGTTGGCGTTGGCGTTTGCCACCTTGCGCTCGGCCAGTGCGGTGAGTCAGCGCGGCGAAGCGATCGCACAGCGCAGCGAGCGCGTACGTGCGGTGGAAGAATTCCTGCGGCGGCGCCTGGCCGCCGCATTGCCGATCGCCATGGGCATCGATACGCAAAGCCAGCAGCCGATCCTGTTCATCGGCGAGCCGCAACGCCTGCGCTTTGCCGCAGACGTGCCCGATTACCTGGGACGCGGCGGGCCGTATCTGCACGACCTGTCGGTCGCCGGCGATGGCGATCGGCGCAACCTGCTGATTGCCTTGACCATGCTGCAGTCCGGCAAGTCGATCGAAGAAAGCAGCCCGCTGCCGCCGGAGATCCTTGCCCAAGGCGTGCAACAGGTGAGTTTTCGGTATCGCGGCATGGATCCGCAAACCGGGCGCCTGAGCGCGTGGCTGCCGCAGTGGGAATGGCACGACCGCCTGCCGCTGATGGTGCGCATCGACATCCGCAGCGACGATGCCGCATGGCCGCCGATGGTGGTGGCGTTGCCGCAATCCAGCAACCCGGGGGCAGGGCAATGAGTCGTTCGCGCGGTGCCGCGCTGGTGCTGGTGTTGTGGTTGATCGCATTGCTTACCGCGATGATCGGTGCGTTCGCGCTCACCGCACGCGTGGAAGCGCTGCAGGGCAGCATGCTGCGCAACGGCGCGCAGGCGCAGGAGTACGCACGTTCTGGCCTGGAATACGCATTGTTTCGCTTGCAAGATGCCGACACCCAGGCACGCTGGCGCCCGGACGGCCGACGTTATCGCTGGCAGATGGACGATGCCAGCGTGGAGATTCGTATCACCGATGAAAGCGGCAAGGTGGATCTGAACATGGCCGAGCCCACCTTGCTCGCCGGTCTGGTGCGCGCGGTGGGCGGCGAGCAGGCCAGTGCCGGGCGCATCGCCGGTGCCATCGTCGATTGGCGCGATGGCGATTCATTGAGCCAGCCCGGCGGTGGCGCGGAAGATCGCGATTACGCCGATGCCGGGCTGCCGTATGGCGCAAAAGACAGTCCATTCGAAACCCTGGGCGAACTGCGCCTGGTGTTGGGCATCGACGGCGAGCTGTATCGCAAGCTGTTGCCCAACGTCACGCTGTACAGCGGTCGTTCGCGGCCTGAAGCGCGTTTTGCGCCCGCCCCGGTGCTCACCGCGATGGGTCTGGACGCGCAGCAACTGCTGGCCCAGCGTGACGCGCCGCTGGGTTTGCCGGGCAGCGAGGCGACGGTCGGTGGGTCTGACACTTATAGTATCGAGAGCCGGGCGCGACTGAGTCAGGGACGCGAGGCCGTGTTGCGGGCGGTGGTGTCGACCAGCGCGTCCGCATTACCAGGGTCGGCCTATACCGTGTTGCGTTGGGAAGAGGGAGCAGCAGTGCAATGACCGCATGGCGGGACACCTTGGGTCGTATCGGCGTACGCGCCATGCCGGGAGCCGGAGGCTTCTGGCGTTGGTGGCAACAATCGCTGCTGGCCTGGCTGCCGCAGCGGTGGCAATGGCAGTTGGGCCTGTCGCAGGCACGCCTGCTGTTGCAACAGGATGGCGACACGCTGCAGTTGCTGCGCCAGCGCGATCACAGCTGCGACACCGTCGCCAGCCTGCCGTGGCCGGTGCATCCGCAGGAAGTCAATGGCTTGCTGCCGACAGCGCTTGAAGGCCTGCCGCGGCATTGGCTGTTGCCGGCCGCGCACGCCTTGCGCCGGCCATTGCGCCTGCCCGCAGCGGCAGCGGCGCGCCTGCAGGACGTGGCGCGTTTCGAGATCGATCGACAAACCCCGTTCACTGCCGACCAGGTGTATTTCGATGCGCGCGTGCTCGATGTGCGCGAAGACGGCCAGCTCGATGCCGAACTGGTGGTAGTGCCGCGACGCATGATCGATGGCCCGGCCGGTGTGCCGGACGCATGGAACAGCGCGCTGTCGGGCATCGATGTGACCGACGCCAATGGCCTGCCGTTGGGCGTGAACCTGCTGCCGCCGACGCGACGCCTGCGCCGCAGCGACCCGATGCAGCGCTGGAACCTGTTGCTGGCCGCCTCTGCGCTGGTGCTGCTGGCCGTTGCCGGCTGGCTGCTGCTCGACAACCGCCGTCAGGCCGCCGACGATCTGCGCGCCAAGGTGCAGGCCAACGCCGCGCGCGCGCGCAAGGTCGCTGCCGAACGGCAGCAATTGATGGACCTGGTCGAAGGCGCGCGGTTCTTCCAGCAGCAACGCGCCACCCGCCCGACCTCGGTCGAAATCTGGGACGAACTGAGCCGGCGCCTGCCCGGTGGCACGTATCTAGAAAAATTTTCGGTCGAAGGCGGGCAACTGCAGTTGATCGGATTGAGCAACGAAGCCTCTTCGCTGGTGCGTCGTCTGGAAGGCTCGCCGTTGTGGCGTACGCCGTCGTTGACCGGCGTGCTGCAGAGCGATGCCGGCCGGAATGTCGACCGTTTCACCATCACCGCCGAGCTTGCCGGCCCCGATGCGAAGGAGGCGGCCGATGCCACGCAGCGTTAAGCGCGATCGCTGGATCGCTTTGGGCCTGCTGTTGCTGGTGATCGGCGTGGCCTACCTGGTGCTGGTGCACCCATGGTTCACCCAACCGATGATCGCGGTGCAGGACGACCTGCAGGCGCTGCGCGAACGCGAGCTGCGCGTGCGCGTGCAATTGCAGCAGGCGCCGGAAGTCAGCAAGCGGCTGCAGCAGGCGCGGCAGACGCTGGAAAGCCGCCCGGGCTTCCTGCCGGAAACCTCGGCCGAACTCGCCTCCGCCGGGCTGGTGCAGCGGCTGGAACGCGCGGTGGTGGAGGCCAGTCCTGGCAACCGCAGCTGCGCCATCAGCAATCGCTCGCCGTTGCAGCCGGAGAGCAAGAACCGCTTCACCCGCGTGGCGGTGCAGGTGCGTCTGCGCTGCGGCACGCCGGAACTGGCCTCGGTGCTGTACAGCCTGGAAAACGGCACGCCGCGCTTGTTCGTGGACAACCTCAACGTGATGGCGCAGCGCTACCAGCTCTCGCCCAACGAAAGCGGCAACGGCCTGGATATCGCCTTCGAGCTGGCCGGCTATCTGCGCCCGGGCGCCAGCGCCGCACCGCTGAACAACGAGGCCGCACCTGCTGCCCCCAACGCGGCGGAGGCTAGCAATGCGCCTTGACATGATCGGCCTGCGCACCTGGCTGCTGGCCACCGTGGTCGGTTGGGCGCTGTTGGTGTGCGTGCTGGCCGTCGCCGGCCTGGGCAAGCGCGTCGAGCTGCTGCCCGACGACCCGGCGCTGGTGCAGCGTCTGCCCACGTTGCCGGCACCGGCGCCGGAGCGCCTGGGCCCATTCGAGAAATATTCGGAAATCGCCGCGCACCCGGCGTTTGCCGAAGACCGCCTGCCGCATCCGTTCTTCCTGTCCGGCAACGATGGCAGCAGCGCCGCTTCGACAGTACGCCTGACCGGCGTGCTGCTGACGGACAACTTCAAGATGGCGACGTTGACCCTGGACCCGCAGGATTCGGTGCGCGTGCAGCTGGGCGGCGAAGCGGTGAAAGGCTGGCGCCTGCTCGCCCTGCAGCCGCGTAGCGCAACCATCGAAGGCCCCAGCGGCACGCAAACCCTGGAATTGCATGTGTTCAACGGCCAGGGCGGGCAGCCGCCCACCGCCAATGCCGCCGCACGGGGTGCCGCCACTGCCACCCCGCCGGTACCGTCCCCCGACGCTGCCGCACTTGTCCCGCCGCAGCCGCCGCAACCGCAACCGGTCGCGCCGGTGCAACAGCAGCAGCCAGGCGGGCAGACACCGCCAACCGTGCCGCCGCAGCGCAGCGATGGCGCGCAGGAAGCCCCACGCCCCTCCGACGATCAGATGCGTGCCATCCGCGAACGCATCGAAGCCCGACGCCGCCAGCTGCAACAGCAGCGCCAGAGCGGCTCTACCCCCGGTCAGACCCAATGAGTGAACGCATGACGCCGCGCCTGTTTCCCGTGTCCCTGCTGATTGGCCTGCTGGCCGGTTGCGCCACCACTCCGCCGCCGGACGTGCGCCGCAACGCGCGCCTGGATCCGCAAGTCGGTGCTGCCGGCGCCACCCAGACCGCCGCCGAGCAGGCTGCCGATGGCAACGCCAACGCCAGTGCCAAGCCCAGTCCGGTGATCCGGCGCGGCAGCGGCACGATGATCAACCAGGGCGCCGCGTCCGCGCCGGCGCCCACGCTGGGCATGGCCAGCAGCGGCAGTGCCACCTTCAATTTCGAAGGCGAATCGGTGCAGGCGGTGGTCAAGGCGATCCTGGGCGACATGCTCGGCCAGAACTACGTCATCGCGCCCGGCGTGCAGGGCACCGTGACCTTGGCCACGCCCAATCCGGTGTCGCCCGCGCAGGCGCTGAACCTGCTGGAGATGGTGCTGGGCTGGAACAACGCCCGCATGGTATTCAGCGGTGGCCGCTACAACATCGTGCCGGCCGACCAGGCGTTGGCCGGCACCGTGGCGCCCAGCACCGCATCGCCCTCTGCCGCACGCGGTTTCGAGGTGCGCGTGGTGCCGCTGAAGTTCATTTCCGCCAGCGAAATGAAAAAGGTGCTGGAGCCGTACGCGCGCCCGAATGCCATCGTCGGCACCGACCCGGCGCGCAATGTGATCACCCTGGGCGGCACTCGCGCGGAGCTGGAAAACTATCTGCGCACCGTGCAGATCTTCGACGTGGACTGGTTGTCGGGCATGTCGGTGGGCGTGTTTCCGATCCAGTCCGGCAAGGCCGAAAAGGTCAGTGCGGATCTGGAAAAGGTGTTCGGCGAGCAGAGCAAGACCCCCAGCGCCGGCATGTTCCGTTTCATGCCGCTGGAAAACGCCAACGCGGTGCTGGTGATCACCCCGCAGCCGCGTTATCTGGATCAGATCCAGCAATGGCTGGACCGTATCGACAGCGCCGGTGGCGGCGTGCGGCTGTTCTCCTACGAGCTGAAGTACATCAAGGCCAAGGACCTGGCCGATCGGCTTTCGGAAGTGTTCGGTGGCCGCAGCAACGGTGGCGATTCCAATGCGTCGCTGGCGCCGGGGTCCGAAACCAGCGTGCTCGGTGGCACGCTCGGCAACCGCGACAGCAGCCTGGGCAGCAGCTCCGGCATGACCGGCGGCAGCATCGGCGACAGCAGCGATGGCAGTTCGTCGGGCAGCGGTTTCGGCACCAGCGGTAGCAGCAGTGGTGGTTTGGGTAACGGCAGCCTGCAGCTGTCGCCGCGCAGCAATGGCAACGGCGCAGTGACGCTGGAAGTGGCCGGCGACAAGGTGGGTGTCTCGGCGGTGGCCGAGACCAATACCTTGCTGGTGCGCTCCACGCCGCAGGCATGGAGCTCGATCCGCGACGTCATCGAGAAGCTCGACGTGATGCCGATGCAGGTGCATATCGAGGCGCAGGTAGCCGAGGTCAACCTGACGGGCCAGTTGAGCTATGGCGTCAATTGGTATTTCGAGAATGCGGTCAATGCGGCCACTGACTCGAATAGCAACGGCCCGGGCTTCGGTGGAGGTGCAGGACTTCCCAGTGCTGCAGGGCGCAATATCTGGGGCGATATTGCCGGCAAGGTCACTGGTGACGGGGTGGCGTGGAGCTTCCTCGGCAAAAATGCCGCCGCAATCATCACTGCGCTGGACAAGGTCACCGACGTGCGTCTGCTGCAGACCCCGTCGGTATTCGTGCGCAACAATGCCGAGGCCACGCTCAACGTCGGCTCGCGCATCGCCATCAACTCCACCTCGATCAATACCGGCATCGGTGTGGATAGCAGCTATTCGTCGGTGCAGTACATCGATACCGGTGTGATCCTCAAGGTGCGCCCGCGTGTCACCAAGGACGGCATGGTGTTCCTGGATATCGTGCAGGAGGTCAGCAGCCCGGGCGATCGACCGACCGCGTGCTTGTCTGCAACCGCCACCATCAACGCGGCCGCCTGTAATGTCGACATCAATACGCGCCGGGTCAAGACCGAGGCCGCCGTGCAGAGCGGCGACACCATCATGTTGGCCGGCTTGATCGACGACAGCACCACCAATGGAAGCAATGGCGTGCCGTTCCTGAGCAAGTTGCCGGTGGTCGGTGCGCTGTTCGGCACCAAGAGCCGCACCAGCAACCGCCGCGAAGTCATCGTGCTGATCACCCCGTCGATCGTGCGTAACCCGCAGGAAGCGCGCAATCTCACCGACGAATATGGCCAGAAATTCAAGGCCATGGAACCTCTGAAACCCAGCCAGAAGCCGCAATGAGTGCAGCGCTGCCGGTCGTGCTGGTGCCGGTGGGCACCGACGACGAGGCGCTGGATGCGTGTCTGGGCGCATTAGATGCGGCCACGCCTGCAGGAACACGCGTGTGGCTGGCCGATGATGCGCAGGCCGGCCCGCGCGGGCGCGCAGTGATCGAACCTTGGCTGGCACGCACGCCATTGCAGGCGCATTACACCCGTCGCCAGCGCATGCTGGGCGAGGTGGCGCATCTGGACGAAATGCTCAGCGCCTGCGGCGATGCCGATGTGGTGGTGCTGGGGTTGGATGCTTGCCCGTTGCCGGGGTGGTTGCGGCAGCTGACCGCGTGTTTTGCACGCGACGCCGCGATCGCCACCGCCACGCCATGGAGCAATGTGGGCGAGGCCTGCAGCTGGCCGCGGCTGGGCGAACTCAACCCGATGCCGGATTCACCCGAGCGGCTTGCGGCTGCCTGTGCCGCGATGCCGCCGCTGCACCCGGAACTGCCGTCGGCGATCGGGCATGCGGTGCTGTTGCGTGGAACGGCGCGGCGCAAGGCCGGTGGCCTGGACGCCAGCAGTTACGGCTCCTGGTACGCGGCGCTGGTGGATCTGAGCCTGCGCATGGGTGGGCTGGGCTGGCGTAACGTGCTGTGCGACACCGCCTTCGTTGCCTCCCCGCACGAGGGCCGCCCGGCCGAAGGCGACATGGACGCGCTGGCTACCCGCTGGCCGGCCTGGCATGCGCGCCTGGCCAATTTCCTCATGCACGACCCGTTGCGCGCGCAGCGCGACCAGCTGACGCAACTCCTGGCGCACCTCCCGCCACCGGACCTGCAACGCGCGTTGTTCGACGCCTAGCGTCGCCGCCGGAACGACCTGCCCACCGCCAGGCACGGTGATCGTCCGCAATCTACATGGATCACGCAGGCACGACGACGTTCGTCATCCGATCATGCGCACATCGCAACTGCAGGTTCCACTCCGCTGCCGCACTCGCTGCTCTCGCGATCGCACTTGTCGCATGACCGGATCGATGTCGTGATGCCTGCATCAGGCGAAAGGCGGAACCACCGCCCAATCAGCAGCCGTGCCCCGTCGATGCCGCCGGCACGTCACCGATGCGTTCTGGCCGAAACGTCATCCGGCCTATCAAGTAGCTTCGAATCTGCTGTTGATGACACCGAGGTGGCAGCAAAGCCGCACACACCACGAACGCAGCAATGCGGCACGCTCTTCAACGATTCCCAATTCCCAATTCCCAATTCCCAATTCCCGGCCCTAAAAAGCAGACCGCGTCGGCGCCTCGGTCCGCACCACCACATCCAATGCGTCGTGGCGCCAGGATTCGATATCCAGTTCCACCGCGCGGCCGTCTTCGGCAAAGCTGATCCGCTGCAGCCGAAAACACGGCGTGCCGGGCGTGGACTGCAGCAGCATCGCCTGTGTCGCGTCCAATCCGGCCGGATGCATCGACAGCTGCGCGCGGCTCAGGAACAGTCCCAGCCGCTGGTTGAACACGCTGGACAGCGACCCTGCCAGATCGTGTTCGAGCAGGCCCGGCGCCCAGTCCGCAAGCACCACATTGGTTTCCAGCAGCACTGCGCGGCGGTCGATCCAGCGCCGACGTTGCAGGACGAACACCTCGTCGTACGGGCTGTCCAGTCGCAACGCCGCGGCGTAAGCCGCGCCCGCGACCTGCCGGGTGGCGCTCAATAATTCAGTGCGCGGCTTGCGTCCTTGCGCCGCCACGTACTGCATGAAGCCGGCGATGCTGGTGGGGTCGTAGCGCACGCGCGGCGCGCTGACGAACCAGCCGCGGCGGTTTTCGCGATAGATGCGGCCTTCGGCTTCAAGCTGCTGCAGCGCTTCGCGCAGCGTGATGCGGGTGCAGGAAAATCGCTCGGCCAACGCGCGTTCCACCGGCAGGCGCTGATCCGGTCCCCATTCGCCGGCTGAGATTTGTGCGGAGATCGCTTCGGTGATGGTGTGTTGGCGCGACACGCTCATGCGGCGAACCGCAGGCGGAAGACGCAGGGCGTGAGCAAGGAAATGAGGTGGCAGGCGTGCATGTTGCGATGGTAAAGAAGAACGCGCGCGCAAACCGCGACCGGCTTAGCGTGCGATAGCCATATTCTGGTTCTGTTGGGTTTTCCAGCTATGCCAGCCGTACACCGCAAGCGCCACGAAGCCTGCGTAGAGCATGGCAGTAGGGTACAGCCCCTTGCTGATGAAGACGCCGACGTAGACGCAGTCGAGCACGATCCACAATACCCAGTTGGCGATGCGCTTGCGTGCTGCCCACACGCTGGCCACCAGGCTGAAACTGGCCAGCGCCGCGTCCAGCCACGGCAGCACCGCATCGGTGCGGTAATGCATATAGGCGCCGAGCGCCGCAGCGAACGCCGCGCCGATGCCCAGCGAAAGCCAGCGTTCGGCGGACGGCATCGGCAGCGGGCGTATCCGCGTGTCTGCAGCGTTGCCGGGTTGCCAGTGCCACCATCCGTAGAGCTGGGTCAGCACGTAGACCCCTTGCAGCAGCATGTCCGAGTACAGCTTCCACTGGTAGAACAGCCACGCATACAACGCCACCGCCACGATGCCCACCGGCCAGCACCAGCGAATGCGCCGCGCGGTGAGCCACACGCCCAGCAGGTTGATCACGACAGCGATGGATTCGAGCAGCGACATGCGGTACCTGGTACGTGATAGGTCAACGTGTTGCGGCGTAGGAGGCGTTGGGACGACGGTGCATACAGTTCAGCCTTGGAACACGGCACCTCGTCGTCCACGAGCACAATCCGCAGGCGAGCTGGCAGCGCCGGTGACCGGCTGTCGACGCTGCCCGACAGCGCATTCCCCCTCATTCCTGTGCATGCACGGCAGGGCGCGCAATGTGTGCCTACAGTGCAGGTTAGAAATCCACCTGCACCGTCAGCCGTGCGGTGCGCGGCGCACCGGGGAACAGATACGCATCGCCCTGATATTCGCCGGAATCGCGCCAATAGCGCTTGTCGAACACGTTGTCCACGTTCACGCGCCAGGTGGTCGCCAGCCCGCCCAGCGCCGTGGCGTAGCGGGCACCCAGGTTGGCCACGGTGTAGGCCGGCACGCTGGCGTTGCCGAGGCGGTCGGCAAACTTGCGCCCGCTGTATTGCACACCGCCCAGCAGGGCCAGACCATCGATACCGGGCACGCTGTAATCGGCCTGCACGCTGGCGCGCAGCTTAGGCACGTTGATCGCCTGATGGCCTTCGTACTCGGCAATGTCGGTGTCCTCTGCACGCGCGCGGATTGCCGCGACGCTGGCGAACAGACGCAGCTGCCGGGTCGCCGCACCGTCGGCAGATAGCTCCAGGCCGCGGTTGTGCAGGCGGCCCTGCTGCACATAGAGCAGACCGCCATCGGCCTGCGGTTGGGTGAACTGATAGGCCTGGCGGATGTCGAACAGTGCCGCGCCCAGACGCAGGCCCTGCAGGTCGATCTTTGCGCCGGTTTCCAGCTGGTATGCATTGGTGGGCGGCAGGATCTGGTCGGCGTTATCGGCAAACCACGGCGCCGTGCCGCCGGCCGCCAGGCTCTTGGCGTAGCTGGCATACAGCGACATGTTCTGCTGCGGTTTGAACAGCAGCGCCGCCTGCGGCAGTACCGTGTCTTTGCGCGTGCGTCGCTCCAGCAGGCCGTCGCGATCGAAGCTGCGTTCGTCCAGCTGCACGTAGCGCGCGCCAAGCGACAGTTCCCACTGCGCGCCCAGGCCGATCCGGTCGGCCATGACCAGCGCGCGTTGGCGGCTGTCCAGACGGCGCTGCTTGGGGTCCAGCGCAACATCGGTCTGCGCAAAGACCTCCGGGTCGCGATCGATGCTGCCGCTGCCGACGAATTCGTTGACCGAACCAAAACGGTCGATGGTGCGGCGCAGCCACTCGCCGCCGATGCTCAGGTGTTGCTCAAACGCGCCGGTCGCGACGTGTCCTTCGAGCGTGGCACGCAGCTGATCGTGCATGCGGGTGTCGTCGGGGCTGCGGTAATCGTAGATGTCGTATTCGCCCTGCGCGCTGAAGAAGTTCGGCGTGGCGATGTCGGCGCAACTTGCCGCGCCATAACAGCCCCAGGCGAATGCAGAGAAATCGTTGATCTTCGAGCGACTGCGCGATGCTTCGGCGGTGGCGCGCCAGTCGTCGTTGAACTGGTAGGCGTAACGCAGCTGCGCGTTGAGCGAATCCATTTCCACTGGCCGCGCCCACGGCTGGTAGCCGAGCAGGCGGTGCACATCGATATCGCGCGGTACCTGCGTGCCGCCCAGCAGTTGATAGCCGGGCACCGAGCGCTGTTGCCGGTGCTGATACTCCACGTCCAGCTGCAGCAGCGCCTGCGGGGTGATCTTCCAGTCGCCGGCCAGCGACAGGAAATTGCGGTAGCCGTCGGCGTGATCGACATAGCTGTCGATGTCTTCGCGTGCGGCGTTGACGCGTAAGCCCAGCGTGCGTTCGGCACCGAACCAGTCGCCCAGATCGGCGGCGACATAGCGCGAGCCCTGTTCGTCGGTGCCCAGGGTGACGCTGCGCACGTGCTCGGGTCGCTTGGTGCGGTAGTCGATCAGTCCGGCCGGTTCGTTGACGCCCGATTGCAGCCCGGCCAGGCCCTTGAGCAGTTGCACCTGCTGTTTGTTTTCCAGTGCGATCGATTGTTCGCCCACCGCGCTCATGCCGTTGATGCGGTAACTGTTGGCGGCATTGAGCGAATAGCCGCGCACCACGAAGTTTTCGTAATAGCCGATCGGCGCATACGCATCGCCGGCAGAGGCATCGGCGCGCAAGACCTCGCTGAGTACGCGTGCCTGGCGATCGAGCAATTGCGCACGATCGATGACCGCGATCGAGGCGGGGGCGTCCAGCAGCCGGGTGGCGCCAAATCCGCTCAATGCCGTGCTGGTCTGCGCGCGCTCGCCACGCACGTTGACCGCGTCCAGTTCGACCGCATCGGCGCCGGGTTGTTGCTGCGCCAGTGCGGGGGCGCAGCACAATGCCAGTGCAAGCGCGAGCGGGCAGCGGGACAGCAGGGGGAAGGCAACGGACATTGGGCAGGACTCGACAGAGAAAGGAAGCTGCTCACGGCAGCCGGCGCGCACGTGCGTGCAGATGCGCGAGCAGGTGCTGGCCATCGGCGCTGGCGAACCAGTCCGCGTGGCCGAGCAGATAGCGGTGATAGGCGATATCGACATTGGCGGGCGAACGCGTGATGCCGGCGAAATATTCCATTTCGCTCAAGGCGAAGTCGGCATGCACGATCGGCAGCAGCGCAGCCAGGCGGTGCAAGTGGTTTGCGTCCAGTGGGCGATGCTGCGCGTAGCCCTCCAGCAGCGCGTCGAGCTGGTCGAGCTCGGCCTGCGCGCGTGCGCCGGTGTCCAGCCGCAACCAGGGGATGAGGTTGCGTTCGATCGCGGTGGCCAGATCGAATAGCGCGCTGCTGCAATCGCTCAATCCGAAATCGAAGATGGCGCTGACGCGGGTGGCTCCGTCGGTGGTGTCCCACAGCAGGTTGGACGCATGCCAATCGCCGTGGGTCCACAGCGGCGGTAGCGCGCCTGGCGCAGACAGCAGCGGCCACGCCTGCGCATGCCAGGGCAGCAGGTGGGTGGCCAGATCGTCTGGCCAGGGGCGGTCCTGAAGGGCTGCTGCAAGGTGCGGCCGCGTTGGCAAGGCATCGTGCAACGCCTGCAGGGGGTCTGCCTGGGCAAACAATCGCAGATTGGCGACCAGCACGCTGGTGGAGCGTGCCGGCGCATCGAAACCCTGGGCCGCGCAATGCAGTTGCGCCAACGCGGCGCCGGCCGCCCGCGCATGCGCAACATCGGAGAACGGCGTCCACGACAATGCATCGCGGTAGAGGTCGTGCCCCGCACCCACCCGCTGCACTTCGTACACCCAATCGGCGTGCGCCAGCGCAGTGCGGCCCCGGGCGTCGTGCAGCACCTCCACCACCGGCGCGCCGGCCCAGCGCAGATGGGCCATGAAGCTGTGTTCCTCGCGCAGCGCGGCTACGCTGCGCACACTGCAGTGGTGGCGTTTGACGATGACCGGGCCGCTTGCAGTGTCCACGCAGGCCGCTGCCGAGAACGGGCGCGCGCTATGCCAGCGCACCGCAGTGAGGTGGCCCACCGCCGCAAACCGCTGCAGCACGCGATGGATTTCATCGGTGGTCAGGACTGGCCAGTCCGGCAATGCCAGTTCCAGGCTCATGCCATGCACCTGATGCGGCACGTTCATGGCCTGACTCCCGACGGGCGCGGCAACCGTGCTGCGCCGGTGAGTGGTATAGACCAGGTTATCGGGAGTAAGCCGGCGGACGCGGCGCGCGCGCCGGCAAGAACAAGAACGGCGCTGCCGGGCCGTTGTCGCATCGCATCCGCCATCAGGTCGCGGCGATGCAAGCAATGAAAAGGCAGCGCGAAACCGCAAGGTCGCTAACCGTCATCTCAACAATCAGGTGTGGGAGTGCACCAAAAGCAACCTGCAACCCGGCTGGCGATCAGGTGCAGGCGGACGACGCGCTCTGACGCAGATGTACCCCTGGTACATGCATCGCGTGCTGCCCGCGCTTGCCTGGCTGCGCAGTCGGTTTGCCGGTCGCACAAAAGTGTGGCAACGGAAACCGCGTGCGGCTCCGGGCGCGCAGTATGCGCCTTGCGGCGGTGGGTCGCCATGCTGCAAGGCGCGTTCGCGCCCGGGCACTGCGTGCAAGCGGAAGCGTGGCGCCGTTCCAATCGCGTCCGGACGTCGGCGCGATGCGGCCGCGGCAGCGCCTGTCGCGCAGCGAGCATCGGCCAACCCAAGATGGCGCTGCGCCGCTCCGGCACCGGATAATGGCCGGATGACTCCCGTCCAGATCGCCGCCGTCGTCGTCACTTATGAAAGCAGCAGCACCATCGATGCGTGCCTGTCGCGATTGCGCGCGGCCGAGGGCATCAGCGAGATCCGCGTGGTCGACAACGCTTCCAGCGACGACACCCTGGAAGTGGTGCAGCGTCATGCCCTGGCCGATGCGCGGCTGCATTTCATCGCCAATCCCGACAACCCTGGTTTTGCGACTGCCTGCAACCAGGGCGCGCGCGATTCGCAGGCACCCTGGCTGGTCTTCATCAACCCGGACCTGATGGTCGCGCGCGATACCTTGCTACAGCTGTACGACCGGGCAGCGGGACATCCGGCGGTGTTGCTGGGGGTGGAGCAGGTGGATGAGCAGGGGCGCCCGGATGCGGCCGTGCGCCGCCGCGACCCTGACTTCGCCGCGATGCTGCGCGCGCCGCGCGCCGCCGCCAATCTGGCGGTGCCGGCCGATCCGTCGCGCGCCTTGCAGCCGGTGGATGCCATTTCCGGGGCGTTGATGCTGATGCAGCGCAGCCTGTTCGACCGGCTGGGCGGCTGGGACGGCAATTACCGGCTGCATGCTGAAGACCTGGATCTGTGCCGGCGCGCCCGCCAGGCAGGTGCTCTGGTGGCGGTGGCCAACGATCTGCAGGTGCTCCACGTACGCGGGGTCTCCAGCCGCGCGCGGCCGTTCTTTGTGGAGTGGCACAAACATCGTGGATTGTGGCGCTATTTTCGTAAATTCGAGGCCGATCGACGCGGGCTGCCGACGCGGCTTGGCGTGTGGCTTGCGATCTGGATCCACGCAGTGGCCCAGGTGCCGCGTTTGTTGCAAAACAAATGAGTTGGATCGCGTTAAATTTGTGATAAGTCGGTGATGGGGCGCCGGCCGCAACTGTGATACGTTTCGCCCCGAAGTGTGATCAACCCTAGCTTCCTGTCCCTTCCGGGTCCCCCATCAGGAATCGTGCAATGTCTTTACAGAACGACCCGCAAAGGCGGGTACGTCGGTCGTGCGCTACCCCGCTGCAGTCCAGTTCGATTGCCTCGCCGTGTCATCCCCATCCAACCCAACCGCGTGCGCTGTCGGTCCTGGCATCGGCGCTTGCACTGAGCTGTGTGCTGGCCGCATTGCCAGGCACCGCATTGGCCGGTGCGTGGACCCAGCCGCAGGGCGACACCCTGGTGATCGTCAAGGCGCTGCATAGCGATGGCCGCGGGTGGTTCGACGACAGCCACCACCGCACGACCTTCGGCGACGGCCAGCAGTTCGATGGCAATGGCCGCAGCCGTCAGGACCAGCTCAACGTCTACGTCGAGCATGGTCTGACCGAAAAGCTCAGCTTCATCGGCAACTTCTATTTCAACGACGTGGGTTTCAGCAACCACGATGCCGTCAACGGCCGTCAGCAAACCACGACGACCGGTTTTGCCGATCAGGAAATCGGCTTGCGCTATGCGTTGCCGAGCGCGCAGAACGATGTCTGGCGCAGTGCCGTGCAGGCCCTGGTGAGCATCCCCGCGTATGGGCGCAGCAAGACCTACCACCCGAACAATCCTTCTGCCAATTCCGACCCTGCGCTTGGCCTGGGCGACTATGGCCTTGAGCTGCGCTACAGCCGCGGCCGTGGCTACACGCTGGGCGGCCGCAACGGCTATGTCGATCTGGGGGGTGCGGTCCGCCTGCGCGGAAGCGCGGCGTCCGACGAACTGCGGGTAGACGCGTCCACAGGTCTGAGTCTGACCCCGAGTTGGCTGCTGTTGGGCGAACTCAATGTGATCCAGGGGTTGGGCAACGGGCGTGGCAACTTCGATGTTGCCGGTAGCGGTGGCGGCGTGGGCTTCGTCGCCACCGGCACCAACTACGATCTCACCAAGTTGCAGTTGTCCACGCTGTACACGGCGCCGGGTGGCAGCCAATGGCAGGTGGGGTATCAGCAGCCGGTGATGGGGCGCAACACCGGTGCCGCGGGCGGGCCATTCGTGGCCGCCTGGTGGCGTTTCTGAGGGGCCGCACATGACGGTCACCTGCGAAACGGACGCGCTGGGACGAGCACCGGACATCGGCCGCGAACGCGGTCTGCTGGGTCGTGCGCTGGTGTCTGCAGGCGTCATCACCGATGAACAGCTGCGCTCGGCGCTGGCCTTGCAGCAACGCTGGAATTCGCGCCTTGGCGATGTGATCCTGGCCCAGCGCGGCGTGCCGGCGCAGCGGTTCTACGCCATCGTTGCCGCGCACTTCGGGCTGCAATTCATCGATCTGGTGCAGCAGCCGCCGGATCCTGCGCTGCTCACCCCCGGCGATCTGGATAGCTACGCGCAGCGCCTGGTGTTGCCGTGGCGGCGCGAGGACGGTGTGCTGGTGCTGGCGGTAGCCGATCCGGATCCGGCCTTGTTCGCCTGGGCACGTGCCCATTACGGCGAAGACGTGCGCTTTGTCGGTACCGCCAAGTTCGACATCATCTGGAGCCTGCAGCGCTATGCCGACGAGCAGCTCACCGACAACGCGCTGAACCTGCTTGCGGCGCATGCGCCGACGTATTCGGCACGCCAGGTCATCACGCGCGGGCAGAAGTTCGCGTTGTGGGCGTTGGCGGCGGTGATGCTGGCGACGTTGGTGCTGTTCCCGGTGCCGGCCCTGATTGCCGTCAACGTGCTGGTGGCGCTGGGCTTTCTGGCCACCTTCGGGTTGAAGTTGCTGCTGGTGTGGTTCGGCTCGCGCCATCGCATCGACATCAAGGTCACCGAAGACGAGGTGGCCGCGCTGCGCGACGACGACCTGCCGGTCTATACCGTGCTGGTGCCGATGTACAAGGAGCCGGAAGTCCTGCCGATCCTGGCCAACGCGCTGCGCAAGCTGGATTACCCGATCAGCAAGCTGGACGTCAAGCTGGTGCTGGAAGCGGACGACCTGGACACCATCGAAGCGGCCAAGAAACTCGGCCTGGAAGCGTTCTTCGAAATCATCCGGGTGCCGCCGTCGCAGCCCAAGACCAAGCCCAAGGCCTGCAACTACGCACTGCATTTTGCGCGTGGGCAGCTGCTTACCATCTACGACGCCGAAGACAAGCCCGAGCCGGACCAGCTCAAGCGCGTGGTTGCGGCATTCCGCAAGGCCGAAAAGGATGTGGTGTGCATCCAGGCGCGGCTGAACTACTACAACGCCGACGAAAACTGGCTGACGCGGATGTTCACGCTGGAGTACACGCTCTGGTTCGACTTTTACCTGCCGGCGCTGGAATACCTGCGCATTCCGATTCCGTTGGGTGGCACCTCCAATCACTTCCGTCTGGACGTATTGCGCCAGGTGCGCGCGTGGGATCCGTACAACGTCACCGAAGACGCCGATCTGGGCGTGCGGCTGATCCAGAACGGATACCGCGTCAATGTGGTCAATTCCACCACCTTCGAAGAAGCCAACGTCAGCATTCCCAACTGGATCCGGCAGCGGTCGCGCTGGCTTAAGGGCTATATGCAGACCTGGCTGGTGCACATGCGCGACCCGGTGCATCTGTATCGCAGCACCGGCTTCAAGGGATTTTGGGGGTTCCAGTTCTTCATCGGCGGCGGTTTTTTCACCGCATTGGGCGTGCCGGTGCTCTGGGCGTTGTACGCGGCGTGGGCGCTGACCGGCACCACGATGTTCGAACGCTTCTTCCCGCCGTGGCTGGCGGGGGTCTCGCTGGTCAATCTGCTGCTGGCCAATGCGTTCTTCATCTACATCACGCTGGTTGCAGCGTTCAAGCGCGACTACTTCAAGCTGGCGCCGTACGCACTGACGGTGCCGTTCTACTGGGCGTTGCAGTCGATCGCCGCCTACAAGGGTCTCTGGCAGCTGATCCACAATCCGTTCTATTGGGAGAAGACCACGCATGGCATCAGCAAGCATTCGGAAAACGAGCGCCGCGCCGCACTCGAAGAGTGAGCCGGTTGCGCAGCGTCGCGAGAGCGGGCTGCCGGCGTTTCTCATCGCCGTGGTGGCGCTGTCGCTGCTGAGCCAGCCGCTGCTGGTGCAGTCGGTGGCCACGACGCCCGCGCTTGCGCCGGACATCGGCGTGCCGGCGACCGGGTTGCTGGCGTGGGCGGTCGATCTCACCTTGCATCGCTGGAATCTGCCGTTCCAGGTCTGGCCATGTGTCGCGGTGGCTGCGAACGCGCTGTTCCTGTCGCTGCTGTGGCGCGATCTGGCTGGCGTGTTCGGGCGCGGCTGGGCCAGCGCGCTGACGCTGCTGGTGGGCTGCAACCCGCTGTTCCTGCTGCCGATCGCTGCCGGCGGCAGCCAGGCAGTGGGGTTGCTGGCCTTCTACGGTTTGTGCCGCACCTTGCGCCGCTTGCAGGCGCCGGTGGAAGCCTTCACCTATCTGCGCATTGCGGGCTGGTTGTGCATTTTGCTGTGCCTGGATCTGCAGACGCTGGCGCTGTCGACAATGGTCGCGCCGTGGCTGCTGCTGGTCATGCCGCCGCAGATGCTGCGCAAGGCACCAGGCTCGTTCTATCTGGTGTGCTATCTGCCGTTCGCATTCCTGGTCGGCATGTGGGCCTACGTGAATCTGGTCGTGTTCAATGCGCCGTGGCCGACGCTGTCCAGCATTGCCCAGGCGTCGCATCCGTTGCCGTTGCCACTGGCCGGCCATGCCGACGGCTGGTTGCCGGCGGTCCGCTGGGGTGTGGCGGCCGTGGCGTGCTTCCCGGTGCTTGCGCTGGTGGCGCGTGCGCGCAGCGGTGCGTTGGCGCGTGGCGTGGTGGCCAGTGCCGGCACCGTGATCTGCGCGGCTGCGTTGTCGTTCGCGTTCGGCTGGGCTGGCTTCGATGCCCTGCTGCTGTTGTGGGTGCCGGCGGCGTTGTTGCTGCGTGCGCTGCACGCCGACCAGCGCGGCCAGGCGGCCGGATTGCTGGTGTTGGGCCTGGTGGGTGCGATCTGGGCACAACCGCAGGGTTGGGGTAGCTGGATGCGTGCCGCAGCGCCCGACGAACAGGCCCTGATGCAGGGCGAGGCCGTTGTCATGACGACGCCGGTATCGTTGCCGGTGCGTGCGGCGGCCGCTCCCGCTACGCAGGAGGCTGGGGTGATGCAGCCGGCGATGGCCCAGAGCGCTGCGGTGGCCCCGGCTGCAACGGCATCGGCCGACACTGCCGAGCCGGCCAACCCGGCAGCGGTCACGGCGGTGCCGCAGGACAAGAACAGTGCATCCTTGCGTGCGACGGCGTGCTCCCGGCACGCGGCGCCGCCGAATGCCGAGGTGTCTGCTGCATGTTCAAGCGCGTTCTAAGCGTCGCAACGTTGATCGGCGTGTGTCTGCTGGCAAACGGCTGCAATGCCGCCGCGCCGACCTGGATGGGCGCCAACGTCAAGGTGTCCGCCAACGCCCCGTGGGAAAGTCAGGCTGCAGCGCAGTCGCTGGACGCACTGGCCAAGACGGGGGCCAGCAAGGCGTTGCTGGTCGCGTTCGTGTGGCAGGCCAACCCGCAGTCCAACGACCCGGTGCTGGGCAGCGACAGCAGTGTGGACGCCATGCGCGCTGCGTTGCGGCAAAGCCTGCAGGCTGGATTGCAGCCGACGCTCAAGGTGCATGTCTGGATTCCGGGACACTGGGCCGGCGATGCCGCGCCCACCGACCCGGCGGCGTGGTTTGCGGCCTATCAGCAGGCATTGCTGCCATTGGCCAGGTTGGCCCAGGACGAACACGCCGAAGCGTTGGTGATCGGCACCGAGTTGCGCAAGTTGCAGGACGCGCCGCAATGGCCGGCGTTGGTCGCGGCAGTGCGCAAGGTCTACCACGGAAAACTGTTGTACGTGGCCGACGGCATGGAGCATGCCGAGAGCTTCCGTTACTGGTCGTTGTTCGATGCGGTGGGCACCAGCCTGTATCCGCGCCTGTCCGAAGCTGCCGACGCACGCAGCGCTGAAATGACCGCCGCGGCGCAACGCCTGCAGCAGTTGGGTCAGCGCGTGGGCAAGCCGGTGTGGGTGGCCGAGCTGGGGTTGCGTTCGGCGCGCGGTAGTCTGGCGGCGCCGTGGGAAAGCCCGGAGCAGCGCACGGCCGCCGTCGATACGCGCCTACAGCTGCAGGTGTTGCAGCAGTGGCGCAAGGTACTGCAGGCGCATGGCGTGGAAGGCATTGCGCTGTGGTGCTGGTATACCGACCCCAAGGCCGGCGGCCCGGGCGACAGCGATTTCACCGTGCAGGGCAAGCCGGCGCAGCAGGTGCTGGCGCGCTGAGGGCGACTGGCGAACAGCTGCGTTCGCCGCAGCGTCGGGGCGCGGCCAGTGCCCGGGATCGCCAGAAACCCGCTCGCACGCTTGGGCTTCTGACGCCGGCCACGTCACGTGATGCGGGCTCGCTCTGGTTGCCGGTCGCGCTAGATCGCGCTGCACGTGCATGGCGTGCGCCTGTGCTGTGCGTCAGACGGGTGCAGCTGCACGTGCTGGCGTCACGTTGCATGCCTTCCGACGTGCTCCTTCCGCCAGCGGCTGCGCTGCGCAGAACGGGTTGGAACGCGCTGGCCCAGCTTGGCAATCGCGGCTGTCTACCTGACGACACAGGTGCGCTGCGTTCTCACGCGGCTTGCGCACTGCACGCGCTGTCATCGCCGCCAAGGGCATAATCCGGCGGCATGATCATCCATTCGCTGCTCGACACCGACCTGTACAAATTCACCATGATGCAGGCAGTGCTGCACCAGCACCCGGCAGCGCAGGTGGATTACCGCTTCAAGTGCCGCACCCCCGGCGTGGATCTGGCGCAGTTCGTCGATGAGATCTCGCGCGAGATCGATGCGCTGTGCCGGTTGCGGCTGCGCGAGGACGAAGTGGATTACCTGCGCAGCCTGCGCTTCATCAAGCCGGACTTCGCCGACTTCCTGGCGCTGTTCCATCTGGATCGCAAGTATCTGAGCCTGACCGCATCGGCCACCCATCCGGGCGAGATCGAGCTGACCATCCGTGGCCCCTGGCTGCACACCATCCTGTTCGAGGTGCCGCTGTTGGCGATCATCAACGAGGTGTGGTTTCGCAATACCTCCGAGCCGGATTTCGAAGAGGGCCGCAGCCGCCTGCGCGAGAAGGTGGCGAGCCTGCGCAGCATGCCGGCCGGCTGCAAGATCGCCGACTACGGCACCCGGCGGCGCTACTCGCGGCAATGGCATGGCGAGTTGCTGCCGCTGCTGCGCGATGGCCTGGGCGAACAGTTCGTCGGCACCAGCAACGTGTATTTCGCCAAGCAGTACGGGCTGACCCCGCTGGGCACGATGGCGCACGAGTATCTGCAGGCGTTCCAGGCGTTGGGGCCGCGGCTGCGCGATTCGCAGGTGGCGGCGCTGGAATCGTGGGCGCGCGAATACCGTGGCGATCTGGGTATCGCGTTGTCGGACGTGGTTGGGCTGGATGCGTTCCTGCGCGATTTCGATCTGTATTTCTGCAAGTTGTTCGATGGCATGCGCCACGATTCGGGTGACCCGTTCGAATGGGGCGAGCGCGTCATCGCGCATCTGGAAGCGCACCGCGTCGATCCCCGGACCAAGGTGCTGGTGTTCAGCGACGGGCTCAATATCGACAAGGTGATGCGGCTGTACCAGCACTTCCACACGCGCTGCCGGCTGGCGTTCGGGGTGGGCACCAGCCTGACCAACGATCTGGGGCCGACGCCGCTGCAGATCGTGATCAAAATGGTCCGCTGCAATGGCCAGCCGGTGGCCAAGCTCAGCGACTCGCCCGGCAAGAGCATGTGCGAGGACATCGGGTATCTGCGCTATCTGCGCGACGTGTTCGGACTGCCGCCGATGGCAGAGGGATGATTGTTCGGGGCGATGCCGGCGGGGACTGACTGGCGCGCGTCGCCACCCGCTACAGAAATTCCCTACACGCTGTCGGGGAATGCCCGAAAAAAGTGAGACGCAGATCTCGATTCGAGGATGGCGGCCGCTAACATGTCATCACACATGCATCACACATGCATCACATCGGGTGCATGCGTCGCATGTGACGGCCCTTTTTCCTTGCGAAGTCTGTTGAATGAGCGCACTCGACCCGCTGCCGCTATACCGTACGCGCAGTTGCTCCCGGCAATGGCTGGGGTTTGTGCGCGCGATGGCCGAGGAGTTCGGCGCCGAGTTGCCCGAGGACGATCTGGCCCTGTTGATGGCGCGAATCGGCCAGCGCTTCGCACGCGAACAGCGGCTTGCGCCGTGCGCCACGCTGGACGACGCGCAGCTCGCGGCCAATGCGGTCTGGGACCGCTGCGATTGGGGCCAGTGCGTGTTGGAGGAATACACCGACCATGTGCAGATCCGGCACGCGGGGGCGCCGTTGAGCGTCGCGCTGAATGGCGCCGCGTGGAGCGACGGGTTTTTGCAGGGTGTCTACGAGGGGTGGTTTCAGCAACTGGGGATGCTGGCGGGTCTGGCGGTGCAGAGCGTGCCGAGCGACACCGTCGATCTGCGCCGCCTGGTGTTGGCGCGCACGGCATGAGCATGTCTGATCGGGCAAGGAGAGTGTGATGACAGCAAGGAAGGGCAAGGACGCACCCCAACATGACGATGTGTCGGGCCTGTTCGCGCGTTTGGGGACGCCGGCGAGCCAGGGATACCACGATTTCGCCTACACCCAGCTGTCGCCGCGCACCTGCAGCCTGCCGCAGGCCGGTGCGCCTGTAGCGGTCGAACCGGTCACCGTTGCGCCCGACGCCGTGCAGCCGCCGGTGGCGGTTGCCGCGCCGACGCCGAACTTGGGCATGCCGGCCGCCGTACCGGCGCCAGAGCGCTCGCTGCAACCCGTCGTGACGGCAGCAGACCCGGTGCCGGATGCGCTCGCCCCGCTGCGCAAATTGCGTCAGCTCGACGAACCTGCGCCGCGCGGCGTGCAGCCGGCCGATCGGCCGGCGCAGACGCCGTTGGAGCGCTTGTTCCAGCGCCTGTTGCAGGCCGATGCGCGCAGCTGCGCGCAAAGCCCGCTCAAGCGCCTGCGCTCGCGTTGACCTGTTGCCCGTTGTTTCCCGCTGCAGGCGCCGGTGCGCTTGTCGCTTGTTGTGCCGCACGCCGCCATGCCTGAAGGACGATTGATGACCGCTGCCAACCGCCATTGCGCATCACCGCTGCCGACGCTGGCGACCTGGGCGCTGTGGTTGCTGGGTGCGTTGCTGCTGGTGTTCGTGGTGGCCGTGCCGATGGATGTGACGCAGCAGCTGGTGTTTTCCGGCGTGTTGTTCGCGGTGGCGCTGGCGGTGCGCAACCGCGGCGGGCGGGTGGTCATCCTGATGATGATGGGGATGTCGCTGGCGGTGTCGTGCCGCTACATCTGGTGGCGCATGACCCAGACCATGGGCGTGGGCAGCGCGGTGGATTTCATCCTCGGCCTGGGCCTGCTTGGCGCCGAGCTGTATGCCTTCGTGATCCTGGTGCTGGGCTATTTCCAGGTGCTGTGGCCGCTCAACCGCAAGCCGGTGCCGTTGCCGGCCGACCAGCGCCTGTGGCCCAGCGTGGACGTGTTCATCCCGACCTACAACGAGCCGCTGTCGGTGGTGCGCACCACCGTGCTGGCGGCCAGCGTGATCGATTGGCCGGCCGGCAAGATCACCATCCATTTGCTGGACGACGGCCGTCGCGACGAGTTTCGCGCGTTCTGCGCCGAGGTCGGCATCAACTACGTCACCCGCACCAACAACGCGCATGCCAAGGCCGGCAACATCAATGCCGCGTTGAAGAAGTGCAGTGGCGATTATGTGGCCATCTTCGATTGCGACCACATTCCCACCCGCAGTTTTCTGCAGGTGGCGATGGGCTGGTTCCTGCACGACACCAAGCTGGCACTGGTGCAGATGCCGCACTATTTCTTTTCGCCGGACCCGTTCGAACGCAACCTGGACACGCATGGCAAGGTGCCCAACGAAGGCGAGTTGTTCTACGGCCTGCTGCAGGATGGCAACGACCAGTGGAATGCCACGTTCTTCTGTGGCTCGTGTGCGGTGATCAAGCGCACCGCGCTGGAAGAAGTGGGCGGCGTGGCGGTGGAAACGGTCACCGAAGATGCGCACACCGCGCTCAAGCTGCAGCGCCGCGGTTACCGCACCGCCTACCTGGCCGTGCCGCAGGCGGCGGGTCTGGCCACCGAAAGCTTGTCCGGCCACGTGGCGCAGCGCATCCGCTGGGCGCGCGGCATGGCGCAGATCGCGCGCATCGACAACCCCTTGCTGGGGCGCGGGCTCAAACTGTCGCAGCGGCTGTGCTACCTCAACGCGATGCTGCACTTCTTCTATGGTTTGCCGCGCATCATCTATCTGACTGCGCCGCTGGCCTATCTGTTTTTCGGCGCGCACGTGATCCAGGCCTCGGCGTTGATGATCCTGGCCTACGCCTTGCCGCACATCCTGCAGGCCAACCTGACCAACCTGCGCGTGCAGAGCCGCTTCCGCCATCTGCTGTGGAACGAGGTCTATGAAACCACGCTGGCCTGGTACATCTTCCGTCCCACGCTGGTGGCCCTGCTCAATCCCAAACTCGGCAAGTTCAACGTCACGCCCAAGGGTGGGTTGGTGTCGCGCAGCTATTTCGACGCGCAGATCGCCAAGCCGTATCTGTTCCTGTTGTTGCTCAACGTGGTGGGCGTGGTGGCTGGCGTGCTGCGGTTGATCTATGTGGGTGGCAGCGGCGAGCAGCAGACCATCTGGTTCAACCTGGCCTGGACGCTCTACAACATGGTGCTGCTGGGCGCCACGATTGCCACCGCCAGCGAAACGCGCCAGGTGCGCAGCGCACACCGTGTGCCGCTGGATGTGCCGGTCACCCTGTATCTGCCCGACGGCGGTGTGCTGCCGAGTCGCTCGGTGAATTTTTCCACGGGCGGCATGGCGATCACGCTCGCGCAGCCACAGCCGATCGAGCCGGGTCTGCCGGTGCAGATCGGCCTGAGCCACCGTGGCGTGGAGCAGACCTTGCCGGCGGTGGTGCGCCAGGATCGCGATGGACAGGTCAGCATCCAGTTCACGCAGATGTCGATGGAACAGGAGCGCTGGCTGGTGGCGTCGACCTTCGCGCGCGCCGACATCTGGCTGTCGCAGTGGGGCCAGCACGACCGCGATGCGTTCTGGCGCTCGATGGGCCAGGTGTTGGAAGCCAGTGCACGCGGATTCGGGCGACTGGGCGGGCATATCGTGGACAGCGCGCGGCAGGGCTTTCGTCCGAGGCGCCCGGTGGATCTGGAGTCGTGAGTGTGATGCGTGGTGTTTCCCTTTCCTTTACCAAGATGCCGCTGATGCGGATATTCCCGGCTGTGTTGAGCTGTGCGTTGACCTTGCTGGCAGGCCTGGCCCAGGCGCAGCCCATGCCTGCAACGCCATCTGCGCAGGCAGGCAGCCAGATGCAGGCAGTCACCCCAGCGCAGGTGCCCGTCGCCTTCGCAGCGGCACCGTTGCCAGGCGGCAGCACGCGTGCGGCAACACTGCGCGAGCTGGGCATTGATTACGAAATCACCTTGCGCGGGGTGCAGGGCAGCGCCGGCGTGCCCTTCAGCGTGCGCAGCGATGAGATCGTCACCGCGGCCACGTTGAATCTCAAATACAGCTACTCGCCCTCGCTGTTGCCCGACCTGTCGCACCTCAAGGTCACCATCAACGGCGTCACCGTGGCCACGCTGCCCACCGACAAGGCCAACGCCGGCAAGTTGCTCTCGGCCGATCTGCCGATCGACCCGCGCCTGGTCACCGATTACAACCAGCTCAACCTGCAGTTGATCGGCCACTACACGCGCGATTGCGAAGATCCCGACCACAGCAGCCTGTGGGCGAATGTGGATGCGGCCACCAGCCTGTCGCTGACCACCACGCCGCTGGCCTTGGCCAACAATCTGGCGTTGCTGCCGGTGCCGTTCTTCGATGTACGCGACACGCGCCGGCTGGAATTGCCGTTTTATTTCCCGCAGCGCCCGGACACGGCCACGTTGCAGGCGGCCGGCACGGTGGCCTCGTGGTTCGGTAGCCTGGCCGGCTACCGTGGCGCGGTGTTCCCGGCCTCCACCGAGGCCTTGCCGGCGTCCGGGAACGCGGTCGTCTTCGCCACGCCCGGCACCTTGCCCGCGCAATTTGCGACCGCCGACAGCGGCGTGGCCGACATCCGCGGCCCCACCGTGGCCGTGCTGGCCAACCCGAACGATCGCAACGGCAAGCTGCTGCTGGTGCTCGGCCGCAACAGCGAAGACCTGCAGCGTGCCGCCACCGCGCTGGCCTTGCGCGCACCGTTGACCGGTGCGGTGGCCCGCATCGGCGACATCAGCGCGCCTGCGCCGCGGCGGCCCTACGACGCGCCCAACTGGGTGTCGAGCGAGAGTCCGGTACGCTTCGGCGATCTGGTCACCCAGCCCAGCCAGCTCAACGTCACCGGCTATCACCCCGACCTGATCCGGGTCGGCCTGCAACTGCCGCCGGACCTGTTCGTGTGGGAACGCGACGGCATCCCGGTTGCGTTGAACTACCGCTACACGCTGCCGGAGCAGGACAACAAATCCGCGCTCAATGTCAGCATCAACGAATCGTTCGTGACCACGCTGCCGCTGACCGGTCGCCCATTCGCTCAGTCCACGCCGATGCGCTGGTGGAACAGCCTGGGGACGCGCGGCAGCATGCCGGTGCATCAGGACCTGACACTGCCGGTGGGTGCGTTTTCGGCCAACAGTCAACTGCGCTTCCATTTCTTCTTCGATCGCCCGCGGGGCGAAGCGTGCAAGAACACCTTCCCGGATGTGTCCGGTGCCATCGATGCCGACTCCACCATCGACCTGAGCGGCTTCCACCACTACATGGCGATGCCGAACCTGGCGGCGTTCGCCAATGCCGGCTACCCGTTCACGCGCCTGGCGGACTTGTCCGAATCCACCATCGTGCTGCCCAACAATCCCGGCGATCAGGACCTGAGCAATGTGCTGACCCTGCTCGGGCATTTCGGAGCTTCCACCGGTTACCCGGCGCTGCATGCGCAGATCATCGGCGCCGGCGCAGTGCAGCAGCATGCAGGCCGCGATCTGTTGCTGCTCGGTAGCGCCGAATCGCAACCGTTGTTCAAGCAGTGGCGCGCGCATCTGCCGATCGGCCAGGACGGGCGGGCGACCCGCTTTGCGCTGACCGACTGGCTGTTCGAACGATTGCCGCGCTTTCTCTCCTTCGATGCGCGCCGCACCGACCTGCCCACCACCGCCGAGATCGCCCTGCAGCCGCAGCCGGACGACGTCCTGCTGATGGGCTTCGAGTCGCCACTGGCAGCCGGCCGCAGCGTGCTCGCCTTCCAGACCGAAGACCCGGCCAACATGAGCCGCCTGTTCGATGCTTGGTTCGACCCGACCCTGCTCAAGGATTTCCAGGGCAGCGTGGTGGTGCTGCAGCAGAAAAAAGTCACCAGTCTGGTCGGCAACCAGACCTATTACGTGGGGCATCTGCCGCTGCCGACCTGGCTGCGCTGGTATTTCTCGCACCACCCGGTGTGGCTGGCCCTTACCGTGGTGCTGCTGGCGTTGTTGCTGGCCCTGGCCGCACGCGTGCTGCTGCGCAGGCACACCGCCGAGCGCCTCAACGACGGTGGCGGTGCATGAGCGCGCACGCACATACCGGTGGCATGACGCGCCGTCGCCTGCTGCATGCAGGCGCATTGGCCGGCGTGGCCGCGCTGCTGCCGGCAGCCGCGCTGGCGGCGCCCAGCCAGTGCGGGCCGTGGCCGCTGTGGAGCGCCTTTGTCGACAAGCACATCCAGCCCGATGGGCGGGTGGTGGATTTTCTCAATCCCGATCAACGCTCCACCTCCGAAGGGCAGTCGTATGCGCTGTTCTTCGCATTGGTCAACAACGACCAGGTGCTGTTCGACAAGGTGCTGAGCTGGACCCGCCACAACCTGTGCGGCGGCCGCCCGGATCTCAACCTGCCGGCATGGCTGTGGGGCCGCGATGGCAGCGGCGCCTGGCGCGTGCTGGACGCCAACACCGCCAGCGATGGCGAGTTGTGGATTGCCTATGCGCTGCTGGAAGCCGGACGGTTGTGGAGCCGCCCGGGCTACCTCAAGGCCGGCCAGCAGATGCTGCAGCTGATCCGCACCCAGGAAGTGGGCACGCTGCCCGGGCTGGGCCCGATGCTGCTGCCGGGCCGCACCGGTTTCGTCGACAACGGGCGCTGGACGCTCAATCCCAGCTATCTGCCGATCCAGGTGCTGCGTCGTTGCGCCAATGCCGACCCCAAGGGCCCATGGGCTGCCATTGCCGCCAACAGCGCGCGCCTGCTGCGTGACAGCGCGCCGGTGGGGTTTGCCCCGGATTGGACGGTGTGGGACGGCAAGACCTTCAATGCCGATCCCAAGCGCGGCAATGTCGGCAGTTACGACGCCATCCGCGTGTACCTGTGGGCCGGCATGCTGGACGCTGGCGAGCCGCTGCGCGCGCGATTGCTGAAGGACCTGTCCGGACCGGCCGACCTGCTCGCCGCGCAGCAGACGCCGGCCGAAAAGATCGACACCGCGCGCGGTGTGGGCACCGGCGCCCTGCCGGTAGGATTTTCTGCGGCGTTGCTGCCGTACCTGAGCGCACTGGGCAAGCCCGCGCTGCTCAAGGCGCAGGCGCAGCGGGTGCCCGCCGCCACGCAACCGGCCGCCGCTGCATTGCCGTATTTCGAACGCACGCTGGCCCTGTTCGGACAGGGATGGCTTGAGAACCGCTACCGCTTCGCCGCAGACGGGCGCCTGTTGCCCGCCTGGAGAACCCCTGCATGTGCCGCAACGACCTGAAGCCGTTCTACCTCGCCGGAATGCTCGCGCTGTGCCTGCTCGCCGCACCGGCAGCGCACGCGCAGACCAGTGCCGCCCAGCAGCTGGTGGAGCAGGGCAATTACTGGCACGACCAGGGTCGCGACGATCTGGCCGCCGATACCTGGAAGAAGCTGCTCGGCATCGACCCGGACCAACCCGACGCCTTGCTCGGCCTGGCCCAGATCGATCTGGCGCAGGGGCGCCAGTCCGAAGCGCGCAAGCGGCTGCAGCAACTCGAAGGCGCGCATCCGCAATCGCCGCAGGCGCAGCGCCTGCGCGTGGCGATCGGCGCGCGCGGTAGCAGCAACGCGGGCGAAGATTCCAATCTGCGCAATGCACGTCGTGCCGCCTCTGCCGGGCGCTATGTGGAAGCGGCGCGCAGTTACGAAGCAGCCTTCGCCGGCAAGTCGCCGCCGCCGAACCTGGCGCTGGAGTACTACCAATCGCTGGCCGGCACCCCCACCGGTTGGGAGCGCGCCCGCGACGGCCTGCGACGCCTGCAATCCAGCGACCCGGGCAATCCGTCCGTGCAGCTGGCGCTGGCGCAGGTCCTCAGTTACCGCGAACCCACCCGCCGCGACGGCATTGCGCAATTGCGCACGCTTGCCCAGCGCGCGGACGTGGGTGGGCCGGCACGCAGCAGCTGGCGCCAGGCGCTGCTGTGGCTCAACACCGGCATGGCCGATGCGCCGCTATACCAAGCGTTTCTTGCCGGTACCCCGAACGATGCCGAAGTGGCCGCCAAACTCGGCCAGCTGCGTGCGCAACGCACGACGGCCACCACGCCGGCCGATCCCAAAGGCGCGCTGCTGGGCGAAGGCTTTCGCGCGTTGAGCGCCAACAATCTGAGCGCCGCCGAACAACGCTTTACCCAGGTCTTGCGTGCACGTGCGCGCGACCCCGAAGCGCTCGGCGGCCTGGGCTCGGTACGTCTGCGTCAGCAGCGTTTTGCCGAGGCGCAGGAACTGCTGCGACCGGCCGCGGCCAGCAACGGCAAATGGAAAAGCGCGCTGGAGAGTGCCCATTACTGGCAGCAGCTGCAGCAGGCTGAAGCGGCGCGCGCGCGCGGCGATCTGGCGCAGGCGCGCCAGCTGGTAGAGCAGGCGGTGCAGCTGCTGCCCAACGAGCCGGCCGGACACGTGGCGCTGGGCGACGTGCAGGCCGCCGGCGACCCGGTTGCTGCCGAAGCCAGCTATCGCAAAGCCTTGTCGCGCGAGGCCGACAATGCCGGCGCGTTGCAGGGCCTGGTCGGGCTGTACAGCCGCCAGGGCCGCCTGCAGGAAGCCAGCGCCTTGTTCGACCGGCTGCCGGCGGCCGAGCGCGCCAAGTCCGGTGGCCAAGCCTTGCTGCGCTCCAACGTGCAGCGCGCCCGTGCGCGTCAGTTTCTGGATGGCGGCGATGCGGTCAGCGCGCAAACCGAACTGGAAGCGGCCATGGTCGAACGCCCCGGCGATGCCTGGATCCGTCTCGACCTGGCGCGCCTGTACCAGCAGGCTGGCCGCCCGGATCAGGCGCGCAGCGTGATGGACGGCCTGCTCGCCGTCCATGGCGACCAACCCGAGGCGCTGCACGCCAATGCGCTGCTGGCGCAGGAAAGCGGCGACTGGCAGGACGCCTACGACAGTCTGGACCGCATTCCATCGGCGGCACGCACGCCGGCGATGGCCCAGCTGCGCGCCACCGCCTGGATCGAATTGCAGGCGCGTCAGGCGCGGCAGTTGGTCGCGCAGGGCCGGGTGGGCGAGGCGCAGCAGTTGCTGGCGCGTACCGAAACGGCGCTGGGCAATCAGCTCGACGATCCGCAACTGCTGGCCGCCCTGGCCGGCGCGCATGCCGACGCCGGCAACACCCAGCGCGCGCTGGTGCTGGCCCAGCGGCTGGTCACCGGCGCCAACCCGCGCACCGAAGACCGCCTGCAATACGCCAGCGTGCTGCTGCGCGCGCATCAGGACGCCGAGCTCTCGGCGGTGTTGCGTCAGCTGCAGGCCACCACCCTGACCCCGGAGCAGCTGCGCCGCTACCAAGGCCTGCGCAGCGCCTACACGCTGCGGCAGGTGGATGCATTGCGTGAGCTCGGCAATCTGGAAGGCGCCTACGACGCGTTGTCGCCAATACTGGCCCAGCAGCCGGACAACCGCGATGCACAGGCCGCGCTCGCGCGGTTGTACGCGGCCGCCGGCGAGCACCGCCAGGCGCTGGCGATCTACCAGCAGCTCCTGCAACGTCAGCCCAGCGATCTGGACACGCTCACCGCTGCCGCCAACAGCGCCGCCGCGCAATCGGACCTGCGCAATGCAGAGAGCTATCTGCAACGCGCGTTGGCGCAGGCACCGGAGTCGCCGGAGGTGCTCGCGGCCGCCGGCCGCGTGTACCGCAGTGCCGGCAAGAACCGCAAGGCCGAGCAGTATTTCCGTGCAGCGCTGGCCGCGCAGCAACGTCAGGCCGGGCAGCTCGACAATGGCCTGGCGTCTGCACGTGGCCCGGCTGCCGTCGCCGCATCCGGTCGCCCGCTCAACCCATTCTCCGGCATGACCGGCGCCATGCCGCGTGCGCCGGCGGTGCTGTCCGAACGCATGGACGCCGGCAGCGCCTACACCGATGTCGCGACCGCGCCTGTCGCATCCATCGCGCCGCTCGCCATGCAGCCCAGCGCGGCACCTGTCGCGCCTGCCGCACCCGTCAATGCTGCCGCCGACATCAGGAGCGACGCGTTGCCGCAACCGGTGCGCGCCAGCACCGTGCTTTCCACGTTGCCTGCGCCCGGCAGCCGCTTGCGCGCTTCCTCGCATGGCACGCTGCCGCCTGTGTCGGGCAGCGATCTGCAGCCGCGCAGCAACCTCGCGCAAGCACTGCCTGCGCGCAGCAGCGGCAACAGCGTGCTCGACGAACTGCGCGCCGTGCAGGCGGAAAACAGCGACGGCCTTGCCGGCGGCGCGCTGTATCGCGCACGCGACGGCGAAGACGGCCTGGGCCGTCTGGACGACATCGAAATGCCGGTGCAGGCCGAATTCGCAGTCGGCGAGGGCAAGCTCGGCGTCACGCTGACACCGACCGTGGTGGATGCCGGCACGCTCGGCACCGACTACGCCACCGCCAGCCGCTTCGGCACCGGCCCGCAAAGCGCCATCGGCGATGCGCTGGCCGCAAACCGTGGCCCGATCGACACGCTGGTCGATTCGCCGGTGTATCAGCTGCTCGCCACCGAAGGCGATACCGCCGCCACGCGCGAACGCCTGCGCCGGTACAGCTTGAATACCGGCCTGTTCAATGCACTGCTGGTGGAGCACAACAACAGCAATGCCGCCGCGCTGGCGGCGCTGGCCAACGAGCCGCTGCCGGCCTACCTGCTCAGCATCAACGCCTCCACCACGCCGATTGCGCAGCTGGCACGCGACATCCTGGGCAATGCCGCGCTCAGCGAACAGCTGGGTGCAGGCGATGCTGCCGCATTGCGCGCGTTGGCCGGCAGCACAGCCGCCGCGCAGCAGACGCCGACCGGCCTGGCCGACACGCTCAATGCCATGGCCGCCAGCGGCAACGGCAGCCGCCGGCTCAGCCAGGACGACACCGGCGTGGGCGTCGGCGTGCGGTATCGCAATGGCGGTTTCAGTGCCGACGTGGGCAGTACGCCGATCGGGTTCCAGGAGCAGAACCTCATCGGTGGCGTGGGCTATCGCGGCGAGCTCGGTGACACCGTCAGCTGGTCGGCCGAGGCCTCGCGGCGTGCAGTCACCGATAGCGTGCTGTCGTTTGCCGGTGCGCAGGACGCGCGCAGCGGGCGCGAATGGGGCGGTGTGACCAGCACCGGTCTTTCGCTGTCGGCCACTGCCGACAACGGCCTGCTCGGCGGCTACGCCAACCTTGCCGCGCACCGCCTGCAGGGCAACCACGTGGCCGACAACGACCATCGCCAGGTCGACCTGGGCTTCTACGTGCATGCCTTGGAGACCGAGCATCAATCGCTCACCGCCGGCGTCAATCTGACCACCATGCAGTACGACAAGAATCTCAGCGGCTTCACTTACGGGCACGGTGGCTACTTCAGCCCGCAGGACTATGTGGACCTGGGGTTCCCGGTGCACTGGAGCGGGCGCACGGCCGGGCAGACGGTGAACTGGAAGGTCGACGCCAGCGTCGGTGTGCAGCATTTCAGCACCGAGGCCTCGCCGTATTTCCCTACCGACCCGACCTTGCAACAGGCCGCCTACGACGCCGCGTCGCTGGCCGCGCTGCTCGGTCTGGTCAATCGCTACACCGACCCGGTGTATGCGGGCGAAAGCCGCACCGGCGTGTCCTACAACCTCAGTGGCGCGGCCGAATGGCAGGTGGCCCCGCAGCTGTTTCTGGGCGGGCGGCTGACCTTCAACAATGCACGCGACTACAACCAGTTCAGCAGCAACCTCTACTTGCGTTTCGTGATGGATCGCCTGGGCGCTGCGCTGGGGCGTGCGCCGCAGGTGCTGACCTCGCCGTATGCGGCGGAGCATTGAGGTGACGGCAAACCTGGTGCCTCGCTCCGAAGGCGCGCAGCAGGGGCTGCAGCGGATGCGCGCAGGCGACGGGATGCCGCGCGTGCATGGGTCCGCATGCTCGCCTGCGACGTGGTGTGCATCGCCGCCACGCTGCAGGGACCGCCTGGCCTGCGCGCCACCACGCGGCAGCAGATAAACGAACGGCGCCTTCCGGCGCCGTTCGCATTGCATCCCATCACGCGTTCGGCGCTTACGGACGCACCTTGGTGGCGCAGACGAAGACCGCTGCCTGTTGTACGCGGCTGATCACGCCCTGGCTCTGCAGCTCGCGCGCGTGTTCGTCCATGCAGGTCAGGTAACCCAGGCGGTTGCCGGCGTTCTGCGTCTTGCACAGGCTGCTTTCGGCAGACACGTTCGCACCCGGAATCAGGCCGCCGGTTTCCACCGTCGGGACCAGGGTGTTGCAGGTGCCCAACTTGGCCGGCCCGGTGTTCAAGGTCCAACCGATGTCGGCAAACAGCGCCGGGGTCAGGTCGATGTTCACGTGCGCCTGCACTTCCGGTGTGTCGAACGGTTCCATCAAGGCATTGGGCTGCAGATCGGTATCGAAGTGCGAGAACGTCGAACCACCGGCCACCACGCTGGGCGAGTACAGCCGCGTGCGGCCTGCGCTGTCGGTGCCCTGCAGCAGTTGCGGATCTTCGTACAGCGCCGCAACCACCGCAGTGCTGCCCTTCAGGCGCGCGCCGTCGGCCTGCGAGACCATGATGGCGGGGATGGTGATGTCGGTGATCGGCGGTGCTGCGTTGCCCATCGTCTGTACACCGGCCGCGTTGTTGGCGACGATCACGCCCACCGCGCCGTTGAGCTGCGCATTCTTCACCTTGATCGCGAAGGCGCAGGTGCCGCGGTCGATCAGCGCCACCTTGCCGGCCACATCGGCCGCATTGACGAACGGGGTTTCGCAGCCATCGCTGGCCGATGCGGCCGCCACGCCGTCATTGACCGTTACCACCGAACGCGCCGGGAAATTGGCCGCGGTGGCCAGCGGACCGAAGCTGGCAAAGCCCACTTCGAACTTGCCCGCAGCGCTGGCCGGTGCGGTGACGCGCAGCAGCGTGCGTGGATCCAGGATCAGCGCCGCCTCGCGGTTCACGCGCGTCCCGGCCCAAACCGTACGGCCGGGCGTGCGCATCGCTTCGGCACGCAGGGCGTTGGTCATGGTCGGGTCGTCGAAGCGCTTGTTCTGGACGTTGTCGTAGGCCTGCGAGGTGTAGACGTCGGTCAGGCCGCTGCCCGAGCCCAGCACGCCGGTGGTCTTGTTGAGAAAGCCCGCCGCGCCCAGACCGTGGCCGATCTCATGCATCACCACGTTGAGGAAGTTGATCTGGCCTTCGGGCGTCTTGCCGTCCAGGCCCAGATACCAGCCCGAACCGGCCAGGCAATCGTCCTTGCCCAGGTCGCCGTTGAACTGCGAGAACACGTCGGCCGGATCGGCCGGATCCGGCACCAGGTCCTGCCCGGCGATCGCATCGCCCAGCGCGGACGGATACAGCGTATCGGCCTTGGCGCCGGGGAAGTTGTTGACGATCCAGTTCGGGCCGGCCTGGCCCAGCGTGCCGCCGGTGGCGGTACAGGTCAGCCGTGCGAACGAGGCATACACCTTGATCTCGACATTGCTCTGAAGCACCGCGCCCCACAGGTCCATGGCGTACTGGTATGCGATGCGGCGTTGCTCGCCGATCGTGCGGCCCGGGTTGCCGCCCAGCGGTGCGGCAGCGGTCGGGTCGTTCAAACCGACCACGGTGCCGGCATCGCCATTGATCAGCGTGACATTGGCTGCCCGGGCGTGCAGCGGTGCCAATGCGGCCGCCACGGCCAGGGACAACAGCAACAAGGGCTTATTCATGCGGCAGCGCTCCGTGCTCGGCGTGGGTGGGTTGGGTGGTGTCGGCGTCGTCGCTGTGTTCGATGACGATGCGTCCATCGGCCTGGCGGGTTGCCGTCAGCGAACTCATTTGGGTGGCCGGCAACTTGCGCGCCACGGTGCCATTGGGCAGGCGCCGCTCGGTCGCGCGCGCGGCCGCTTCGGTCTGCGGAACCGAGCTGCGTGCGGCGCTGCTGCGTGCTGCGGAGGCCGCTGCAGCCGCCTGCTGATCCAGTGCCGCGCTCTCGGCGTCGGTCAGCGGGCGCAATTTGCCGGTGGCAGGGTCGATACCGACCTTGGAACTGCTGGTAGCTGCTTCCTGCGCTGCAGCGATCGCCGGCAGGCATGCGACACACAACACACCGGACAGCATCCATCCGGGCTTGCGAAAGCTCATCATCGTTGGGGTTTCCTTGGGTCCAACAGGGGAAAAAACGCCGTGCTGACACCGGCGCTCGGGAGAATCCTTCCATTTCAGTTTGTTCATGACTGAATCATGAATCCGTGATTCGTGTCAATCTTTTGACACATTCGCCGTCGAATGCGAAGCGGCAACCTGAAAAAGTTATCGGCAGGGTTGCAGTCTGGGAGTTCACCCCAGGCATCCTCGCCAAGGCGCCTGCGCACGTCGTGGCCAGCGCTCGGCACGCCCGGGCGCCACTCGTACACTGGCCGGTCTGGGCGTCGTTCGGTCATCCGTTGCCGGCGCCGCCAGCCACCAGCCACCAGCCACCAGCCACCAGCCAACCCAGCGCCAGGCCACCATGCACGCCGTCATCTACCACAATCCCGGTTGCGGAACCTCCCGCAATACCCTTGCCCTGATCCGCCACACCGGCATCGAACCGCAGATTGTCGATTACCTGCAGCATCCGCCAAGCCGCCAGACGCTGCAGGCGCTCATCGCCGCTGCCGGCATCACGGTCCGCCAGGCCATGCGCCAGAAAGGCACGCCCTATCTGGAACTGGGACTGGACGATCCCACCCTGGACGATGCGGCGTTGTTGAGCGCAATGCTCGCCCATCCGATCCTGATCAACCGCCCATTCGTCCAGACCACGCGCGGAACACGCCTGTGCCGCCCCTCCGAATTGGTGCTCGATCTGTTGCCGCCAGCCACGCACGGCTTCATCAAGGAAGACGGCGAACGCGTGCTGGACGAGGCCGGTCAACGCATTGGCCGCTGACATGTTTGAGCCGGTTCAACCGGCGCCAAGCCGGTGTTGCGCCATCACGCTGGCCGCAGCGCTGGCGATAGATGCAGTGCGCCTATTCACAGCGCGATGAACAAGCCTGCTGCACGTCCACTTGCGCATGCACGACACCTGCTGAGCGCGGCACAGCAGGCCGGCTGCACGCACCGTGCGCTGGCGCGAGCGTTGCCCGGTGCCGGCATGCACAACCCGCGGCAGCGACCGCTCGTACACTGCAGCGCCTGCGGACTATTGCACCGCCCGGCGCTTGTTCGCTACCGGCCGGCAGCCGCCCTAGAATCCACGCCACGATCGTCAGGAGCACCCGCATGATTCGCGAAATTATCCGCATGGGCGACAAGCGCCTGCTACGTGTGGCGCCACCGGTCAGCAACCTGGGCAGCGCCGAGTTGCACACGCTGGTGGCCGATATGTTCGAAACCATGGACGCTGCGCGTGGCGTCGGTCTGGCAGCACCGCAGATCGCGGTGGATCTGCAATTGATGGTGTTCGGTTTCGACGCCAGCGAGCGCTATCCGGAAGCGCCCGCAGTGCCGCGCACGGCCCTGGCCAACGCGCAGATCGAACCGCTGTCGGAAGAAATGGAAAACGGCTGGGAAGGCTGCCTGTCGATTCCCGGCCTGCGCGCAGTCATTCCACGCTATCGCTTCATTCGCTACCGCGGCTTCGCACCCGACGGCACTCCGATCGAGCGCGATGCCGAAGGTTTCCACGCACGCGTGGTGCAACACGAATACGACCATCTGGTCGGTCGCCTGTATCCCTCGCGCATCGAAAATTTCGACACATTCGGTTTCGAAGACGTGCTGTCTTACGACCTGTAGCAGGTCCTTCGTTGTGTCCAATGCGGCGTGGCTGCCGCCATGGACGGCAGCCACGTCCTGGACTGCGCCGCATTCAAGGCAATCATCAGCACGCTGCCTGGCGCGGTGCCTCGTCATTGCGGAACCGTTGGCGGCATGAATGTAGCAATCGACTCGCGTGATGGATGACGGCGTGTCTGGCGAGCGCATCGCACCCCCGCCCATGCCTCAGGCCGAAAACGCGTGTGGCTCGGCAGCAAATCCGACTGCCAAGGCGCCCTTGCCGACGTTGACCATGCCGGTCAGGCTCATCACGCTTTCCAGCAGTTCCACGCCGTGGGTTTGGCAGGCGCCCTGCAGTGCGGCATAGCCGGGCAGGGCATGCAGCTCGGCCAGCTCGCCGCCGTAGCCCACGCACACCGTTGGCGTCATCAGGCCGTCGCGAATCTTGCGCACGGTGAAGCCGAACAGCTTTTCGGCCGAAGGTTCGAAACCCTTGAGCTTGGCCACTGGCTCGGTAACGCCGCGGTAGGCGCGCAGCACCGGCTTGATGTCCAGCGCGCTGCCGAGCGCGGCGCCGATCAGGCCGACGCTGCGATCGCCCTTGGTGCGTGCACGTGCGCGCAGGTAGTAGAGATCGCGTGGAATCATGTAGCCATAGGTATGCTCGGCCAGCTGTTCCAGGCGGGTACGGATGGCCGCCACGCTCCGGCCCTGGTCGCGCAGGCGGACTGCTTCCACGGCGGTGATGCCCTGGCCGGCGAACAGGTTGAGCGTGTCGATCACCCGTAGCGCGAACGGCGAGGTGTGGCCTGCGGCCTGCCGGATCGGCTTGTAGTCGTTGAGGATCGCGAAGCTGGCCTGCATCGCATTGTCGAAGATCTGGCTGCGGAGTTTGGAAATGGTCAGGCAGAACACATGGTCGTAGTCGATGACCAGTTGTTGCAGGAACAGATCGCGGATCTGGTTGACCGAAAACGGCGTGGTTTCCGCTTCGTGCCCGCGCTCGGCCACATGCGCCTGCAAAAAGCTCAGCGTGGCTTCCTCGTCGCGATGATCGGCCAGCACGGCCTCGCCGATACGCACGCTGATCGGCAATACGATGATGTTGTGACGTTGGATGAAGTCCTGCGGCAGATCGCACGCACTGTCCACCACGATTCCGATACGCATCGTCGCCCCCTCCGGCTGTTGCGTTGTCTGTAGTGCGAACGCTATCGCAAAACGGCTCCGCCGCGTAGGCCTGAGGTGGAGCGTGTTGCGGGCGCCGATCGCGCGGATGGCGACCGGACTGATGCAGGCCGGTGGCAGCGACGCCGCACTGCGTTGAAAGGCATTGCACGCGCAAGCGACGCCGCCGGCACGTGCGGACACGGGCGATGCGTATGTGGCTGTGCACCATTTACCGCCCCACGCGCGGGCGTCTTTGGCGCGAAACCCGCCGCTACGCCCGTGTCCGGTGACCTAAGTGCTAGCCAGCGCACGCTCCAAGTGCAAGGTGGCGCCCGCTATCGCGCTTGGCCGGGTGACGCCGCCGGAATCGTTATAGCTCCCCGCGTGGCGCCGCTGCTACGGTCCGACCCGACTGCCGCACGGCAGGTCCCGACGACGCTGCACCAGCGCCGCCGCGCTGAATCATACGGAGAGTCACCATGCACAACTGCCCATCCAGCTCCCTTGTCCAGACGTGCGCCCAGGCGCCGACCACGCGGCGGCGCGCCTCGCGCTGGTGGACCGCGGCGCTCGCTTTCGGTCTGGTCGCACTCGCCCCGGCGGCGCTCGCCGGCCCGTACAAGATCTTTGGCAACCACTATGCGTGGGTGAACAATTTCAACGATCCCAACAACATCATCCAGGGCACGTTCGGCACCGGCAGTACGCCGGAGCTGACGGTCACCTTCAACTTCGCCGACTACAACCTCTACGGCTATCCGGCGATCGTGCGCGGCTGGCATTACAACTGGAATCCGACCACCGACACGCTGTTCCCCAAGCAGATCTCCTCGATCAGCTCGCTGCCATTCAAATTCAATTACAGCGCAGGCGGCACCAATCTAGCCGGTGATTTCGCTTACGACATCTTCTTTCGCTGGGACACCGCCAAGGGCAATCCGCAGCTGGAAGTGATGATCTGGGGCGACCACAATTCCTGGCCGGTCGGCACCGTGACCGCGACCAAGGTCATCACCGCGGGCGGGCGCACTTTCGATCTGTGGGAAGGCTTCAATTCCGGCGCCGGCTATTACGTCTACACCTTCATCCCGACCGGGACCGCCGGCCAGCCGACGCTGAAGACCAGCGGCAGCCTCAACGTGGATGCCAAGCCGTTCCTGACCTGGCTGCAGAACAACCGCGCCAAGGATGGCCGCTACAGCAACAGCATGTACCTGCATGCGGCCGAAGCGGGCTTTGAAGTGGTACGCGGCAATGGATGGGCCAAGGTCAGCGCGACCTTGGATGCGAAGTAAGCGCAGCCCGGCTGTATCGTGCGTGTCGGCGGTATCGGTCGGCACGCACGCGGGTTTTTTCAACGTTGGACAAGTCGCCGCCTGTGCATTGTTCGAGCGGCTGGCGGCGCAGCGCTGCGCATGTGACAGCCACGTGCGGTGTGTGGCGCCTGTCGCCTCGGCATCGGATCTTGGATGAGCTCACGTGAGCGATGTGCATGGATCACTGCGCCTGCGCCGCGCGTGGCCGCGAACGCGCTTGCGCGCAGATCCGGAGCGGCGAACAACGCGCCGCTACGCGGCCGGTGCCGGCGCGATGAACATCGGAACGGCCGAGCGCTGCATGCCAACGCCACCTACCAGCCGCGCGTGCCTGGCCACTGCGCGAATCGTGTGTTCGGACGTTGCTATAACGCCACCAGCTGGATGCTGTCGAACACGATTGCCGGGCTGAGGTAGCCGTTATCCGGGGAGCCGGAGGCAATGCCGATCTCGATGCGGTTGTTGCCGGCCTGCAAGGCCGAGGCAGGGATGTCCACTTCGTAAAGGGTATTGTTGCCGCGCGCAGTGCCGCGCGTGATGCCGCGTGTCTTTGGTTGCGTGGGCGCGGCAGGCAGCGGGCCGTTCCAGCGTGCGTTCACGCTGATCTGCGGACGTGCGCCGCCCTGTGCCAACGGCACGAAAAGACGCAGGTGATAGCCGCGCACCTCGTTGGCGGGCAGGGTGAAGTCGATCCGGCTCGGGGTGTTGATGCCGCGCCACTGCACTGCCGGAAAGCTGCTCACGCTGCTCGATCCCACGGTGTAGGTCACCGCAGACCAGTGCATGCGCGCATCGGAAGGGTGCGCCCGCGGCAGCAGGTCCGCGTCGCTGAACCCCACCGGCGTGCCGTCGGGAATGCCGATCTGCCACTTCACCGTGCCCGGCAAAACGACCGCCTGCAGTGCGGCGTGCGCAGTGGCACCGGCAGAAACCTCGATGTTGCGTTGTGCGACCTCCAGTTCGTTTTGGTAGAGCGTCATGCGATAGCTGCCCGGGCGAACACCCGTCACCTGGTAGTTCCCGCTGCCGTCGGCGGTGGCCCAGTACTGCGCCTGCGCGTTGCGCAGGCCGATGACGGCCGGCTGGCCCGGCAGCACGCCGCCGACGTGCCCACTCACGGTGCCGCGCCCGCTTGCCGGCAAATAACCGCTCAGGCCCAGCGTGGCATCGACGAACGCGGTGTCCAGCTGCGCACTCGACGGCAAGCTTCCATCGGTGAACAGCAGCCCGTACACCCCGTGCAGGCCGCCGCGAAAGGCTTCGGTCTGGGTGTGATCGGAATACATGTAGTTATAGAGCTCATGCGTCAGGCTGGTTTTTTGCGTCGCAATGTCCTTGAAGAACGGGCCGCCCGCGCTGCGCTCGCGGTTGCCCATCAGCATGAACACGGCAACGCCAGGGCCACTGACGCCATGCACCTGGTCGTCCATCATTCGACGTGCAGAATAGAACTTGGAGCTGGTGCGCCCATCCGGCAATAGAAAGACATCCTCACTTTCGATCGCTCTGCCGACATTGGAATCGGGCTCCTGCTGCGCATTGGGCAACTTGGACACGTTCAAGCGGGCGACGAAGCGCAATTCGCCCACTGGCAGCAAGGTGGGCGCATCGGTGGCCATGTAGATCGCGTTGCGGCCCTTGCGTGCGATGTAGTACTGGACCAAGTCGCCGGCCTTGGCCGACACCACGATCGTCCCGCCAACGATGCGTGCATCCACACTGGCACTGCCCAACCCCGAAGCGATGTGCGAGCCCTTCGATTCGGTGGTCTGCAGTTCGTTGTCGCGATAGCGCATCGACACGATGTCGCCATTTCGGGCATCGACCGCAAACACCAGCTCGGCGCCGCTGTCGACGATCACGCGGTTGCCGCTGCGGCTGATCCCGAAATCGGCCAGTGCAGGTGCGCTGATGCCGGCATAGAGCAGCAGTGCGCAGGCGAAGTGATGTCGAAGATTGCGAGGCATGCGGGTGAGCTGTCGGAAGCAAGGCATGGTGGCGATGCGTGCGCGCGATGCTAGGCCAGTACCGAAGACAGAGAATGTACGCACTGTTCGAAATTACAGCGATCAAGGGGGAGTCGTTGGTTACTTGCGGGCATCGCTGACTGTCGCCGCAGTGGGCAACTGCAATACGCAGTTCCGGCATCGGCCATGGAGAGGCTACCAAAACCCCGAGAGCCTTTGTCGGTTGTCGTGGACGGCGCACGGCCACCGCGCTGCACGCGCGGGGACATGCCGCACGGATCGGCGGCCGCCTCCGGCTTGGCGGTGACGCAGTCGCCTTGCCAGCTGCCTCTGCGACGCACCGGCGTCCTTGCACGGCTCAGCGCAGGGCATCCCGCGCCGAGGCGATGTCCGCCATCCATTGCGTGCGCTTGCCGATCACGAAGCGGTATCGCTTTCCGTCCTCCAGCCGCACTGCCAGCGATGTCGGCGCGATCGGCAGCAGGCCGAACAGGCGTGTCCAGCAGGACTGAATCGCCACGATCTGCGGCAAGGGCAGGCTCAGCGTCTGGCGCTGTACATTGAACGCGTGCGGCTGAAACAGCAGCGCATCGGCGGTGAGAATCAGACGCCCGCCCACCGCTTCCATCCCGCGCTGCAGATTGGCAGGTGCCTGGCGCAATACCGCCCGATCGATCGAACGCAAGCCGCTACCGTGGAAGAGCGAGCTCACGGTCGTGCAACGGCGAGGTGGGCACGCGGCATATGCCGTAGCAAGACGCCAAGGCGGCCAAGCGCTATCAAGAGCGAAACCGAAAACATGCGATAGGCCTAGTGGGAAACATCACGACAGCGAAGGCCGCCAGCAAGATGCGGCAGGACGCCATGACAGCACATCACCTGTGCACAGCAGCAAAGCGGTGAAGCGGTGCGCCGGTACCCGCTGTGCCGGCACACCAACGATGAAAGACCATGCTCAGGTGGCGCTTGAGCAACCCACCGCACGCTTACTTCAGATAGGCGCGCGGCAGCGGGCCGGCCTGCTGCATGTAGCGGTCGCGCAGCTCGCTCTGGCGCGATCGCATCGGCATGTCGCGGCCGCCCAGCCAGACCTGCTCGGCATAATGCGCCACATCCAGCGGGTCGCCTTCCCACAGCACCAGGTCGGCCTGCTTGCCGATCGCAATGCTGCCGATGCGATCGCCCACGCCGAAGATGTCTGCCGGCACACGGGTCAGGCCGGCCAGGCCGGCTTCCCATGGCAAGCCATTGGCGACCGCATTGCCGGCCAGCTGGCGCAGTTTGCGTGCGTTGTGCGAGGCATCGCCGTTTTGGGTAAAGCTGACCTCCACGCCGGCAGCGCGCAGACGTGCGGCGTTTTCCAGCGTCGCGCCAATCTGGTCGAAGGTCGATGGCAGATCCGCCAGCGCGTCGACCAACACCGGGACCTTGGCCTGCGCCAGTTGCGGCGCAAGCTTCCAGGCTTCGGCGCCGCCGGCAATGGCAATGCGCACCTTTTCGCGCTGCGCCCAGCGCAACAGCTGGCGGATGTCGGCTGCGCGTTCCACCTGCACCACGATGCGACCCTGGCCGGCCAGGTAGTTTGCCAGTACACCGCGTCCAACCGGGGTCAGTAATGCATGCGGCCAATCGGCCGGGATACGCCCGCGTGCTTCGGCAACCAGTTGATCCAGCAACATCCATTGCGCGGCGCGCGAGCTGCCGGTGAGATCGGACGCCGCCGCTCCGATGCGAAGAAACAAGGCATGCGGGCCGACCGGATCCGGGCTGCCATCCAGCCGCACGATGCCGCCCTGGCCAGCGATGAAGGCGCCACTGGTGGTCGCCCCCAACGCGGTGAAGCCGATGCCCTCCACGCGCGCCACCGGCACCAGCACCGAATCGGGGTTGTAGGCCAGGGTGACGTCGAATTCCGGGCGCATCGGTTGATCGGCCAGCTTGACGCCGCTGTCCACGGTGCTTTCTTCGCCGGAAACTTCTTCGATACCGATTTCGGTAATGCCGCCGAATAAGGCCGGCGTCAGTAGGCGGCCGTTTGCTTCGACCACGCGGCCGTCGGTGGGTACTGCCAGGTTGCGGCCGATGGCGCGAATCACGCCGCCCTGCACCAGCACGTCGGTGTTCTGCAGGGTGCCTTGCGCGGTGACAGTGTGCACGGTGGCGCCGCGAATCAGCACCTGCTGCGCGAAGGCCGGCAATGCCAGCGTGGCCATCACCAATGCCGCGATCGCGCGCAACCGCGGGGGCATGTGCGTGACGCGGCTCATCGTGCCACCTCCTGGCCGAGCATGAAGTCCGACACCGGCTGCAGTGCGCGGTTGTGCCGGTCGTAGACCTGCGCGCCGTCGATATACACCTGCTCGGCCAGCGCATACGAACTGAAAGGGTTGCCGTTCCAGACCACCACATCGCCCATCTTGCCCGGCTCCAGTGCGCCGGTCTGCTGCTCGATCCCGAGCGCCTTGGCGGCATTGCTGGTGAGCCAGCGGATGGCGCGCTCCGGCGGGATCTCCATGCCACTGCGACGCGCGTTGGCGATCACCTTGGCGGCCTCCTGGTTGAGTCGTTGGATGCCTTCTTCCGAATCCGAATGCACGATGGCGCAGCTGTTGGCCGGGCGATCGACCAGTGCGATGTTTTCCTGGATGCCGTCGAAGGCTTCCATCTTGAAGCCCCACCAGTCGGCCCACAGCGCGCCGCAGACGTTGTCCTGCGCCAGGCGGTCGGCCAGCTTGTAGGCCTCCACGCCGTGATGGAAGGCGGCGATGTGGAAGCCGAATTCCTTGGACAGATCCAGCATCGTCGCCATCTCATCGGCGCGGTAGCAGTGGATGTGCACGCGGATGTCGCCGTTGATGGCACCGGCCAGTGTGTCGAGCTTGAGATCGCGCTTGCCGCCGGCATCGCCACTGCTGTCGTTGTCGCCGCCGCGGCTCCACCAATGGCGCTTTTTGGCGGTTTTCTTTTTCGGCGCGTTCTTCTGCAGATACTCGGCCGCGTCGATGAACGCAGCGCGGTAACCGGCCACGTTGCCCATGCGCGTGCCGGGGCCACCTTTCTGGCCGTACACGCGTTTGGGGTTTTCGCCGCAGGCCATCTTCAGGCCCCATGGTGCACCGGGGAATTTCATGCCCTGGTAGGTGGTGGAAGCAACGTTCTTGAGCGTGACGCCGCGCCCGCCGATCAGATTGGCCGAGCCCGGCAACACCTGCAGCGAGGTGATGCCGCCGGCCAGCGCAGTGCCGAAGCCGGGATCCTGCGGCCAGATCGAATGCTCGGCCCACACGTTGGGCGTCACCGGCGCGGTCATCTCGTTGCCGTCGCTATGCGCGCTGACGCCCGGGCTGGGATACACGCCCAGATGCGAGTGCACATCGATGATGCCGGGCGTCACCCACTTGCCGGTGCCGTCGATACGGCGCACTTCAGCGGGCGCCTGGAGCGCCTTGCCCACCGCAGCCACCTTGCCGTCGCGCAGCAACACGTCGGCATCGTCCAGCCGCTCGCCGGTGCCGGTGAGCACGGTGGCGTGCTGGATCAGCACCGGAGCGGACGCGAGCGCGCGATAGGTGCTGGGGTAGGGATCTTGCACGAAGCGCGATGCGGCCGATGCCGCAGACGCAGGCCCGCACAGCACCGCCGCGCCCAGCGCGGCGAACAGGATGGAACGCATGGATTTCCCCGGTAACACGAAAACGTCAGCCGCCAACCTAGTCGTCGGCGGCGTGCTTGCCAAGTGCTGGAGGTCGAGAGCGGCGGGCTCATCACATGCACCCGTGCATGCTATGCCGAATTCGTCAGGGGATGTGCCGATGATTGCCAAAACAGAGCGCAACAAGCAGGCCGATGTGGTGTTGGCTTTCTGGGAGCTTGCCGGCGCGGCGCGCTGGTTCACGCACAACGACGCCTTCGATGCCAATTTTCGCCAACACTTCAGCGAGCAGCATTTTGCCGCCGCACGGGGTGAGTACGCGCAGTGGATGGCACGCGCCGAAGATGCACTGGCCTTGCTGATCCTGCTGGATCAATTTCCACGCAATGCGTTTCGCGGCAGTGCGCATGCCTATGCCACCGATGGCCTGGCACTGCGGTACGCCAAACAGGCGCTCGCCAGCGGCTTCGATCAACAGGTGTCGGCGCAACTGCGTCTGTTTTTCTATCTGCCCTTCGAGCATGCCGAACACGCCGATGAGCAGGCGCGCGCGGTGCAACTGATCACTGCACTGGGCGATGCACAGACCACCCACTGGGCGCTGGAGCATCAGCGCATCATTGAGCGCTTTGGCCGGTTCCCGCACCGCAATGCGGTGCTGGGACGTGAGACCACGGCAGAAGAGCAGCAGTTTCTGGATGAGGGTGGATTTGCCGGTTGAAGACCTGCATCGGCGATCTGCATGCCGATGATCGAGGTCTGCCGTGCAGCGTGGGTAACGACGCTGCTGCAGCCGGGCACAGGTGGGCATCGCAACGCAGAAGATGCCGCCCTGCGCATGCCGCACCGGGCAGCGTGCAAGCAGTCAACACCGATCAGCAGCCGCCCGGCAATGCTTCCGACCGCCAGCTGGCGCCTTCGCCGAGCAGCAGAGAAAACCCGTAACTTTCGTAGCCGCTTTCGGCCAGCACGAAATCGAGCGTGCCGTTGCCGTCGATATCGCCGAACTGCAGCAGATGCGTGCGCAGCGGCAGGTCTTCGCAATCGTCGCAGCCGCTGGCAGCGTGACCCTTGCGGAACTGCCAACGGCTGCCGTCATGCTCGAAGATCGCAAGGACGACGAGCACGCCGGTGGGGTTGTCCGGGTTGCCGGTCTCGATGGGATGGTTGGAGGTCAGGATCGCCACGCGTCGCTGCGGTTGCTGCGTATCGGTGACGATCTGCAGCGCCGCCAGATCCTGCGCGCGATCGGCATCGAACGCGGCCAGCGCCTGCGCCAGGGCTGCCGGCTAGACGCGCTTGCGCAGCGGCGCGGTGTTGTTGACCTGTGCAAACAGCTCGGCCTGTTCGCTGGCGGTGGCTGCGCGGCCGGCAAAGCGCTTGCCGGGATTCACATCCACGGTCGACAGCAGCGGCGAGTCGGACAGCGTGGGGTTGCCCTTGATGCGCAGCTTCGCGGTGCCGCCGCACATGCTGTTGTCGTCTACCGTCAGTGCCGCAAGCCGCACGTTGCCGGTGGAAACGCCTGCGTTGAAGACCCGCAACGGCTGGCCCAGCAGCGCCTCGGGCAGGGTCGATTCCCTGGCGATACCCTCGCCGAGCCAGACCGGGATGTATTCCAGCGGATCGTCGGTCGGCTGGTTGTCGTAGGTCTGGACCAATAGCACCGCGCGCGACGGTTCGGCGGCGTGGGTGGCCAACGGCAGCAGCGCGGCCAGGGCGACAGAGAGCAGGCGGGTATGCATTGCAGCGATGTCCTTGTGCAGGGTGATCCATGAAAAACGGGCGCTCCAGGGAGCGCCCGTTTCGGTCTGCGGTGTGCCGGCCTAGGCTGCCTCTTGGCGAACCGCGGTCACGCGGTTGTCGCAGGCGCGGCAGTCTACCCAGGACGCATGACCGGCGAGCGGCAGCCGCGACCGTGCGACGACCGCCGATGTGTTGCTCAGTATTTCGCCACGCCGTTGTCCACCTCGTCCGACCACGCATCGATGCCGCCGGTGACGTTGTAGACATTGGTGAAGCCCAGCCCACGGAAATGTTCGGCGGCCTGCAGGCTGCGGCCGCCGCGGTGGCACAGGAACGCCAGCGGGGTGTCCTTGGGCAACTGTTCGATGGCGGCGCGCTCGTGCGCATCCAGCGTGCGGAACGGTGCGGCCACCGTGGCCAGTGCGCGCTCGTCGGCCGGGCGCACGTCCACCAGGGTCAGGCTGCCGGCCTTGAGACGGTCGTCGGCATCGCGCACCGACAGCTCCTGCACCGGCTTGGGCGCATTGGGGTTATCGATGGCCAGGCCACGGCCGCGGATGTCGTCGACCCAGTCGATGGTGATGCCGTCGGCACGACGCGCGCTGGCCAGGTCGAACTGCACGCGCAGCCCGTTGGATTCAGCCGCAATGGCGTTCGGGTTGGTCGGCGCCAGCTGGAAATTGGGCTGGAAATTGGCATCGATGGCCAGCGTCAGCGAGGCATCCGGCGCATCGGCCAGCGCACCTTTGAGCATCTCGACCGCGGCGGGGGTGATGGTGATCTTGGGCGGGCTGCGGTCGGGCGCCTGCAGGCCGAGCATGCTGCTCAGCTCTCCGCTGTCGGCCATCTGCACGATGATGTCGCTGCCGCCGATCAGCTCGCCGTCCACGTACAGCTGCGGGATGGTCGGCCAGTCGCCATAGGCCTTGATGCCCTCGCGGATTTCCTGGTCGGCCAGCACGTTGACGTGGGCATAGTCGATGCCCAGGCCGTCCAGCACGCCGACCGCCTTGGCCGAAAAACCGCACTGCGGCATGCCGGGCTGGCCTTTCATGAAGAGCACCACGCGGCTGGATTGCAGCAGCGTATCGATACGGGAACGCAGGGCGGGATCGAGAGACATGGCAGCACTTGGGTGGCAGCGTGGAGACCGGGCATTCTACGCCGCATGGCATCATTGGGCATGACCACGCCGGAAACGCTGTATCGCACCCCTTCGCGCCCCTACCGCTGGGTGGGCCTGTTGGCCCTCTCGCAGGCAGCGGTGGCACTGCTGTGGTGGCATCTGGGCTGGGCCTGGGGGCTGCCTGCGCTGCTGCTGTCGCATGCGCTGTTCGTGGTGCCGGTGTTCCTGCCGCGCGCGCGGCTGTATGCGCCGGTGCTGGCGCGGTTACCCGGTCGCGCGCCGCATGTCTGGCTGACCATCGACGATGGCCCGTCCGACGACACCCCAGCCATCCTCGACCTGCTGGATGCCTACGACGCCAAGGCAACGTTCTTCCTGGTCGGCGCGCGTGCCGAGCAGCGGCCCGAGCTGGTGCGCGACATGGTGCGGCGCGGGCATGGCATCGGCAACCACAGCCACACCCATCCGCAAGCCTGGTTCTGGGCGCTGGGGCCGCGCCGGATGGCGCAGGAAATCGGCCAGGCGCAGCGCGTGCTGGCGTGCATTACCGGCCAGGCGCCACGGCTGTACCGCTCGGTGGTCGGCATGACCAACCCCTTCGTCGCCTCGCCGCTGCGCGCGCACGGGCTGACCCGGGTGGCCTGGAGCGCGCGCGGCTTCGACGGCGTGCAATGCGAGCCGGACACCACCGTCGCCCGCATCGTGCGCGACCTGCGACCCGGCGCCATCGTGCTGCTGCATGAAGGCGCGGCGCACGGCCACAACCTCACCATCCTGCGCGGCGTGCTGGAGGCGATGCAGGCGCGCGGGTTGGTGGGGCGGCGGCCGGATTAAGCGCGACGGACAAAACAATTGCAGTCGCCGCCTGGCGGGCGCTGCCGGTGTTGGCGCGGCATGCGCCGCCCAGACATGACAGTTCCTTCCCCGCTTCGACGTCTGGTCGACGATTGCTCGCAACGTGTGCCCGTCGCCTGCCGCGCTCAGCGTGGCTCTGCAACGATCAGCCAGTTGTTGAAGGGCGTGTTGCCATACAACGGCGCAAACGTGGCGCGCAGACCGGCTGCGTCCAGGTGCGCCTGCAGGCTCTCGCGCGTGGGATAGCTGCGCGGCATCCGCTGCATCCAGCCGCTCAGGTGCGCCAGGACGTCGGTGACACGGCTGGTGCGGCCACGGCTGCTGGCATCGCCCAGCGCGCTCCGAATCACCAGCTTCGCGCCGGGCGTGAGCATCTGCGCCACGCTGCGCAGCAGACTGGCCTGCATGTCCGCTTGCAGATACTGCAGCACATCCAGGATGGTGACGCTGCCCCGATGCTGCGGCCACGCCACGCTCAGATCGACCACCTCGAACTTGGTAGCGCCCAGGTTCGAGCGCTGCGCGATGTGCTGTGCGCGGCGAATCTTGGACGCATCCACATCCACGCCGTGATAGGCCAAGGCCTGGCCATCGGCGCGCAGTGCATGGGCCAGCAGGCCGAGCCCGCAGCCCAGATCCAGCACCGGCGCCGTGGTCGTGCGCAGCTCGGCCAGCACGCCCGGATACAGCGGGTCGGTGCGCAGCTTGGCTTGCGTGTAGTAGTAGTCGTAGCGGTTGCCCAGCGGATGCGCCGGCAGAAATGCGCGTGCAATCGTCAACGCCTGCGCGCGGCTCATCGGTTGGGTGGCAGTGGTGTGCAATGTCGTTCCTTGGCAATCAGGCGTGCTGCGCGGCTAGCTTAGGGCCTGCCGGGCTGGTTGGGGTAGGGCGGGTTGGCAGTTTGCGATGCGTGCCCACGGATGCATCGGTGGCTGGTATCCGACCTGCGCGGATCGAAAGGCCTGGCTGCAACGCCTGCTGCTACCGCATCGACGTAAAGAGGGCTGGCAGTGATCGCGTGCGACATCTCGCGCTGTGTAGGCAGGTGCAAACCCACGCGCGCACAACCGCGGCAGAGAAGCGCAGCAAAACGCTGTGACTTGGTGCCTTGCCAAGATGTTGCGCGCAGCCAGCAGATGGGCTTGGGCCGCATGCAAGAACTGCAGCGTACGGTTGGTGAATCCTGATTCCGGGCGCTGGCCGCAGCTACCTGGCAGCAGCCCGGTCTGTGTTGCCCAGCTACGCTTAGACGATCGTGTCCAACGACCCAGTTGCGCCCAACGCATCGCGCGCTGCCGGTAGCGCCAGTGCCGTCCAACGCGCATACATTGCGCCGGAAGGATGCAAACCGTCGTCCACCAGCATGTCCACCGCATCGCCGCCATCGCGGCTGGTGGCCGTGATGTCGACAAAGCGCACCGCATGTGCACTGCAGCGGTCGGCAGCGATTGCATTGAACGCGTCGATCTGCGCACCGATCAACGCGGCATCGCCACTGCGCGCGCGCGCAAACGGGGTCAGGCCCCAATCGGGAATCGACAGCACGAACACGCGTGCCGGGTGGCCGTTCGCGCATGCAATTGCACGCAGCAGCAGGGCGTCGAACTGCTGGCGGTACTCGTCCAATGGGCGCCCGCGATACTGATTGTTGACGCCAATCAACAAGCTCACCAGGTCGAACGGACCCTGCGGGGCTGCCGCGTCGATCCCGGCCTGCAATTCGTCGGTGGTCCAGCCGGTGGTGGCGATGATCTGCGGCGGCGCCACGTTCCAACCGTATGCACGTAAGCCAACGACCAGTTGCGAAGGCCAACGCTGGTCAGGCGCAACGCCTTCGCCGATGGTGTACGAATCGCCGAGCGCCAGATAGCGCAGCGGCGCGCCAGGCGCAGTCATCAGGCCACGCTGCGTGGCTTGAGTGGAACCACCTTGGTAATGGCCTCGGCGCGGCGTGCCAATGCACGGTCGATGCGTGCGAACACATCGCGCATCACACCGGCTTCCGGCATCAGGGTCACGCGGAAATGGTGGCGATACGGCACGTTGAAGCTGGAGCCGGGAACCACCAGCACGCCTTCTTCGTTCATCAGATCGAGTGCGAACGCATGATCGTCGAAATTGCGCGCGGCCGCACCGACCACCGCCGGGAAGGCGTACAGCGCACCGGCCGGCGCCACCAGCGACAGGTGCTCGCTGGCCGCGCAGGCCTCGATCACCGCACGGCGGGTTTCGTACAGGCGGCCACCGGGCGCGCACAACGCGGAAATGGTGTCCGGCCCATTGACCGCCGCATCGATGGCGTACTGGCCCGGTACGTTGGCGCACAGGCGCAGCGCGCCGAGCAGGTCCATCGCGTTGCGCAGATCGTTGATGCGCGATTGCTCGCCCGACAGCAGCGCCCAGCCCACCCGCCAGCCGCAGGCGCGGTGCACCTTGCTCAGCCCGCTGAAGGTGATGCACGGGTGCGCACCGGCCAGCGGCGCCACCGGCACGAAGGCCGCGTCGTCGTACAGCACCTGGTCGTAGATCTCATCGACCATCAGCAGCAGATTGTGCTTGGTGGCGATCGCCACGATGCGCTCCAGCAGCTCGCGCGAATAACTGGCGCCGCTGGGGTTGTTCGGATTGATCAGCACGATGGCGCGGGTGCGCGAGGACACCAGCGTCTCGATCTCCACCGGGTCCGGCTGGAAGCCGTTTTCCGGCGCGCAGCGGTAATACACCGGGCGGCCGTCGTTGAGGATGGTCGCCGCCGACCACAGCGGATAGTCGGGCGAGGGCACCAGCACTTCGTCGCCGGGATTGAGCAGCGCACGCAGCGACAGATCGATCAGCTCGCTGACGCCGTTGCCGATGAAGATGCGGTCCGGATGCGCGTCCGGATGCTGACGCCGCGCATACGCCTTGGCGACCGCTTCGCGCGCCTCCGGCAGGCCTTGCTGATGGGTGTATGGATCGGTGCGGCCCATGTCGTCGGCAATGGCGCGCTGCAGATGCTCCGGCGCACGGAATCCGAACGCACCGGGGTTGCCGATATTGAGCTTGATCAGCTTGCGGCCCTGCGCCTCCAACTCCCGCGCTCGCCGCGCCAGTTCGCCCCGGATCTCGTAGCGGACTTCGGACAGACGCTCGCGGATGGCGAGCGGCTTTTGCGGGGCAGTGGACATGCGACGGGCCGGTTGTAGGCGTGAGGCTTGGCATGGTATCGGAAATATGACAAGCGGACATGCTTGCATCGGCAACGATGTCAAGCGGCGCGTGAGGCGCGGTGCAGCACGCGCTTGCACAAGCCGCTGCGGCCAGCCAGCTAGAATCGCCCCATGAGCGACACACCCCCCGATTACCCCACCCTCCAATCCATCGGCTGGCCCTGGCCGGGGCCGCCTGAAGAGGCGGCCTGGCAGGCGATCTTCGCTGCGCATCCGCAGGCATTGCCGGCGCGGGTCGTGGAGCAGCATCGCACCGGGTATGTGGTGGCCGACACGCCCGAGGCCAGCCTGAAGGCCGAGTCGTTGCCGGAGTGGCAGCGGCCGCGCTTCCCAAGCCATGAGCGGGCGGCGGTGGGCGATTGGGTGTTGATGGAGGGCAAGCGCATCGTGGCGTTGCTGCCGCGGCGCACCTCGATCAAGCGGGGGGCGGCCGGCGAGCATTACCACCAGCAGGTGATCGCGGCCAATATCGATACGGTGTTCATCGTGTGCGGGCTGGATGCGGACTTCAATCCACGCCGCATCGAGCGCTATCTGTTGCTGGTGGGCGGCGGCGGTGCGCAGCCGGTGGTGGTGCTGACCAAGGCCGATCAGACCGAATACGCCGAGGATGCGTTGGCGGTGCTGGAAGAGCTGGAGGCGCAGAACATTCCGTTACGCGCGGTCAATGCCAAGGATCCGGACAGCGTGGCCGCGTTGCGGCCGTGGCTGGGCGATGGCCGCACGGCGGTGCTGGTGGGCTCGTCCGGTGCGGGTAAATCGACCCTGACCAATACGCTGCTCGGCACGCAGAAGATGAAGACCAATGCGGTGCGCGAGAACGATTCGCGCGGCCGCCACACCACCACGCATCGCGCGTTGATTCCATTGCCGTCCGGGGCGTGCCTGATCGACACGCCTGGCATGCGCGAGCTCAAGCCGACCGGCGAAGAGGATCTGGCCGAAGGCGGTTTTTCGGACGTGGAGGCCCTGGCGGCGCAGTGCCGCTTCAACGATTGCGCGCATATCGCCGAGCCGGGCTGTGCGGTGCGTGCGGCGATCGACGCAGGCGAGCTGGACCCGGAGCGTGTTGCCAACTACATGAAGCTGCGGGTGGAAGTGGCCAGCGCCGCCGAGAAGCTCGCCACCCGCGTTGCGCAGAACAATCGCGGCAAGGGGTCGGGCAAGCGGCCGGCCAGCGTCGATCGTCCCGGGCGGCGCTGATGCCCTCGCGCAAGGGGCCGCCGGACATCGTCCATCACGCGGCGCTGGATGCGCGCCTGGTCAAGGCCGTGCGCGGTGTGCGCCTGCTGGCCCTGGCCAGCTGGCCGCGCTCGCTGCAGGAGCCGTTTCTCAACAGCGTGGCGCGCGGGCAGCCGGAATTGCCGCAGGTCGAGTATCCGTCGCTGGATTTCGGCGACACCCGGCGCGAATTGGCCGCCATCGCCAAGGACGCCGACCCGCATCATCCGCTGGGTGAATACCTCATCGATTCGGCGCAGAGCTGGAGTCTTGCAGCAGGTTTGCTGGAGTCGTTGGGCACCCCGGCGGTGAGCGAGTACTCGGCGCAATTGTTCGGCGTGCCGGAGGACCCGATGCCGGGCAACGGGCCGAGCACACGCGAAGCGGCGCAGCATTTCATCCAGATCGCCCAAGAGCTGGATCGCGAACTGATGGCGCCGGAAGAGCAGGTGCCGGTCTCGGCCACCGCCTTGCGCATGCAGTTGCAGAACGATCTGGACGGGTTTTTCGAGGGGCGCGTCATCACTGTCACGCTCGATCCGGATCTGCTCGCCAAGGCGGCGGCCGGCGCGCATCGCATCCGCTTGCGCACCGGTGCCACGTTCAGCGATTACGACCGCGCGCAGCTGTTCCATCACGAAGCGCTGGTGCATTCGCTGACCGCGCTCAACGGGCGCGCGCAGGTGCATCTGCCCAGCCTGGGCATTTCGTCCCCGCGCACGACCGCAACGCAGGAGGGCCTGGCCACGTTTGCCGAGCAGATCACCGGCAGCATCGATATCGAGCGCATGAAGCGCATCAGCCTGCGCATCGAAGCGATTGCGATGGCACGCTCGGGTGCGGATTTCATCGAGGTATTTCGCTATTTCACCGCAGGCGGGCAGAGCGCTGCAGAAAGTTTTTCGTCGGCGCAGCGCGTGTTCCGCGGCGTGCCGACCAGTGGCGGCGGTGCGTTCACCAAGGACACCGTGTATCTGCGTGGTTTGGTCGCGGTGCACACCTTCTTCCGCCATTCCTTGCAGCGCGACCAGCTGCAGCTGTGCCGTTACCTGTTCGCCGGCAAGATGGCATTGGGCGATGTGGCGCGCTTTGCGCCGTTGTTCGACAGCGGCGTGCTGGTCGCGCCACGCTGGCTGCCGCCGTGGGTGAGCCGTGTCAGCGGGCTGGCCGGCATGCTGGCGTTTTCGTTGTTCGCCAACCGCATCCGCATGGATCAGCTGCAGCCGCCGGCAATGAATGTGTGAGGCGAGGCGTTTGCTGCCGTTGCGGCGCATCGCAGCGCCCGACAGTTGCTGACACAGCTGGCGAGACATTGTTGGGTGGGCGCGAATGGCGCGCAAAAGCCGGCATGTAAAAAGACACGTGCGGCGCCCGGAGCACCGGCGGCGCGCCTGTCAACTGCATTGGCTTGTTGGACGCGATCGCAACATTCATGAACACATGCAGCGGGCACCACGCGCTCTACACGAGGCTGCAACGGGCTGAACTGCACACTGGCCGCCTTGCCCAGTTGGGCCATGACACGAGGCAATGCGATGAAAGTTTTGATGGTACTGACGTCCCACGACCAGCTTGGTGACACCGGCAAGAAGACCGGGTTTTGGCTGGAAGAATTTGCCGCGCCGTATTACGTGTTCAAGGATGCAGGCGCGGACATCACCCTTGTCTCGCCCAAGGGTGGCCAGCCGCCGCTGGATCCCAAGAGCGACGAGCCCGACGCACAAACCGACGCCACCAAACGCTTCAAGCAGGACCAGGATGCGCAGAAGGCCCTCGCTAGCACGCACCGTCTGGCCGACATCAAGGCCGAGGACTTCGATGTGCTGTTCTACCCGGGCGGCCACGGCCCGCTCTGGGATCTGGCTGAAGACGCCGATTCCATCGCGCTGATCGAGACCTTTGCCAAGGCCAACAAGCCGCATGGTCTGGTGTGCCACGCACCAGGCGCGCTGCGTCGGGTCAAGGGTAGCGACGGCAAGCCACTGGTCAATGGCCGCCGCGTCACAGGTTTCACCAACAGCGAAGAAGAGGGCGTGGGCCTGACCAAGATCGTGCCGTTCCTGGTCGAAGACGTGCTGACCGAACTCGGCGGCAAGTACGAAAAGGGCGCCGACTGGGGCGTGTACGTGGTCACCGACGGCACCCTGGTCACCGGTCAGAACCCGGCGTCTTCGGAGAAAACCGCAGAAACGCTGCTGGCGCTGGCAAAGCGCTGATTCCTGGCAATTGACGGGTCTTGAAAAAGCCCCGTTCCCGTCGGGGCTCAAGGCATGGCCCGCGCGCTCCTGGTGCGCGGGCCATGCTGCGCTTGCATCAGTAGGTGATTGCGCGGAGCGCGCTTAGGCGAAGATGCGGCTCACCAAACGCGCGGCCAATCACCGCTTACGCCTATCGGGTATGTTCAGCCCTTACGCTGCAACCAACGCACGCCGTAAGGCGGAAGCACGATCGATACATCGTCGCTCACGGCCGCAGCATCGACCGCGTCGTCGATGGCCAGCAGCGTCCATCCATCGACGCCGACCGCCGCAAGCTCCACGTCGAGCGGCTGGTCACTGAAGTTATGCAAGGCGATAAAGCTCTCGCCACGCGTCAACGCGAACACGCGAGCATCGTTCAACGCGATGCTGCCCAATGCCCGATCCGCCGCCAACGCGGTGAGTGCGGTACGTTTCCGGATCAATCCACGCAAACGTCGGTACACCTTGCCACTCAGGCTGTTGGCATCGTGACGTTGCGCGGCAAGCTGCCAATCCATCGCCGGCCGATGCAGCCAACGGCCTTCATGCTGGCGGAGCGGATCGTCGCGATAGCCGGGGTCATTGACCATCGCCAATTCGTCGCCCATGTAGATCAGCGGGACACCCGGCATGGCAAGCGCAATGGCATACAGCAACACCAGCCGGTCCACTGCAACCGCCAACGCCGCCGCATCGCCTGCCTCCTGCGCGGCCTGGATGCCCGCAAGTGCAGCAGCCATGCCATTGGTTCCATGCACGCCGTCGCCGCTGCTCTGGAAACTCTCGCCGCGCGCGTAACTGCCAGGCACCGCGTTGGCATAGAAGCGCGCCACATCGCGTAGCGAAAACGGCGGTTGCGCTGCATTGCCGCTGGCTTCGTGCTGCAGCACATTCCAGCCGATATCGTCATGGCAACGCACATAACTCAACCATGCACAGTGGCGCGGCAGCGGTGGGCTGTGCGCGATCACGTTGTGCAGGATGTCGCCGCGTTGCAACGCCAGCGCCGACCAGCCGGCCGCCATCAAGCTGCTGTGATAGGCCAGATGGCATTCGTGGCCCTGGTCCGTGCCGCTCCCGAAGTATGGCGGCAGTTGCGTCATCGGCACGATGGCTTCGGCCTTCATCACCACCGCCGGCGCGACGATATCGGTCACCGCGCGCAGAGCCACCAGCAAGGTGTGCGCTTCGGGCTGGTTCATGCAATCGGTGCCGATACGCTTCCACAGATAGGCCGTGGAATCCAGGCGGAATGCTTCCACGCCCAGGTTGGCCAGCCGCAGCATCGCCAGGGCCATATCGCCGAACACCGCCGGGTTGCTCCAGTTCAAATCCCATTGATACGGATAGAACGTGGTCCACATCCATTGCGCGGTGTCGTCCACCCAGGTGAAGTTGCCAGGCGCTGTGTGCGGAAACACCTGCCCCAGCGTGGCTTCGTACCGGTCGGGCAGGCTGCGGTCGGCAAAGTGGTGGTAGTAATCCAGATAACGTGCATCGCCGGCGCGGGCCGCCTGTGCCCAGGCGTGATCGTCGGCGGTGTGATTGAGCACGAAGTCCGCGCACAGGCTGATGCCCGCCTCGCGCAGGCGGGTGGTGAGTGCGATCAAGTCGTCGTTGGTGCCCAGGCTGGGTTCCACCTGGCCGTAGTCGCTGACCGCAAAGCCGCCGTCGTTGTCGCCAGCGCGTGCGCGCAGGAACGGCAGCAGATGCAGGTAGCGCACGCCCAGTTCCTGCAGATACGGCACGCGCTCGGCCACGCCCTGCAGCGTGCCGGCAAAGCGGTCTGCGTAGGCGCTGTAGCCGAGCATGTGCTGTTCGCCGAACCAACCGGCGTGCCGGGTGCTGTCGAGCGCTTGCAAGGCTTGCGGGCGTTGCCGGGCGATCGTGCCTACCTCGCCCAGCCACTGCGCCAGCCACGATGCATAGTCGGCACGCTGGCCGTAGAGCGCGTGCAAGGCATCCAGCAAACGCGACGCGTGCTGGTCGTAGCGCGACAACAGCACGTCGGCGCGTTGCGGGTCCAGCGGCGCGGCGAAGGCCGCGCGCAATGCGGTGGAATCGATCGGGGAGGTGCTCATCAGAGGCCGCCGGGCAGGGCCCGGCGCGGGGTCCTTAAAAGTCGTAACGCAGGCTGATGCTGGTGGTACGGCCGGCAATCGAGCGCGCGCGGATGATGCCATTGGCCGGAATGGTCGCCTCTTCGGCTTCGGTCAGGCCAAAGGTGTTGAACAGGTTGTTGACGTTGAGCGCCACGGTGAGCGCGTCGGTGACGCGGTAGTCGCCGAACAGGTTCACCTGCGTATAGCCGGGCATCTTCAACTGATTGGCGTCTTGCGTGTAGGCGTCGGTGGTGCCGATCAGGTTCACGCCGAACTGGTAGCTGTCGCCGCGGTAGCTGGGCGTGAGCTGCCACACCACATCGGCCTGGCGACGCGGCACGTTGCCGGTGTTTTCCGGGGTGATCTGATCGCGCGAGATTTCTGCATCGGTCCAGGTCAGGCCGCCATTGAGGGTGAAACCTTGGTAGCGATAGCTGGCTTCCAGTTCCACGCCGTGCGCTTCATAGCTGCGATTGAAGAACCGCTGGCTGGTGATTTCGAAATTCTGCTCCTGGGTCCGTGCAGAGAACGCGGTGGCGAACAGGCTCAGCCCGTCGCGGCGCCACTTCAGGCCGGCTTCGGCCTGGCGCACCACGTTGACGCCTTCCTCGGAAGACACCGAACCGTCGTCGCGCACCACGCCGAACAACAACCGGTCTGCGTTGGCGCGTGCGCCGCGGCTGATGCGCGCAAACGCGCCCAGGTCGTCGGTGATCAGATAGTTGCCGCCCAGCGAGTACGACAGGTAATTCCAGTCGTAGTCCACCGGGCGCGAATTGGCGGTGTCCACCGTGGCCACGCGCTGTTCCACCGGCTGGATCACGCCATCGCCGTTGACATCCAGGTTCTGTGCGATGGCAGTGCCGTTGTAGCTGCCGCGCGCATCGCCCATGTCGTAGCGCAGGCTGCCGTCGACGCTGAACTTGCCGCTGTCGAAGGTGAGCGCAACGTAGGGCGCGTTGACGTCGTAGCGCACGTCGTAGCTGCGGGTGACGCAGCAGTCGCCCCAGAACGGCGTGCCGTAGGCGTACAGGCCGTTCTGCGAGCGTGAGACGCCGGCCGCGTCCACCACGTTGAGCAAGCGCGAGTTGCGGCCCAGGCTCTGCACGTACGAGTTCCAGGTCCAGTCCATGTCGATGGTCTGGCGTGAGCTGTAATAGCCCATGCGCAGGTTCAGCGTGCGCCCGTCGCCGCCGAACTCGCGCGAGACGCTGAGGTCGTTAGTGACGTTGCCCAGGTCGTTGATGGCCACGTTGAACAGGTGGGTGCGAATCGCGTTGCCGGTGTAGGCCTGGCCAGCATTGGGTCCGCCGGCTTCCACCAGTTGCGCACCGGCACCGCCGATGGAAGCGGCCAGCGACGCGGCGTCGGTGACTTCGGCAGGGAACGGGCTGACGAAGCGGCCGCTGTTGTCGGCGACGCGGAACTTCTCGCTCAGGTTCCAGCCATTGCCCAGGTCGAACCAGGCCTCGGCACCGATGGTGCGCGAGATGGGATGCATGCCGTCGCCCAGATCGGTGCGGCGCGGCTGGTTGTTGCCGTCCAGGCCCACGTCGGTGCGAAAGTTGCGGCTGTACAAGGTGTCGTTGCCGGGATCGAAACCGGGAAAGCCACCCAGGTCTGGCGAGCCATCGCGGCCGCGCACCGAGGTGGGCACCGGCAGGTAGCCGGCGGCGCGGTCGTTGAGGTATTTGCCGTACAGGCGCACGTAGCCGTTGTCGAACAGGCGGGTGAGGTTGGCCTTGAGCTGGCCACCCTTGTCGGTGGTGTAGCCGGCATCGCGCACGCCATCGCCCTGGCGGAAGAAGCCGCCGATGTTGAACTGCCATTGCTCGGCGAACGGTGCGCCGTAATTGAAGTCGATGCGGGTGTTGTCGTAGTCCAGGCCGCGGCTGACGCCGACACTGCCGCCTGCGGTGTCACCGGTCTTGCTGATGAAGTTGATGATGCCGCCGGGCGCGTTGCTGGTGAAGGTGGACGCCGAACCGCCGCGGATGGCTTCGATGCGGTCCAGGGTGAAATCCGAACGCAGGAAGATGTCCGAGTTGCCGAAGGCGATATCGCCGAACTCCATCACCGGCAGGCCATCTTCCTGCAGTTGCAGGAATTTCGCACCGCCGGAGGCCACTGGCAAACCGCGCACGGCGATATTGGCATTGCCTTCGCCACCGCTGGATTCTGAGCGGATGCCGGGGATATTGCGGAAGATTTCTGCCGTACTGCGCGGCGCCGATTGTTCGATCGCCTCGGCGCCGACGGTACTGACCGAGACGCTGGATTTCAGTTTGGTGGTGGCGGTGGAGGTGCCGGTGACGAACACCGAATCCAGATTGACCGCGGCGCTGTCGGCAGCCGGCGGCGTGGCCGGCGCAGCGGCGGCGGTGTCCTGGGCCAGCGCGGCGGGCGCGCACAGGCAGGAGACGACCGCGCAGGCCAGGGCATGCAGGCGCATGGTGTGCAAGGTGGACATTGCGATTCTCTCTCTCACAGATGGTGGTGTGCCGACGCCTGCATCGTCCCCTCCCAGGGAGTGGCCATGTGGCCTGCAGTGCGAGCGCAGTATTACGCTGTAATACAATCGATTGCAATCTTGCGTCGCAGCATAAATGGCAAGTTGCATCTGATTTATTTCAGATGGGGAAACGTGCTGCGATGCAGCGTTACAATCGATTGCATCAACGGCAGGGTACAGTGCGCTGCGGCCACCGGGAGCCGCACCGATGCCCAGGGCCTTGCATGTCGTCGACCGTTCCTAAGCTCTCCTTCGCGCGCATCCTGGCGCTCAACGCCGGGTTTTTCGGCGTGCAATACAGCTTCGGGCTGCAGCAGAGCAACATGAGCCCGATCTACAATTATCTGGGCGCCGACCACGCCAACCTGCCGTACCTGTGGCTGGCCGGGCCGATCACCGGCCTGGTGCTGCAGCCGTTCGTAGGGGCGTGGAGCGACCGCTCGGTGACGCGGTGGGGCCGGCGCATGCCGTACATGGTGCTAGGCGCGCTGGTGTGCAGCCTGTGCCTGCTGGCGATGCCGTTCAGTACCGCGCTGTGGATGGCGGTATGCCTGCTGTGGGTGCTGGATGCGGCCAACAACGTGGCGATGGAGCCCTACCGTGCGCTGGTGAGCGACGTCCTGGCGCCGCCGCAGCGACCGTTGGGGTATCTCACCCAGAGCGCATTTACCGGCCTTGCGCAGACGCTGGCCTACCTCACGCCGCCGTTGCTGGTGTGGATGGGCATGAACCAGGACGCTGCCAACGCACACCACATCCCTTACGTCACCATTGCCGCCTTCGTGATCGGCGCGGGCTTTTCAGCAGGCTCGATCCTGCTCACGGCACGCAGCGTGCGCGAGCCGGCGATCGCGCCGGCAGAGATCGCACGCATCCGCCAGCGCGGCGCCGGGCTGGGTGCGACGGTGCGCGAAATCGGCAGCGCGCTGCGCGAGATGCCGCCCACCATGCGCCAGTTGGCCCCGGTGATGCTGTTTCAGTGGTACGCGATCTTTTGCTACTGGCAATACATCGTGCTGTCGCTGTCGACCACGTTGTTCGGCACCACCGACCCCACCTCGCATGGTTTCCGCGAGGCCGGCCTGGTCAATGGGCAGATCGGCGGGTTCTATAACTTCGTTGCGTTTCTGGCGGCGTTTGCGATGGTGCCGGTGGTGCGTCGCTTCGGTCCCAAGTACACGCATGCGGCCTGCCTGGTCGCCGCCGGTATCGGCATGTGGCTGCTGCCTGGCATCGAAAATCGCTGGCTGATGCTGCTGCCGATGATCGGCATTGGCCTGGCCTGGGCCAGCATGATGGGCAACCCGTATCTGATGCTGGCCGACAGCATCCCGTCCGAGCGCACCGGCGTGTACATGGGCTTGTTCAACCTGTTCATCGTGCTGCCGATGCTGATCCAGATCGTCACCTTGCCGCTGTATTACGAGCATGTGTTGCACGGCGACCCGCGCAACGTGGTCCGCCTGGCCGGCGCGCTGATGCTGGCAGCGGCATCGGCGATGCTGTGCGTGCGGGGCCGCAAGCAGGGGACGATCCCGGCAGGGGCGTAGCAATGCGGGGCTGACATCGCTGGCTGCCACAGATGCCAGACGCGAGTGCCTGCCGGGTTGCCTGGGGTGGCGAGTACGGTGGATCGGCTGGCCGCCGGCCCTCATCCGCCCTTCGGGCACTTCCCGCAGGCGGGAGAAGGAAGCGGGTTGCCGGGCTGGTATCTCCCAATCCCGAATCCCGAATCTCCGCCTCACGCCGACTCGCGCACCACCAGTTTCACCGGCATTTCAACCGATTGCACCTGCTCGCCCGCAATCAGCGCCAGCAGCCGGTCTACCAACAACCGCGCGGCCAGGCCCAGATCCTGCTGCACGGTGGTCAACGGCGGTTGGCTATAGGCGGCCAGCGGGATGTCGTCAAAGCCCACCAGCGAAATGTCCTGCGGCACGCGATGGCCGGCCTCGACCAGGGCGCGGATTGCACCCACGGCGATGACATCGGAGGCGGCGAACAGGCCATCGGGCGGGTCGGCTTTCTTGAGCATCGCGCGGGTAAGGCGGTAGGCATCTTCGCTGACGAAATGGCTGCGCGCGTGCAGCCGCGTATCGAATTCCAGCCCGTGCCGCTCCAGCGCGTGGCGATAGCCGGCAAACCGCGGTGCCACCTCGGGCAATTGGTCGTCGCCCAGAAAGGCGATGCGCTGGCGGCCGCTGGCGATGAGGTGTTCGGTGGCGAGCACGCCGCCCTGGAAATTGTCGCTGCCCACGCTGATGTACGACTGCCCATCGATGCGGCTGCCCCATACCGCCATCGGCAGGCCGTCGCGTGCGGCTGCATCCAGCGCGGCGTGTTCGGAACTTTGCCCCAGCACGATGACGCCGTCGGAGCGGCTGCCGCGCGCGAGTTGTTCCACCCAGCCATCCTGATGCCGGTCCAGTTTGGAGAGCAGCATGCTGTAGCCGCGTCCGGTGAGTTCTTCGGCCAGCAGCGCCAGCATGGTCATCAGGAACGGGTCCGAAAGCGGCTGATCCAGCGCATGCATCATCGGCACTGCCACGCTCACGGTGTTGGAGCGTTTGGCGCGCAGGCTGCGCGCCACCGGGTCGACCTGGTAGCCGGCATCGGCCGCAATCTGCTTGATATAGGCGCGCGTGCGTTCGGCCACGACCGGGCTGCCGGCCAGGGCCCGCGACACGGTGGATTCGGACACGCCCGCCATGCGCGCGATGTCGGCCATCTGCGGACGGGCAGTGAGCGTGGTGCGGTCTGAAGGTTTGGCCATGGCAGCGCGCTGCGGAAAAGCCAGAGTGTAATCAGTTCGCACTAGAGGCGGGTTGTTCGCACGGTGGCGGCTGCTTGTACGCGCGGGCGCGGCGCGCACGCGCACGGATCTGCTGGCCTTGTGGGCGCTGCCGCAAATCGGGCGCCGGACGTGCGGGGCAGGTGGGCAGCGAGACATGTAGCGGTGCGCGGCGAGAGCGTGTTGTGCGTACAGCGCAACCGGCCTCGTTTGCGCGCTCGCTCAGCCCATGTAGAGCCCGCCATTCACCGCGTAATCGGCGCCGGTGACATAGGCGGCCTCATCGGAGGCGAGCCAGGCGCACAGTCCGGCAACTTCGGCCGGTTTGCCGAGCCGGCGCACCGGCACCGAGGTGGCCAGGCGATCGAGCACATCCGGCGGAAAGCTGCTGATCGAGGCGCTGGCGATATAGCCGGGCGAGATGGTGTTGACGGTGACCCCGCGCGAGGCGACCTCTTGCGCCAACGCACGGCTGAAACCATGCATCGCCGCCTTGGCGGTGGCGAAATTGATCTGGCCGATCTGCCCCTTGTGCGCGCTGACCGAGCCGATATTGACGATGCGCCCCCAGCCGCGCGAGGTCATGCCATCGACCACCTGCTTGGTGATGTTGAACAACGAATGCAGGTTGCTGGCGATCACCGCATTCCAGTCGTCGCGGCTCATCTGCCGGAACAAGGTGTCGCGGCTGCCGCCGGCATTGTTGACCAGCACATCGATCTCGCCGACTTCGGCCTTGACCTTGGCGAACGCAGCCACGGTGGACTCCCAATCGGCGGCATTGCCTTCGGATGCCACGAAATCGAAGCCCAACTCGCGCTGCTCGCGCAGCCACGACGCCTTGCGCGGCGAATTGGGCCCGCAACCGGCAACCACGGTGTGCCCGCTGCGCGCCAGTTTCTGGCAGATCGCGGTACCGACACTGCCCATGCCACTGGTGACGTATGCGATGCGGAGAGTCATTGGGTGTCACTCCTTCGGAGTTGGGGAATTGGGAATGGGGAATGGGGAATCGGAAAAGCAGGAGCCACTGTTGCGAGTTCGATTTTTTCAAATTGGAAGTTGAGAATCGAAATGCGAGCGCAGCATTGCTCTACCGATTCCCCACTCCCGATTCCCCATTCCCGGCGGCGGTCAACGCGCTAGCGGAAACAAGCCAAACAACAACCCGCCGCCCAGCATCAACAGCGAAATCAGCACCGCCCACTTGAGCGTGAAGCGTTGATGGTCGGCGAAGTCGACCTTGGCCAGGCCGACCAGCAGATAGGTCGAGGGCACCAGGGGGCTGAGCAGGTGCACCGGCTGGCCGGCAAGCGAGGCGCGGGCCATTTCCACCGGGGTGATGCCATAGTGGCCGGCCGCTTCGGACAGGATCGGCAGCACGCCGAAATAAAACGCGTCGTTGGACATGAAGAACGTAAACGGCATGCTGACGATCGCCGTGATCACCGCCAGATACGGGCCCCAGCTGTCGGGAATGACGGCCAGAAAACTGCGCGACATCGCTTCGACCATGCCGGTGTTGGACAGGATGCCGGTGAAGATGCCCGCAGCGAAAATCAGCGACACCACCGACAGCACGTTGCCGGCATGATTGACCAGGCGGCGGCGCTGCTCGGCGAGGTTCGGGTAGTTGATCATCAGCGCCAGCGCAAAGCCGATCATGAACAACACCGGCATCGGCAGCACGCCCACCACCAGCGCGCCCATCAGCGCCAGGGTCAGGATCAGGTTCACCCACAGCAGCTTGGGCCGCTTCATGTCTTCGGTATCTTCCACGCGCGGCAATGCGTCGTTGTCTTCCGGGATGCTGGTGTCCAGCCAGTTGCCGTCCGCCGGCAGGCGCACCACGCCCAGGCGGCGACGTTCGCGCATGCCCAGATACCAGGCCAGCGTGAGAATGCCGGCGATCGCCAACACCATGGCCGGCACCAATGGCACGAACACATCGGCCGGATCCACATGCAGCGCGGTAGCGGCACGCGCGGTGGGGCCGCCCCACGGGGTCAGGTTCATCACGCCGCTGGACAGGATGGTGACGCAGGTGAGGTTGAGCGCGTTCATGCCCAGGCGCTGGTACAGCGGCAACATCGCAGAGACGGTGATCATGTAGGTGGTGGAGCCGTCGCCGTCGAGCGAGATCAGCAGCGCCAGGATCGCCGTGCCCATCACGATCTTCAGCGGATCGCCCTTGACCAGGCGCAGGATGCGGCCGACCAGCGGATCGAACAGCCCGGCATCGATCATCACCCCGAAATACAGGATGGCGAACATCAGCATGACGCCGGTGGGCGCGATCTTCTTGATGCCTTCGAGCATCATCTCGTTGATGCCGGTGCCGAAGCCGCCCAACAACGCGAACACGATCGGCACCGTGATCAGAGCTACCAGCGGCGACAACCGCTTGCTCATGATCAGGTACATGAAGGTGATCACCATTCCGAAACCGAGCGCGGTCAGCATGCGGGAGAATCCTTTGAGGCGTACGGCAGGGGGAGAGTGGAGCGCAGCGTTGCGCAAGGTGCGCAGCGCCGACGATGCAGGTATGCGGTTGCTGCTGGACGTACGCGAGCTAGCGCAAGCGCGGCGCTGCGCGCGGACCTGCCGCGGTAGCGGCGCGTTGCGCCGCTATGCGCGAACAGCGTGCGCACGTCGGTGTTTCTGATTGCCGACACGATGCAGTTGCGCATCAGAAGTCGTACTGAAAGCGGCCGGTTACCGCCAGCGTGTGGTCGACCACTGCGTTGGCGATGCGATCGCGGTTGTGGCTATCGATCACGTTGAGCATCACGCGCAGGTTCGGCTTGAAATACCAGTTGCCGCCCAGCGTCCACGACTGCGTGCTGGCGTTGATGAAGTCCGGTTGCCCGTCCAGATGCTGGCCGCCACGCATGTAGTCGTAGCGCAATGCCAGCTCGAACGCACCGGACGGGCGGTTGGGCGTGGCAATGCGGCTGAAGCGGCCGGTCTTGCGGTCGTACCCGCGCGATTCGCCGGTGACGAACCAGCTGACCAGCCCATAGCTGGCCAACACCTTGGCGTGCTGCGCGCCATCGTCGAGCAGGCCACCGCTGAACTCGCTCTGCCACGACCACGGGCCGAGCACTTCGGCATATTCCAGCGACCATTTGTCGAAATCGGTATCGCGGCCATCGGCAAAGCGCGCCAGGGTGATGCGGCTATTGTTGGCCAGATCGTTTTCCGGACGTGGGCGGATCAGCAGCGATGAAGCGCCCCCACTGCCCGGATGCGAATAGCGCTCGTGCGCCAGCGAGACACCCAGGTGGCGCAAGCGCGCCTGGCCCATCTCCGGCGCGTAGGTCAGGCGCGTGCCGAGCGCACCGCCCTTGGTCGAAGAATTGTCGATGCTTTCCAGGCTGTAGGCGGACGTTGACCAGGTTGCATCCGGGCGACTGGTCTGCCAGGAAATGGCCTTGCGGTAGATCGGCGCCAGCGTGGTCGAGGCGTAGCCGCGTTCCAGGAATGGGCCGTAGTTGGAGCCGGTGCGATCGTCGAGCGAGAAGTACTGCTTGAATTGGCCAACGGTCAACGTACCGGCCGAGAACTTCTTGGCGATATAGACATCGCGCGCCAGGATGCCGCGGCTGCCCGCCTCGTATTGCAGGCCGGCGAAATCCGCCTCGGCCTTGTAGTTGAAACCGTAGAACTTGCCAGACACGTCCAGCCACACGCGGCGGAACTGGGTGTCGTTGCGCTCGCGTGCACCACGGTCGTCGTTGTCGAACATGGTGAAGTCCCAATGCACGCGCCCGCCCACTTCGGCAGTGACCGGGCCGGCCTCGTCGGCTGCATGTGCCGCCGGTGCCAGGCAGATCGCCGCGCAGGCGCCCAAGGCACGCAAACGCAAGGTGTCGTTGCTCACAGACCCTCCCAGGTACAGGTGTGAATCACGTTTGGCAATGCACCGCACAACCGCCGCGGCGCGTTGGCAGCAGCCTAGTCCGGCGAAGCTGTCATGGACCTGTCAGTGCGTGGGAATGGGGAATCGGGAATGGGAAATCGCAACAGCGAAATCGCGGCAGCGGAATTGCCGAGGTGTAGAAGCTTTTGTTCTCTGGGCCTGTTACCTTCCGGCCGCGGCCCAGCGCCGTTGCAATTCCCCATTCCCTATTCACGATTCCCCACCCCATGCGCCTTCTGCTAGTCGAAGACAACGCCGATCTCGCCGATGCCATCGTGCGGCGCATGCGCCGTAGCGGGCATGCGGTGGATTGGCAGGCCGATGGGTTGGCGGCGGCCAGCGTGCTGCGGTATCAGAGCTTCGATCTGGTGGTGCTGGACATCGGTCTGCCCAAACTCGATGGGCTGCGGGTGCTGGCCGGCATGCGCGAGCGGGGCGATACCACGCCGGTGCTGATGCTGACTGCGCGCGATGGCATCGAAGACCGCGTGCAGGCACTGGATGTCGGTGCGGACGATTACCTGGGCAAGCCGTTCGACTTTCGTGAGTTCGAAGCGCGTTGCCGCGTGTTGCTGCGGCGTAACCGGGGGCAGGCCAGCGAGGTGGTGCAGATCGGCGGATTCGTCTTCGACAATGCCGCGCACACGCTGCTGCTGGATGGCGTGCCGATCGAGTTGCCCAATCGCGAATATCGCCTGTTCGAGATCCTGATCGGACGGCTCGGGCAGGTGGTTGGCAAGGACGAGATCGGCAACGGCTTGTTCGGCTTCGACGACGACGCCGGCCCCAATGCGATCGAGCTGTATGTCGGCCGGCTGCGGCGCAAACTGGCCGCCGCGCCGTTGCGTATCGTCACCGTGCGCGGTGCCGGTTACAAACTCGAAGAAGCCGACCCGCATGCGCCGGTGGAGCCGGGCGCCGATGGCTGAGCCGCTGATGGTGGCACCGTCGATCCGGCGCACCTTGCTGCTGTACCTGGGCAGCCTGTCGCTGCTGGGTGCGGTGGTGCTGTTCTTTGCCGCACGCGATTATGGCGAGCGGGCGGCCAATCGGTCCTACGATCACCTGCTGGTGTCCTCGGCGCTGTCGATCATCGACAGCGTGGCCTTGGTCGGCGGCGACTGGCAGGTGGATCTGCCGTATGCCTCGCTGGATCTGCTCGGCATGGCGCCGGAAGACCGCGTGTTCTATCGCGTGTTCGATGCGCAGGGCCGCACCATCACCGGCGAAGACACGCTGCCGCCGCCGCCGCGTGCGCCCCGCGACGAGCGGCCGCTGCTGTTCGATGCGCAGTACAGCGGCGAGCCGGTGCGCTTTGCGGTGGTGATGCATCGGGTGGCGTCGGCCTCGGGGCAGGGCGAGGTGCGCGTGCAGGTGGGCCAGACCCGGCGCGCACGCGATGCGGTGGCGCGCGATGTGGTGCTCAACGCCTTGGTGGCGATCGGCGTGCTGTCGCTGCTGGCGCTGGGCCTGGTGTGGCTGGGTGTCTACCGCGCGTTGCGGCCGCTGCAGCGCATCGAGCGCGATCTGTCGCGGCGCGAACCCTCCGACCTCAAGCCGCTGAACGTGCCGGCGCCGCAGGAAATGCAGTTGATGGTGACCGCGCTCAACCGGTTCATGGCGCGGCTATCGTCCAGCAACGAAACCCTGCGCGCCTTCATGGCCGAAGCCGCGCACCAGATGCGCACACCACTGGCGGCCTTGCGCGCGCAGGCGCAGCTGGCGATGGACGACGACGACCCGCACGAGATGCAACGCAGCCTGGTGGCGATCGAGCGCAACGCCAGCCATATGAGCCGGCTGCTCAATCAGTTGCTCAGCGATGCCAGCGTGATCCACCGCGCCAACCTGCAGCGCTTTGCCACCGTGGATCTGGCCGATGTACTGCATCAGGCCCTGCACGAAGCGCTGCCGCGCAGCCCAGGCGCACCGCGCGTGCAGCTGGCGATCGACCCGAAACCGGCGCTGCTGCGCGGCGATGCCTTGCTGCTCCGCGAGGCGCTGAAAAACCTGATCGACAACGCCTGCAAATACGGTGCCGGTGCCGGTGCCCCGCTGCAGGTGGCGCTCACCAGCGACGGCAACCACCACGTGCTGACCATTGCCGATCATGGCCCGGGCATTCCGGCGGCCGAAGCCGAGCGTGTGTTCGAGCGTTTCGTGCGGGGGGCGGATGCGCCGGCCGGCGGCGCCGGGCTGGGGTTGGCCATCGTCAAGCGCGTGGTGGAAGCGCATGGCGGACGCATCGATCTGTCCAACCGCATCGGTGGCGGCTTGATCGCCTCGCTGCATTTTCCCGGAGGAGACGCGTGATGCGGGCGATGTGGATGCTGCTGTTGCTGCTGGTCCATGGCATGGCCTGCGCGGCGCCCGGCGATGTGCGGCGCTTTCCTGCACAGGGCCCGGTGCGTGTGCAGCTGCGCGTGCAGGGCTCCACCGACCTGGAAGTGTTCGGCGCAGTCATCCGGGATTACCAGCGGCTGCATCCGGGCACCGAGGTGATCTACGAAGACGTGATTGCCTGGGACATCTATGACCGTTATCTGCACCCAAGTCATGGCGCACCTGCTGCAGACATGCTGATCAGCGCCAGCATGGATCTGCAGACCAAACTGGTGAACGACGGCCACGCGTTGGCGCATCGCTCCGCACAGACCGAAGCCTTGCCGGCATGGGCGCAATGGCGCCATGAAGTGTTCGGCATCAGCTACGAGCCGGTGGCCATCGTCTACAACACGCGCAAGCTGGATGCCGCCCGCGTGCCGCGCACGCGCCGGCAGTTGCTGGCGTTGTTGCGCGCGCCCGATGCACCGCTGCGCGGCAAGGTCGGCACCTACGATGTCGAACGCAGCGGCGTGGGGTATCTGTTCGCTACCCAGGACGGCCAGGTGGGCAGTATCGCCGGCGCGCTGCTCGCGGCGCTGGGGGCCAACCGGGTGGTGTTGGAGGAGCGCACCGGCAGCCTGCTTGATCGGGTCAGCCGTGGCGAGCTCCTGCTGGCCTACAACGTGCTTGGCTCCTACGCGCAGGCCCGCATTGACTCGGGCGCGCCGCTGGGCATCGTGCAGCCGCAGGACTACACGCTGGTGGCGCTGCGCACGGCGGTGATCCCCAAGACGGCGCCGCATGCGCCGGAGGCGCGCCGGTTTCTGGACTACCTGCTTTCGCCGCGCGGCCAGCAGGTGCTGTCGCGCGAGGCGCGGCTGATGCCGATCCTGCCGGCCGCCGGTGGCCGCGGCGGTTCGGCGCAGCCACCGTTCCGCCCGATCCCGCTCGGCCCCGGTCTGCTGGTATATCTGGACAAGCTCAAACGCCGCCAGTTCCTGGACGCCTGGCGGGCGAGCACGCAGCCGCCGCGTTAGAGCGTGTGATGCACGTTGAGATGAGATGCATTGGCCGTCAGCGGTGTGGAGCGGCCACCGCTTGGCTTGTCTTGGCGCGCCAGTCAAGCCGGCGCCACGCAGCACCCGCTCCGTGCCGCTGACGGCCAACCCTCCGCTTCGCACTCACCTCAACGTACATGACACGCTCTAGTGCAAGGCATCGGCGGCGGCGCTGTGCCAGACTTGGCGCATGGCTGATCTCACCATTCTCGTCGCCGACGACCACCCGCTGTTCCGCGCCGCCGTCATCCACGTGCTGCAGCAGACCCTGCCGCAGGCCAACGTGGTGGAAGCCTCCAGCGCTGCCACCCTGAGTGCCATGCTGCGTTCGCATCCGCAGGCCGAGCTGGTGCTGCTGGATCTGGCCATGCCCGGTGCACGCGGTTTTTCGGCGTTGTTGCACGTGCGTGGCGAACACCCGGACATTCCGGTGGTGGTGATCTCCTCCAACGATCATCCGCGTGTGATCCGGCGTGCGCAGCAGTTCGGCGCGGCCGGGTTCATTCCCAAATCCACGCCGGCCGAATCGATCGGCACCGCGGTGGCCAGCGTGCTGGAAGGCGGCACCTGGTTCCCGCCGATGACCGCCGAGCGTTCGGAGGCCGACGCACAACTGGCTTCCAAACTCGCCCAGCTCACCCCGCAACAGTTCCGTGTGCTGCTGAGCCTGGCCGATGGCCTGCTCAACAAGCAGATCGCGCACGAACTGGGCCTGGCCGAGAACACCGTCAAGGTGCACGTCACCGCGATCCTGAAAAAGCTCGACTGCTACAGCCGCACCCAGGCCGCGGTGCTGGTCAAGGCGCTGGAGCCGGAAGGCGAGGGCTGAGCTAGCCTGCGCGACGGGTGGCCGCGCATTGCCGTCTGCAGCCGGCATGACACATCCCGCAGAACGCTTGCAGGCATTGCGCCTGCGCATCAAGAGCGGCTGGCAAAACGCAGCGCGCAGTCGTCAGGTGAGCATGGACTGCGTACTCAGACCCTCAGTGCACGCGCAGCTACATGCGGCAGCGAGCACCAGCCGCATGGCGACTGCAGCAGTGTCTATTGGCTCTAGGCCGGCGGCTGCCGATAGAACACCATGCCGCCATGATGCAGCTCGTCGTCGGTGACGAAGCGGCCATCGGCGGTGAAGCCGGTGTCGTCCCAGTATTCGATGTGCGTGCCGGTGATTTCGTAACGGCCCTGGTAGGCGCTTTGGCGCGTGCCGCGTGCCTCGTCGTAGCGGCCGTTCGGCAGGAGTTCCTGCCGGATCCGTCCGTCGCCGGTGACCCACATGCCGAGATAGGGGTGTGCTTGCATCGGATGTCCTGGTTGCTGGGTCGCGATCGTGGCGGGTGCCGTGGGCGGTTGCGCAGCTGCCGCGAACGGGCAGGCGAGCGCCGAGCCGGCGCCCAGCGCCACCGCGATGGCGGCTTTCATCGGCCTGTCGCTCATGGGCTGGCCCTGCGTTGCATTTGGCTGCGACCGCGCTGCAGCACGGCATCGTAGGCCGGCAGGTCCAGGAACGCGTTGACCTCGACCGCCTTGCCACCGGCCATCCGCATGATCCATGCGTAGCGATTGCGATAGCTGCCGCCATCGCGCAGCGTGGCCACGCCTTCCCACTGCACGATGACGTGCTCGCCATCGGTCCAGATGCGTTGCTGCACCGGCCGCAGTGGCGAGGCCAGGCGCTCGCTCAGCGGACGCACCGCGGTGTCGACCAACACCTCGCGACCACGCAAGGTGCCGGCGCTCGGACCGGAGCCTTCGATGGTCCACACCACCTCGGGCGACAGCAGCGTCTCGAAGATGCCGCTGCCCCCGTTTCGCCACTGCGCAAAGGCCGCTTCGACGATGCGCTTGTTGCAGATGGGCACGAGTTGCTCTGCGCAGGTGTCTGTGGATGCAGCATCCTTGGATGTCGCGCCGGCATTGCCTGCGAACGCTGCGGCGACAAGCAGCGCTGCTGCCGTGATGGTTGGGAGTCTGGTCATGGCTGCTCCGTGGTGGTTAGGTGCGCAGCTGCACGTGATGGGTGCCGTAGATCAACTGCTGCGCCATCGGCCTGCCGATGAAGCGTTCGGGGAAGATCGGCGGCACTGCGCTGACCGCGTCCAGGCGCGCGACATGCGCGTCGCTGAGCACGATCTCCAGCGCGCCGAAGTTGTCTTCGGCCTGCTGCAAGGTGCGTGCGCCCATCACCGGCGACACGACGGCCGGGTTGCGCAAGGTCCAGGCCAGCGCCACCTGCGAGCGCGATGCGCCCAGTTCATCGGCGACCGCACCGACCACATCGGCGATCTCCAGCGCGCGTGCATTGAGATGCCCGGTCGAGGCGATCACGCCCTTGCGGCTGCTCGACACCTCTGCCGCATTGTCGTCGGTCAGATCGGCGCGGCTGTATTTGCCGGTGAGGATGCCACCGCCCAGAGGCGACCACGGCAACACGCCCAGGCCGAGTTCGCGCGCCATCGGCAGCAGCTCGTGTTCGACGCTGCGTTCGACCAGGCTGTACTCGATCTGCAGCGCCACCAACGGCGACCAGCCGCGCAGGTCGGCCAGGGTCTGCAATTGCGCCACGCGCCAGGCCGGCGTATTGCAGATGCCCAGATAAAGCACCTTGCCCGATTGCACCAGATGCTCCAGCCCGCGCATCACCTCGTCCGGTGCGGTGGTGAAGTCCCAGGCGTGCAGGTACAGCAGGTCGATCCGGTCGGTGGCAAGTTGGCGCAGGCTGGTTTCAACCGAGCGAATCAGGTTCAGGCGATGATTGCCGCCGGAATTGATGTTGTCCGCATCGCGCGCCATGGTGAATTTGGTGGCCAGCACGAAGCGTTCGCGTCGGTCCTTGATCAACTCGCCGAGGATGCGTTCGGAGCCGCCGTTGGTGTAGTTCACCGCGGTGTCGATGAAGTTGCCGCCGCGGTCGGCATAGGCGTCGAAGATGCGTTTGGCTTCGCCTGCATCTGCGCCCCAACCCCAGGCTTCGCCGAAGGTCATGGTGCCCAGCGACAGGGGCGAGACGCGCAGGCCGGAGCGGCCGAGCAAGCGGTAGTGGTCCAGTGAGCGTGGCTGATGCATGCGTGATGTCTCCCGGTAGCGACGTGGTGCGTGTTGCCAGCCACTGTGCAGCGGCGCGGGGGGCGAGCGTGAGCCTGGTTATCCGGCATCCTTGCCTGATCGTCCGAATGGCCGAGGCCAGTCATGGCTGTTCCCATGCCGATGCATGCACTGCGCCCGAATGCAGTGGCTCTCTTGGCGTCAGACGCAACACCGCAGGCAAGCGTCTATGCTATGGCGACCGCCATCGAACACTGAAGCCGCGGCACCGTGACCATCAAATTCGACCTCAACGATCTGCAGGCATTCCGTGCGGTTGCCGAAAACGGCAGCTTTCGCCGCGCTGCCGAACGCATCCGCATCACGCAACCGGCACTCAGCCGCAGGATCGACAAGCTCGAGTCGGCGTTGAACGTCAAACTGTTCGAGCGCACCACGCGCAAGGTCACGCTCACCACCGTCGGCCAGGCGTTCATGCCGCAGGTCGAGCGCATGCTCGACGATCTGGACATGGCGCTGATGAGCATCGGCGATGCAGGGTCCAGCAGGATGGGCACGGTGACCGTGGCCTGCGTGCCGTCTGCGGCGTACTACTTCATGCCGCAGGCGATCCACGGGCTGCATCAGTTGTTTCCCAAGATCCGCATCCGGCTGTTCGACGGCAGCGCCAGTCATGTCAGTGCGGCAGTGGCCTCCGGCGAAGCGGATTTCGGGGTCAGCTTCAGCGGCAACCTGGCGCCGGAGGTGGAGTTCGAACCGTTGTTGCAGGAGCGCTATGTGATTGCCTGCCGCCAGGACCATCCGCTGTCCGGGCGCGCACAGGTCAGCTGGCAGGAGGCCTACGGTTACGACTACATCACGCTGGACAAGACATCGGGCAACCGGCTGGTGCTGGATCGGGCGCTGGCTGCATTCACGCCGGACAAGCCGAGCATCTGCGAGACCCGGCATGTCACCACGTTGCTGGGGTTGGTGGAGGCCGGCGTCGGTATTGCCGCCGTGCCGTCGATTGCCATGCCGTCCGGCCCGCATCCGGTGCTGGCGGCGGTGCCGCTGGTCGAACCGGAGGTGTCGCGCAACGTGGGGCTGCTGAAACGTCGCGGACGCACGCTGACACCGACCGCGCTGGAACTGGCGGAACTGGTGCGACGGATGCCCGCACGTTCAGGGTGACACCGGGTCCAGGCCGGTCGCGCGCGCCACCGCCTGCGCATTACCCGACTGCAGGTACGCAAGCAGGCGCTTGGCCGCCTCGGGATGCTCCGCGTTGACCGGAACGCCCGCCGCATAGCGCGTGATCGACTGCAGCGGTTCGGGGATCTTGCCGACAAACTCCACGCCTGTCACCGGAAGCAGCTCGGCCACCTGCTGAAAGCCGAGCTGATAGCTGCCATCGGCCACCACCGTGCCCACCGGGATGCGCGGAATCTTCTTGCTCTTGGCCATCATCGGGCCTTCGATCTGCAACTTTTTGAATAGCGTGGTTTCGATGTAGACGCCGCTGGCGCTGTCGGAATAGGCCACCGAATCGGCGTGCAGCAGTGTCTGTTTGAAGTGCTCGACGCTGTCGATCTTGGGTTTGGGTGCACCGCTGCGCACCACCATGCCGATCCTGGAATCGGCCAGTTCCACCCGCGATGCCGGGTCGACCACGCCTGTGTCGATCAGCGTCTGCAGCGCGCTGCCGACCATGATCACCACATCGGCATGCTCACCGCGTGCAAGCCGGTTGGGAATGGCTTGTGGCGTTTCGCCCATCGAAGGACCGAGCAGGGTGGTGACCTTCACCCCGGTCTGCTTGCTGTATTGCGGCGCCAGGCGATCGAAGGCGGCCGTGAAACCGCCGGAGGTCATCACGGTCAACTCCTGTGCGCCCGCCGCTGTGGACAGCAGAACCGTTGCAACGATCGCAGCCAACCATTTTTTCCACCTGCTCCGCATCATTTCGTCGCTCCTGCCGCAGCATCCAGGCCGGTCGCCGTCGCTGGATTGCCTTGGCGGCGATACAGAAACAGCGTGGCCCCCAGCGCGCACGCCGACGCGAAGACCAGCCAATAGCCGGGCGCCGCCTTGTCGCCGGTGACATGGATCAGCCAGGTGGAGATCACCGGCGTAAAACCGCCAAACACCGCGGTTGCCAGGCTGTAGGCGAGCGAAAATCCTGCTACCCGCACATGCGCTGGCATCCGTTCGGTGAGCGCCGGGATCATGGCGCCGTTGTAGAGGCCGTAGATGAAGGACAGCCACAGCAGCGCCTGCAACATATGCGTAAAGCTCGGCGCGGCCGCAAGCAACGCGAGCACCGGATAGGCCGTCGCGATGCACACCACCGCCATGGTCACCAGCAGCGGCTTGCGGCCGAAGCGGTCGCTGAGCGCGCCGCCGATCGGCAGCCAGATGAAATTGGACACGCCCACCAGCAGCGTCACGATCAATGCATCGCCGGTGCTGAGTTTGAGCACGGTCTTGCCGAACGTCGGTGCGTACACGGTGATCAGATAGAACGCGGTCGTCGTCAGCGCGACCATCAAGCCGCCGGCAATCACGATGCCGGCATTGTTCGCCAGCCCGCGCATCACCTGCTTCATCGTGACCGGCTGCCGGCGCTGCGCAAATTCGGCAGTCTCCTCCAGGCTTCGCCGCAGCAAGAAGATGAAAGGGATGATGACGCAACCGATGCCGAACGGAATCCGCCAGCCCCATTGCGCCAGATCCTGCGGCGCCATCAGCTGGTTGAGCGCAAACCCGATCGCGGCTGCCGCGACGATGGCAAGCTGCTGGCTGGCCGATTGCCAACTGGCATAGAAGCCGCGCCGGCCCGGTGTCGCCATCTCGGCCAGATACACCGATACGCCGCCCATTTCCGCGCCGGCCGAAAAGCCCTGCAGCAAGCGCCCGAGCAGCACCAGGGCCGGGGCCCACAAGCCGATGCTGGCGTAGCCTGGCACCAGCACGATCAGCACGGTACCGCTGGCCATGATCGCCAAGGTGACGATCAGGCCTTTGCGGCGCCCGACATCGTCGATGTAGGCACCCAGGATCACCGCACCCAGCGGCCGCATCAGAAAGCCCGCGCCAAACACGGCGAAGGTCATCATCAGGGACGCGAATTCGTTGCTCGCCGGGAAGAAGGCCGCGGCGATCTGCGTTGCGTAAAAACCGAACAGGAAGAAGTCGAACTGCTCGAGGAAGTTGCCCGAGGTCACCCTCAGCACCATCCCGAGTTTGGACTGTTGCGTTGCCTCACCGCTGGAACTGTGCATAAATCGCCCTCCACGATAGGTATGCATGGACGTCTGACACCTGAGGCACTCGATTCTGGTCCAGATGGTCGATGTTGATAATTGCTGCTTTCTCATCGATTGATGCGCGTTGAACATCGGCCCGCGCGGCTGCAGTGCGCGACGCGCAGTACCCTCGCCACGATGCGCATGCCGCATTCGCCAGCGGCCGCTGGCGTTGCCGCCTGACCTGAAGGTCGATCCGTCCATGCCGTCGCCGCAGGTGCGCTGGCGGCCTGCCGATGTGCCGATTAGATTGGTGCGTGCGCTGCCGGTCTTGGGCGCGTGAGAGCAAGCAGGCAGCGCTGGCAGCGCGCTACCCGCGCCGCATCAACATCTGCGTCACCAGCGCACGCAAGGCAGGCGGACGGACCGGTTTGGACAAAAATCCCCAACCCAGATCCAGCGCATGCTCGCGCAGGACAGGGTCGGGTTCTGCGGTGACCAGGATCACCCGTGGCTCGCGTTGCCAGCGTTCCACCAACTGCGACAGCAGCATGGGGCCGTGGTGTGCGCCCATGCGCACATCCAGCAGCAGCAGTTCCGGCACCTCCTCGGCATTGGCCGCGCTCAATGCCTCATCCGGGCCGCCGGCGAAATCCACCCGGCATTCCCAGCGTTCCAGCAGCGTGCGGGTGGCTTCGCACACCAATGGCTCATCGTCCACGCACCATACCCGGCAGCCGTGCAGGATGGGGTCGTTGCCGTGTTCGGTAGTGCTGGCCGGCGCTGGCAGTTGCCGTGCGATGGCGGTGCGATCGCCCAGCGGGACAGTCACCGAAAACACGCTGCCGGCGCCCAGGGTGGAACGCAGCCCGATGCGATGGCCGAGCAGACGGCCGATGCGCTCGACGATGGCCAGGCCCAGGCCTGCGCCGCGATCGTTGGCCACGCCGTCGTCCAGGCGGCGGAATTCTTCGAAGATTTCGTGTTGCAAGGCGTCGGGGATGCCGGGGCCCTGGTCGTGCACTTCGATACGCAGCCAGCCGCCACGGCGACGGCAGCCGATCAGCACGCGCCCGCGCGGCGTGTAGCGGATGGCGTTGGACAGAAAGTTCTGCAGGATGCGGCGCAGCAGGTTTTCATCGCTCAATACCACCGCCGAGGTCGGCACCGATTCCAGTACCAACCCGCGGTCTTCGGCCAGGATGCCGAAGTCGCGCGCCAGGGTGTCCAGCAAGGGCGCAAGCGCAAAGTCGCGCACCTGGGTCTTCAGGCTGCCCGCTTCCAGGCGCGAGATGTCGAGCAGGCTGTTGAGGATGGCGTCCTGCGCAGCCAGTGCACCGTCGATGTTGTCGACCACGCGTGCGCTGCCAGCCTCGCGCACTTGCCCGCGCAGCACCGAGACGAACATGCGCGCGGCGTTGAGGGGCTGCAGCAGGTCGTGCACCGCCGAGGCGACGAAGCGGGTCTTGTAGCGGTTGGCGCTTTCGGCTTCGCGCTTGGCCGCCGCCAGGTCGCGGGTGCGCTCGGCCACGCGGTGTTCCAGCGCGTCGGCCAGCGAACGCAGTTCGCGTGCGGCGTTCTTGTAGCTGGTGATGTCGGCGTAACTGGTGACAAAGCCGCCATCGGGCAGCGGATTGCCGCGGATTTCCAGCACGGTGCCGTCTTCTTTTTCGCTCTCGCGCATATGCGGCTTGCCGCTGCGTAAATGATTCAGGCGCCGCTCGATCGCCGCCTCGATCGGCCCCGGCCCCAGCAGGCCGCGGCGTGCATTGAAGCGGAACAGGTCTTCGATCGGTCGGCCGATCTTGAGCAGTTCCGGCGGGAACCGGAATAGCTCCACATAGCGCGAATTCCACGCCACCAGGTTGAGCGCCTCGTCGATCACCACCACGCCTTGCGGCAGATGTTCCAGGCTGCGGCTCAGGCCGGCATTGGCCTGCTGCGCGGCGGTCACCACGCCGTCCTGGGCCGTGCGCAGTTCTTCGGCGTGTTGCTGCAGCAAGGTTTCCAGTTCGTGCCGGCTGCGCTGGCGTAGCGCCGACAGCCGCCGCCGTTGCTGCACGAACAACCACAGCAGTGCCAAGGCCAGCCACGCGCCGGCGGCGGCAATCGCCGCGGCGCGGCCGGCAGCGGCGCTGGCGCGGGTGTCGTGCAGCAGATGCAGGCGCCAGCCGCTTTCGGGCACTTCCAGGGTCTGCCACAGCACCTGCGCACCGAGCGGCGGGTCGCGCACGTCGGCCAGCACGCCGCCGTACCCGGTCTGCTCGATCAGCCGGCGCCGCAGCGGCAGCAATTCCTGGTCGGCGTACTGGCGGGTGCTCTGCAGTTCGCGGCGATCGCGGCCGCTGAGCGGGGCCAGCACGCGGTAGCGCCACTCCGGCTGGCTGGCCAGAAACACCACATCGTGCGCGTCCGACGCCAGCACGATATCCGGGGTCTGCAGCCACTCGCGCTCCAGCGCAGCCAGCGCGATCTTGATCACCACCACGCCCTGCACCCGGCCGGCGCCATCGACAATGGCCTGCGACAGGAAGTAGCCTGGCTCGCTGGTGGTCATGCCGATGCCGTAGAAGCTGCCGCTGCCGGTGGCCAGCGCCTGCTGGTAATACGGACGGAAGGCGTAATCCACGCCCACGTTGCTCCGTGGCGCCCGCCAGTTGCTGGCGGCCAGTGCCACGCCGTCATGGTTGATCAAGGTCAGCGTGGACGACTGCGTGACATTGTTGGCGCGTTCGAGCTTGCGGTTGAGCGCATCCACCTGTGCCGGCGACAGCGGGCCGGACACGGCCGCGCGCAACTCCGGGTCCAGCGCCAGAATCTGCGGCAACGTGCGATAGCGGTCCACGCGCTGCTGCAGCGCCTGCGCGTAGAGCCGCAGCTGGCGTCGCACGGTGGCGCTTTCATCGTGCAGCGCGCTCTGTTCGACGAAGTGCCCGGCCGCCACCATGGCCACCACCATCCCGCCCAGCACGATGGACAAGGTGAGCAGCAGGCGACGGCGTTGCGATGCGTACATGGGCGCAAGTATGCGGTCTGCTGCCGGATCGCGTAGCCATCAGCGCGTAACGGCCAACAAGAAACGGTTGCGCTCAACTCCAGACAGACGCAGCCGGCGCTCGGTGCCGCATGTGCCACGCGTCGACGACGGTTCCGGGCGCTCGGCCCGCAGTTGCCTGGCCGCTGCTCGCGATCTGTGTCAGCCGCTCATCGCACGCTGAGCAAGCGCCGAATACGACAACGGCCGCACCCGGGATGGATGCGGCCGTGTCGAATGCCTGTGGCGGTGCGATGCCGGCGGCGCGTCAGCGAACCGGCGCGCGGCCATGACGCGGCAGTGCGTCGGCGCGAATCGCCGGCGCGCTGCTTTTGCTCAGTGCAGCTTAGAACTGCACCTGCGCACGCAGTTCCATCACGTGCGGGGTTTCATGCACGCCATTGCGCGAGGAATCCACCCAGCTGTAGTTGGCCTGGAACTTGAAGTGGCTGGTGAGGTACCAGTTGGCGCCGATGGTGGTGTCGTGCTGACGGCCGCCATGCACATTGTTGTCTTCCAGGTTCAGGCGGCTGTAGCGGGCGGTCAGCTCGACCGCGCCGTAGTCGTGCGACGGCTTGATGTTGCCCGGCACGCCGCCGGCATAGCTGCGCGATTCGCCGGTCAGCGTCCAGGTGCCGTAGACGTACTGGCCCTGGGCGATGAAGTGCGGCTGGTTCGCGTTGCGCGCCACTTCGGCACGCAGGGCTTCGCTCTGCAGCGAGAACGGGCCATGGATCCAGACCGCTTCCAGGCCGGTGCGGATCACATGGTCCACATCGAGGATGGTGCCGGTATCGATCAGGCGCACATCGGTCAGGCCGGCTTCCGGGCGCGCACGCAGGCGCACACGCGGGCTGAACGACACGCCGCGGCCGTCGCTGTAACCGCGCGGGTTTTCGATCGAGCCGGCGATGCCCAGGTGCAGCACGTCGCCTTCGGCCTTCATCGGGGTCCATGCCGCGTGCACGGCCTGGGTGGTGCCCGGGTTGTCGCCCTGCAGATCCTTGCCGCCGTACGCGCCGGCCTGCAGCAGGTACTGCTGACGTTCCAGCGTCCATTCCGCGCCGGTACGGCGCCCCTGGAACACCGCCTGGATCGGCAGGCCCAGTTCCATGAAGCTGCCCGCACGCGAGCTCTGCACCGCTTCCAGGCCCACCGGCACCTTCATGTAGCCCAGGCGCACGCGGCCGTAATCCTGGCCGAACAGGGCCTTGGTCTCGAACCGGTAGAACACGTCCAGCCACAGCTTGGACTCGAAGTCGTAGTACACCATGGCGTCGTAGACGCCCTTCTTCTTGATGGTGGCGCCGAATTCCTTGCGGCGGAAGTCGTTGCGGTCTTCCAGGCGGTCGTCGCCGGAGAAGTTGTTGTCGTCGTAGGCGTAGTTGCCGGTCAGGCCAAGCTCGGTGCCGTCACCGAAGGTGTACTTGGTCGGCCAGTTTTCGATCGAGGTGGCTGCATTGGCAGCGGCGGGGACGATGGCAGCAGCCAACGCCAGGACAAGCAGATTGAGGCGCATAGGTATGGTCTTCGGCAATGAAAAGGGGCCGGGCGTCCTGCCATGGCGGTCGCAATGAATGTCTTCAGCAAGCGCGCAGGGTCCGGACGACGGCAGCACAGAAACGGTGTCTGCGTTAAACGGAATTAACGGCCGGCGGCGGCGCGGCTGAAGTGTAAGCCCACGTTCAGCCGCTGGACATGGGGTAGTACCAATGGGCTATCGGCCGGGGCTGTGACGTGCGGCCAGAATGCGTGCAACGGGTGCCTGCTCGGCACCCTCTCTCGTCTCTCGGAGTGGTGTCATGCACATCAGCAAGCCTGCCGGCCCCCTGCCGGCATCCGTCCCCTTCTATCGCCAACTGTATTTTCAGGTGGTGGTGGCGATCGTTCTCGGTGCCCTGCTGGGCCATTTCGAGCCCGCCTTCGCCGAAAGCCTCAAGCCGCTGGGCGACGCGTTCATCAAGCTGGTGAAGATGATCATCGCCCCGGTGATCTTCCTGACCATCGTCACCGGCATCGCCGGCATGACCCATCTCAAGACGGTGGGCCGGGTGTTCGGCAAGGCGATGGCCTACTTCCTGTTCTTTTCCACCTTGGCCCTGGTGGTCGGTTTGGTGGTCGCTCATGTGGTGCAGCCCGGCGCCGGCATGAACATCAATCCGGCCGATCTGGACCAGAGTGCGGTCAAGAGCTACGTCGAGAAGTCGCATGACCTGACCCTGGTCGGCTTCCTGATGGACATCATCCCCAACTCGCTGATCGGCGCGTTCACCGGCGATCAGGTCGTCAACGGCAAGCTGACCGGGCCGAACATCCTGCAGGTGCTGTTCGTGGCGGTGCTGTTCGGCGTGTCGCTGGCGCTGGTGGGCGAGCGCGGCAAGCCGGTGCTGAACCTGCTGGAAGCGCTGATCGCCCCGGTGTTCAAGCTGGTACACATCCTGATGCGTGCCGCCCCGATCGGTGCCTTCGGCGCCATCGCCTTCACCATCGGCAAGTACGGCGTGGAGTCGCTGGTCAACCTGGCCTGGCTGGTGGGTTCGTTTTATCTGACATCCCTGCTGTTCGTGCTGGTGATCCTGGGGCTGGTGAGCCGGCTGTGCGGGTTTTCGGTCCTCAAGCTGATCCGCTACCTGAAGGCCGAGCTGCTGCTGGTGCTGGGCACGTCCTCGTCGGAGTCGGCGTTGCCGTCGCTGATGGAGAAGATGGAAAAGGCCGGTTGCGAGAAGTCGGTGGTGGGCCTGGTGGTGCCAACCGGGTACTCGTTCAATCTGGACGGCACCAACATCTACATGACGCTGGCGGCGCTGTTCATCGCCCAGGCCACCAATACCGAACTGACCCTGGGCCATCAGATCGCACTGCTGGCCGTGGCGATGCTCAGCTCCAAGGGAGCGGCCGGCGTCACCGGTGCCGGCTTCATCACCCTGGCCGCCACGCTGGCCGTGGTGCCTGAAGTGCCGGTGGCCGGCATGGCGCTGATTCTGGGCGTGGACCGTTTCATGAGCGAATGCCGCTCGCTGACCAACTTCATCGGCAACGCGGTGGCCACCGTGGTGGTCTCGCGCTGGGAAAACGCCCTGGACCGCGACCGGCTCAAGCTGGTGCTGGACGGCGGCGAACCGCCGCTGCTGGCCCCGGTCGGCCAACCCGGCGTGGCACCTGCCAGCCTGCGTTGATGCTTCCTACGGCCCTGTCTTCCGTCGGTGTTAGCGACGGGATGCAGGGCCGTTCTTGTTTGGCTTCCACGCCGGCTGCGCCGCCCACCACGCCGCATCCGTGATTTCCCTGCCGCGCTGACAGCTGCGCGACAGGCCCTTGTTCAGGCAGGAGGGTAGAATTCAGCCTCCTGCGCCTTCGAGAACCACACCACCGATGTCCACCGACGACTTCAAACAGGCCGCCCTCGACTACCACCGCCAGCAGCCGGCCGGCAAGATCAAGGTCACCGCGACCAAGCCGATGCTGACCCAGCGCGATCTGTCGCTAGCGTATTCGCCGGGCGTGGCGTTCGCCTGCGAGGCCATCGTCGAAGATGCCACCCAGGCCAGCGAGCTTACTGCGCGCGGCAATTTGGTGGCGGTCATCACCAACGGCACGGCGGTGCTGGGCCTGGGCAACATCGGCCCGCTGGCCTCCAAGCCGGTGATGGAAGGCAAGGGCGTGCTGTTTCAGAAGTTCGCCGGCATCGACGTGTTCGATATCGAAATCAACGAGAACGACCCGGACAAGCTGGTGGACATCATCGCCAGCCTGGAGCCGACCTTCGGCGGCATCAACCTGGAAGACATCAAGGCGCCGGAATGCTTCATCGTCGAGCGCAAGCTGCGCGAGCGCATGAACATCCCGGTGTTCCATGACGACCAGCATGGCACTGCGATCATCGTTGGCGCCGCCGTGCTCAACGCGCTGGTGGTCACCGGCAAGAAGATCGAAGAGGTCAAGCTGGCCACCACCGGCATGGGCGCGGCCGGCATTTCCTGCGTGAACATGCTGGTGTCGCTGGGCCTGAAGCCGGAGAACATCCTGGCGCTGGACCGCGATGGCGTGATCCACACCGGCCGCACCGATCTGGACCCGGACAAGCAGCGCTACGCCCGCGATACCGACAAGCGCACCCTGGCCGAAATCGTCGAAGGCGCCGATATCTTCCTGGGCCTGTCGGCCGCCGGCATCCTCAAGCCGGAGATGGTCGCCAGCATGGCGCGCCAGCCGGTGATCTTCGCGCTGGCCAACCCCAATCCGGAAATCACCCCGGAAGTGGCCAAGGCGGTGCGTCCGGATTGCATCATCGGCACCGGTCGGTCGGACTATCCGAACCAGATCAACAACGTGCTGTGCTTCCCGTACCTGTTCCGCGGCGCGCTGGACGTGGGCGCCACCGGCATCAACGAGGAAATGAAGATCGCCTGCGTCAAGGCGATCGCGGCGATGGCGCGGCGCGAGGCCTCCGACCTGGGTGCGGCCTATGGCGGCGAGACCCCGAGCTTCGGCCCCGACTACCTGATTCCGCGTCCGCTGGACCCGCGCCTGCTGGTGGAACTGTCGTCTGCGGTTGCGCAGGCGGCCATGGATTCGGGCGTGGCCACGCGCCCGATCACCGACATGGAGGCCTACCGCGACAAGCTCGGCCAGTTCGTCTACCGCACCAGCCTGATGATGAAGCCGGTCTACGACCGCGCGCGCGCCGACAAGCAGCGCGTGGTGTATGCCGAAGGCGAAGAAGAAGTGGTGCTGCGCGCGGTGCAGAACGTGGTCGACGAGGGCCTGGCCTTCCCGATCCTGATCGGCCGCCCGGACGTGATCGAAGCACGCATCGAACGCATGGGCCTGCGCCTGACCGCCGGCGTGGATTTCGAGATCACCAACATCCTCGACGACCCCCGCTTCAACGATTACTGGCAGTACTACCACGCGCTGACCGAGCGTCGTGGCGTGACCGTCACCGCGGCCAAGGAGTTGATGCGCTCGCGCCCGACCCTGATCGCGGCAGTGATGGTGGCGCGCGGCGAAGCCGACGCGATGCTGTCCGGCGTGGTTGGCCGCTTCCACAAGAAGCTGGGCTACGCGCGCAGCGTGATCCCGCTGGAACCGCGGGTGAGCTCCACCTCGGCGATGACCGGCGTGATCAACCAGCTCGGCGTGTTCTTCTTCCTGGACACCCACGTGCAGGAAGACCCCACGGTGGAGCAGGTGGTGGAAGCCACATTGCAGGCCGCGTACCGCCTCAAGCTGTTCGGCATCGAGCCGAATATCGCGCTGCTGTCGCACTCCAACTTCGGCAGCCACGACTCGCGCGATGCGCTGAAGATGCGCCAGGTGCGCGAGGCACTGCTCAAGCGCAAGCCCGAGCTCAACATCGACGGCGAAATGCAGGGCGACACCGCCTGGGACGAGGCGCTACGCAAGCAGATCATGCCCAACAGCACCTTGAAGGGCCGCGCCAACCTGTTCGTGTTGCCGAACCTGGAAGCGGCCAACATCGCCTACAACCTGGTGCGCGTGTTCACCGATGGCGTGGCGATCGGCCCGATCCTGATGGGCATCTCCAAGCCGGTGCATATCCTCACCACCAGCGCCACCTCGCGCCGGGTGATGAACATGACCGCCATCGCAGCGGTGGATGCGCAGATCCGCAGGCAGCGCGATGCGGAAAAGGCGGCAGCCGACAAGGGCACCGACTGACTCGAGATGTTCAGACTTGCCAGGTGTCCAAGACTTGGCCGAGTGCTGCTTGATTTGAAGCAGCAAGCGCTCGGCCGGCAAGACAACGGCCGAGAAGTGTCTTCCTCGATAGGGTGTTGCAAGGCGCCCAGGCACTTGGAGCGGCTAACAAAACGTAGCGCAGTAGTTTTGTTAGCTGCTCTTAGTCCCCAGTCTGCAGCAATAACCCACAAGCCCCTCTCCCCGCGGGAGAGGGGTTGGGGTGAGGGTACGGCCTACCCTTGGCAGCGACTCAGCGTCGACCATCCAAAACGTTGACGAGCGACGCAAACAGCAGGCGTCGCGGGTCGTCATCATCCCAGCGATCACGCCCAAAACCTCAGTCCTCAGCGCCCATCCGGCACCGCACCCAGTAACTCGATCTCCGCCACCTGTGCACGCGCAGGCGCGGTCCAATGCAGCCGATACTCCGCATACGAACCGGGCGTCGCGATCCGGAACGGGCGCGTTTGAAGCGGCCATTGAAAACGCTCCTCGCGGCGCGTATCGACGACGCGCCACGTGCCTCCTGCAGTGCGTGCTTCCAGTGTCCACGCGGCCGACGCAATCGCAGCGTCGCCGCTGGTCACGGTGTAAAGCATGGCCTCACCGCGATCAAGACCGCTCAACGTCAGCACCGTGGCGGGCGACACCGCGCTCGCGCTGCCCGCATCGTCGTCATGCAAAGCCGTCAGCGCGCGACCATCGGCCTGCGTCACGCGTGCGCTGGCACCCAGCAGGTCACGCAACGGGGCAGGGCGCTTGCCTGGCGCGGTCAACGACGGCGGCACATCCTCTGGTGCGCTGCCCCAGCGCGAGGGCGTGGGCCCCATCTCGAAGTCCAGCGTCGCACCCTTGGCGATCGCCGCATGCGGCAACCAGGTCTTGCGCCATGGCTTGCCGTTGAGCCTGAGCGATTGCACATACACATTTTCCGGCGAATTCTGCGGCGCATTGACCGTCAGCGTACCGCCGCCCGGCAAGCGCACGCGCGCCTGCTTGAACAGCGGCGAGCCGATCACATACTCCGGCGCTCCCATCCGCAACGGATACAACCCCAGCGCAGCGAACAGATACCACGCCGACATCTCGCCATTGTCTTCGTCGCCAGGGTAACCCTGGCCGATCTCGCTACCCAGGTACAGGCGCGCCAGGACTTCGCGCGTAATGCGCTGTGTCTTCCACGGTTGCCCTGCATACAAATACATCCATGGAATGTGGTGCGCAGTCTGGTTGCTGTGCGCGTACATGCCCATGCGCACATCGCGTGCTTCGGTCATCTCGTGAATGGTGTTGCCATACGAGCCTGCAAACTGCGCTTGGGCAGTCTCGGGCGTGGCGAAAAACATGTCCAGCTTGGCGGCCAGTGCCGCGCGGCCACCGTAGAGCGTAGCCAGGCCTTCGCCATCGTGTGGCGCGGTGAATGCAAACGTCCACCCGCTGGATTCGGTGTAATCGTTGCCCCACACGCGTGGATCGTACTGCGCCGCATCCACGCGCCACGTGCCGTCGGGTTTGCGCCCCTGGAAGAAGCCGACCGCCGGGTCGAACAGCGCCGCATACCCGGCTGCGCGGTGGCGAAAATACAGCGCTTCGGTCGCATAGCGCTCGCGCGCTGCGGCAGTGTTGGCCTGGATGGACAACGCCTCGGCCATGTTGGCAATGCCGAAGTCGTTGAGGGCGCCCTCCATCGACCACGACATGCCTTCATGCGTGTCGGTATCGGTATAGCCGCGGAAGGTCGAGCGCGCCATGCCCTTGCGCCCGACATGCCGGTCCGGCGCAACGACCGTGGCGTTCTTCAGTGCAGCGGCGTAGGCCTCGGCCGGGTCGAAGCCTTGCACGCCTTTTCGCCATGCATCAGCAAACGCCACATCCGAGCTGGTGCCCACCATCAGGTCTGCATAACCGGGCGACGACCAGCGCGCAATCCAGCCGCCCGCCCGCGATTGTTCGACAAACCCCTGCACCAGGGCGCCGGCATCATCGGGCGCAAATAGCGCATACGCAGGCCAGGCCGTGCGAAACGTATCCCACAGCCCGTTGTTGACGTACACCCGGCCATCGCGGATCGGTGCGAAGCTGCGCACCGCGCTGCCGTCGATAGTGTCGTCCGACCAGCTGTTCTGGCTGGCGTAGCGCCAATCCGGGGCAGTCGCAGTGCCCACGTTTTCATGCGCCGAGTTCGGATACAGGTACAACCGGTACAGGTTGGAATACAGCGTGGTTGCCTGGTCGGCAGTGGCATCGGGCACTTCGAAGCGCCCCAGCAATGCGTCCCAGGCCTCCTGCGCGCGCGCGGCGACCTGCTCGAAGCTCGCGTCTGCGGCAATTTCCAGTTCCGCATTGTGCTTTGCCTGATCCACCGACATCAGCGAAGTGGCAATGCGCATCTGCACCTGTCGCGTGCTGCCGGCATCGAACTTGATCCATCCGGTCGGGCGGCCAGTGTCGAGCAGGCCGCTGCTGTGCCAGGGCCTGTCGAAGCTGGCATAGACGTACATGCGCGTTGCGCCCGTCGACAAACCGCTGCGCACATCGGTGTAACCGGACAGCGTCTGGGTCGCCGCATCCAGCTTTAGCCTGCCGCGCGCGTCCACGTTGTCGAACAGCAGATTGGCATCGCCCCGCGCCGGGAAGCGAAAACGAAACAGCGCCGCGTGATCGGTGGGTGCGATCTCGGCATGGATGCCGTTGTCCAGTTGCACGGCGTAGCGATAGGGGCGGGCCTGTTCGTCGTCATGTGAAAACCCCAGTGCACGCCTGCTGCGATCGGCATCCGGCACGCCGGCAGTGAGCGAGGGCATCACCTGAAACGTCTGCCGGTCGCCCATCCACGGGCTTGGTTGATGGCTCAGCGACAGCGCCTGCAGACGCGGGCGATTGTCTGCACCGTTGTGCTCGTTCCAGCGGTATAGCCAGGTCAGCGTTCCCGCATCGGTGACCGGCGTCCAGAAGTTGAAACCGTGCGGCACGGCCGTCGCAGGAAAATTATTGCCGCGCGAAAACGTGCCATTGGATTGCGTGCCGCGCGTGGTCAGCACCCGATCCGAGGGCCGCCCCGGCGTTGCCAGCGGCACCTCGGCAATGGCGATATCGTCGATCCACCCGGCAGCACGCGCGCCCGCAGGCGGCGCCACGTCCAGTTCGATCGCACGCACACGGCGCCCACGCAGCCCGGGCACATCTCCCAACCGCACCTGCTTGCGCGCCCACTGTTGCGGGTACAGCGTCTTCGAATCGCCCTGCGCCTGCGCACCCAATGCCACGCCATGTTGATCGCGCGCTGCGCTGGCAGAGACATGTGTGCCGTCGTCCAGCAGCAGGTCCAGCGAGACATACGTGGATGCCACATGGTCGTTGCCGACACTTTCCGGCAAGACCATCCACGACAGCGTGGTCTGCGTCTGGATCAGCAGATCGGTGGTGAACAACACGCGTCGCCCACCTGCGCCGTTGCTCGCGTAACGCAGCGCATGCGCTCCGCTGTAGCCGGCATTTGGCTTGGCGGCGTACGGCGCTGCCGGGCCGGCGCCGACGGCAACCTGCACGGCAGTGTCGGTCACCGGCATCGGTGAGGGGTCACCGTCCTCGAACGCGCTTGCGAAGTGCGTGGCGGCCATCGCCGGCAGCGCAGCGAGACAGAACAGGGCAATGGCGATGGTGCGCGGCAGACCACGCTTATGCAGCAGGACAACAGGCAAGGTCACGGGGCAGTGTCTCCTTGGGGCACGTAACGGCACGTGCGCTGGGCCGATGTTGCGCCCGGTATGGTTCACGTCGCCGGTTGGCTAAGTGCCGGCTCCGGATGATAGGCGGCATGCGCGGTGCGGTGTCGTTGCGCTGTCGCGCTGCCGATTGGGGGGCGTGCTGCAGAATCGCCGATTCCATAGCGGCCTCGGCGATTGGATTGGCAACTCTTGCAACTCACCCCCGCGCGGGCCTGTACCGCCCGGTCGATGGGCCGATCACCACGCAGGCTGCTAGAATCCGCACTCTGCCTTTGCCTTCCGATCGCACCGCCATGAGCCAGACCGCCACCGCGCCCGCCAATGCCGAAAAGCGTTACACCGTGCACCGCGGCGACCTGCCGCTGAGCTGCCCGACGCCGCAGATGGCGCTGTGGAACTCGCATCCGCGCGTGTACCTGCCGATCGAAGACGAGCCCAACGGCGAAGCCAAGTGCCCGTATTGCGGCGCGCTGTTCGTGCTCGCCGACTGATACTGGCCGGATGCACCGCCTGACCGTGGTGCAACTGCTGCCGGCACTGCAGTCCGGCGGCGTCGAGCGCTCCACCCTGGAAATCGCTGCCGCGCTGGTGCGCGCCGGTCATCGCGCCGTCGTCGTGTCGGCCGGCGGACGCCTGGTGCAGCCGCTGTTGGATGTGGGTGGCGAGCATCTCACCCTGGAGATCGGCCGCAAATCGTTGCTGACGCTGCGGCATGTGATCGGCTTGCGTCGCTTGTTCACCGAACTCGGGGCCGACATCGTGCATGCACGTTCGCGGCTGCCGGCCTGGCTGGGTTGGTACGCGCTGCGCGGCATGCCCGAGGCAACGCGGCCGCGCCTGGTGACCACCGTGCACGGGCTTAATTCGCCTAGCCGCTACAGCGCAGTGATGACCTACGGCGAGCGCGTGATCTGCGTGTCCAAGACGGTGCGCGAATACGTGTGCACGCATTACCCGCAGACCGATCCGGCGCGGCTGCGCACCATTCCGCGTGGGGTGGATATCGCGCAGTTCCCGCGCCGGCTGCAGCCGGACCGCAGTGCCCGTGCATGGGCACAGACGCTGCTGCCCGCTCTGCCGGCCGATGCACCGCTGCTATTGCTGCCGGGCCGTGGCACGCGCCTGAAGGGGCATTCCGATGGCCTGCAGCTGCTCGCCGACATCCGTGCAGCCGGCGTGCCGGCCTTTTTGTGGTTGCCCGGCGCATGCGAGCCCGGGCGCGAGGCGTACGTGCGGGAGCTGGAGACAGAAGCGTCGAGGCTGGGCGTTGCCGAGTCAATCGCCTTGACCGAGCCCACTGCCCGCATCGCCGAGGCCTATGCGGCCAGCGATCTGGTGCTGCAGCTTTCGCGCAAGCCGGAAGCCTTCGGCCGCACCGTGGTGGAGGCGCTGTCGGTCGGCCGTCCGGTGCTGGGCTGGGCACACGGCGGCGTTGGCGAATTGCTGGCCGAGTTACAGCCCGGTGGTGCGGTCGCCGCTTTCGATGCCCGGGCCTTATGCACGCAGGCGCTGCAGTTGCTGCAGCACGCCCCGGCAGCGCCGGCCGTGATCCCCTACACGTTGCAGGCCATGCAAACGGCCACCCTGAAGGTCTATGACGAACTCCGCCGCTGAGGCCCTCCCGCGGGCGCCCGTGTTGACGCCCGATGCCGGCCGCTGGGCGCCGCTGTGGGTGATCGTGTTCGTGGCGCTATGGCCTACGCCCGGCCTGGCCGAAACGGTGTTGTCGTTGGGCGCGTTGTTCGCGGCGTACCGCCTGTTGCATGCGCGCTTTCGCGGCGGCACGCGCCTGCTCAGCGGCGCAGCCTGGGCACTGACCAGCGTGTTGTTCCTGGCGTACTGGTTGCCGCAGATGCTGTCGGCGTTCGACGCGATGGATGCCGGCCGCGCACTACGCAAGTCGGCCACCGATCTGCGCTACCTGCCGTTCATGTGGTTATGCGCCATCGCCGTGGCCAATGCACAGCGTCGGGGTCGCACCTTTACCGGGCTGGCGGTCATCGGTGGGGTGTGGACGCTGGACGCGTTGCTGCAGGCCGCCTTCGGCACCAGCCCGTTGTTTTTTGGCATCGATCAGATCAAGCAGCTGATCAGCGGCCATGGCCTGTGCACGGCCCAGGAACTGGCGCTGGTGGACCGGTTGAGCGGCGTGCTGGGCCCCTGCAATCTGAAATTCGGGCAGACCCTGGCCAGCCTGTCGCCGTTCCTGTTGCTGGCGTTGGGGCGGCGTCATGTCTTGGCCTGGCTTGTCGGCGCGGCGGCGGTCGGCATTGTGTTGGTCCTGGCCGGCTCGCGCGCGTCTTGGATCACCTATGGCGTGATCATGCTGCTGTCCGGTTGGCAGCTGCTGGGCGGGCGTCGTTCGCTGGCCGCGGCGGTGGTCGGCGCACTGTTGGCCGTGGCGGTGGTGGCGGTGGCGCCACAGGCGCGCGAGCGCATCCAGCGCACCACGCTGGCGTTCGGCAATGGCGAACAGGGCGTGGACCAGGCCTTGTCCGGGCGTGCCCAGATCTGGGGCGCGGCGCTGTGCATGATCCGCGCGCATCCGCTCAACGGCGTAGGCGTGCGCGGGTTCCGGCAGGCCTATCCGGCCTGCAATCCGGCACCTGGCCAAGCGCCCGCCTGGGGCGGCGGGCCGGCCTTTCATGCGCATCAGATCGTGCTCGAGATCCTGGCCGAAACCGGCGTGATCGGCTTGCTGCTGTGGCTGGCTGGCGCGGCGCAGGCATGGCGTGCGTGGCGCTACTCAAGCGTGGTGGCGCGCGAGCAGGCGCGGCCGGCGATGATTGCGTTGGTGGCCACGGTGTTTCCGTTCAACACCCATCTGGCGTTCTATTCCAGCTTCTGGGGCGGGCTGAGCCTGATGCTGGCCGGGCTGTATGCCGGCGCCTTGCTCAACGACGATGCGGACCGCGCGCCGCAGTAGCGCGGCACACGCGGTTGATCGGCACTTCCTCCCTTTTACGAGCTGCGGCGGCAACGCCCACACATGCGTTGCAGGCGTTCGCCGAGCCGGCGTCAGCGATAGAAATCGCTACGTCCACCCGGTTGACGCTTGAAGCGCCGATGGATCCACAGGTATTGGTCCGGCGCTTCGCGTACCATGTCTTCGATGGCGGCATTGACCTGCGTGGTATCGGCGATGACGTCATCGGACGGAATGTCGGCCAACGGCGGTGCGATCTTGAGGATGTAACGGCCACCTTCGCGACGATGGAAGTACGGCACGACCGCGCAGCCGGTCAACCGTGCCAGCTGATGCGTGGCGGTAATGGTGGAGGCCGGATGTCCGAAGAACGGCACGAACACGGTGTCCTTGCCGCGCATGTCCTGATCCGGCGCATACCACAGAAAACCGCCGCGCTTGAGATGCTTGATGGTGGCGCGCAGGTCTTCGTTGGCGAACATGTGCGTGGCATAGCGCAAGCGCCCACGCTTGACCGCCCACTCGAACACCGGGTTGCGATGCCTGCGGTACATGCCGGCCAGCGGCACGTGGTCGCATAGCAGGCGCCCGCACATTTCCAGCGTCATGAAGTGGCCGGATACCAGCAACACGCCGCGTTTTTGCTGCTGCAGTTGCTGCAGATGCTCCAGGCCCTCGATCTGCACGCCTGGTCGAATGACATCGATGCTGCCCCACCAGGCGCGCGCGAACTCGAACAGGCCCACGCCGAGCGCGTCGAAACTGTCGCGCAACAGCCGCGCCCGCCAGGCATCGTCCTGCTCGGGGAAACACAGTTTCAGGTTGACCTCGGCCGCGCGCCGACGCGTGCCCGCCAGGCGCATGGCAATCCAGCCCACGCCGCGGCCCACGGCACGTTGCAGCGTCCAGGGCAGGCGCCCTGCCACCACCATCACCGCCAGGCCCAGATACATCGGCAAGTGCTTGGGGTTGCGCAGGGAAGGGCGGACGGCGACGTTGGCGGGCTCGGACATGCGTCAATTCTAGAGCGTGTGATGCACTTTGAGATGAGATGCTTTGGCCGTCAGCGGCGCGGTGCCCGCTCCGCGCCGCTGACGGCCAACCCTCCGGGATACTGCGTTGCGCGCCTTGCCCAGGCTGGTCGCCTGGGCAAGGCGCACGCGGTGTCTCGACGCGCCACAAGACGCTTCGCACTCACCTCAACGTGCATAACACGCTCTAAGGGATTGCGCCCAGCAGGCAGCGTGCACATGCGCACGCACGGACGCTCCCGTATCCTGCACGGATGCGGAAAGATCCGATCGAATGGCTGTTGCGCGGGCTGTACTCGGCGCTGCTCTACCTGTTGTTGCCGGTCACGGTGTACCACCTGGTGTGGCGCGGTTTCCGCGTGCGCGAATACTTCAATCGCTGGAACGAGCGCTATGCGTCCTACACGCACGCCTGCGGGCGCCCGCGGGTGTGGGTGCATGCGGTGTCGGTGGGCGAGGTCAACGCGTCCGCGCCGCTGGTCAATGCGCTACGAGCGCAGCGCCCGGATATCCGTTGGGTCATCACCACCATCACCCCCACCGGCTCCGAGCGCGTGCGCGCGCTGTGGGGCGATGCGGTGGACCATGTGTATCTGCCCTACGATGTGCCGGGCAGCGTGGGGCGGTTTCTCGAACACTTCCGCCCGCGCCTGGCCTTGATCCTGGAAACCGAGCTGTGGCCAAACATGTTGTTCGGCTGCCGCGATCGCCAGATTCCGGTGTACATCCTCAACGCACGGTTGTCGGCGCGCTCGTTGCGCGGCTATCGGTTGCTGGCGCCGTTGATCAGTCGTGCGCTGCGCACCGTCACCTGCGTGGCGGCGCAGTCGCAGGACGATGCCGAGCGGTTCGTCACCCTGGGCGCGCGCCCGGATCAGGTGATCGCGCTGGGCAATCTCAAGTTCGATATCGCAGCGCCAACGCAATTGCAGGCGTTGGTCGCGCAGTTTCGCATGCACGTGCCGGCCACGCGCCCGGTGTGGATCGCCGCCAGCACGCACGAAGGCGAAGAGGCCGCCGTTGCCGATATCCACGCACGGTTGCTGCTGCAATTTCCGGATTTGCTGCTGTTGTGGGCACCGCGCCATCCCGAGCGCTTTCCCAAGGTCGAGACGTTGGCACGCGAGCGCGGCTGGCGCGTTGCCACGCGCAAGGCGCAGCAATGGCCGCAGGCGGGCGACAAGGTATTCGTCATCGACACCCTGGGCGAGCTGATGAGCTTCTATGCGTGCGCGCAGGTGGCTTTCGTCGGTGGCAGTCTGCAACCGATCGGCGGGCATAACCTGCTTGAGCCGGCCGCCGTCGGAACGCCGGCAATCACTGGCCCGCATCTGCATAACTTCTCGGAGATTTCGCGGCGCATGCGCCAAGCCGATGCGGTTGCCATCTGCGAGGATGCCGAGTGCGTCTACCAGGCCTTGGCGCGCCTGCTCGCCGACCCCGCACAACGCGAGGCGATGACCACTGCAGGCCTGGCGCTGGTCGCCAACGGCAAGGGCGCGGTGGCCCGCACCTTGGTGCAGATCGCTGCCGATCTGCCGCCGCTGGCGAGCGCGGGCGTTGTGGCATGAGGTTTGTCGCTCGCTGCGTGGCTGCGTGCATGGCCGTGCCACACTCCGCCGAGCCTGGCGCCGGAGTGCAGCCCTCGTTGCGCTCAACGGTGAGAACTTGCGCCAGGCAGTGAGACGCGTGGTGGGATCACTTGCATCGGATGCTGCACGCCGGCGTGGCCGGGTTAGCGCAGTTGCAGCCGCCGTCACGACAGGTGCGCATGCGGTTGCATCGCGCACAAAAAAAGCGGGCCTTAGCCCGCTTTTTTTTTGTGCATCCAGCTCGCCTTACTGCAACGACCCACTGCCCTGCAGCTTGGATTCGGCGTCCTGCGATAGCAGGCGGTTGACGTCCTGCAGATCGGTGATGTCGAGCTTGCCGATGGCCTGGCCCAGCAGCAGGCGGTTCTGCAGGAAGTTGTAACGCGACTGTGCGTAGTTCAGTTGCGCCTGGAACAGCGTGCGCTGGTTTTGCACCACGTCCAGCACCGTGCGCGTGCCCACTTCCAGACCCACTTGCGAGGCGTCGTAGGCGGCTTGCGCCGACACCACGGCCAGGCGGCGGGCTTCCACTTCGCTTATACCGGCAACAACGGTCTGGTAGGCATTGCGGGTGTTGCGATCCAGCGCGCGCTTCTGCTGCTCGTAGGTGTCCTGCTGGATATCGCGTTGCGACAGTGCCTGACGCACGGCCGACTGGGTCGCGCCGCCGGCAAAGATCGGAATCGTCAGCGTGATGCCGACGGAATCGGTGTCGATGTCGCGGCCTGCGGTGGTGAAGTTGCCCGCCGCCTCATCCACCGTTCCCTGACCGCCCCAGCTATTGCTGCGGCCGACATTGGCACCCAGGCTCAGTGTGGGCAGATGGCCGGCACGGGCGGCACTGACCTGCGCCTCGGCAGCACTGACCTGCAACTGCTGCGCCCTCAGCGCCGGATTGTCGGCGATCGCGGTGGCAACCAATTGATCCACGTTGCTGTAGGCGGCCGGTACTTCGGGGCGGAACTCATCTGGCAATGCGCGCAAGCCGACCACAGGCTGGCCGGTGAGCTCGGTCAGTGCCTGGTAGTAGTCCTTGAGCGTATTGCGCGCGTTGATGGTGTCTGCCCGTGCCTGGTCGTACTGGGCGCGGGCCTCGTGCACGTCGGTGATCGGTGCAAGACCCACTTCCAGACGCTTGTCGGCGTAGTCGAACTGCTTCTTTGCGGCCGCTTCGTTGGTCTCGGCTGCCGCCAGCGACTCGATCCCCACCAGTACCTGGAAATACGCTGCCGAGGTGCGGGTGATCAGGTCGTTATTGGCCGATGCCAGGGTGAAATCCGCAGCCTTGGCCACTTCGCGTTGCGCACGCAGGTTGGAAAACTGCGCCCAATTGAAGATGGTCTGGCTGCCTTGAATCGCGTACTGGCGCTGCTTGGTCGTGGAGCGGCCATCGACGCCCTCCAGCTCACGATGCGACTGGGTGTAGCTGGCGCTACCGTCCAGCTGCGGCAACAACGCCGCACGCGCCTGCACCTGACCCTCCCGATTGACCAGGCGCGTGGACTCGGCCACGGCCAGCTGCGGATCGCCGTTGCGGGCCATTTCGTAGACCTGCAGCAGGTCGGTGGCGTGCGCAGCCATCGGAGACAGGGCGGCGGCCAGGGCCAGGACAAGGGATCGGCGGATCATCGGGGGAGCTTCCTTGGGAATCAGAATTGGAATCGGGGCGTCGGTGCGGCGCCCTGGAGATAGGCGAGGTCGGTTTCGAACAACGATTCGATGCGCGGGGCGTTGACCTCGCCACGGACCAGGACCGCTTCCATCACCGGGTCGTGACCGCGCACGACGAACAACCGGCCGTTCGGGCGCAACCACTGCAGCCACTGGACGGGCAGCGTGTGGACCGCGCCGGTCACGCAGATGGCGTCGAAGCGACGCTCGCTCTGCCAGCCGAAGACATCGGCGGTTTCGATACGGACGTTGCTGCCCAGGCCGGTGCGGTCCAGATTGGCGCGCGCAGCCGCGGCCAGCGCCGGGTCGATCTCCAGGCTGAGGACTTCGCGCGCCAGTGCGGCCAGGCAGGCGGTGGCAAAGCCGCTGCCGGTGCCGATTTCCAGTACGTCCTCGCCCGGTTGCAGGTCCAGTGCCTGCAACATGCGGCCTTCGACCACCGGCTTCATCATCTTGTGACCGGCCGACAGCGGAATTTCCACGTCGACATAGGCCAGCGTCTTGTAGGCCTCCGGCACGAAGGCTTCGCGCGGCATGCGCGCCAGCACGTCGAGTACGCGCAGGTCCAGCACGTCCCACGGCCGGATCTGCTGCTCGACCATCTTTTCGCGGGCCTGGGTGAAATCGATCGTCATGGTGCGGGTATCCAACGCGGTGGGGCGAACATTTTACCGGTGCGCGAGGCACCTGGCGCATCTAGCATCGCCGCGCGCTGCCATCCGGCGCAGTGCCGGAAGTCATCGCCACCAAAGGCCGGGGGCGCTCAGCGCGGCGCATAGGCCCTCAAAAAGAAGTCCACGCTGGTGTCGATGTGCTCATTGACCTGGGCGCGGGTGGGTTGGCCGTGCAGGCCGCACATCATCAAGGCGTAGAGCTCGCCCTTGAGCAGGCAGAAGAATTGCGAGGCAGCGCGCGCCACGTCCGGAATCTCCAGCTGGCCGTCGGCCACCCGCGCAGACAGGAAATCCGCCAGCGCCCGCTGCGTGCGCTTGGGGCCTGCATCCCAGAACATCTCGCGGATATGCACGTCGCCGGTCCCGGGCGCCATCATCATGCGGTGGGTGGAGATGGCCGATTCGGTGCTGACCATGGCGAAGAACGCATGGGCAATCTCGGTGAGCTGGTCGCGCAATGCGCCCTTGGGGGCGTGATCGAACAGGTCGTCCGGCATCATGTGCTGGCACTGGGCGCGGATCGCCTCGGAAAACAGGCTCTCCTTGTCGCCGAAGTGGCTGTACACGGTCAGTTTGGAGACGCCGGCCTGCGCGGCGATCCCATCCATGCTGACCCCTGCATAGCCCTGCTCCATGAACATGGTGCGGGCGGCACCCAGGATGGCGGCACGCTTTCCAAGATCCTTGGGACGACCAGGGCCATTGCTCTTGGTCTTGGAATTGAGGGGGGACGAGCTGGACATGCCGTCAATACTAGACCATCGGGTTCTATATTTATACTCGGCGCCCGACCGCTACGTTAACGGTTCCGCCTGCCCGGTTCCCGGTGTCGTGCCGCTCCCGGCAGCTGTCAGGGATCCACCGAAGGCAGCACAAAAACCCCGGTGATAAATTGGTCGTAGGCCTGCCGGTGCATACGGGCAGGTATCTCCAGCGAGCACGGACGAGGGGACGGGGAGCGTGGGAAGGGGCGGTACGCAGGCGCACACAAGCTGCGTTCGCAGCACGTGCGTGCGGCGGATCGGGCTGGCGTGGCTGTGGCTGCTGTTGTGTTGCGCACTGCTCAACGCCTGGCCCGCGGCCGCGCAGGTGCTCAAGCACGCCGCGTACCACACCGTCACGCGCTGGAACATGGACGACGGCCTGCCGCACAACCTGGTGCACGCGGTGGCCCAGGGCGAAGACGGGCTGATCTGGCTGGGTACCTGGGAAGGCGTGGCGCGCTTCAATGGGCGCGATTTCACCGTGTACGACCGCCAGAACACTCCCGGCGTCGAGCTGGGCGGGGTATTTGTGGTGGTTCGCGACAGCACCGGCGGCATGCTGTTCGGCACTGCGTTCGACGGCGTCTACCACTATCAGGACGGTCATTGGCAGCAACTGGGCGATGCGTCGGCGCGGCATCTTGCGGTCAGCGCCCTGCTGCGGCGTGCCGATGGCGCGCTGTGGGTGGGCACGCCGCAGACGCTGTACCGCATCGAGGGCGACGGGCGGGTGGTCGACGTCGGCCGCCAGACCGGCTTGCCGCGCGCGCGCGTCACGGCCTTGTCTGCGGACGAACGCGGCGACCTGTGGGTTGGTACCGAGGTCGGGCTGTATCGGCTGCCGCACGATGGCGTCCAGGCGGTGGCCTGGGGAAGGGGGCACGGAATGCGCGATGCGCCGGTACGGCGGCTGGCCAGCGACCGTCAGGGCGGCCTGTTGGTCGCCGGCGACGATGGCGTGTGGTGGTGGAGCCGTGGCGGTGGCCTGCAGCGTTTCCGCCAGGGCCAACGCGTGGATTCGGTGTTGCTGGACCGCCGCGGGCACCTGTGGATGAGCCTGTCTTCGGGCACGCTGGTGGTGCACAGCGGGCCGAACGACCCGGACGAGCAGATCGCCATTTCCGGCGTCGCCAGCCCGGCGCTGCTGGAAGACGCCGAAGGCCTGATCTGGGTCGGCAGCACCCACGGGCTGTTCCGCATTGCCGAGGGCGCCGCGCACGGCGTCACCCACGACGAGGGTCTGAGTTCGGACTACGTGCGCTGCGTGCTGCAGACCGGCGAGGGCACGGTGTGGGTGGGCAATGCCGTCGGCCTGGATCGTTGGCGCGAGGGCACCATCAGCCGCGTGTCGCTGTCGCCCAGCGAAGGAGGGCGCGTGCTCGAGCAATCGGTGCTGGCGCTGGCCGATGCTGGCGATGGCGGCGTGTGGGCCGGTACCTATAGCCAGGGCGTGGTGCGTCTGGACGCGCAAGGCCACGTGCTGGTGCGCATCGGCGCGGCCGATGGCCTGCCCTCCATGTCGGTGCGTGCGGTGTTGCCGGACGGCGACGATCTGTGGATCGGCACCACCGCCGGGCTGGTGCGCTGGCGCAACGGCAAGGCACGCCGCTACACCGCAGCCGACGGCGTACCGGACGGCTCGGTGCAGGTGTTGTACCGCGATGCGCAGGGCATCGTCTGGATCGGCACCGATCGCGGCGTGACTGCGCTGTCGCCGGACGGCAGTACCCGCGCCTGGCTGGGCGAGCAGGATTTCCCCGGGCAGAACGCCTTCGATTTCCTGCGCGATGCCGCTGGCGATGTGTGGATTGCCAGCGATCGCGGCCTGCTGCGGTTGCGCGGCGACAGCTTCCGCGTCTACGACCACCGGGTCGGGCTACCGCGCGACAAGGTGTTTCGCGTGATCGACGACGGCCGTGGCTATTTCTGGCTGTCGAGCAACCACGGGGTGTTCCGCATCGCACGCGATAACTTCGACCAGCTCGATGCGGGCACGCGCGAGCAATTGAGCGTGGAAGTGGTCGACCGCAGCGACGGCATGCCCAGCAACCAGGGCAACGGCAGCAGCGCGCCCGCTGGCTGGCTGACCCAGTCCGGGCAGTTGCTGTTCCCCACCGCCGCAGGCCTGGGCGTGATCGATCCGGCCCGCGTGGGCACCTTGCAAGGCCATCGGGTGCCGATCGTCTTCGAGCGCCTGCTGGTCGATGGCATGGTGCAGCCGCTCAGTGGCCCGCACCGGTTCGGCGCCGAGACCCGGCGTATCGCGATCGTGTATGCCGGGCTGAATTTCCGCGGCCCGGACAAGGTGCGGTATCGCTACCGGCTGGAGGGCTTCGACCCGGAGTGGGTGGATGCCGACAATGCCAGCGAAGCGGTCTACACCAATTTGCCGCCGGGCCGTTTCCGCTTCCGCGTGCAAGCGATGTCGCTACCGGTGGATTGGCGGCAGAACGACCTGCTGGGCGAAGCCAGCCTGGTCATCGAACTGGCGCCGCCGTGGTGGCGCCGCGGCGAAGTGATCGGCCTGGGCATCCTCGGCCTGGCCAGCGTGATCTACGGGTTGTATCTGTGGCGTACCGCCAGCTATCGCCTGCGTCAGCGCCAGCTCAATACCGTCATCGACCGGCGCACGCGCGAACTGAGCGACAAGAACCTGGCGCTGCAGCAGGCCAGCCAGGAGCGCGAAGCGTTGATGCGCCAGCTGGAACACCGCGCCAGCCACGACGTGCTGACGGCGCTGCCGAACCGGCGCGAAGCCGAGCGTGTGCTGCAGCAATGGTTCGATGAGGCGCACGCCGGTGGCGCGGCGTTGGCGCTGGCGTTGATGGATATCGATCACTTCAAGCGTATCAACGACGACTACGGCCATGAGGTTGGCGATGCGGTGCTGTCGGCCATCGGCGAGGTGTTGAGCGAGCAGGATCAGGCGCGCTGCTTTGCCGCGCGTCATGGTGGCGAAGAATTCCTGCTGGCGGCCACCGGGCTGGATGCGGTACAGGCGCGCGCGCTGTTCGAGCGCATGCGACAGCGACTGGCCGACATCGAAGTCGATGCGCAGGGCATGACCGTGCGTTGTACCGCCAGCATGGGCATGGCGATGAGCGAGGAGGCGCCCAGCCGGCGCGAATTGCTGGCGTTGGCCGACCATCGTCTGTACGAAGCCAAGCGGCAGGGGCGGGATCGTTTGATCGGGCCGTAAGACGTTGCTGAGGCCCGTGGACTGCTGCATGCGGGCCCGATGCAAGACAGGTGTTGTTACATTGCACGGGCGGTGCGTGGCGAAGAAGAAGCGCAGCGTTGCCGGCCGGGCCGCGGCATCGCCGAGTCAGCAAGCCGCGTGCGCAGGACGCATCGCACCTCTCGTGCGCTCGTGCCGAGATCAAACTGCTGACGTCATCTTTCGCCGACACGTGCAGCACGCTGCAGACATTCGCCGGCAGCCTACGCCTGCGCCAGATCCGCCTGCGCATGCAACAGCGCAACAAACGCCTGCGCCGCACGCGACAAGGTGCGCCCGCCATGGGTAACGCATCCCAGCTCGCGGGATAACGCGACATCGGCCAGCGGGAGCGCCACGATCTGGTGGTCGATCATGCGCTCGGGCAGCACGCTCCAGGCCAGGCCCACCGACACCAGCATCTTGATCGTTTCCAGGTAATTGGTGGTCATGCGCAAACTCGGCACCAGGCCGCGCTCGGCGAACAGGTTGGCAACGATGCGATGGGTGAAGGTGCCCGGATCGGGCAACACCGCCGGGTGCGCCACCACATCGTCCAGCGACACTGCAGGCAGTGCCGCCAACGGGTGATCGGGTGCAACGACGAACTGCAGGCGGTCGTGCCAGATCGGCTGCGCGCGCAGCGGAGCGCGCGTGTCCGGTGCCAGGGTGGTCACTGCCAGCTCCACCTCGCCGCGCAGCACCGCGGCGTACGCCAGCTCCGAATCCAGGAACTGGATGTCCAGCGCCGCCTGGGGATGTTGCGTGGCAAAACCGCGCAACAAGGCCGGCAGGCGGTGCAGACCCACATGGTGGCTGGTGGCCAGGCTCAAGCGGCCGCCAACGGCTGCACCCAAATGCTCCAGCACGCGGCGGGTGTCCTGCAGCTCGGCCAGGATGCGTTGCGCGCGCGGCAGCAACGCCTGGCCGGCTTCGGTCAGCACCACCTGCCGGCCCAGGCGATCAAACAGCCGCGCCGACAATTGCGCCTCCAGGAGTGCAATGCGCTTGCTTACCGCTGGCTGGGTCAGGTGCAAGGCCTCGCCGGCTGCCGAAAAGCTGCCGCTCTCGGCGATCGCCACGAATGCATTGAGGCTCGCCAGGTCCATTGCTATTCCTAAAATTCATTTCTTGAATAAACAATATGAATTTGCGTAATCCAAGGCAAGCTCCTAGCATCGATCTCAGCCAGGTGGGCGCACCCACCATCCGCCACTCGGATTGCCGCGATGACTGCCAAGACCCTGTACGACAAGCTGTGGGACCTGCATGAGGTCACACGCCGTGACGATGGTTCGTCGCTGATCTACATCGACCGCCACATCCTGCACGAGGTGACCTCGCCGCAAGCCTTCGAAGGCCTGCGCCTGGCCGGGCGCAAGCCATGGCGCATCGACGCCAATATCGCCACGCCCGATCACAACGTGCCGACCACGCGCGCCGAGCGCCAGGGCGGTCTGGAGTCGATTTCCGACGAGGTCTCGCGCCTGCAGGTGCAGACCCTGGACGAGAACTGCGACGACTTCGGCATCCTCGAGTTCAAGATGAACGATACCCGCCAGGGCATCGTGCACGTGGTCGGCCCGGAGCAGGGCGCCACCTTGCCGGGCATGACCGTGGTCTGCGGCGATTCGCACACGTCCACGCACGGAGCATTCGGCGCGCTGGCCCACGGCATCGGCACCTCGGAAGTCGAGCACGTGCTGGCCACCCAGTGCCTGATCGCCAAGAAGATGAAGAACATGCAGGTGCGCGTGGAAGGCACGCTGCCGTTCGGGGTGACCGCCAAGGACATCGTGCTGGCGGTGATCGGCAAGATCGGCACCGCCGGCGGCAACGGGCATGCGCTGGAATTTGCCGGCAGCGCCATCCGCGCGCTGTCGATGGAAGGCCGCATGACCATCTGCAACATGGCCATCGAAGCCGGTGCCCGCGTGGGCATGGTGGCGGTGGACGAGAAGACCATTGCCTACGTCAAAGGGCGGCCGTTCGCCCCCAAGGGCGCCCACTGGGATGCGGCGGTGGCGCTCTGGAGCACGCTGGTCTCCGACCCGGACGCCCACTTCGACACCGTGGTGGAGTTGCGTGCCGAAGACATCAAGCCGCAGGTCAGCTGGGGCACTTCGCCGGAAATGGTACTGGCCATCGATCAGCACGTGCCCGATCCGGCCGCCGAGCAGGACCCGACCAAGCGCGATTCGATCGAGCGCGCGCTCAAATACATGGGATTGACCGCCAACCAGCCGATCACCGCCATCCGCCTGGATCGCGTATTCATCGGCTCGTGCACCAATTCGCGGATCGAAGACCTGCGTGCCGCCGCCGCAGTGGCCAAGGGCCGCAAGGTCGCTTCCACCATCAAGCAGGCGTTGGTGGTGCCGGGCTCGGGCCTGGTGAAGGCCCAGGCCGAAGCCGAAGGCCTGGACAAGGTGTTTCTGGACGCCGGCTTCGAATGGCGCGAGCCAGGCTGCTCGATGTGTCTGGCCATGAACCCGGACAAGCTGGGCAGCGGCGAGCATTGCGCGTCCACCTCCAACCGCAACTTCGAAGGTCGCCAGGGCGCCGGCGGCCGCACGCATCTGGTCAGCCCGGAGATGGCGGCGGCTGCGGCGGTGAGCGGGCATTTTGTCGATGTGCGTGAACTGCAGGGAATCGAGAGTCGGGAATAGGGAATCGCAAAGTCCTGCTTCCCGCTCTGCCCATTCCCGACTCCCCATTCCCCATTCCCGGCCTCTCTCATGACCCCTTTCACCCAACACACCGGACTGGTGGCGCCGCTGGATCGCGCCAATGTCGATACCGACCAGATCATTCCCAAGCAATTCCTGAAGTCGATCAAGCGCACCGGTTTCGGTCCGAACCTGTTCGACGAGTGGCGCTATCTGGATATCGGCGAGCCTGGTCGCGACAACAGCACGCGCCCGCTCAATCCCGACTTCGTGCTCAATTTCCCGCGCTATCAGGGCGCCAGCGTCTTGCTGGCCCGGGAAAACTTCGGCTGCGGTTCCTCGCGCGAGCATGCGCCGTGGGCGCTGGACGAGTACGGCTTTCGCACCGTAATCGCGCCGAGCTTTGCCGACATCTTCTACAACAACAGTTTCAAGAACGGCCTGCTGCCGATCGTGCTGGCCGAAGCGCAGGTCGATGCGTTGTTCGAACAATGCCTGGCGACCGAGGGCTACCAGCTCACCGTGGATCTGGCCGCACAACGCGTGCGCCGCCCCGATGGCGTGGAGTACGGCTTCGACATCGATGCCTTCCGCAAGCACTGCCTGCTCAACGGGCTGGACGATATCGGCCTCACCTTGCAGGACGCCGATGCCATCGGGCGCTTCGAGCAAGACCATCGCGCGCGCCAGCCGTGGTTGTTTGGCGCGCTGCAGTGAGGTTGAGCCGCACGCGCGTGCGTCGATCGTGCCGCGTGCGTGTATTGCATTGAATTCAATGACGCTGCGGCGTCACTTCACGAGGGTGGCATGAGCAAGCAGATTCTGATTCTTCCCGGCGACGGGATCGGCCCGGAGATCATGGCCGAAGCGGTCAAGGTATTGAAGCGCATCGACGCGCAACACGGTCTGGGTTTCGAGATGGTGTATGACGAGCTGGGCGGCGCTGCGTACGACAAATACGGCAGCCCGTTGGCCGATGAAACACTGGAGCGCGCGCGCGCCGCCGATGCGGTGTTGCTGGGCGCGGTGGGTGGCCCGCAGTGGGACACCATCGACCCGTCGCTGCGCCCGGAGCGCGGTTTGCTCAAGATCCGCTCGCAGCTGGGCTTGTTCGCCAACCTGCGGCCGGCATTGCTGTATCCGCAGCTGGCCGATGCGTCCACGCTCAAGCCCGAGGTCGTGGCCGGGCTGGATCTGCTGATCCTGCGCGAGCTCACCGGCGGCATCTATTTCGGCCAGCCGCGCGGTACGCGCACCTTGGACAACGGCGAACGCCAGGCGTACGACACCTTGCCGTATAGCGAGAGCGAGATTCGTCGCATCGCCAAGGCAGGTTTTGAGATGGCGCGCCTGCGCGGGAAGAAGTTGTGTTCGGTCGATAAGGCCAACGTGCTGGCATCGAGCCAGCTATGGCGTGCAGTGGTCGAGGAAGTGGCCAAGGACTACCCGGATATCGCGCTGTCGCATATGTACGTGGACAACGCGGCGATGCAATTGGTGCGCGCGCCCAAGCAGTTCGATGTGATCGTGACCGACAACATGTTCGGCGACATTCTCTCCGACCAGGCATCCATGCTCACCGGTTCCATCGGCATGCTGCCGTCGGCCTCGCTGGATGCCAACAGCAAAGGCATGTACGAGCCGTGCCATGGTTCGGCGCCGGACATCGCCGGCAAGGGCATTGCCAATCCGCTGGCCACGATCCTGTCGGTGGCGATGATGTTGCGCTACACCTTCGCGCAGGCCGATGCCGCAGACGCCATCGAGCGCGCCGTGGGCAAGGTCCTCGATCAAGGCCTGCGCACCGCCGACATCTGGTCGGAAGGCACCACGATGGTGGGCACCGTGGCAATGGGCGATGCGGTGGTGGCTGCGCTGTAAAAGCGCTCGCAGTCCCGGAGCGTTGTAGTGCGCGGGAATGGTCGCCAGCGCAATAACGCATCCGTGTCCTCAGCTGCCGACAGCAGCCGGTGGTACCTGCGCGTGTGCCGGTGTGGCAACTTGAGCGGCATGGATGCTGCGCCAGAGCCTACATGGATGTGCTTGCGGCGTGTCCCAGGCCGGTACGCGTGTAAGCGCCTGCAGCAGACCGGAGCTTTGCCACGTTGGCAAGCGCGCAAGCAGCCAACCGACACACTTGTAAAAAGTTCGCAGGCAAAAACCGAAACGGCCAGCAGATCACTCTGCTGGCCGTGAGGCTTGCATCATCGATCCAACGCGCAGCGTTACGCGACCGCAGCCGTCTTGCCGGCGACCACGCCACGTTCGCGCTGACGCAACAAGCGGTTGGCCACATCCAGCCACGCCAGCGCACTTGCTTCGATGATGTCCTTGCTGGTGCCGGTGCCTTCGTATTCCACGCCGTCGTGGCGCACGCTCAGGCTGGCTTCGCCGCGCGCGTCCGCGCCGATGCCCACGCTGTGCACCTGGTAGCTGTCCAGCTCCAGCTTCACGCCAGTGGCCGAGGCCAATGCACCGAAGAGCGCATCCACCGGGCCATTGCCCTGTGCGGTTTCGGCCACGCGATTGCCTTCCGGGTCGGACAACTCCACCAGTGCATTCGCGCGGCTGCCCACATCGCTGATGGTCATCGACGCCAGGCGGTAGCCTTCCTGCACGGTGGCGTCCTGCATCAATGCCTGCAGATCGGCATCGGTGACCACGCGCTGCTTCTCGCACAGCGCCTTGAACTGTTCGAACACCAGCTTGACCTCTTCCTCCTCCAGCAGATAACCCAGCGCACGCAGGCGCTGCTCGACCGCGGCGCGGCCGCTGTGGCGGCCCAGCACCATTTGCGAGGATTCCCAGCCCACATCTTCCGGGCGCATGATTTCGTAGGTGCCACGATGGCGCAGCATGCCGTGCTGATGAATGCCCGATTCGTGCGCGAATGCGTTGCCGCCCACAACCGCCTTGTTGCGCTGCACCGGCATGCCGACCAGGCGTTGCAACAATTGCGAGGTGGAGACGATACGCGGCGTATTGATTGCCGAATCGATGTTGTAGAACGCACCGCGCACCTTCAGCGCCATGGTGATTTCTTCCAGCGCGCAATTACCCGCGCGCTCGCCGATGCCATTGATGGTGCATTCCACCTGGCGCGCACCGCCTTCGATGGCCGCCAGCGAGTTGGCCACCGCCAGGCCCAGATCGTTGTGGCAATGCGCGCTGAAGATGACCTTGTCGGCACCTTCCACGCTGGCGATCAGACGCGAGAACATGCCGCGGATTTCTTCCGGCGTGGTGAAGCCGACCGTGTCGGGCAAATTGATCGTGGTGGCGCCGGCGGCGATCGCCACGCGGGTGACTTCGGCCAGGAAATCTTCTTCGGTGCGGGTTGCATCCTCTGCAGAAAATTCCACATCGTCGATATAGCCGCGCGCCAGCGTCACGTGCCTGTGCACCGATTCCAGCACCTGCTCGCGGCTCATGCGCAGCTTGTGCTCGCGATGCAGCGGGCTGGTGGACAGGAACACATGCAGGCGCGGGTTTGCGGCTGTTTCCAGCGCCTTGGCCGAGGTTTCGATGTCGGCCTGCAGGCAGCGCGACAACACCGCCAGGGTGGGGCGGCGCAGTTCGCGGCCCATCATCGCCACCGCTTCGCGGTCCGAATGCGAACTGGCGGGAAAACCGGTTTCGATGATGTCCACGCCGAGTTCGTCCAGCGCGCGCGCCATGACCAGCTTCTGCTGGGGCGTCATGCTGCAGCCGGGGGATTGCTCGCCGTCGCGCAGGGTGGTGTCGAAAATTCGGATACGCGGGGTCTGGTTGGATACGGTCGTGTTCACCAGGAAGACTCCTCTACGGCGATGGCGGTGACAGGCGTTGAAGCGACTGCGGATGGGCGGGAATGAACGTGTGTGGCGGGTGGCGGATTGGCGCTGCGTTCGTTGCGCAGCCGCTCGGTATTGCGACGGCGCGGCTTGCGTGGCGGACGCGGCCGCACCTCGGACAAGAGTGTGGCCAGCACGGTTGCGTCGATATTACCGCCAGAGACCACCGCACATTTGCGTTTGCCGGAAACCCGGCGACCGGCGGCCAGGGCGAGGGCGCCGGCGCCCTCGGCAATGACGTGTTCTTCCAGTGCCAGGCGTACCAATGTTTCGCGCAATTCGGCCTCGCGCACGATCACCACGTCATCGAGCAGGCTCGAGCACAGGCGGCGCGTGAGCAGGCCTGGAATCTTGACCTTCACGCCATCGGCGAGCGTCGGCACCGGGGTGATCTCGCGCAGATCGCCACGGACGGCGCGCGCCATCGAATCCACACCTTCCACCTGCGCCCCGACCACGCGCACGCCTTGCGACTTCAATGCCAGCGCCACGCCGGAGGCCAGGCCACCGCCGCCGATCGGCACGATCACCACGTCCGGCGCATGCGCCGCCAGCTCGATGCCCACCGTGCCCTGGCCGGCGATCACGTCCGGGTCGTCGAAGGCGGACAGGAAGCGATAGCCGTTCTGGTCGGCCAGCTCGCGCGCAAACGCGAACGCTTCGTCGTAGCTGTTGCCATGCTGGCGCACGGTGGCGCCCCAATGCGCGACACCGGCAATCTTGGTCTGCGGCGCGCCGTAGGGCATCACCGTGATGGCCTGCACGCCCAGCCGGTACGCCGACCACGCCACACCTTGCGCGTGGTTGCCGGCCGAGGCGCAGATCACCGGGCGCTCGTCGCCGCGTTCCAGCCCGGCCAGCAACGCATTCAATGCGCCGCGCACCTTGTAGGAGCCGGTACGCTGCAAATTCTCCAGCTTCAACCACACACCGAAGCGTTCGGCGTAGTGCAGCGGCGTGGGCGACAGGTACTTGCGCAGGCGCGCCTGTGCGGCCAGCACGTCGGCCACGCTGACGGCCACGTCGCCTACCTCTGGCTCCTGTGCGGAAGGGCGGCCGGAATCAGGCATTGCGGCACGCGCGCGGCCGATCCGGAAGAAGACACCTCCGGACGGCAGTCTGATGGTCGCGCGAGGTCTGCATGCTCATGCCGCAGCCTCGACCGATTCCAGTGCGGTGATTACCACCGATTCGCAGTCGTAGACCTTCTCCAGCTGCAGGCGCAGCGTTTCCGGCGGACGGTTGCTGTCCACATCCAGCAGCAGATGCCAGCGCCCGGCATCGTCCGGCGCTGCTGCGCCCTGGATCGCACATGGGCGGAAGCCACGGCGTTCGGTCATGCCGATCACCCGCACCAACGCGCCTTCTGCCGGCTTCAGCACCAGATCAAGCCGGTAACGCATGCGATGTCTCCTTGGCCGCGTGTGCGGGATTGCTGTCCAGCATGGTGCTGTTGGCGTTGTTGGGCGGCACCAGCGGCCACACATTGGCACGCGCGTCGATCGCGACATGCAGCAGGCCTGGACCGGGCTGGGCCAGCAGCTCGGCCAGTGCCGCATCCACGTCGCCGCGGGCGATGATGCGCTTGGCCGGAATGCCGAACACTTGCGCCAGCGCCGCAAAATCCGGGTTGTCGGACAGGTCGATTTCGCTGTAACGCTCGGCAAAGAACAGTTCCTGCCACTGCCGCACCATGCCCAGCGAGCTGTTGTCCAGCAGCACGATCTTCACCGGCAGCTTGCAGCGTGCGATCGTCACCAGCTCCTGCACGTTCATCATGAAACTGCCGTCGCCGGAGACCAGCACCACGGTGCGGTCAGGGCAGGCGAACTGTGCGCCCATCGCGGCCGGCAGGCCGAAGCCCATGGTGCCGAGGGCGCCGCTGGTGAGGTGATTACGCGGATCGTTGAAGCGGCAATGCTGCGCCACCCACATCTGATGCTGACCCACATCGCAGGCGATGATGGTGTCGGCCGGAGCCACTTCGCTCAGGCGCTTCAGCAGCGCCGGTGCGTAGATATCGGTGCCGGGCGCGTCGTAACGCGCGCCGAACTTTTCGCGGTTGGCAAAACAACGCGTGCGCCAGGCCTGGCAGTTGCCGCGCGCCGCACTCAAGGCCTTCAAGCTGACTGCCACGTCGCCGGGCACCGCGATATCGGCAGTGCGCAGCTTGGAGATTTCATACGCGTCGGCATCCAGATGGATGACGCGCGCAAACGGAGCGAACTCGCTCAGCTTGCCGGTGGCACGGTCGTCGAAACGCGCACCGACCACCACCAGCAGATCGCATTCCTGGATGGCCATATTGGCCGCACGGGTCCCGTGCATGCCCAGCATGCCAAGGTAGTCCGGATGCGCATGCGGCAATGCACCCAGGCCGCGCAAGGTCAGCGCGGTCGGGATGCCGGTGGCTTCGACGAAACGGCGGAACGCCTCCACCGCGCCGGCCAGCGCGATTCCGCCCCCGCCGTACACCACCGGGCGCTCGGCACTGGCGATCGCCGCCAGTGCTTCGGCCAGCTTTGCGTCCGCCGGCGCTGGCGGCGGCTGCACCGCTGCCGGAACATGCAGGGGCAGATGCGAAGCGTCGGCCACTTGCACGTCCTTGGGCAGGTCGATCAGCACCGGCCCGGGACGTCCTTCGCGCGCAATGCGGAATGCCTCGCGCACCATCTCCGGAAGCTCCTCCACACGCCGCACCAGAAAGCTGTGCTTGACGATCGGCATGGTCATGCCGAACACGTCCAGCTCCTGGAAGGCGTCGGTGCCCAGCAGCGGCGTGGCGACCTGGCCGGTCAGGCAGATCATCGGCACCGAGTCCAGCATCGCGTCGGCGATGCCGGTGACCAGGTTGGACGCGCCCGGGCCTGAGGTGGCCACGCACACGCCGACCCGGCCGCTGGCACGAGCATAGCCGTTGGCAGCCAGTGCAGCGCCCTGTTCGTGACGGACCAGGATGTGCTTGAGCCTGGAATCCACCAGGGCGTCGTAGAACGGCATGATGGTGCCGCCCGGATAGCCGAACAGCGTTTCCACGCCTTCGGCTTCCAGGGCCTGCGTCAGCCAGCGCGCGCCATTGCGGGGCGTGCTGTGTGCGGAGGTGTTCATGCGTTGCGGACCTTCGGTTTAAGCGGTGGGGAGGCGGCGGCGTTATGCCGCCTGTTGATTCGCAGGTGCGGCAGCGGCTTGCTGTTGCCCGTTGAGCCACACCATCTTGGCGCGCAGCTTCTTGCCCACTTCCTCGATCGGGTGTTCCAGATCGGCCTGCTTGAACTTGTTGTAGTTCGGCAGGCCGGCGTCGTATTCGGCCACCCAGTTCTTGGTGAAGGTGCCGTTCTGGATGTCGGTCAGCACGTCCTTCATGCGCGCCTTGGTGCCGGCATCGATCACGCGCGGGCCGCTGACATAATCGCCGTATTGTGCGGTTTCGGACACGAATTCCAGCATGCGGGTGATGCCGCCTTCGTAGAACAGGTCCACGATCAACTTCAATTCGTGCAGCACTTCGTAGTATGCGATTTCGGGCTGGTACCCGGCCTCGACCAGCACTTCGAAACCGGCCTGCACCAGTGAGGAGGCGCCGCCGCACAGCACGGCCTGCTCGCCGAACAGATCGGTTTCGGTTTCTTCCTTGAACGTGGTCTTGATGATGTTGGCGCGCGCGCCACCCAGGCCGCCGGCATAGGTCAGCGCGAACTGCTCGGCCTTGCCGCTGGTGTCCTGGTACACCGCATAGATGCACGGCACGCCGCGGCCGATTTCATATTCGCGACGCACCAATGCGCCCGGGCCCTTGGGCGCGACCAGCACCACGTCCAGATCGGCGCGCGGTTTGATCATGTCGAAGTGCACGTTCAGGCCATGCGCGAACAGCAGGCAGGCGCCCTGCTTCATGTTCGGGGCGATGACCTCTTCGTAGAGCTTCTTCTGCACCATGTCCGGGGTCAGGATGGCGACCAGGTCCGCGCTCTTGACCGCTTCGGACGGCGCCACGACGGTGAAGCCATCGGCCTGCGCCTTGGCTTCGGTCGGGCCGCCGGCACGCAGGCCGACGGTGACGTCGAAGCCGGAATCGCGCAGGTTCAGCGCATGTGCGCGGCCCTGGCTGCCGTAGCCGATGATCGCGATTTTCGGTTGGGTGTCGTTGCTCATGGAATGTCCTTGCGGGGTTGGCAGTGGAGATGGGCAGTGGATAAATGGATCAGCCGGCAGTGCGTGCACTGGCCGGCTGAGCAAGGCGGGGACGCGCGATGACAGTGCGCAGGCAACCACAGGCACGCATGCGCGGCTGGGCGCATGGCGATGTTGCGGATGTGGCAGTGATGTCGTTCATGTCATTCGAAACTTTTGGTGATCCCTGAAACGCGAAACCCCGCGCCGTTGCCGGTGCGGGGTCTGATCGAAGCCTTGTGTGTCTGTTGCCTACACGAAGTCTCGTCCCGCACCGGTTGGCGAGGTAATAAGTACGAGCACGAGAAGCGACGCAGCCGACGCGCCGGAGGGCGCGGACAGTGGGGCGTTCGAGGTGGTGAAGTGGTGCGGCATGGGCCTGAGATAACCACCGCGGCAACCAGGGTGTCAACCCTTGCGCATGAAACATCCGCATCGATGTGCCGAGTGGCATGCAAAGCCCCGTCGCAGCTGCATGGTTACTGCTGAAACCTGATCGGGACGGCACAACAAGCGCCGACGGGGATCACCATCTGCGCGGCATTGAGCGCGCTGCCAAGTGTCGATCGGACGGCAGGACGCGGCCCGCTGGTATGGTTGGCACCTCATTCTCAGTGTCAGGGGCCCTCGGTGATGCGTCGCGTACCTGTGTTGTTGGTGTCTGCTCTGGCGTTGCTCGCGCCGCCCCTCGGCGCTGCCGACCGCGTCACCGGGCAGCCGTTTGCCACCCGCTCGGAAGTCATTGCGCCGCATGCCATGGCCGCGACCTCGCAACCGCTGGCCACCCAGATCGCGCTGGACGTGATGAAGGATGGCGGCTCGGCGGTGGATGCAGCGATCGCGGCCAATGCCGCGCTGGGCCTGATGGAGCCCACCGGCAATGGCGTGGGAGGGGATCTGTTTGCGATCGTTTGGGACCCCAAGACCCACAAGCTCTACGGCTACAACGGCTCCGGCCGCTCGCCCAAATCGCTGACCCTGGCCGAATTCCAGCGCCGTGGCTTGAAGGACATTCCGCCGACCGGCCCGTTGCCGGTGTCGGTGCCGGGTGCGGTGGACGGCTGGTTCGCGCTGCACGCGCGCTTCGGGCGCAAGCCGATGGCACAGAACCTGGCGCCGGCGATCCGCTACGCGCGCGAAGGCCATCCGGTCGCCGAGACCATCGCCTATTACTGGGACCGTTCGGTGCCGCGCCTGTCGCAATACCCCGGGTTCAAGGAGCAATTCACCATCGACGGCCACGCCCCGCGCAAGGGCGAGCTGTGGAAGAACCCGAACCTGGCCAACACGCTGCAGCAGATCGCCGACGGCGGCCGCGACGCGTTCTACAAGGGCGAGATCGCGCGCACCATCGGTGCCTACTTCAAGGCCAACGGCGGCTACCTCAGCTATGAGGACCTGGCCAGCCATACGGGCGAGTGGGTCGAACCGGTGTCCACCAATTATCGCGGCGTTGATGTGTGGGAACTGCCGCCCAACAGCCAGGGCATCGCCGCGTTGCAGATGCTCAATATCCTGGAGGGTTACGATTTCTCCAAGATTCCGTTCGGCTCGGCCGAGCACGTGCACTTGTTCACCGAGGCCAAGAAGCTGGCCTTCGCCGACCGCGCGCGCTTCTACGCCGACCCTGCGTTTCAGCCGGCACCGCTGGCCAGGCTGATCTCCAAGGACTACGCCAACCAGCGGCGCGCGCTGATTTCGATGGACAAGGCGCTCAAGGAAGTACAGCCAGGGACACCCAGGCAACTGGAAGAAGGCGACACCATCTATATGACCGTGGCCGATGCCGACGGCATGATGGTCTCGCTGATCCAGTCCAACTACCGCGGCATGGGCAGCGGCATGGCGCCGCCGGGGCTGGGTTTCATCCTGCAGGACCGCGGCGAGATGTTCGTGCTGAAGAAGGATCATCCCAACGGCTACGCGCCGGGCAAGCGGCCGTTCCAGACCATCATCCCGGCCTTCGTCACCAAGGACGGCAAGCCCTGGCTGAGCTTCGGCGTGATGGGCGGGGCGATGCAGCCGCAGGGGCACGTGCAGATCGTGATGAACCTGGTGGACTTCCACATGAACCTGCAGGAAGCCGGCGACGCGCCGCGTATCCAGCACGAGGGCTCCACCGAACCGACCGGGCAGGCCACCGCGATGCGCGATGGCGGCGAGGTGAATCTGGAAACCGGCTTCTCCTACGACACCATCCGCGCGCTGATGCGCAAAGGCCACCGGGTGATCTTTGCCGACGGTCCGTACGGCGGGTATCAGGCCATCGCCCGCGATGCGGCCAGCGGCGTGTACTACGGTGCGTCGGAGAGCCGCAAGGACGGCCAGGCGGCCGGATACTGAGCGCGCGACACGGTTGAGGTTGCCGCTCAACTCCGGCCGCCGCACGCCGCTAATCACGGGATGGAGCAGGAGCCCCTCATGAATTCGATGCAACAGCCCGACCCGCCGTCGCAGACCCAGACGGCCGTGCTCCCGGATGCGCCCGTGGCCTTGCTGCGGTTGTCCGCCGAGGCGTGTGTGGTGGCCTGCAACCGCGTCGGCCTGGATGTGCTGGGCAAAACGGCGCTTGAGCTGCAGGGCGCGCCGGCCTCGGTGTTGTGGGGCTTGAGCGCGGCCGATCTGGTTGGCGAAGACGGCGTCTGGGCTGCCCCGGGCGACGACCCGGCGCGGCGCGTGCGTTATGTGCGCGACCGCGCGCATGGCGGCTGGATGCTGTCGCTGCCGCATGTGGAAACGGCAATCCTGCTGCGCGAGGCCACGCGTCTGGCCGACGGCAGCCGGCCGGTGCCAATCTCGCCCCTGCTGCAGCCGCTGGTTGCACGCCTGCAGGCCGAGCACGAAGACCGCACGGTGCTCGAGCGCACTGCCCAGGCGCTGGCCGGCTGCGAGCTTGAACTCCTGTTGCCGCCGGGACTGGCGGAAACCGAGATGGGCCGGCGCCTGCAAGCCGGGTTCGGCAATCTGGCCGAGGCCATCCGCCAGGCAGTGGCCTTGTCGGTGCAGATCGCTGCCGAAGTGCCGCCGCTGGTGGCCGAGAACGATGAAATGGTGCGCCAGTCGCAGGCGCAGAACGAGGCGTTGGACGGTGCGCGCACCGCGGTGGAGCGGCTGTCGTCCAGCCTGCAGGACGTCAATGCCGAGCTGGCGCAGGTGATTGCGCTGGCCGCCAGCGCCGACGACAGTGCGCGGCAAGGTGTGGCTGCCGCGCATGCGCTGGGCCAAGCAATGCACGAAGTGGAGCGCCGAGCGTCACGTGCGGGCGAAGTCATCGAAGTCATCGATTCGGTGGCGTTCCAGACCAATATCCTGTCGATCAATGCCAGCATCGAAGCCGCGCATGCCGGCGATGCCGGGCGCGGGTTTGCGGTGGTGGCCACCGAGATCCGGCGGCTGGCCGAACGCGCCGCAGCGGCGGCACGCGACGTACGCGCGATCCTGGCCGAAACCAGCGCCGCCGTAGGGGAGGGCGCAGCCTCTGCACGTGGCACAGAAGCGGTGCTCGATGGCATCACCCGTGTGCTCGGGCAGGCCAGCAGCGCGATGACCACCGTGGCCGGGCGCATCCAGGCGCAGGACGGGGAAATTCGCGGGATCGAGCGTGCGGTAGATGGCGTGGTGGCGTTGGGCCGCAGCAATCTGCAGCATGCCGCGCACGTGGCCGAACGCAGCGAAGCGCTGGAGCGCGGCACCGAAACCCTGCGCGATTGCGTGGGCTTGTTCCGGTTGCCGCCGGACCCGCTGCAGGTGCCCAGGCACGCGCGGGTCAAGGAGCTGGCCGTTGCCACGGCCGGCAAGATCGGCAGTGCGCTGGCGCAAGCCATTGCGCGCGGGCAGATCGAGCAAGCCGCATTGTTCGCGCGCACCTATACGCCGATCGCCGGCGTGGAGCCGCCCAAGTTCAGTACCGACTTCGATGCGCTCTGCGACCAGCTACTGCCCGCTTTGCAGGAGCCGCTGCTGGACGCGCACCCGTGGATTGTCTTCGCCATCTGCGCCAACCCCGATGGGTATGTGCCCACGCACAACCTGCGCTTCACCCAACCGTTGACCGGCGATGCCAAGCGCGATCTGGTCGGCAACCGCACCAAGCGCAAGTTCACCGACCGCGTTGGGCGCAGCGTGGGCGCGCATACCGATCCTTACCGTCTGCAGGTCTATCGCCGCGATACCGGCCAGATCATGTTCGACCTGTCCACGCCGATCTTCGTCGGCGGCAAGCACTGGGGCGGCTTGCGGGTGGGCTATACGCTGGAGTGATGGCGTCGCCCGGCCGGGGTTTGGCTGCTGCGCCTCCACCCGGACAACAAAAAAAAGCCGCCGAAGATCGGCGGCAGGGAGAGAGAGCAGGTTTCTTGTTGTAGTGGCTGCAGGCTAGCGGTGCGATGTGCCCTGGAAATGTCTGTGCATGTCGCCATCGCCGTGCCGTGTGCCAAGCGCTTGATTGCGTGTTAGCCGTGCCACACAGACAACGACCTCCCGAAGGAGGTCGTTGTGACAACACGTGGATCAGGACAGCGTGCTCAGAAGCGCTGCGTGTACTGCAGGTAGCTGTAGCGTCCCGGGATGGCGTAGGCCGGATCGAACGAGTTGGCCGAGGCGCTGAGCGCGACCGGCGGATCGCGGTCAAAGACGTTGTTCAGACCCAACCGCACGGTCGCATTCCATGGAAGCTGGTAAGACACCTGCATGTCGTTGAACGCAGTCGCCGCAACGTGGCGATAGTTTCCGTTGTCGTCCAGTTCCGAATCGTAGTCCTTCATGCCCGAGTAGTACCGCACGGCCCAGTTGGCGGCCAGATTGCCGTAGCTCCAGTCCAGGGTGAGCGTGCCGCGGGTGCGCCAGTTCGGGTTGTTGGTGTGGTAGATGCCGTTGTAGCTTTCCCACGCAGAATTGTCGTCCTGCTTCTGCTCGTTGACGGCCACGTAGGTCGAATCCAGCGTGAGCATGAACTGGCCGATTGCGGTCTGCGGCAGTTTGTAACGCGCGGTGAAATCGTAGCCTTGCATGCGTTGCTCGCCGACATTCACCGGCTGGATCACCAGGCCGGTGATGGTCCCTGTCGCATCGCGGGTCACCAGATCGCAGAACGCCGAGACGTTGAATTGGTAACACTGCGACAGGATCTGATTGGCGCTGAATTCGGTGATGGCGTCGGTGATTTCGATCTTCCACCAGTCCAGCGACACGTCCAGGCCCTGCACCGAAGCCGGGCTGTAGACAAAGCCAAGCGTGGTGTTCTTGGATTTTTCCGGTTGCAGATTGGCGTTGCTGGTGTAGGTGAACGGATAGATGGTCTGGCCGGAGTTTCCGCTGGCGCTGTTGTATTCGGCAACGTAATTGGCAGGCACGCCGCGGGCTGCGCATGCGGCCGCAATCGCGCTGGTGTAGGAGGTGCTATTGGTCGAGCAGGGATCGGAATAGGTGTCGAAACTGTCCGAGGCGCCCAGATACAGATCTTCGATCGATGGCGCGCGGAAACCGGTGGCGTAATTGCCGCGAATCAGCAGGTCGGCGACCGGCTTCCACTTGAAGCCGAACTTGCTATTGGTGGTGCTGCCGAAGGTGTTGTAGTCCGAATAACGCACTGCTGCGCTCAATTCCAGCAACTGCGCACCGGGCACATCCTTCAGCAGCGGAATCGCCACTTCGGTGTAGTAGTCGTTGAGCGTGTACGAGCCAGAGGTGGGCGTAAACGAATTGCCCGAGGTATAGCCGGCCGAAATCAAGGCATCCGGTGAGGAGAATCCGCTTTCCTCGCGATGTTCGACACCGGCGGCAAAACTCATCCAGCCGGCGGGCAGCTCGAACAGCTCGCCGGTGAGGTTGGCGGTGAAGCTGCTGTTTTTATATTGATATGTGTTGTGCGCAGTGAACAGGATGTAGTCCAGCATTTCCTGGGTCACGCCACCGGCCGGCGACAAGGGGTTGAACGGTACGCAGCCGGCAATGACGGCGCCGCCGCTGTCCAGGCACGCCAGGGTGCCATTGACGATGCCCGATGCACCGAGCGCATTGCCCAGGTTGAGCAGATTGACATCGCCATACTGGGTTTCGGTCTGGTCGGTCTGGTTGTGCGCAAAGCCCACATCCCAACTGAACTGCCTGTCGGCAAACTGGAAGTCGCCTTCCAGCCCGGTGTACACGTGCGAGGTCTTGACGTCCTGCTGATAGGTGCGCGCGAATTCGGTCAAGCGGTGCGACCAGCCCACATCGCGCCCGTCGCCGCCGTAGGCAGTGTTGTACGGGTTGTAGTAGCTCTCGCCGCTCAACAGGATGCCGGTGTTGACGGAGGCCAGCGGAAAGCCTGCCAATTGCTGCGACGACTGGCGGCGGTTATACAGTCCATCGAACTTGAAGCGCACGTTGTCGGTGAGTGCGTAGTTGCCCTGCACGTACAACGCGTCGCGCTTCTGTGGCGTGACCAGGTAATTGTCCTTGGCGTAGTTGTAGCCATATTCGGACGTGTTGAAGGCGGTGTACTGGTCCAGGCCATAGCGCGGATACCTGCTGTCGCCGCTCGCGGTGGCGCTGTCGGGCAATACCGTCCAGGCGCCGCTGGTGCCATTTGCACGGAGGCGGCCGCTTGCCGAGTAGCTGCTATAGGCCGACGAGCCCGCGCCGTACACCGGCTCGGCGGAGATCTCCCGGTCGCCTGCCATCACCGCATCTTCCTTGACGCTGGACAAGCCGATGACCAGATTGCCGCGCTCGCTGGTGGCGCCCACGGTCGCGTCGAAAGAGGTGCGCTGACCGTCGCCCTGGCCGTATTGGCCAACGTAGGCGTTGACTTCGGCGCCATCGAAATTGGTACGGGTAATGATGTTGACCACGCCCGCGATGGCATCGGAGCCATAGATCGACGAGGCGCCATCCTTGAGGACTTCCACGCGCTCCACGATGGCCGAGGGGATGGTGTTCAGATCCACCGAACCGGACAGGCCCGAGACCCAGCGCCGGCCATTGACCAACACCAGCGTGCGTGAGGCGCCCAGGTTGCGCAGGCTCACCGTGGCCGAGCCGTCGCCGCCGTTGTTGACGGTGCTGTTCATCGTCGCGCCGTTGGAGGGAATGCGCTTGAGAACGTCGGCAACCGAGGTCAGGCCCTGCTTTTCGATGTCCTGGCGCGTGAGTACCAGTACCGGTTGCGAATTTTCCACGTCGACCGAGCGGATGCGCGAGCCGGTGACTTCGATCTTGTCCAGGTTGGTCGGACTCTTGTCGGTTTGTTCCTGGGCGATGGCGCTCGTGCTGACGCACAGGCTGATGGCGATCGCGAGCGAGCCCCGACGCATCGTCGGGTGGAGCGTTGTCTTAGTCATATGTACGGCGGTTCCCGGTAGAGGAGGAGCGACAGCGCGATCCCCGTGAATGACACCTGCATGCGTGCGGCGTCTTCGGCACGCCACGCAGGCTTAGCGGGAATTTAACGAGCGGGTTTCGCCGCCGTTTTTCGTCAATCGGCGCCTTGTTGCGTGGCGACGCGCGCAATGCATCGGCGCGCCATGTAATGCCCGGGCGACGCTGGGCGTGTGCTGCAGCGACGTGAGATGACCTATGCGGACATATGTCGCCGCCGAACGCGACAACCTTGCGACGCGCAACAGCAGGCCGGTGCGGCCGCTGCTTCAGTGCGGTATGCCCTACGGGTTTAGCGCGGGCCGTGCGCGCTTGGGGTATGTGGCGGATTTTGTTTAGCTGCGCAGGTGCGATGTGGTTTAATCGCCGCCGAAGTGGGGGTACCGCAGCGTGCTGCGGTTGAGATAGTCCCTTCGAACCTGATCCGGCTGATACCGGCGTAGGGAAGCTTCGTCAGATGCGATGGTTCGTGCGTGCACGGGCAGTCGGTATCGAGCGCCGCCGCTTCGTCCGCACTGCGACTCCTTCGCAGGGCCAGCACACAGGACGAATGCCATGAATGCCGCGCCCACCGTTTTGCAACAACAAGCCCAGTCGTTGTCGGAGGCTGTCACCCAGCCGATTCCCGGTTCACGCAAGATCTTCGTGCAAGGCTCGCGCGCCGATCTGCAGGTGCCGATGCGCGAGATCGCCTTGACGCGCACGCCCACCTTGTTCGGCGGCGAAGAGAATCCGCCGCTCAGCGTCTACGACACGTCCGGGCCTTACACCGATCCGCGGGTGGCGATCGATCTGGCAGCCGGTCTGGCACCGCTGCGTGCGCAGTGGATTGCCGAGCGTGGCGACACCGTCGCCCTGGACGGGCTGAGCTCCAGCTTCGGGCGTGGCCGCGAGCACGATGTGCGTCTGGATGCAGTGCGCTTTCCGGCGCGGCGTCTGCCGCGGGTCGCGCGACAGGGCGCCAACGTCACCCAGATGCATTACGCGCGCCGCGGCATCATCACGCCGGAAATGGAGTACGTGGCGATCCGCGAAAACCAGCGCCTGGAAGCGGTGACCGATGCAAGCTTGCGCAGGCAGCACCCGGGCCAGGCGTTCGGAGCTTCGATCCAGCAACGCATTACACCGGAGTTCGTGCGCGAAGAGATCGCACGGGGCCGCGCGATCTTGCCCAACAACATCAATCACCCCGAGAGCGAGCCGATGATCATCGGCCGCAATTTCCTGACCAAGATCAATGCCAACATCGGCAACAGCGCGGTGTCTTCAGGCATTGCCGAAGAGGTCGAGAAGCTGGTGTGGTCGATCCGCTGGGGCGGGGACACGGTCATGGATCTGTCCACCGGCAAGCACATCCATGAGACGCGCGAGTGGATCATCCGCAACTCGCCGGTCCCGATCGGCACGGTGCCGATCTATCAGGCGCTGGAGAAGGTCGATGGACGCGCCGAGGCGCTGACCTGGGAAATTTTTCGCGACACCTTGATCGAGCAGGCCGAACAGGGCGTGGATTACTTCACCATCCACGCCGGCGTGTTGCTGCGTTACGTACCGCTGACCGCACAGCGCGTGACCGGCATCGTCTCGCGTGGCGGTTCGATCATGGCCAAGTGGTGCCTGGCGCATCACAAGGAGAATTTTCTCTACACGCACTTCGAAGACATCTGCCAGATCATGAAGGCCTACGACGTGGCGTTTTCGTTGGGCGATGGCCTACGCCCCGGCTGCATCGCCGACGCCAACGACGCGGCGCAATTCGGCGAGCTGGAAACGCTGGGCGAGCTGACCAAGCTCGCCTGGAAACACGATGTGCAGACCATGATCGAAGGCCCCGGCCATGTGCCGATGCAATTGATCAAGGAAAACATGGACAAGCAGCTGCGCGAATGCGGCGAGGCGCCGTTCTACACCCTGGGGCCGCTGACTACCGACATCGCGCCGGGCTACGACCACATCACCAGCGCGATCGGTGCGGCGATGATCGGCTGGTTCGGCACCGCCATGCTCTGCTACGTCACTCCGAAAGAGCACCTGGGCCTGCCCAACCGGCAGGACGTGCGCGACGGCATCATGGCCTACAAGATCGCCGCGCATGCCGCCGACCTGGCCAAGGGGCATCCGGGCGCGCAGGTGCGCGACAACGCCTTGAGCAAGGCGCGTTTCGAATTCCGTTGGGACGACCAGTTCCATCTTGGCCTGGATCCGGAAAAGGCCAAGGAGTTCCATGACCAAACCCTGCCCAAGGACGCGCACAAGCTGGCGCACTTCTGTTCGATGTGCGGGCCACACTTCTGCTCGATGAAGATTACCCAGGACGTGCGTGATTACGCGGCCGAGCACGGCATAAGCGAGGCGCAAGCGCTGTCGACGGGCATGCAGGAAAAGTCCGCACAATTTGTCGCGCAGGGCGCGCAGGTCTATCGCGCCACGTGACGCGTTACATGGCAGCGTTTCATAAAACGTGATGTAGCGCCTGCTTAGGAAAAGTTCAGTTTTGTACTGAACAGATTGCAGCGCGGTCCGCAAGTGCCGCGCTATGGCAGGGTTGCAAGCGATTCCAGTAAATAAGGGTTTCAGCTGATTTAGCTGAATCGCAGATAAAAAAATCGCGCCAGAAGGCGCGAAGGGTACGTCGTAATTATTCGAATTCGTCGGCGAGAGAGAGAGAGCCTGACGCTGCCGCCTGTCTTAGGAAGCAACGGGGCATAGCGTAAAATTTGCACCAAATGGATGCATGACACAGTTGGTCGTCGTCCTTTGCTGAATTTGGCGTTTCGCGGAAGGCGCGGGGCGCTCTTTGTTGTTCTTGCATGCCGACGCGTGTTTTTGCCGATGAGTGTTCCTCCCGCTATTGCAATGCCATCGGGCCGGCTGCGTGTCGGTCAGTGCGTGGTCGACATTGCCTCGCGCGAGGTGCACGCACCTGGCGCAAAGCGTCCGCTGCGGCTGGCGCCCAAATCCCTGGCGGTGTTGCTGACCCTGGCGCGGCAGCCGGGCCAGGTGGTCACGCGCGAGCAACTGCTTGCCGAGGTTTGGCCCAATACCTTGCCGACCAACGATGTGGTGACCCAGGCGGTCACGCAGCTGCGCAAGGCGTTTGCCAGCCACGGCGTGCAGCGCTCGGAGCACATCGAGACCATCGCCAAGACCGGGTATCGCTTGATGGCGGCGGTTGTGTGGGAAGCGCAGGCACCTGCATCGGCGACGCTGCCTGGTGAAGCACTGGGTCCGGATACGCTCGAGCCGGCGCAGCCAGACCAAGGCGTGGCGTCCGTCCCCGACCAGTCCGACGCTGCCGCATCGCCCGTCCGCACCGCGCCTGGCCAGCCTGTAGCGCCCGTCGTTGCGGCGCCGGCCTCGCCACGAAACCGGCTCTCCATGGCGCTGGCAGTCGCCAGCGTGGCGTTGCTGGTCGTGCTGAGCCTTGCGGTATGGACCTCATGGCGACCTGCCCCGGCACCTGAGACCGCGCAAGCGCATGCGGTGCTGGGCAGCCCCAAACGGCCGTATCAGGTCATTACCGCGGGCGGTGGATTCGATCTCACGCCAAGCCTGTCGCCCGATGGCGCGATGGTGGCGTACGCCTCATTGACCAGCGATCGCACCGGCACCTCGATCCTGGTCAAGACCACCGACAACGCCTATCCACGGGTACTGGAGACGCCTGCGCCCGGCGTCTCCGATCGTTTGCCGGCGTGGTCGCCGGATGGCCGGGAGATCGCGTTTTCCAGGCAGGCGCCCGATGGCAGCTGCCGGGTCATGATTGCCGCAGCCACCGGGCCTGCGGCGTCGCGCGAGGTAATGCGGTGCGATGGTGCCGACATGCTGAGTTTCAGCTGGTCGCCGGATGGGCGCGCGCTGGTGTTCGGCAGCATGACCGGCACGCACGGTGCGGCCCGCATGCGTCGCCTGGATCTGACAACCGGGCAGTGGCAGACGCTGGACTATCCGGCGCAGGCAGGTGATTTCGATTACGCGCCGCGGTATTCGCCCGATGGGGATTGGATCGTGTTCCTGCGTAATCCGCAGCTCGGGGACCTGTGGCGGATTCCTGCCGAAGGCGGCGTCGCCGAACGGCTCACCCATGACAACGCCGATATCCGTGGATGGAGTTGGCTGCCCGATGGCAGCGGTTTGATCTTCGGGCGTCGCGTGGACAGCGAGGCGCGGCTGTATCGCCTCGATCTGCGGGACCACAGCTTGCACGATGTGGGCGTGGACGATGCGCAAGCACCGGACGTGGCGCATGGGCATCTGGTGTTCGTGCAACGCAAACCGCAGTTTGGCGTCTATCAGGTCATTGGCGACACGATGAACGGTGGCTACATTCGACGCCGACTGTTTCCATCCAGCGGGCGCGACGATCAGCCGATGATTGCGCCGGATGGGCGCCAGCTGATCTTTGCATCCAATCGATCCGGTGCGTACGCACTGTGGTGGGGCGATGTCAGCAAGCCCGGTTCGGTGCGCTTGATCGAAGGGCTGCGCCCGGATTCGCGCCAGGCCGCCGACTGGTCAGCCGATTCGCAACGCGTGCTGGTCAGCGGCAGCGATGCGGCCGGGCATGCGGCGCTATTCGAAGTGACCCCCAGTAGCGGCCAGGTAGTGCGACTACCCGTGCCGCAGCCGCGCCCGCTGCAGGCGATCCATCTTCCCGATCCGGACCGGCTGCTGGTCCTTGCTGCTGCCGACGACGGGCATACCTTCGCAACGCTGTACGACCGGCGCAGCAGCCCATGGCGTGCGCTGGCGACGCTGCAGGACGTCTCGCAATTGCGACTGGACCGCGTCAGCGGACAGGTCTTGCTGACCCGCCTCAGCGGGGGCGGTGTGTGGCAGGTCGCTCCATCGCTGGCCGCCGACACCTTGCATGCTGTCGATCCGCAACAGCCATCGCGCTGGCGGTATCGCAGTTGGGCGCCGGGCGTGAATGGCCAGCTGCATTACCTGTCGTCCACCGACAGTTGCGCTGCCTACGATCGCGAGTTGCGCAGCGGCCGCGGCCAGTGCCTGGATGCGGTCAAGTTCACCACCATCAACGGTTTCAGCCTGAACCAGCGCGATGGGACGCTGTATGTGTCGCTGGCCGAAGAAGATGGCAGCGCCATCGCGTATATGCCGTTGCCACAGCATTCCGTGGCGCCTATGGGTGTCATCGCTAACTTATTGTCGGTATTGAGAAAAATCGCCTCGTAAGTTCTTCGGAAAGGCTTCGTGGCAATTTCGGCGCAGTTTCGTCAAAACTTCCTGACTGACGCCACAGTTGGCAAAACACTACGCCCTCTTTTGTACAGGGGGCTGCCAACATGCAACAGGTCATCACCGCGGATCGTGGGCTTGCGCTCGCGCTCGATAACGCCAACGAGTCGACATCGACTATCTGTCTGGCGGTCTCGCGGCTCGGCAGCATCCGTACCAACGCGGCGACATTCACCTTGTGGATACAGCTACGCGGACGCGCATGGGTGGAATCCAAGGAGGGCCGCTTTCGTCTGCGTGCCGGCGACTGGATCGCCTTCGACAAGGATTCCCATCCCACCGTGCAGGCAGATCGCAGCGCGCTATGCGTGGGCGTCGGTCTGGATGGCGAGAGCCTGCAGTCGCTTGCCGAACTGACCGATGCCACGCTGTATCCCGGCCGCGCCCAGTTGTCGCGCAGCGATCTGCGCATTGCCTTGCGCCTGTGGCGCAATGCCGCCGCACAAAGCGGCAGTGCGTCCGCGCGGCCGTTGCTGTTACACCTGGCCGCGATGCAACGCGATTTTATTGCGCAGGAACAGCGTTGCCCGGGCCGCTCGCGCAGCCGTCGGCGTCAGGTGTTTGGGCGTATGCAGCGTGCACGGCTGTACCTGGAAGGCAACAGCGACCGCGTGGTGCGCATCAGCGAACTGGCGCAGCTGACCAACTTTTCCAGTTGGTACGTCTCCAAGACGTTTCAGAGTTTGTACGAAGAAAGCCCGCAGGCGCTGTCCGCACGCTTGCGTCTGGAACGTGCATCCGATTTGTTGCGCGATACCTCGATGATGATCGGCGAGGTTGCAGCCGCAAGCGGCTTCGACAATTGCTGCAGCTTCGCGCGTGCATTTCGTGCGCGCTTCGGTGTCTCCGCATCGCACTACCGCGACCAAACGGCAAATCCGCCAGATTCGGCAAAGCCACGTAACGTGACGCGCAAAGCGACGGCGTTCACGCAATCGTAATTTGCACAGGGGCGCTTAACGCGCCACTAACGAACCCTGGAGAGATTGATGAACCTTCGCACCTCCGCAGTGCGGCTGGGCCTGTTGCCCGCCGGTATTGCGATCGCGTTGACGCCGGCTTTTGCCGCCGCACAAGAGTCGACCACCACGCTTGACCGTATCGAGATCACCGGCTCGCGCATCCGCAGCGCCGACGTCGAAACGCAGCAGCCGATTTTGACCCTTGATCGTCAAGCGCTGGAAAAGCAGGGCCTGACGTCTGTTGCCGATGTGCTGCAGAACCTGACCTCCGCCGGCTCCCCGGCCATCTCGCGCGCCGACGCGCTGTCGTCCGGCGAAGACGTTGGCGGTTACTACGTCGACCTGCGCAACCTCGGCGCGCAGCGTACGTTGGTGCTGGTGAACGGTAAGCGTCTGGGTGCGTCGACCTCCGGTCTGCAGGATCTCAGCCAGATTCCGATGTCGGCAATCGAGCGTATTGAAGTGCTGAAGGACGGCGCCTCGTCCATCTACGGCTCCGACGCGATCGCCGGTGTGGTCAACGTCATCACGCGTAAGCGTTTCGACGGCGCTGAAGCCAGCGTGCAGTTCGGCCAGTTCGGCCAGGGCGACGGCGACACCACGCAGTACTCCTTCACTGTTGGCTCGCAGGGCGAGCGCGGTGGCGTGACGCTGTCTGCCGAATATTCCAAGCAGGACCCGGTATTCGCCAAGAACCGCTGGTTCAGCCGCGATGGTTCGCGCGGTCCCAACTCGACCCCCAACAGCTGGAGCCCCATCAGCCAGAACGGTTCGTGGTGCAATCCGCTGCAGGTGGACTGCGATGATCCGGACACCGCGGTGTGGCAGACGCTCAATGCCGGCGGCAACCCGAACAACCCGGCCGACTATCACCCGATCACGCCGGCCGAGTACGCCAACTCGAACCAGCAGATGATGGTGCAGACCGGCATCGAGCGGAAGTCGGTATTTGCAAACGTCAACTACGACGTTGCCGATGCCATCACCTTCAACGCCGATATTGCCTACAACGAGCGCACGACCGACGGGCAGATCGCGGGCTACCCGTATCAGTCCGGTTCCTTCGGCACTCCGCTGGAAGGCAGCAGCGCGTTCAATCCGATCGGCCAGGATGTCGACTTCCGTCGTCGTCTTTGGGAAGTGCCGCGCGCCAGCGAAAACCAGCTCAAGACCCTGCGCTTCGCGCCGACCTTGAGTGGCTACTTCGACATCGGCGGCAAGACCTGGGATTGGGATGTGGGTGCGTTGTGGAACCGCAACGAGAACACCAAGCGTAGCCGTGGCGACATGAGCCTCATCGCGTCGCGTCAGGCACTGGGCCCGTCCTTCATCAACGGCCAGGGCGTTGCGCAGTGCGGTACCGCTGCAGATCCGATCTCGCTGTCGGCCTGCCGTCCGTGGAATCCGCTGCTGCCGTACAACGTTGCAGGTCAGGGCTCGCTTGCCGACCCGGCGCTGCAGGAATTCCTGTTCCCGACCTTCACCGATACCGGTCTGACCAAGACCACCAGCTTCACCGCAAACCTGTCCGGTTCGGTGGTTGAGCTGCCGGCTGGCGATCTGGGCGTTGCGGTGGGCTACGAACACCGTAAGGAAGAAGGTCGCTTCTCTCCGGATGCGTTTGCGCAGTCGGGCGAAAGCACCGGTCTGGGTGCCAAGACCACGCAGGGCCAGTACTCGCTGGACGAGGTCTACCTCGAATTGAATGTTCCGCTCCTGAGCGATGTCGCCTTCGCCAAGGAACTGACCTTCAACGCTGCAACGCGTTACTCGGACTACAGCAACTTCGGTAACACGCTGAACTCGAAGTTCGGCCTGACCTGGCGTCCGCTGGAAGACCTGCTGGTGCGTGCGACGTATGCGGAAGGTTTCCGTGCGCCCACCATCAGCGACCTGTACGGCGGCCTGAGCAGCAGCTTCGAGGATTACATCGATCCTTGCGGCGTCGGCGCCCCCAACAGCGTCAACGGCAACGCGGCCTGCACCAACGCTGGCGTGCCGCTGGGCTACACCCAGCTCGGCCAGGGCTTCGTGCCTTGCACGACCTATCCGTGCCAGACGCCTGATGAATTCATCAGCGGCGCCAATCCGAACCTGAAGCCGGAAACCTCCACGAGCAAGACCGCCGGTCTGGTCTGGAGCCCGCGTTGGGTGCAGGGTCTGGACATCTCGCTGGATTGGTACCGCTACGAGATCAACGACATGATCATCGCCGATAGCGTCGACCGCATCCTGCGCGACTGCTATGTGCTCGGCGACGCTGAACGTTGCGCCAATGTCACACGTGCAGCCGATGGTCACATCTCGGCGATGAGCTACGGCGTGGCCAACCTCGGTCAGATGGAAACCGAAGGCTACGACCTTGGTGTGAAGTACCGCCTGCCGGAAACGGCCATCGGTTCCTTCACCTTCGACTGGCAGACCAGCTACGTCAGCAAGTACGACGAAGCCGGCCAGGACAGCGCAGGCAACGCCATCATGATTGGCCGTGTCGGCGAGCCGGGCATCTTCCGCGTGCGTTCGAACGTTGGCGTGAACTGGTCGCTGGGTGATTTCGGCGTCAACTACACCCTGCGTTACTACTCGGGCATGAAGGAAAGCTGCATCACGCTGGCCGAAGGCTATTGCGATGCGCCGGACCATATCGCCAACGGCGAGTCCGACCCGCTGCGTCACACCGGCGCCAATACCTTCCACGACCTGCAGGTCAACTGGAAGGCGCCGTGGGACGCCACGATCGCACTCGGCGCGAACAATGTGTTCGATCACCGCGGTCCGCTGCAGTACTCGGCACCGAACAGCAGCTTTGCCTACTACGGCGGCTTCGAAATCGGTCGTTTCATGTACATGAAGTACACCCAGCGCTTCTGATCCATCGACGCGCGTAGTAAATGAAAGACGGGCCGCAAGGCCCGTCTTTTTTTATGCAGTGCCCTGTTGCGATGAGGCAATGCGCATGCGGCGCGTGATTTAGATGCGAAGTCATCGCTGCGCGACTCAAGCGGTGCGGCAGTTCCGCGAAAAACGCGCGCAGGATGTGGAAGTTGCTCAGCGACTCCGCTCGCAAAGAACTGCAGTCTTTCTTCTCGGGCAGCTTCCACAGCGCTTGAGCGCATCGTCTGCCTGTAGTGCGGTGCGCTTGGGGTGAGTGCCGTGACACATCGCCCAGACCAAGGCTTGCAATGCGCGGCCCTGGCGCAACGGCCCCATGCAGGGCGGTCGAAGAAACGGCATAAAAAAACGCGGCCTTGGCCGCGCTTCTTTCGGGATGCCTCAAGCGAGTGACTTACGCCTCGGCAAGCCCCAGCAACGTATCGGCCTGTTCGCGCCAGCTCGGCAGGCGGGCGATGACGCCGACCTTGGTCAGGTACTCTTCGTCAACGCTTTCGCCGCTGGCCAATGCCGTGGCGACATGCACTGCGCCGGTGACCCAGAAGCTGCGCATGCTGGAACGCAGCGGATGGCGATGGAAGGCCACCGCTTCGATGATAGGCATCGGCAAGCCCCACAGGCCGAGCAGGTAGGCGCCGGCTTCGGTGTGACCCAGGCGTTCGTCGCCACCTTCGGCCGGCGCCTCGCGCTCGTCGCGTACGCCCGGCAGCAGCAAGCCGATGTCGGCCAGCAGTGCGGCGGTGGAACCGAGTTCTGCGCTGGTCGGCGGAAGCACCTTGGCCGCCAGGCGCGAGGAGAGCAGGGCGCGGCGCTGCATCGCGTTGCGCTCGGCGGGCGTGAGCGTCTGGACCGAAAACACTTCGCTGGCCAGCACCAGGTCGCGCAGCGTCGCCACGCCCAGGCGGGTCACCGCCGTGCGCAGGTCGGTGATGCTGCGGCCACCGGAAAAGAACGCCGAATTGCACAATTGCAGCACTTTCGCCGCGATCGCCGGGTCGCCGGCGATCAGCTTGGCGATATCGGCCGCGTCGGCACCGTCGTCCTCTTCCAGCGCATGCATCAGGCTCAGGTACAAATGCGGGGGCGAGGGCAGCTTTTCGATCCTCCCGATCGCCGCGCGCAGGCGCGGATTGCTGAGCAGCTCGCGCAGTTCCTCCAGGCTGGTGACCGCCTCGAGCAGCACTTCGGGCGCCAGCGGCATCGGCAAGAAGCGATGCGCCACGCCGATGATGCGGGCCGGCGGCGTGCGCTGACCGCCTTGCGCATCGATCAACGCAATACGAATGGTGTCCGGGCGCAGCGTGCGGATTTGCCCCAGCAAGGTGGCGGCAGTCAGGTCCGGCAGGACCGGGGCAACGATGACGGCGTCGAACGGCGACAGCGCGGCAGCTTCGATCGCCGAATTGCCATCGGCCACCTGCTGCGCCTGCCACTGGTCGCCCAGGTCGGCGACGTAGTCGACAAGGTCGGACGGAAGACTGGCTTCGTCCCCAACAAACAGAATACGCAAGACACTTCCCCAGAAGTCACCGGTGACAGACACCGGCCAAACGCTTTCGGCAATGTACCCAATCTGCCGACTGCGGTCACCGGGATCACGCCAGAAGCGTGATCCCGATCGCCCCCTACACGCAGGGCAGCATCACGATCGATGGATCAGGGTGCGTCGGAATTGTAGCGTTCCACCGACTCGGTCAGGATGCGCTTGGCCTCGGCCGCGCCGCCCCAGCCGTCCAGCTTGACCCACTTGCCCTTCTCCAAGTCCTTGTAATGCTCGAAGAAGTGGCCGATACGTTCCATCCAGTGGCTGGACACCTGGTTGATGTCTTCGATGTGCGCGTAACCGGAGAAGATCTTCTCGATCGGCACAGCCAGGATCTTTTCGTCGCTGCCGGCCTCGTCGCTCATGCGCAGCACGCCCACCGGACGGCAGCGCACCACCGAGCCCGGCACCAATGGCAAGGGCAGCACCACCAGCACGTCGGCCGGGTCGCCATCGCCGCACAGGGTGTTGGGCACGTAGCCATAGTTGCAGGGATACCGCATCGGGGTCGACAGGATGCGGTCGACGAAGATCGCCCCGCTGGCCTTGTCGACTTCGTACTTGACCGGCTCCGAATCCTTGGGGATCTCGATGACGACGTTGATTTCTTCCGGCAGATTCTTGCCAGAGGTGACCAGTTCAAGGCCCATGCGGGTAGCTCCGAGGCGTCAGCAGTGTGTGGAGCGCGATTCTACGCGTTCGGCTGTTGCGCTGCAGCGACACTGAATGGGCAATGTCCTGACCGCTGCGTGCGGCATAGCCCGCGTTCATCGCGGGTGGCTGCCTGATCGTTGCGGCCCGGCCGGAGGCGCACGCTGCAGGCTCATCCACCGCATAGGAATTGCCCATGTCCAGGCTTGCGCGTTTGCTGGTTCTCCTGCTGCTGTCCCTTACCGCCCAGTTCGCTGCCGCCGCGACGCCTCCGCCCACCTTCGTGGATGCGGTGGACTGGCCCGCCAATGGCGAGGGCTGGGAGGCGTTCATCGATCTGGAGCAGCGGCTGGACCGCGATTTCGACAATATCTGCGGCGACACCTTTTGTGGCGGCGACTTCAGCGACTACCAGCCGCTGCGCTTCCGCTGCTCGGTGCATCGCGTCACCGGGGTGGTGCGGAGCTGCATCTGGACCTTCGGCGCCAGTGAGGTCAGCGTCGACCCGCGTAGCGGTTACTTGCGGTCGGACAGCCGGGTGTGGCGCTGCACGGCACCGTTGAAGGCCGGTACCCGCCTGGATGAGATGTATCGCACGCTTGCGGTGGCCAATCCGCTGTTCAAGCCACTGCCGGGCGGCGCACCGCCGATCTATGACGGCCTGATCGGCTGCCTGTGATCGTAGGCCGGGCGGGACGGGGCTTGCCGGCACAGGCCAGCCCCTTCTGCCTGATGGCGCCATCTTCGTAGCGACGATGGGGGCCGCCAGCGGGCCCCGGCGCGATGCCGGTCCTGAGCTGGGAAGGGCAAATGCCCCGGCCCGGCGACGCCTTATTGGCCCGGTCCCTATGCCCCAGTTGCCGCTTTCCGCAGTGACGGGTTCGGACCTGCCGCGACGCGTTCGGTCGGTCGGTCGGCTGCTTCCCGACGTCATGACCGCAGGTCACGGGACCTGCGGTCATCGCAGCGTTACAGCAGGGGCACGAGCAACAAGGCCACGATGTTGATGATCTTGATCAACGGGTTGATCGCCGGCCCCGCGGTGTCCTTGTACGGGTCACCGACCGTGTCGCCGGTGATCGCAGCCTTGTGCGCCTCGCTGCCTTTCCCGCCGAAGTGGCCGTCCTCGATGTATTTCTTGGCGTTGTCCCACGCGCCGCCGCCAGTGGTCATCGAAATCGCCAGGAACAAACCAGTGACAATCGTGCCGATCAACAAGCCACCCAGTGCACGCGGGCCCAGTAGCAACCCGACAATGATCGGAACCACCACCGGCAGCAGCGAAGGCACGATCATTTCGCCAATCGCCGAGCGGGTCAGCATGTCGACGGCGCGGTCGTACTGCGGCTTGGCGGTGCCGGCCATGATGCCGGGAAGTTCGCGGAACTGGCGGCGCACCTCTTCCACCACGGCACCCGCGGCGCGGCCGACCGCTTCCATCGCCATCGCGCCGAAGAGATAGGGAATCAGCCCGCCAATCAGCAGCCCGATGATCACCGTGTGGTCGGATAGATCGAAGGCGTACACCTGGTCGGGATTGGCCGCCTGCAGGTTGTGCGTGTAGTCGGCAAACAGCACCAGCGCCGCCAGCGCCGCCGATCCGATCGCGTAGCCCTTGGTCACTGCCTTGGTGGTGTTGCCCACCGCGTCCAGCGGGTCGGTAATGTTGCGGACCTCGGGAGGGAGCTCGGCCATCTCGGCGATGCCGCCGGCGTTATCGGTAATCGGTCCATACGCATCCAGCGCAACGATCATGCCGGCCATCGACAGCATGGCCGTTGCTGCAATCGCAATGCCGTACAAGCCGCCGAAGTGAAACGCACCCCAGATTGCTGCGCAGACCGCGATCACCGGCAGCGCGGTAGATTTCATCGAAATACCGAGCCCTGCGATGATGTTGGTGCCGTGCCCCGTGGTACTGGCCGATGCAACATGCTGCACCGGGGTGTACTGCGTGCCGGTGTAGTACTCGGTAATCCACACGATCAGGCCGGTGAGCACCAGGCCGATCAGTGCGCAGGCGTACAACGCCGCGGCGCCGTGGGTGTTGTCGCGCATCAGCGATTGGGTGATGGGCCAGTAAGCCAACGCCGCCAGCACGCCCGACACGATCACGCCTTTGTAAAGCGCACCCATGATCGAACCGCCACCTTTGACCTTGACGAAGGCCGCGCCCACGATCGAAGCGATGATCGATACTCCGCCGAGCACCAACGGATAGAGCACGGCATGCGGACCAGTTTCGGCCAGCGTCAGACTGCCGAGCAGCATCGTGGCGATCACGGTGACTGCGTAGGTTTCGAACAGATCGGCGGCCATGCCGGCACAGTCGCCCACATTGTCGCCGACATTGTCCGCAATCACTGCCGGATTGCGTGGATCGTCCTCGGGAATGCCGGCCTCGACCTTGCCGACAAGATCGGCGCCCACATCTGCGCCCTTGGTGAAAATCCCGCCACCCAGGCGCGCAAAGATCGAGATCAACGACGACCCGAATGCCAAGCCCACCAAGGCATGCAGGTTCTGCTCCAGTGGCAGCCCCATGGCCTGCAGCACAGCAAAATAGCCGGCCACGCCGAGCAGCCCGAGGCCGACTACCAGCATCCCGGTGATCGCGCCGCCGCGGAACGCCACATCCATCGCCTTGCCGATGCCGTGCCGCGCCGCCTCGGCGGTGCGGACATTGGCGCGCACCGAGACGTTCATGCCGATATAGCCGGCTAACCCGGACAACACCGCACCCAGTGCAAACCCGATCGCGGTGTACCAACTCAGGAACAGCCCGACCAACACGAACAGCACTGCCCCAGCAACCGAAATGGTGAGGTATTGCCGGTTGAGATAGGCACGCGCGCCTTCCTGGATCGCGGCGGCGATCTCCTGCATGCGTGCATTGCCGCTCGGCTGCGCGACCACCCAGCGCGCCGACACGATTCCATAGACGATTGCCAAGACCGCACAACCCAGCGCAAGCCACAACCCATAGTGTTCCAGCATGACCCCTCCCAAGAGAATGGATGTCGTCCGGTCGGGACGAACCAAGGGCGATGCACACAACGAGTGGACTGACGAATACGGACTCGACGGCCGCCTGGGCCGTAATGCGCGTCGCGAATGTTCAGGTGGCCGGATCGCGACCGAGTATGCGCCGCGCCGTGCGTGGCGACCAGCGTTATGGCTTTGGCGCGTCGTTCAGTTGTGGCGTGACAGCCTGCGGCCAACGTGATTCGGTCGACCCAGGAGTGTCCATGTCCCACCATGCTGCGCAAAAATACGCCGCGATGCTCGCAACGCTGTTGCTGACCAGCCAAGCGTTTGCGGCCGATCCCACGCCCGAACTCAAGCCGCGCGCACCCGGCACCGCGCAAGCGGTCGGCGCCGTGCACACCTTGCGTCAGATCCCGGAAGCCTGCGCACGACTGGAAGGCGTGTTTACCGGAAATGCTGCACAGCCGTATACATTGTCGGTGGTCCGCAGCAGCCCCACCTGTCAACCACGCGCACGCTTCGTGGATTTCGCCAGGGCCGCACCCAGTGTCGCCTCGGGCTGGATCTTCAACGATGTGATCCGCGTGCCAAGCGCAGCCTGCCCGTCACAGCAAGCGGTCGTGCGCGTATGGCGCAAGCCGGTGGATGCCAAACCGCAGCTCGATGGACAGGGCCAGTCGCGCATCTATCTGGAAGACGCCAAGCAACAAGCCGCTGCCGGCAAGATCCCGCAGGTGCCCATGTTCGCTGCGCAAATGACGGTGGAAGGCAAGGCGTGTCAGTAAGTCGAGATTTGCTCTTCATCCGTAACGACGAACCCCGGCCAGGCCGGGGTTCGCTTTCAGTGCATGCACAGGTGGATCAGTTACTTCGACAATTGCCTAGACAACGCGCTTTCATGATCCTCTCGAAATGACACACGCCCCCAGCGCCACCTTTCGTTAGGGCGCAAGCCACGCGCGTAAGTGCCCGATTTGCTGCACCTCAGTGGAGAGTTGATCATCGCTGTGCATCCCACGCGGCTTCGATCTCACCCTTCCCAAGCCGGCAACTTCTTTGCCACCGCGACATTCTTCAAACTCACATACTTCGGCAAGCCATCGCTGCCGTAGGCCAGCGGGGCTTCGCCCTTGATCAACGGGGCGAAATAGCGGCGGGCGCGTTCGGTGATGCCGAAGCCGTCCTTGCGCAGGAAGCTGGGCGGCATCTTCTTTTCGTGATTGGCCACCTTGTGCAGGGGCGCAGGCACGATCTTCCAGCGGTATGGTGCGTCGCTGACGCGTTCGATCACCGGGATCACCGCGTTCATGCCCTTGATCGCGTACTGCACGGCGGCCTTGCCGACCGCTTGCGCCTGTTCCCAGTCCGTCTTCGATGCCAGATGGCGCGCGGAGCGCTGCAGGTAATCGGGTAGCGTCCAATGCACTTTGTAGCCGAGCTCCTGCTTGACCTGTGCGGCCAGGAACGAGGCCACGCCGCCGAGCTGTGCATGGCCGAACGAGTCGGCCGCGCCGCCGGCATCGGCGACGAACTTGCCGTGTGCGTCCTGGATGCCCTCGCTGGCCACCACCACGCACCAGCCCACCTTGTCCACCACCTGTTTCACCTTGGCCAGGAATGCAGCCTGGTCGTAGGCGCGTTCGGGCAGCAGGATGATCTGCGGGGCGTCGTCCGGGTCTTGCCCCGCCAGGCCTGCCGCTGCGGCCAGCCAGCCGGCATGGCGGCCCATCGCCTCATAGATGAAGACCTTGGTGGAGGTGTCGGCCATGGCGGCGACATCCAGTGCGGCCTCGCGTACTGAGACGGCGGTGTACTTGGCCGCCGAGCCGAAGCCGGGGCAGGTGTCGGTCACTGCCAGATCGTTGTCGATGGTCTTTGGCACGCCGATGCAGTGCAGCGGGTACCCATAGGCCTTTGCGAGCTGCGAGACCTTCCAAGCGGTGTCGGCCGAGTCGTTGCCGCCGTTGTAGAGGAACCAGCGGACGTCGTGCGCGCGCAGCACGTCGAGCAGGCGCTCGTACTTGGCGCTGTCTTCTTCCAGCGATTTGAGCTTGTAGCGGCACGAGCCGAATGCACCGCCGGGCGTCTGCGCCAGGGCGGCAATGGCGGCGGCGGACTCTTTGGAGGTGTCGATCAACTCCTCGCGCAAGGCGCCCAGGATGCCGTTGCGTGCGGCCAGCACCTTGATCTTGCGTGCGCGCGCTTCGGCGATGACGCCGGCTGCAGTGGCGTTGATGACGGCGGTGACGCCGCCGGATTGGGCATAGAGCAGGTTGCCAGTGGTCATAGGGGGACAGACTCCTCACATGGGGACATGGCGCAGGGGACAGTGCCGGGACATTCCCCGGATGCGGTAAGCTGCACGACCATACGGTCCAGCGCCGGCGAAGACGTGAGTCTAACGCCGCCCACCGCAACGCGTTTTTATTCGAAAGTGGAGTCCACTGATGCGATTGGTTCTATTGGGACCGCCCGGTTCGGGCAAGGGCACCCAGGCGACACGTCTCAAAGACACGTTTGATATTCCGCACATTTCCACCGGCGACCTGTTGCGCGCCGAAGTGGCCGCTGGCTCGCCGCTGGGGTTGAAGGCCAAGGAAGTGATGGCACGCGGGGACCTGGTGTCCGACGACATCCTGCTCGGCATGCTGGAGGCGCGCCTCGGCCAGGCCGATGTGGCCAAGGGTTTCATCCTGGACGGCTACCCGCGCAACGTGGCCCAGGCCAATGCGCTGGACGAGCTGCTCGGCAAGATCGGCCAGCCGCTGGATGCCGTGGTGCAGCTGGATGTGGCCAGCGAATTGCTGGTCGAGCGCATCGCCGGTCGTGCCAAGGCCGAAGGCCGCGAAGACGACAACCCCGAATCGGTGCGCAAGCGGCTGCAGGTCTATACCGATTCCACCGCACCGGTCATCGGCTTCTACGAGCAGCGCGGCAAGTTGGCGCGCGTGGACGGCGTGGGTTCGCTGGACGAAGTGCTGGAACGCATCAGCAAGGCGCTCGGCCGCTGAGTCGGCAATGGGCCGGGCGCAAGGCCCGGCCGTTGGCAGGCGCGGCGTCTGGTCGCGCCGCGTTCTCGCCGTGATCGCCCAGGCAATGGTGTCCAAAAGAAAAACCCCGGACGTACAAGACGCCCGGGGCAGAATAACGCCAGTAGTAGGCTTGCTCAGAGCCCCAACAGCATGAGCTCCCTGGGGATTTGGCCTCTTGGGGAGTAGGACCAAAGGGATGCTGCGACTGGCGTTCAGCATAGTGAGGGATGTGACCGGGTTCGCACATCGGGAAATTCCCGACAGTACGGTAGGAAATCCCCGACACTTGGGCGTGCGCTGGAATGGAATGTCCGGCAACTGCGGCGATCGGCGACAATGGGCGGCATGAGCAAACTCCACATTCTCGGCATCGCCGGAACTTTCATGGGCGGTGTGGCCGCCCTGGCGCGTGAGCTGGGCTGGCAGGTGGAAGGCAGCGACCAGGCCATTTATCCGCCGATGTCCACACAGCTGGAAACGCTGGGCATTGCGTTGGCGCAGGGCTATGCGCCGTCCAATATTTCGCCGGATGCGACCGACGTGGTTGTCGGTAATGCGCTTTCGCGCGGCAATCCGGCGGTGGAGGCGGTGCTGGATGCCGGCCGCCGGTACACCTCCGGCGCGCAATGGCTGGCCGAGCACGTATTGCCCGGCCGCGACACGCTGGCCGTGGCCGGCACCCACGGCAAGACCACCACCACCACCATCCTGAGCTACCTGCTGGAGGCGGCCGGGCGGGCGCCCGGGTTTCTGATCGGTGGTGTGGCCGAAGATTTCGGCGTGTCGGCACGACTGGGCCAGGGGCGCGAATTCGTGGTGGAAGCCGATGAATACGACACCGCGTTTTTCGACAAGCGCAGCAAGTTCGTGCACTACCGGCCGTTGGTGGCGATCCTCAATAACCTGGAATACGACCACGCCGACATCTTCCCGGACGTGGCGGCCATCCAGCGCCAGTTCCACCACCTGGTGCGCACGGTGCCCGCGCGCGGTCGCCTGATCGTCAACGGCGAAGACGCGCACCTGACCGAGGTGCTGGCGATGGGATGCTGGACGCCGGTGGAGCGATTCGGGTTCGATGCGTCGCTGGACTGGAGCGCGCGGTTGATCGCGGCCGATGGCAGCGCGTTTGCGGTGCTGCACCGTGGCGTGGAAATTGGCCAGGTGCAGTGGCCCCTGGTTGGGCGGCATAACGTCCTGAACGGGTTGGCGGCGCTGGCAGCAGTACAGGCGGTAGGCGTGGATCCGGCGACGGTGATGCCGGCATTGGCACAGTTCCAGAGCGTCAAGCGGCGGCTGGAAGTCATCGGTAGCGCGCGCGCGATCACCGTGTACGACGACTTTGCGCACCATCCCACCGCCATCGCGACGACGTTGCAGGGTCTGCGTGCAAAGGTCGGTGCGGCGCGTGTTGTGGTGGCAATGGAGCCGCGCAGCAATTCGATGCGGCTGGGCGCGCATGCCCAGGCGCTGGCGCCGTCGTTGCACGATGCCGATGCAGTGGTGTTTCTGCATCGGCCGGAACTGGCCTGGGACGCGGCACCGATCATTGCGAAGGTGCGCGGCGAGGCGCGCGTGGTGCAGGACGTGGATGCCTTGCTGCGCGCGCTGGGCGAAATTGCCCGGCCCGGAGACCATGTGGTGTTCATGTCCAACGGTGGCTTCGACGGTGCGCCGCGTCGTTTCCTGGCGCAGTTGTCCTGATGGTGCCGATCCCCGCCACTGCAGACACCAGCGCGTTGCCGCTGTTCCCCTTGCACAGCGTGCTGTTGCCTGGCGCGGCGATGGGCTTGCGCGTGTTTGAACGCCGCTATCTGGATCTGGTACGCGAATGCGGCCGTAACGGCACAAGCTTCGGCGTGTGCCTGATCCTGGAAGGCAACGAAGTCGGCGTGCCGGCTACGCCGGCCGCGTTCGGTACAGAAGTACGCATCGAGGATTTCGATGTGGGCGCCGACGGCGTGCTGGTGCTGCGCTTGCGTGGCACGCGGCGTTTCCACGTACAGCGCTCGCGCATTCGCGATAACGGTCTGGTGGTGGGAGATGTCGCCTGGCGCGAACCGGATCCGGACGACGAATTGCGGCCCGAGCACGGCCTGCTGTCCACGGTGCTGGAGCGCATGCTGGAGCAGGTGGGTGGCGAATTTGCATCGGTGGGACCGGGGTTGATGGATCAGGCCGCCTGGGTTGGTTGGCGGTTGGCCGAGCTGCTGCCATTGACCGAGCAGCAGCGGCTCTCGCTGTTGCAGCAGGACGATCCGCATCGGCGGCTGGACCAATTGCTGGCCTGGATGCCTTAAGAGCGGCTGCTAACACGGCTGCGCCCGCCACATGGGTACGGGCTGCGCTCCGAACTTTCATGCGCCACGTGTGCGCTGTGTTCCCGCACGCCGTGCACACCCAACGGATGGCCGCTCGCGACGCCTTCCATCACGCCAGTCGCGTGGGGCAATGGTTTCGATCGGCCCCATCACCGTGCTTGCACCGTGGCAACGGCACACTGCGCACGCTTGAGTGCGCTACCGACCGCATCCATGCACTGGATGCGCGCAATGGCGTCACTCGTTTCTTTTGATGGAGTGTGCCTTTGATTGTCGATGTAAAGCCGCGTGTGGCAGATGTGATCAGCCAGGTCTGGCGGACCCTGGCGGTATTGTTCGTATGGGATGTGTTGATCACCATCATTTACTACGTGCTGCCGTTCCGTGCGCCGGCGTTGCCGCTGACCATCTTTGGTTCTGCGCTGGCGTTGTTCCTGGGCTTTCGCGCCAATTCCACCTATCAACGCTGGTGGGAGGGGCGGGTGCTGTGGGGCCAGATGATCAATGCCTCGCGTAATCTGGTGCGCTTGAGCGTCAGTATCCTGTCCGCACCGGAAGCCGGCGATCTTGGGCGCACCATTGCGCTGCGCCAGATTGCCTACGTCAACGCGCTGCGCTGCCAACTGCGCCGGTTGCCGGTGGCGATGGCATTGTCCCCGCATGTGGATGCCGACGAAGCGGCGGCGGTGGTGGTGCGCACCAACGTGGCAAACGGGTTGCTCGATACCACCGCGCGCAGCGTCGAGCAGGCGCGTCGCGAGGGCTGGATCGACAGCATCCAGCAGGCCAGCGTCGAACGCATTCTGGTGGACATCGCCAACGCGCAAGGCGGCATGGAGCGCCTGAAAAATACGCCGCTGCCGTATCAATATCGCTTCTATCCGAACCTGTTTACGCGGCTGTTCTGCGTGCTGCTGCCAATCGGCTTGGTGGAAACGCTGCAGTACGCCACGCCGGTGGGATCGACAGTGGCCGGCCTGATGTTTCTGGCGGTGCTGAAGATCGGCGACGAGTTGGTCGACCCATTCGCCAACACTATCCACGACCTGCCGCTGGATACCATGTGCCGCACGGTGGAGATCGATGCGCTTCAGGCAATTGGTGAGCAAGCGCCGGAGCCGATGCAGCCAGTGGATGGCGTGTTGTGGTGAGGCGTCGCGCGCCAGGCCAATGCGGCCTTTGCATCGCCGAACTGCGCTGATTCGCATCTTGGCGTTCGCCTTGAGAGGCGATTGAACGGTGCAAGCAGTTGTGGAGCAGCCAACGGCGAGTTTTCCGCAGGGCCCTTGCCCGCCCACCATCGCGGGACACGCTGCCAAGCACGTCCTTGTAAGCTCTTACGCGGAATCCATGCCGCCATCGAGCCCCCACGGATGGGTTCACGGCGTGTCCCGCAAGCGGCGAGGGCGCCGCGCTCGACGAACTAAGCGTTCACCCTGAAAATTCAGCAGCCTCCAGACGGCGCCAGCACGTCACCATCGAGACAGGGCTCAACAGCTGTTGCTGACACCCCATCTCGACCCAACCACGCGATCGCCGGCCAATCGCCTGTTGCCCGATCGATCAACGGCGTTGTTGTGGCGGACCCGATGCAGCAGGATCGGACGCAGCGGTATCCGTCCCCGGCGCGGCGTTGTCTTTGTTCTCGCCACGCACTGCACTGCCCGAGGTGCTGTCGATCAGGATCACCGGCACCTGCGAGCGACGACGCTGTTCCATGCGATGGGGCAGCGGGCCGAGTGCCTCGCGCAATGCGCTCAGTGCAGGATCGACGCCGCGCAGTGGGTACCACAGCCCGATCAGGCTGAAATGGCGGCTGTAGCGCAAGGTCTGGGTGCTGCCCACCCACAGCGGTTGTGCATCCGGCTGCAGGCGCGCTGCCGCCGGCCACAGACGCAGCACATGCACGTGGCCGGGCGCGGCGTGGCGCACCATCAACAGGGCCTCGACCTGGGTATCCAGCGTGGCCGGCAGAATCGGCACTTCGTCCGGGCGGCCGCTGACGTCGAGCAGGTGCAGCGCCTGTTCCCAGCCCGCCTGCGGCTGGACCCGCCAGCCGCGCGCCTGGAGCTGGCGCTGCAGCGGGGCGAGCGGGCCGGCCAACTGGACGTCCAGCGGCCAACGCTGATCGTCGTCGAATTCGTTGCGGCGTGCCGGCAGCAGGCGCCATTGGTCTTCCCACCACGCGTTTGCGGGTAACTCCATCACTGCCGGCGGCGGCGGTTCGAACTTGGCCAGCTTGAGGTCGAGGTTGCGCGGCGCAAAATAAATTGCGCAGCTTACGAACACCCCGTAGAAGATCCACAACACCGGCTTGACCCAGAACGCGCGCGTGGCACGGCGACGGTAGGCAATGCCCAGCACCAGCAGCCAGAAGATGCCGAACAACATGCCGCCGACGACGTCGCTGAGCCAGTGCGCACCGAGGTACAAACGCGCAAAACCGATCAGCGAGACGATGGCGCCGCTGACCAGATACGGCCACACGCGGCGGCGGCCAGGCAACTCGCGCGCGATCAACAGCGCGAAAAAGCCGAAGGCGATCGTGGCCATGGTGACCGCAACCGACGGAAAGCCGAAACCGCTGCTGGCCGCAGGCGGGCGCACCACCTGCACGGTGGCGCCAAGCAGCTGCGTGAGCGCCAGGCCGAACGCCAGCGCGATGACCCAATGGGCCACGGCCATCCAGCGACGGCGCCAGGCCAGATAGCCCATCGCGGCGGCAATGGCCGGCAACAGCACCTGCCAGTCGCCCAACGAGGCCAGCGCCACCATCGGGTAGTCGGCCAACGGATTACGCAGCGCCAGCATCAGGTCGTGCACGGCCAGGTCCACGCGCAGCGGCTCGCCATGCGCCAGCACCACCATCAGCAGCACAAACCAGCCCCAGCCGAGCAGCAAGAGCATCAAGGCCATCATGGCCAGCGGCACCGATTCGCGACGGCGTGGGTCGAAGACGCCGACCGACCAATTTCCCAGGACCGGATGCCGGTGCGACCACTCCAGCAGGCGCGCCAGCAAGGCATCCAGGTGACCGGCCGACCAGCGATACGAATACAGCACCACCGCCCAGGCAAGCCCGATCACGGCCGCCAGCAAGGCAACCACCACAAATAGGCGCCCGGCCACCGCGGCCACTGCGTCGTAGGCCGTGCCCAGCACCCAGCCGGGCACCAGGAACAACAACGCCCACGACACGCAGGCCAGGCCGCTGGCGACCAGATACCGTTTGAAGGGCATGCGCGACATGCCGGCAATCGCCGGCACGAACGGGCGCACTGCCCCCACGTAGCGCGCAATCAGGATGCTTTTGAAGGCATTGCGGCGGAACAGCAGCTCGCCGCGTTCCAGCAGTTGCGGGTAACGCCGGAATGGCCAGTAGGTGTGCAGCTGATGGCCCCAGCGATGGCCGACCCAGAAGCTCAGCGCATCGCCAACGAAGGCGCCCAGGGTGGCGCACACCACCGCGTAGGGGCCGTTGATCTGCCCGAGCCCGATGAGCACGCCAATGGCGAACAGCAACGGCAACGCAGGCACGATGGCGCCCAGCACGATCACCGCATCACAAAATGCGATGCCAAAGATCACCACGCCAGCCAAGGTGGGGTGGTGTCCGATCCACTCCAGCGTGGCGTCGATCCATGAGTTCATACCTGAATTATAGGTGGGCGCGGCGGCGCCTGACCTGCATCGTCCTCACATCGGGGGATCGGCTTCACCTGAGGTTGCGGCCATGCAGCTGCCGCACGCGCGCGCGCCGCAGAGGTGCGCAGCGAGACAGACCTGCCGCCTACAATGGGGGATGACTCACGACCCTGCAGCCAATCTGCCGCTGAAGTCCGATACGTTCGGACGCATTCTGCTGATCCGCGATGGCCAACGCATGTTCGTGCGTCGCGACCTGAGCGTGGCGCCGTGGCTGTTGCGCGGCGTGGCCTGGTGGCTGGCACGCCGCGAAGCGTTGGCCTTGCGCCAGCTGGATGGCGTGCCGCGCACACCGCGGCTGCTGCATTGGGACGGGCGGCACCTGGACCGCAGCTATCTGGACGGCGCTGCGATGTACCAGCGACCGCCGCGCGGCGATCTGGCCTACTTCCGCAGCGCGCGCAGGCTGTTGCAACAGCTGCATCGCCGCGGCGTGGCCCACAACGATCTGGCCAAGGAAGCCAACTGGCTGGTGCAGGAGGACGGCAGCCCGGCGGTGATCGACTTCCAGCTGGCGGTGCGCGGCAACCCGCGCGCGCGCTGGATGCGTCTGCTTGCCCGCGAGGATCTGCGCCACCTGCTTAAACACAAGCGCATGTACTGCCCGGCCGCACTGACCCCGGTGGAACGCCGCGTGCTCAAGCGCACCTCCTGGGTTCGCGAGCTGTGGTTTGCCACCGGCAAACCGGTCTACCGCTTCGTGACCCGCCGCGTACTGCACTGGGAAGACAACGAAGGGCAGGGGCCCAAGCCCTGAGCGGCGGGGAATCGGGAGTCGGGAATAGGGAATCGGAAGAGCGCATCGCGAGAGCTGTCTGTTCGTCGGTTGCAGGACGCCCAAGGCGCTAAGCTTTTGCCATTCCCCATTCCCCATTCCCCATTCCCCATTCCCCATTCCCATGACGTTAAACGGCAAAACCCTGTTCATCACCGGTGCCTCGCGCGGAATTGGCTTGGCGATTGCGTTGCGGGCGGCGCGCGATGGGGCGAATGTGGCGATTGCGGCCAAGTCGGCGGTGGCCAATCCCAAATTGCCTGGCACCATCCATAGCGCGGCCACGGCGGTGACGGCGGCCGGTGGGCAGGCACTGGCGCTCAAGTGCGACATCCGCGACGAAGATCAGGTGCGTGCGGCAGTGGCGGCAACGGTCGATGCGTTCGGCGGGATCGACATCCTGGTCAACAACGCCAGTGCGATCTGGTTGCGCGGTACGTTGGACACGCCGATGAAGCGCTTCGATCTGATGCAGCAGGTCAACGCGCGCGGCAGTTTCCTGTGCGCGCAGGCATGCCTGCCGCATCTGCTGCAGGCGGCCAATCCGCACATCCTCACCTTGGCCCCGCCGCCGTCGTTGAACCCGGCGTGGTGGGGCGCGCACACCGGCTACACGCTGTCCAAGATGGGCATGAGTCTGGTCACCCTGGGGCTGGCCGCGGAATTCGGCCCGCAAGGCGTGGCGATCAATGCGTTGTGGCCGCGTACCGTGATCGCCACTGATGCCATCAACATGCTTGCCGGCGTGGACGCGGCGGCCTGCCGTCGGCCGGAGATCATGGCCGACGCCGCGCATGCGGTGCTGACGCGCGCCGCAGCCGGGTTCTACGGCCGGTTCCTGATCGATGACGAGGTGCTCGCCCAGGCTGGCATCACCGACTTGAGCGGCTATGCAATGGATCCATCGCGCGCGCTGTTGCCGGATCTGTTTCTGGACTGAGAGCGGCTAACCACAGGGTACGCACTTGTCGTGAGCGTGGACGGCACGGCGCAACCGCCGTGTACGCGTGGCACACGCCCTGCCGAGCAACGGCCGCGTCCGCCTGACGGCGGCGCCGTGGCGTTGGCTGCTCCAGCGCCTCAGCCGTTGCCCAGCGCCGGCAGTGGCTCGGCGCATTGCCGGCAATAACGTGCGTCGGCCGCGTGGCCTTCCAGCCCGCAGCGGGCGCAGTTGCGCGCATCGCGTTTGCCGGTATGGCCTCCTTCGCGCAATGAGCTGGCCAGTTCGGCGGTATAGATGCCGGTGGGCACGGCGATGATGCTGTAGCCGATCAGGATCAGGGCCGAGGTGACGAAGCGACCCAGCGTGGTCTGCGGCACTAGATCGCCGAAGCCCACCGTGGCCATGGTGACGATGGCCCAGTACATGCTGGTGGGGATGCTGGTAAAGCCGTGCTGCGGGCCTTCGATGATGTACATCGTGGCGCCGGCGATCACGGTGATGGTGAGCACGGTGAACAGGAACACCAACACCTTGCGACGGCTACGCCACAGCGCATCCAGCAACTGTCCGCTTTCTTCGATGTAGCGGGTGAGCTTGAGAATGCGGAACAGCCGTAGGATGCGCAGCACGCGCACCACCAACAGCGTCTGTGCGCCGGGCACGAAGAACGAGAGATAACTGGGCAGGATCGACAGCAGGTCGATCACGCCCCACACGCTGAGCGCGTAATGCAGCGGGCGCCGCACCACGGCCAGGCGCAGCGCGTATTCGAGGGTGAAGATCACCGTGAACGCCCATTCCAGCGGCACCAGCCAGTCCGCGGCATGCGAATGGATGCGCGGCACGCTGTCGATCATGATCACCACCACGCTCGCCAGGATCGCGACCACCAGCATCAGGTCGAAATTGCGCGAGGGGCGGGTGTCGTGGCGGTAGATGATGTCGAACCACTGCCGGCGCCAGCCATCGTCGGTGGCGGCAGTGAGTTGCGGATCGGAGAAGGGGCGCATGCGCGCATTGTGCCGCAGGCCGGCGAATGCGCGAGAATGCCGCTTCTCCCTCCGCTTCTGCGACCCATCCTCATGAGTACCGCTGCCGATTCGCCCCTGTCCCTCGCGCACTACTACCTGCCGGTGTATCGCCCGCGCCAGGTGGTGCTGGAGCGCGGCCAGGGCAGCCGCGTGTGGGACGATGCGGGCCGCGAGTATCTGGATCTGTCGTCGGGCATCGCGGTGAGCGGGCTCGGCCATAACGATCCCGATCTGGTGGCTGCGCTCACCGAGCAGGCCGGCAAGCTGTGGCACACCAGTAACGTGTTTTTCAGCGCGCCGCCGCTGAAACTGGCCGAAGAACTGGTGAGCGCCTCGCGTTTCGCGCACAAGGTGTTCCTGTGCAATTCCGGCACCGAGGCCAACGAGGCGGCGATCAAGCTGGTGCGCAAGTGGGCCAGCAGCCAGGGCCGTCCGGCCGACAAGCGTGTCATCGTCACCTTCCGCGGCAGTTTTCATGGCCGTACGCTGGCATCGGTCACCGCCACTGCGCAGCCCAAGTATCAGGAAGGCTACGAGCCGCTGCCGGGTGGATTTCGCTATGTGGATTTCAACGATGTCGCGGCGCTGGAAGCGGCGATGGCCGGCGGCGATGTGGCGGCGGTGATGGTCGAGCCGATCCAGGGCGAGGGCGGCGTGATGCCGGCCGCGCCGGGCTTTCTGAGCCGCGTGCGCGCGCTGTGCGACCAGCATGATGCGCTGCTGGTGCTGGACGAAATTCAATGCGGCATGGGCCGCACCGGCACGCTGTTCGCGCATTGGCAGGAGCAGGTGACGCCGGACATCGTGACCCTGGCCAAGGCCTTGGGTGGTGGTTTCCCGATCGGCGCGATGCTGGCCGGGCCCAAGGTCGCCGAAACCATGCAGTTCGGCGCGCACGGCACCACCTTCGGCGGCAACCCGCTGGCCGCGGCAGTGGCGCGCGTGGCGCTGCGCAAGCTGGCCTCGCCGCAGATTGCCGATAACGTGGTGCGGCAATCTGCAGCATTGCGCGCCGGGCTGGAAGCGCTCAATGCCGACTTTGGCCTGTTTGCGCAGATTCGTGGGCGTGGCCTGATGCTGGGCGCGGTACTGGCTCCTGCGCACGCGGGGCAGGCCGGGGCGATCCTCGACCTGGCGGCCACGCATGGCTTGCTGCTGCTGCAGGCCGGCCCGGATGTATTGCGCTTCGTGCCGGCACTCAATCTCACCGATGCCGAACTGGCCGATGGCCTGGCGCGCTTGCGTCTGGCCATTGCCGAGTATGTCGCCCAGGCGTGATGTCGGGCGGTGCTTGCGCGCCCCCTGGCCGGCCCGCAGCCGGCTGCAAGGGCATTGGAGATGCATGGTGTGTGGCATGTAGCGCGCTGACGCAGTGCCCGGTCTTTTCATTGCCCGGATGGGATGGCTGTCTTCCGCCGTACCCTCACCCCCAACTCCTCTCCCGACGGGAGAGGGGCTTGGTTTCATGCAAGTCCGTATCGCTTCAGCACTCGCCGCAGTGCACGCGCATCGCGTACGGTGTCGGCGTGCAGACCGGCCGCGCGTGCGCCACGCACGTTGACGAACAGGTCGTCGACAAACAACGTGCGTTCGGCGCGTTGCTCAAGTTGCGCAAGCGCGCGCTGATAGACCGGCACATCCGGTTTGCGGCCGCCCAGTGCACCGCTGCACAGCACGCGGCCCCGCAACAACGGAAATAGCGACGGCACGATCCGCTCGATCGCTTCTGCCATCAACGGGCCATTATTGGTGAGCACCGCCACCGCCGTGGTCGTCGACACCGCCAGCACCTGTGTCACCACCGACGGGTCGGCGCGGCAGGCGGCCACGCGCGCATCGATCCAGGTAGTGCGATCGATTGGCTGCCCCAGCCCTTCGCTCAACTGCGCCAGATACGCCTGCGTGTCGATCTCACCCGCATCGTAGGCGCGCTCCAGACCCTGCACGAACAGCACCTCCTGCACGCGCTGCGGTGAGCAACGCGCCGCTGCTGCAAGCGCGGCCAGGCGCCGTGGCCGCGCGTAGTGCGCGAGCACGCCGTCGAAATCCAGCAACAGCAGCGATGGTGGTGCGGGCGACATATGCGTGCTCGTACGGCGGCTGCGCAGCGTTGTCGATTCGGCGCGGCATGGCAAGCGCGCAAGAGCTGCAATGCAGGGCATTCGCGCAGGTAGGTGGCTGCGCTACCTATTCAGAGTTTTGAATTCGGTAGCGACCTACCCGCCTGCGCCGAGCCCACCCGCCGCACCCAGGTTAGGCAGCAATCGCGCTGGTTATGGTCACTGCACGCCGCATCCGCGGTATCAGCCGGTCTCGGGGGAGCGCCCGGTCACTCAGCACGCCACACGTCTCCAGGGGTTGATTGCATGCCAAAGTGCTCGAACACCGATCGATTGGCGGCCTCGGTCGCCGACATCCTCGCCACCACCCGCCCGCGCCGCGCGCTGGCATCAATGACCTTGCTGCTGGCCGGCGCGCAGAGCTTGCCTGCGCTGGCGCAAGACGCACGCACGCTGGATGCGGTCAGCGTGGTGGGCACCGGCTCCACCCGCACCACCGCGTCCATCTCGGCGGACGAGATCCAGGCGCAGGTGCCAGGGGTGGCGCCGCAGCAGCTGTTGGCCAGCCTGCCCGGCGTGAACGTGCAGACCACCGACCCGTTCGGGCTGTATGAATTCGGTGATTCGATGACCATCCGCGGGTTTTCCGCCAACCAGATCGGCGTGACCTTGGACGGCATTCCGATCGAAACCTTCGACACCCGCGAAGGCGGGCCGATTACGCGCTACGTCTCCAGCGAAAACCTGCTCGATGTGACGGTGTCCGCCGGTTCGGGCGATGTCACCCAGCCTTCCTACCATGCACTGGGCGGTGCGATCCGCTACACCAGCCTGCCACCAAAGGGCGGCGACAGCTGGAGCGGCAATCTCACCCAGACGATTGGTTCGGACGATCTGGTGCGCAGCTTCGTGCGCCTGGATACGCCGGACTGGTGGAAAGGCGGCCCCAGCGCGTATCTGTCCGCCTCGCGCACGCAAGGCGGGGTGTGGGACATGGAGCCGGCCACGCAGAAGAGCGATCACTTCGAAGCCAAGATTCGCCAGGCCTGGGACGCTGGCAGCCTGACGCTGGGATGGATCTACAACAACCGCAAGGACTACGACGTGCAGTCGTACAACTCCGACGGTTCGGTGGCGTGGGACCTGCATGAGCGCATCACCGGCAACCCGGAAGTGGATGCCGAGCATTACAGCGAATGGCAGAACGGGCGACGCGACTCGCTGCTCAGCCTGCACGGCAATTTCCTGTTCAACGATGCAATCGGCTTCACCTTTACCGGCTATTACGAGAACAAGCATGGGTATGGCGTCGGCGGCACTCCGCCGAGCACGGCGACAGGCCTGTACAACGATGCCATCGCCGGCACGCCGGGGCGCACCGACATCGCCATCAACGACCCGCAGATCGTCGATGCCAACGGCACTGTCACCCACGTCGGTGCGATGACGCGGCGCGAAGAAATCATGGGGGGCGATCGCTATGGCCTCACCACAGCGGTGTCATGGGAGACCGAGCACAACAAACTCGAAGTCGGTGCGTGGTACGAGCACTACGATTTCGACCAGGTGCGCCCGCTGTACAACCTGGACCCAGCCACCGGCGCGCTGCTCAAGGGCGCGCTGCCGATCGTCATCTACTACGACAACCAGTTCTCCACCGAGGTGAAGCAGCTCTACATCAAGGACACGCTGCGCCTGCTCGACGACCGCTTGACGATGGAGTTCGGTGCCAAGGGGCTGGATGTCAAACGCGACTACAACGGCATCGCCAATCTGGATGATTTCAATGTCGGCGTGCGCCGCGATGTCACCATCAAGAACAGCGACTGGTTCCAGCCCCAGGTCGGCGCCAGCTTCCAGCTTGCCGAGGGCGTGCAGGTGTTCGCCAACTATGCGGAAAACTTCAGCTCGGCGCCGCGGCTGGCGCTGACCTCCGGTGCGTTCAACCCGGATATCGCACCGGAAGAGTCCACCAACATCGATATCGGCATCCGCGCCGAATCCACGCAGTGGAGCGGCTACATCGCCGCCTACAGGATCGATTACGAGAACCGCATCATCGCGCTGACCGACCCGGACCCGCTGGTGGTGGCGCCCACCGTCTACGCCAACGTCGGCGACGTGCAGACGTACGGGGCCGAAATGTCCGGCATGTGGAAGCCGGCGCCAGGCTGGCGGCTGGGCGCATCGCTGACCTGGAACAACTCCGAGTTCCAGGACAACTATTTCGGCCCGGTCAGCGGCAACCTGGTGCAGGTGGAAGGCAACGAGGTGCCGGATGCGCCGAAGGTGATGTTCAGCGTCAACGGCGGTTGGGAAGGCACGCATTTGTTTGCCAACCTCGATGCCAAATACACCGGCAAGCGCTACGGCGATACGCTCAATACCGATCGGGTAGATGCCACCTTCATCGTCAACGGCAGCGTCGGGTATCAGGGCGAAGACGGCGGGTTCCTTGCCGGTGGCCGGCTGCAGTTGTCGGTCTACAACCTGTTCGACAAGGACGATGCGATCGGGGCGGTATTTCCCAACGAAAGCTCGGGCTCGTATCAGTTGATCGCACCACGGCAGCTGTTCGCCAGCCTGGCCTACACATTCTGAAGTGCAGCCGCGGCCGGCAGGGTTGCCGGTCGCGTGCGTTAGTCCACGACATGCAGGGGACGTGCGTTGATGCAAGGCAATCACACGGGAGCGATGACGCGGCGGCAATTGCTGGCGCGCATCGGTATGACCGCCGGCGGCGCGATGATGTATCAGGCGATGAGCAGCCTGGGCATGGCGGCCGAATCCAGTTTCAAAGGCCCACTGCAACTGGATGGCGACCCCAAGGGGGCATCGGTCTTGATCCTCGGTGCCGGGCTGGCCGGCATGAGCGCGGCGTTCGAGTTGCGCAAGGCCGGTTACCGCGTGCAACTGCTCGAATACAACGACCGCCCCGGCGGGCGTAACTGGACCCTGCGCGGCGGCGACCGCTATGCCGAGTTGGGCGGGGCCAGGCAGCATTGCCAGTTCGACGAGGGTTTGTATCTCAATCCCGGGCCGTGGCGCATTCCGCATCACCACAAGGCGGTGCTGAGTTACTGCAAGCAGTTCGGCGTGGCGCTGGAAGCGTTCAATCAGGTCAATTACAACGCGCTGCTGCACAGCCAGAACGGCTTCGGCGGCAAACCGCAGCGCTTTCGTGCCATCGACGCCGACTACAAGGGCCATGTGTCCGAGTTGCTGGCCAAGTGCACGCAGCAACGCGCCCTGGACACGGCCGTCAGCCGCGAGGATCAGGAGCTGCTGCTGGAATCGCTGCGTACCTGGGGCGCGCTCGACCAGAAGTTCGGGTATGTCAAAGGCAAGGACAGCAGCGAGCGGCGCGGGTTTGCGCGCTATCCCGGCGGTGGCTTGTCGGGCAGGCCGGAATTCTCCGATCCTTTCAGCGTGCAGGACGTGCTGCGCTCGCGCCTGTGGACCACACTGGCAGCCGGCAACAACTATGAAATGCAGACCACCATGTTCCAGCCGGTGGGAGGCATGGACCAGATCGGCAAGGCGTTCGCGCGTCAACTGGGCAATGCCATCACCTATAACGCCAAGGTCACCAAGATCGACCAGGACGGCAGCGGCGTGCGCGTGTCCTGGCAGGATGCGGCGCGTGGCGGAGAAGAACGCCTCGCCACTGCGGATTGGTGCATCTGCACCATTCCGTTGTCGGTGCTCAGCCGCATACCGGTCAACGCCAGCGATGCGATGACCACGGCGATCGGCAAGGTGCCGTATGCGGCCTCGGTGAAAGTGGGGCTGCAATTCAAGCGCCGTTTCTGGGAAGAAGACGAAGCGATCTACGGCGGCATCAGTTACACCGATCTGCCGATCACCTTGATCAGCTACCCCAGCACCAACTACCACAGCCCTGGCAAAGGCGTGCTGCTCGGCGCCTATGTGTGGGGGCTGGATGCCTACCAGTTCACCGCGATGTCCCCGGAGCAGCGCGTGCGTAAAGCAGTGGAATACGGCACCCAGCTGCATCCGCAGTATCCGCGCGAATTCGAAAACGGCATTGCGGTCGGCTGGCACCGCGTGCCGTTCACGCATGGCTGCTTCGGCATGTGGAGCGAGCAGGCGCGCGCCGAGCATTACCAACCGCTGTGCCAGATCGACGGACGGCTGGCACTGGCCGGCGAGCACGTGTCGTACATTCCGGCCTGGCAGGAGGGTGCCATTCTGTCGGCGCACGATGTCGTTGGCCGCCTGCATCGCAAGGTCATTGCCCAGGGAGGGCGCGCATGAGTCTGCTGCCAAGAGCGTGCGGCGCCACTGTTGCGCTCGCCATTCTCGCCTTGTTGCTGCCGCCCAACGTGCGCGATGCGCAGGCGCAGAGTTCCGATGCCACCCAGCTGTTTCCGCAGCAAGGCTTCGCCAAGGCCTCCGGTCAGGACGTTTACCAGGCGATCTGCCAGGGCTGCCATATGCCGGCCGGGCGTGGCGCGCAAGGTGCCGGCGACTATCCTGCGCTTGCCGGCAACCCCAAGCTGGCCGCCGGCCCGTACGTGACCATGATGGTGCTCGACGGCCACGCGGGGATGCCGGGTTTCGCCGACATGCTCGACGACCGCCAGGTGGCCGAAGTGGTGAGCTATGTGCGCACGCACTTCGGTAACGACTATGCCGAGCGCGTGACCATCGACGACGTCAGATTACTCCGCCGCTGATCTTCTCTCCTACAAGGAATTGCCATGCTCCGTTCCATCACCACCGTTCTCACCGCCGCAGTGCTGTGGTCTGCCAGTCTCGGTGCCGCACACGCGGCCGAGGTGATCCGCCACAAGATTCCCAACAGCGATTTTCCCATCGCTGCCGCGGTGGAAATTCCCGCCGGCAAGGCCACGGTGTATGTCAGCGGCAAGGTGCCGGCGGTGATCGATACCAGTGCGCCGAAGGATTCGGCGGCCGCCTATGGCGACACCAAGGCGCAGACGGTGAGCGTGTTGAACCAGATCAAGCAGCAGCTGGCCACGTTGGGGTTGGGCATGGGCGATGTGGTGAAGATGCAGGTGTTTCTGGTCGGCGATCCGGCAATGGGCGGCAAGATGGATTTCAACGGCTTCATGGAAGGCTATCGCCAGTTTTTCGGCACCAAGGAGCAACCCAACCTGCCGGCGCGCTCGGCATTCCAGATCGCAGCGCTGGGTAACCCGCTGTATCGGGTCGAGATCGAAGTGGTTGCCGTGCGTCCCTGAATCCGCGTTGTCATCCTGCTGGAGGTTGTCATGAACACTGCTCTTTCGCGCCGCGCTTTTCTACGCGACTCCGCGTTGTTTGCCGGCGCCGCCGGTGCCGGCAGCTTGCCGCTGCTGGCCAGCGCCGTCGAACGCTCCACTGCCATCGCGCCCGCACCGGCAACGGCGCTGGCACCGGTGATGATCGACTCCAATGAATTTCCGGATGGACCGTCGGCTGCCGCAGTAAAGGCCATCGCGCAGATCGCCCCGCAAGGCGGGCGGTATTTGCGGCAGGTACAGATGGAATTGATGACCACCCTGGCTGCCGAGCTCGCGCTGCCCGTCGATCACCTGATGGCGTATGCCGGGTCCACCGAACCGCTCGACTACACGATGCTGGCATTCACTTCGCCCAGTGCCGCGTTGGTCACGGCCGACCCCACCTACGAATCCGGTTGGCGTGCGGCAACCCGCAATGGCGCGCGCCTGATCAAGGTGCCGCTGCGCAAGGACTTTTCGCACGATGTACAGGCCATGTGCGCGGCGGACGCCAACGCGGGCGTGATCTACATCTGCAACCCCAACAATCCCACCGGTTCGGTCACCGCACGCAAGGATCTGGACTACGCTTTGGCGCACAAGCCCAAAGGCAGCGTGTTGGTGGTGGATGAGGCGTATATCCACTTCGCGAAAAACACGCGCAGCATGGTCGACATGGTGGCCGCAGGCGAAGACGTGGTGGTGTTGCGCACCTTCTCCAAACTCTATGGCATGGCCGGCATCCGCCTGGGCTATGCGGCCGCGCGTCCGGACCTGCTGGCCAAGCTGAAGTTCTACAGCGTCAACAGCTTGCCGGTCACCGCCGCCGCTGCCGGGCTGGCCAGCCTGCGTGATCCTGCACTGGTGCCGCAACGGCGCGCACGTACGGCCGCGACGCGCACGGATGTGATGGAGTTTCTCGCCAGGCAGGGCTATGCATGCACTGCCTCGGAGAGCAACTGCTTCATGGTGGATGTAAAGCGGCCTGCCGCCGGTTTCAAGGACGACATGGCCACCCATGGCGTGTTCATCGGCCGCAGCTGGCCGGTGTGGCCAACCTGGTCGCGGATCACTGTGGGCACCGATGCGGAGATGGCGCGTTTCAAGCAGGCGTTCGTACAAGTGATCGCCGGTAAGCGCGGCCCGTTGCCGGTGCCGGCCATCGCGTCCGCAGCAGCAGATCCGATGGATGCGTTTTTCCGTTACGCGTGAAGCACGCATGCGGCCGAAGGTCTGCTTGCAATCAGCAGGGCGCCTGGCATCGTTGGTCGATGCGCGAGCGCATGCAGTGGGCTCGCGCGTGATGCCCTGTTGATTGCGACTCCGCGTTACTCTGGCACTATCAGCACCTCTGACCACGTCGCTGTTGCAACGGTGCGCCGCGTGCGATGTGCTGCACCTTCCCAACGCAGGAGTGTTCTCTTGAAGCTGTTTTCCACGATTGCTGTGTGTGCGCTGGCGCTGATGGCGCCGACGGCATGGGCACGGACGTGCGCGGTGACCATCACCGGCAACGATCAGATGAAGTTCGACCAGAGCGCGATCAAGCTAGCGCCCGAGTGCACGCAGGTGGAGCTTACGCTCAAGCATTCCGGCAAGATGGCTGCCACCGTGATGGGGCACAACTGGGTGTTGACCAAGTCTGCCGATTTCCAGGCGGTGGCCAATGCCGGCGTACGTTCGACCATCGCCGACAGCTATCTGCCCAAGGCCGACGCACGCGTGATTGCGCACACCAAGGTCATTGGCGGCGGCGACAGCACCACGGTGAGTTTTCCCACCAGCAAACTGAGCAAGGGCGCCGACTACACGTTCTTCTGCTCGTTCCCCGGCCATTGGGCGATGATGAAGGGCACGCTGACGTTCGGGTGATGCGTGCGGGCGGCCAACGCTGTCAGGCCTGGCCGCCACACGTGCAAACCTGCGTTGAACGCAAGATGCATGCGACCTGGCTCAGCCAGGTCGCAGCGGCTGATCTGCATGCGGGCCGCTTCCACGCAACAACCCGCGCTGCAATGCTTGCGCTAGCGCGCTTTCGCGGCTGCGCGCGTCGAGCTTGCGGTACAGGTTTTTCAGATGGAATTTGACCGTGTTTTCCGACAGGTGCAGGCAGCGTGCGATCTGCTTGTTGGAATAGCCACGCGCCAGTTGCGCCAGCACTTCCAGTTCGCGCTCGCTGAAGATGTCACCGGCCGGGTCGTCGTCGCCGCTAAGGCGTTCGAGCAAGGCCTGGATGGTCAAGGCACGCGTGGTGCCGCCCACGGTCTGCGGGTCGTGCTGGCGTAGCGAGCGCAGCATCGCCTTGGCCGGTAAGCCCAGTTCCACGATCGCCTGCCAGCTTTGCGTGAGCGCGACATGGTCCAATGCGCTGTACAGATACGGCAGGGCGGCAACCAGTTCGCCACGTTGCTGCAGTACCAGCGCGATGCGTCCACGGGCGCGCGCCAGATGGCAGACATTGTCGTTGGCCAGGCAGGCTTGCTCGATCTGTCCGAGGATGCTCAGCGCGGCGCTGCTGCGCCCGGCCAGACGATGCCAGCGGGCCAGTGCGAAGCCCATCGCCGCGCGATCGTGCCAGCGGTGTGGCGAGCGCAAGGTATGCGCCAGGCCGGATTCGCCGCCGGTACGTGCGATCAGCACATCGATGGCGGCGTTGCCTGGATGTTCCAGCAACAGCATCAGCCGCCATGCTGCAGCCAGTTCCGACAAGCGCGCCAATTTGCGTCCGTGTGCGATCTGTTCGATATGCTCCAGCAACAGCAACGCGCTGCGTCCGCTATGGTCGCGCACGCGTTCCAGCCCCAGCGCAGTGCCGTATCCGGCGGCCAGCACGTCCACGCCGCCATCGTGTTGCTCCAGCAATTCCAGCGCCGGATGCAGCAGGTCGGCTGCGTCGTCGTGATGGCCGCGTTCGTAGTGCAACTGCGCAAGCAGGCATTGAGCGGCGGCTTCCAGCACCCGTTCCGGCTGCGGGGTACGTGCGCACCAGCTCAGTGCCTGCTGATAGCAGGCTTCCGCATCGCTGAGCCGGCCGCGATAGAACAGGCTCTGCCCCAGCGACAACATGGCCTGGCTGGCACCGACCTCGCTGCCGCCACGTTGCATGGTGTCGCGCGCGTTGCGCGCGTAGCGCTCGGCAACCGCGAACGCGCCCTGTGCAATCGCGGTGGTGGCGCAGATGCAGAGCAACATGCCGCGGCCCAGATGGTCGTCTTCGTCCAGTGCGCCGGCCTGGGCGGCAATCTGGGTCAGGCCATGCGGATTGCCGCAGATTTCATCCAGACGGTCGCGCAGCAGCGCCACGACCACGGTGTAGTCGCGCTGCAGCGGCTCGCGTAACGCAGCCGGAAAGTCGCGGAAGCGCTCCAGCAACAGGCGTGCGTGGGCGAATTCGCCCAGCTTGATGTGCAGGTGCGCCTGGGTGAGATTGAGCGCGGGTGTGTCGCGGATGGTGCGGTGGTCGAAATGGCGCAGCAGTGCGCGTACTTCATGCGTGCCGTGAGTCAACAGCAGCTGCCAGGTGCCGGCGCGTGCGATGTAGCTGGCGGCAAGATCGCCGCAGCCGCCGCGCCAAGCATGCCGCACCGCTTCGGCAAGCTGCTGATGATCGCCGAACCAGCGCGCTGCGCGTTGATGCAGCTGCACGCTCAGGCCTGGATGTTCGCGGTCGAGCAGTTGCTGCAAAAAGTCGGCAAACAGCGGGTGGTAGCGGAACCATTCGCGCTCGCCATCCAGCGGCACCAGCAGACCATGGAAATGCTCCAGCCGCGCCAGCAAGCGGCCGCTGTCCTGGCGTTGGCGCACCGCGTCGGCGAGCGCGGCGTTGAAGCGTTCCAGCGGGCTGGTGCGCAACAGGAGTTCGCGGGTGTCTGGGTCCAGATCGTTGACCACCTGTTCGGCCAGGTACGCGGCAATCTGCGCGCTGCGCCCGGAGAAACGTACGGTGACTTCCTGCCGACGCTGGGTATCGCCTTCCAACCACAGCCGTGCCAGTTGCAGCGCCACCGGCCAGCCTTCTGTGTAGCGCCGCAGTTCGTCCGCCACCGGTGCGGTCACGTGCGGGCCCAGCAACGCCTGCGCTTCGGTGTCGTCGAGCGCCAGCTGCGTGCTGCCGATGCGGCTGAGCTGCGCGTGCAGATCCAGCCGCGCCAGGGGTAGATTGGGTACGCGGCGGGTCGCGAGTGCCAGATGCAAACGCCCGCCACTGTGTTCGATCAGGCGTAGCACCAGTTCATCGACAGGGCTGCTGCCGAGTCGGTCGTAGTCGTCGAGAATCACGCTGATGCGCCGGGGCGCTGCGCGTAGCGCGCGAATCAGCAATGCCGCCGCGTCGCGCGGGTCGTGATCGCGGTTGTGCAGCACGGCCGCGCACAGCGCGTGGTCGGCGCCTGCGTTCTGCAGCGCATACGCAAGATGGCCGAGAAAACGCCCGGCGTCGGCATCTTCTTCGTCCAGCGACAGCCATGCCACCGCGCTCTGCTCGCGCGTACTCAGGTGCGCATGCCACTGCGCCAGCAGCGTGGTCTTGCCGAATCCGGGCGGGGCGAGCAATAGCGTCAGCGGACGTGCCTGCGCCTGATCCAGCGCAGCCAGCAGTGCGCCACGCACCACCGCGCTGGGGGGCGGCAACGCAGGCTCCAGCTTGCCGGCAAGCAGCCAATCGGGATTCACGGGGTCGCGCGACGGTGTCGGGCGCGGGGTGAGCAGCGCAACAGGCTTGAGCATGAGGCGAGGGCGGCCGTATCGAGCGTCGACAGCGTGCCGACTCGACACGCTGCAGATCGGGGTGAAACAGCGGCAATGCAGCGTCATCGCCGGTTTTGGCGACGCACGTGCAGCGGCTGCTTCGAGGGTCCCCACCCATGCCCGTCCCTGAGCACCTTTTTCAGAAAGGTATGACAGCCACACGACAAAAGCAAAGCGTATTGCGCCGAGTCGAGGAGGCATTGCGGCCGAAGCGCCGGCCCGTGCGCACGGTCAAGGAACGCTAGAGGTCGCCTGCTCGTGGCCGCGGTGGTGAGAGAGCAGCGACTAAGAGCGGCTAACAAGACGTAGCGAGCAGCTGTCAGGTGGGCGCGGACGGCGCGCAGGAACCGGATTGTACGAGTGGTACATGAGGATTCCGAGCACCGGCCGCGCCCACCTGGCGGCTGCGCAGTAGTTTTGTTAGCCGCTCTAAGAGCAATTGCCAAAGCGACTACGCTCGCTACCACACAGCCGCGGCCGATGCGCGATGCGGCGTGGACCACGCACCGCGGTCCTGCGCCCCGCCCAGGCCCGGCTGACGACTCCCCGCTGGGTTGTGGCAGCCGCTCCTGTGCAAAGACAGCGCCATCCACAGTTCGCTGCGAGCATGGCGCGCAGTCTGGCAACGCGCACCGCCGTGCAGTCGCCGTTGCTACGAACGAAACCGGCTGCACGCACGCACAGGCTCACCAGGAACCCGGTGATGCCTACCTCGCCAATGTCCTGCGCCACTGCCAGTGCGGCACGATCACGCCGCACCGCAAAGCAGCAAACCAGCGACGCCTCCGCGCTCACCGATTCCCAATTCCCAATTCCCGGCCAATCAGCGCGCCACTTCCGCAAACGCCTCGCGCGCTGCCGCCAGGGTGGCTTCGATCACCGCCTGGTCGTGCGCACTGGACATGAAGCCGGCTTCGTACGCCGAGGGCGCCAGGTACACACCCCGCTGCAGCATCGCGTGGAAGAAGCGGTTGAAGCTGGTGATGTCGCACGCCGTGGCCTGTGCGTAGCTTTCCACGATGTCGTCGGTGAAGAACAGCCCGAACATGCCGCCGACCTGATTGGTGGTGACAGCAATGCCGGCCGCGCGTGCGGCATCTTCCAGGCCTTCGCACAGCAGGCTGGTGGCCTCGCTCAGGCGCGTGTGGAAGCCCGGCTCCTGCACCAGCTCCAGCATCGCCAGGCCGGCGGCCATCGCTACCGGGTTGCCCGACAAGGTGCCGGCCTGGTAGATCGGCCCGGCCGGAGCAACCTGCTCCATCAAGTCGCGGCGGCCGCCGTACGCGCCCACCGGCATGCCGCCGCCGATGATCTTGCCGAAGGTGGTCAGGTCCGGGGTCACGCCGTAATGTGCCTGCGCACCACCGAGCGCGACGCGGAAGCCGGTCATCACTTCGTCGAAGATCAGCAACGCGCCGTGCCGCGTGCACAGCGTGCGCAGATGCTGCAGATAGCCGGCCTGCGGCGGAATGCAGTTGGCGTTGCCGACCACCGGCTCGATGATCACCGCCGCCACCTCCGCACCGATCTCGTCGAACAGCGCGGTGGCGCCTTCGAAGTCGTTGAAGCTCAGCGTGGCGGTCAGCTCGCTCAGCCCTGCGGGTACGCCGGGCGAGGTCGGTACGCCCAGGGTCAGCATGCCGCTGCCGGCCTTGACCAGAAACGAATCGCCGTGGCCGTGATAGCAGCCTTCGAACTTGATGATGCGATTGCGCCCGGTTGCGCCACGCGCCAGGCGTACTGCCGACAGCGTGGCTTCGGTGCCGGAGTTGACCATGCGCACCATCTCGCAGGAGGGCACCAGCCGGGTAATGGTCTGTGCCATCGTCACTTCGGCTGCGCACGGCGCACCGAACGACAGCCCGTTGCCGATCGCCCGCTCGACCGCTTCGCGCACGGCCGGATGGTTGTGCCCGGCAATCATCGGCCCCCACGAGCCCACGTAGTCGATGTAGCGGTTGTCGTCGACATCGAACAGATACGGGCCATCAGCGCGCGCCACGAAGAACGGCTCGCCGCCGACCGACTTGAACGCCCGCACCGGCGAGTTGACGCCGCCGGGTAGCAAGGTCTGCGCCTGGGCGAACAGGGCGTGGGAGCGGGAATGGTTCATGCGCAAATCCTTGAGGAATACCGATTGGGGGCATCGACGCCCGGCGGCGGGCATCGCGTGCGCCATTGTCAGGCCTGCGGCCCTGCGCGCCTACCCGTCGGACACCCGCCTACCCGTCGAAGTGGGCGGATGGGGGAACTTGGCTGCCTATGATCGAACGCGACGTGATCGACAGTTTGGAATGAGCTGATGGCGCGCAGTCATTGGCATCGCGCTGCAGATGTTCAGAAAGTGTGATTTCGGTAGCCATTGGCACCGTTCGTTTGTCGCCTTGCCGACAGTTCAAGACCTGGGGAGAGAGCATGAACCGTAGTATCCAGAAGCGTGCCTTGGCATTGGCATTGGTCGTGGCCATGGGCAGCGTCCACGCGCAGTCCACCACCGGCAGCATCGTCGGCAGCGTGGGGCAGGGCAGTGGCACGAGCGTGCTGGTGGAAAACAACAGCGGCTTCAGCCGCGAGGTGGCGGTGGACGCACGCGGCCGCTACACCGCCGGCAATCTGCCGCTGGGCACCTACAAGGTGACGGTCAAGCGCGATGGCGCAGTGGTGGAGACGCGCGAGAACGTCGCCATCACCGTCGGGGCCAATACAGACGTGTCCTTCGCTGCCAGCGCAGCCGCGGGGAGCGGCGTGCAGACGCTGGACAGCGTCACCGTCAGCGCCGCCAGCCTCACCACCATCGACGTCAGCAGCGTGGATACGCGCACCGTGGTCACCGCCGAACAGTTGCAGCAACTGCCGCTGGGCCGTACCGCCGAAGCGATCGCGCTGCTGGCACCGGGGGTGGTGGTCAACAGCGGCGGCTTCGACAATGGCCCGCTCGGCGGCTCGCTCCCCAGCTTCGGCGGCTCGGCCGCCAGCGAAAACGCGTACTACCTCAACGGCTTCAACACCACCACCATCAGCAACAACCTGGGCGGCCTGACCCTGCCGTACGGCGCCATCGACCAGCAGGAAATCTTTACCGGAGGCTACGGCGCGCAGTACGGCCGCGCCAACGGCGGCGTGATCAACCAGATCGGCAAGCGTGGCACCAATGAGTGGAAGTTCGGCGCTGCAGTGATCTGGGAGCCGAACGGCCTCAAGGCCAATCAGCGCGACATCTATTGGCGCCCGGACAGCCAGGGCAGCACCATCAACAACGCCGCCTACCGCTATGCGCGTGCGGCCAATGGCCTGTACCAGCCCGCCAGCGAGGCCGAGGCCAACCAGACCACCTACAGCGCCTATGTCGGCGGGCCGATCATCCAGGACAAGCTGTTCTTCTTCCTGGCCGCCGAGCAGGTGAACTCCGACGGCGTGCGCGTGGGCACCAATCGCGACACCGACAACGGCCGCACCGGCGGCCTCACCGACTACGACTACACCCAGAAACGCTGGTACGCCAAGGTGGACTGGAACATCACCGACAACCACCTGATCGAGGTGACCGGTGCCAGCGACGTCGCCGAAACCAATGGCTCGATCTATCGCTACGACTATGTTGCGCGTCAGCGTGGCGCCTACTTCACCGACGAATCCACCTGGAAAACCGGGCCGACGCTGTTCACCGGCAAGTACACCGGCTATCTGAGCGACAACCTCACCGTGACCGCCCTGTACGGCAAGATGAGAACGCCGGACGAACTGACGCCGTTCAACTACGACGCGGCTGGCGGTCCGGTGATCAACAGCGCCGCATTGCAGAACCCTGCCTACACCGGCGGCACACCGCGCATCGGCAACCAGCTGGTCACCTCGGTCAGCTCGCCGGACCGCGAGTACAAAAAAGACAACCAGCGCCTGAATCTGGAATGGCGCATCGGCCACCACACGCTCAACTTCGGTCTCGATAACCAGAAGTCAGAAGGCATCGATGTCGGCTCGATCCTCTCTGGCCCCGGGTTTGCCTGGACCTACGGACAGACCAATGACCCGTACGGGCTGGCCACCGGCGGCCTGGTCAGCCAGTCGGCCAACGAAGCCGGCGGCATCGGTGCGCCGAGCCCGGGTTTGGTGGATCCGGTCAATGGATCCAGTGGCTACTACGTGGTGCGCAACATCAACACCAGCCTGTATTCGTACGAGGCCAAGCAACGCGCCTACTACATCGAAGACAAGTGGCAGGTCACCGACAATCTGCTGCTGAGCCTGGGCCTGCGCAAGGACGAGTTCACCAACTACACCCCGTTCGGTGATCCCTACATCGAAATCGACAACGCGTGGGCGCCGCGCCTGGGCTTCAGCTGGGACGTCAATGGCGATTCCAGCTTGAAGGTGTTCGGTAACCTTGGCCGTTACTACCTCGGTCTGCCGCTATCGGCGGTGAGTCTGTTCACCCCGGCCACGACTACCGATACCTACTTCACCTACAGCGGCATCAATGCCGACGGCACGCCGATCCTGGCGCAGCAGCTGGGTTCGGCGGTGTCGGCCAATTCGCGCTTCGGTCGCATCGCCGATGTACGCACCGCGGTGGCCAAGGACATCGAAGGCGAAAACCAGGACGAACTCATCCTCGGATTTACCAAGCAACTCGATAGCGGCTGGGTGCTGGGCGTGCGCGGCACGCATCGCCGTCTCAATGCCGGCATCGACGACCAGAACTACGACGTCTCCAACACCGCGTTGATCGATGCGGCAGCGGCGCAAGGCGTGACCATCGATTTCTCCAAGGTGGCGGGCGCATCGTTGATCAATCCGGGCCAGACCAATACCTGGGGGGTGATCGGCACCGATGGCCAGTTCCACGAAATATCGGTGAGCCGCGAGGCGGCAGGTTTCCCGAAGTTCAAGCGCAATTATTCGGCGGTGGAGTTCAATCTGGAGCGTCCGTTCGACGGCAAGTGGTATGCCAAGGTCAATTACGTCTGGTCGCATAGCTACGGCACCACCGAGGGCCAGGTGCGTTCGGATCTGTGGCGCACCGGCGGCGCGCTGGGCAGCTATCAGGGCCAGGCCTCGGTCTCGACCACGCAAAGCTGGGACCACCCTGCGTTGATGGAACACTTCAATGGCGATCAATCCAACGATCATCGCCATCAGCTCAAGCTGTTCGGCTTCTACCAATTCACTCCGCAATGGGGCGCATCGGCCAATTTCAGCCTGATTTCCGGTGCTCCGCACAACTGCCTGGGCAACTACTACGGGACCGAATATAGCGGCCGCGATCCGGCCGGCTACGGCGGCAGTGCAATTACCGGCGGCCCGTATCACTACTGCTACAACCCGGAGACCGGCACCGGCGTGGCATCGCCTCCCGGCTCGCAGGGGCGTTTGGGCTGGATCGCGCAGCTGGACATGGGCGTGACCTACAAGCCGGCATTTGCAGATGGCAAGCTGGCGTTGCGCTTGGACGTATTCAACATCACCAACGAGCAGACCGCGACCAACATCTACCCGTTCTCGCAATTGCCCGACAACACCACCAACCCGCTATGGGACCAGGTCGTCGCCTATCAGGCGCCGCGCTCGGGTCGGGTGACGTTGAGCTACGACTTTTAATTGCGCCACGCGATAGCGGCAGTCCCGGCAGCGACGCGTGATGGCACGCGTCGCTGTTTTTTTTGGGATGGCGCTCAAGTCGACATCATTCTGATGAGCGGGAACACGCCGCCTGAGCGACGACTTGGCTGAGCGCAGTGCACTTGATCTCGGCGTTCGGCTAGCAGGGGTACGTCATGATCGCGTGTCTGCATCGCTTTCAATAAAACTGCCAGCAAACCGTCTGGCGAAGGCACCGCGCACGCGATGTTCGAGGCAACGCGATGCAGTGAAATACATGTCGCGGTCTTGAAGTGGATTGGACGGTTTGTATGGCCAAGCCTGGGAGCCTTAGATCTGCTTCTTGGCTGCAGGGCCCTTGCCCGCCTACCATCGCCGGACACGCTGCAAGTACGTCCCTGTAAGCTCTTACGCGGCATCCATGCTGCGTAAGGTCCGGCGACGGTAGGCGGGCAAGGGCCTGTCGCGTTGGTTGGTGTGCATGTGGGAGCAGCGCTCGAGGCGCTTTCCACATCGGTCAATCACCCGCTTCTCTTGTCATTCTCTCGTCGTGCCTGGCAAGTGCCATCACGAAGCAATCGGCAGCAGCGTGGCCGCGCACGCAACGACCCGCTCGGTTGGCCGCCAGCCAACCTTCTGGTGCGGTGTCCTCGCCGCTTGCGGGACCGTTGGCGGCATGGATGCCGCCATCGAGCCTCCAAGGACGGATTGACGGCGTGTCCCGCGAGCGGCGGGGGCACCGCACATCCGGCGCACCTGGCTTTTGAAACCGGCGATGCAGCGAAACAAACTCTCGCTATCTTGAAGCGCATTAGAAGGCTTTGACAAAGAGCGTCATAGCCCGAAAGCCCGCCGCACTAACACCCAAACCCTGCGCGATACTCCTGCACCGCTGAGACCGGATCCGGCGCCGCGTACACGCCACTGACCACCGCAATGAGATCGGCGCCGGCAGTCACCAGCGCAGGCACCTGCGCAGGCGCAATGCCACCGATCGCGACGCGCGGCAGGTTGAGTTCGGCGGCCTGCTGCAGCAACGCAGGCGTTGCGCGCCGGGTGGTCTGCTTGGTGGTGGTCGGGAAAAATGCACCGAAGGCCACATAACTGGCGCCCGCTTCCGCTGCGGCGCGCGCGCGCTCGATATCGTCGTAGCACGACACCCCGATGATGGCCTGCTCGCCCAGCAGTGCGCGCGCTGCCGCCACGTCGCCATCGTCTTCGCCAAGATGGACGCCTTGCGCACCGACCTGCGCCGCCAGCTGCGCATCGTCGTTGATGATCAACGGCACGCCATGGGCCGCGCATGCCTCGCGCAAGGCGCCGGCCTGGCGCAGCCGCAACGCCGCATCCGCCTGCTTGTTGCGGTATTGCAGCCAGGTGATCGACCCCAGCAACGGCGCCGTGCGCAGCAGCAGGCGCTGCGTGTTGGGCTCGTCGGGGGTGATCAGATAGACGCCGCGAACGTCGAGACGGTTGGGCATGGCAACGCTTCCGAAAGCGGTGGATGGGATGGGACAATGCAGGCCCACTGTTGCATGACCGCGATTATCCGATGAGCGAGACATCCACGACCACCTACCGCACCTGGATGTGCGTCGTCTGCGGGTTTCTCTACCACGAGGCCGACGGCATCCCCGAAGAAGGCATCGCCCCGGGTACCCGCTGGCAGGACGTCCCCGACACCTGGACCTGCCCCGATTGCGGCGTGACCAAGGAGGACTTCGAGATGGTGGAGATCGACTGAGCGCCGCCAACGGCGTGCAATCAGGCAGTGTCGGCAACCACGATGCTGCTGCAATGCGGGCCGGCCAGTGCGCGCGTTGCCGAGAACCACGCGGCGGTGGCCTATCCGGGCAGACTGGCCTAGCCAGCCGGCGCGTCTACCCGCTCAATGCGCCCGCGCGCGCTGGCTATTCAATTCCACCAGGTGTTCGTGCAGATGGGCCGCGTCCTGCGCGCCCGGGTTGAGCACCAGGTAGCGCGATAGATCGTGGCGTGCGCCGTTGCGGTGGCCCAGATGCAGATAGGCCATGCCGCGGTCGCGCAGGGCCTCGGGTTGGTCGGGCACCAGCTTCAGGATGCGGTCGGCGCTGCGGGCAGCGCGGTCCCAGTGCTCGGCATCGGCATAGACGCCGTGCAGGTTGCGCAGGATGCGGATCAAGATCGCGCGGTGCGGGGCGGGGTCGAGAATCTGCGCGAGCGCGCGGTCGTCGGGAATTTCGCCGCCCAGATGCGGGCGGGCACGTTCGCGCAGCTCATCCACGCCCAGCGGACGGCCGCCGTTGAACGGGTCCATCACCAGCACGCCGTCATCCACCGGCAGACGCACCAGGAAATGGCCGGGAAACGACACCCCCGCCAACGGGATGCCCAGCCGGCGCGCCACTTCGATCTGCACCATCGCCAGTGAAATCGGATTGCCCAGCCGGCGCTCGAACACCTGGTTGAGGTAGCTGTTACGCGGGTCGTAATACTCGTCGTGATTGCCCGAATAGCCCAGCTCGTCGAACAGGTAGCGATTGACCGCCGCCATCTTCAGCGGCCATAGATCGATTGCGTCCACTTCGCGGCGCAGATGCTCGACGTGGCTTTGCACCAGCGTGTCGTACAGCTCGGCATCCAGCTGCGGATACTCGTCGCGCGCGATCAGCAGCGCGGTGGACATCAACGGCACCGCATCGTCGTCCAGGCTGGCGAGCGCGGTCCAATGGGGAAGTGGGAGCATGTCGACCATGCTGCCAAGAGTGTCGGCAAGCGGCGCAGGGTTCAAGTCCGGTACTTCCTGACAGGGACGCGGGGCGCATGAACGCGTAACGCTGACAGGCGGCCCTGCGTCCGACGGCCGCAAACGCCGTTCGGAAAGATGACGCGCAGGTCTCACCCGTCGGCGGGCCCCATGTGCCTGGCTGGCATGGCCCCCAGTACCTGCTTGCAGCCGCTTATTCGGGCGTCGGGATGTCCGGGCTGAAGCGCAGCGTGGCCCCATCCTTCAGGCCGAGCTTGGCGGCCTGGCCGGCATTCAGCTCCAGCACGTAACGCGCGGGCTGCCTGCTGGGGTACGGCGGACAGGCGTCGCCGGCCGAACATGGCGGCACATCGCGCTGCTGGGAGACCAGCCGGCGCTGTTCATCGAAATACAGGATATCCAGCGCGATCTTGGTGTTCTTCATCCAGTACGCCATCGGCTCCTGGCGGTCGTGGATGAACAGCATGCCGTGGTCTTGGTCCATGGCATCGCGAAACATCAGCCCCTTGGCGCGATCGGCATCGTTCTGCGCCAGTTCCACCTTGTAGCGCGTGCCTGCCAGTTCCACCCAGCTGTCGCCGCTGCTGGCGCAGCCGCCGAGCAGCATCAGAAGCGCAAGGATTAGAAGACCAGAACAACGCATGCGGCATACCAACTGGCGAGGATGCCGCACCATCTGCCAAGCGGCCGCGTGCGTCAAGCGGCTGCGGTGCGTCGTGCGGTTGCTGCAAGCGGGATATGTGCGACCCGCCATCGCTTCGCAATGCGGGCCGTCACTGCGCATGCGAAGGCCCGCGCGCGATCTTCAGATCACCTGTGGTGGCTCGCCGCCCACGATCACCACATCGGCCGGGCGCCGCGCGAACAAACCCACGCAGACCACGCCGGGAATCTGGTTCAAGCTGCGCTCCAGGCCCACCGGGTCGGTAATCTGCAGGTGATGCACGTCCAGCACCACGTTGCCGTTGTCGGTGACCACGCCATCGCGCCACACCGGCTGGCCGCCGGTGAGCGCCAGGATCTGCCGGGCGACCAGGCTGCGCGCCATCGGAATCACTTCCACCGGCAGCGGGAACTTGCCCAGCACCGGTACCTGCTTGCTGGGGTCGACGATGCAGATGAAGCGCTCGCTGGCCTCGGCAATGATCTTCTCGCGCGTCAGCGCTGCGCCGCCGCCCTTGATCAGACAACGGTTCGGGTCGCACTCGTCGGCGCCGTCCACGTACAGCGACAGATTGCCGGTGTGATTGAGGTCCAGCACCTCGATGCCATGCTGGCGCAGGCGCGCGGTGCTCTGTTCGGAGCTGGACACTGCGCCCTTGATGCGATGGCCGATGCGGCCCAGCGCGTCGATGAAGTAAGCCACCGTCGAGCCGGTGCCCACTCCGACGATCATGCCGTCTTCCACGTAATCGATCGCTTTTTCGGCGGCCAGGCGTTTTGCTTCGGACATGGGTAAGAGCTCGGGATTAGTGATTGGGGATTTGGGATTCGTAAAAGCCGGTCACGCGGGGTGGCAATGGGCGAATCCCAACTGCCGGATCCCCAATCACGGCGTTTCCATCGCCAGCAGCAACTTCCACTGCGCGGCGGTCACTGGCAGGATCGACAGGCGGTTACCGCGTGCGATCAGCGCAAAGCCTTCGCCCAGCGCATCGGCCTGTTGCTTGATTTCATCCAGCGAAATCGTGCGGGCGAGTTTGCGCTCGAACGCCACGTCCACCAGCATCCAGCGCGGGTCCTCGCGGGTGGATTTTGGGTCGTGGTAGTCGGAAGACGGGTCGAACTGGGTGTCGTCCGGATACGCCGCGCTCGCCACCTTGGCGATGCCGACGATGCCGGGCACCTTGCAGTTGGAATGGTAGAAAAACACGCCATCGCCCACCTGCATGCCATCGCGCATGAAGTTGCGCGCCTGGTAGTTACGCACGCCGTTCCAGGGCTCGGTGCCGACACGTTCCAGATCATCGATGGAGAACGTGTCAGGCTCGGACTTCATCAACCAGTAGCGCTTGCGGGCAGTCATTCGGAAACGGTGTCGTCTTTCAGGAAGGTGGCGCGTTCGGTGCAGATGGCGTCGACCGCCACATCCCATGCTTCGGAAGGCAGGGCGGGCACCTGCTGCGCAGCGAAGCCAGCACCGACCAGCCAGGGAGGCGGCGCCTGGCGATGCCGGAACGCGAAGCTGCGATCATACCAGCCGCCTCCCATTCCCAGCCGACGGCACGCCGCATCGAAGCCGGTCAGCGGCGTCACCACCAGTGCCATCTCCTCCGGTGCCAACGTGTCGGCGCGTGCCACATCCGGCTCCGGAATGCCGTAGCGATTGCTCACCAGCGGCTGGCCCGGCCGCCACGGCGCAAAGCGCAGCACGCGCCCGTCCAGCACCGGCAGGCAGTAGCGCACTCCCGCCGGCAAGGTCAGCTGCCAGCGGTGCAGCGCAATTTCGCCGTCCATTGCCCAATAGCCCGCCACGGCACCCTGTTGCGGCGCGAACGGCAGCGCCAGCAAACGCTGTGCCAACGCATCGGCTGCGGCCAGGCGCTGCGCTGCCGGCAGGCTGCGGCGGTGTGCGCGCAACTGCTGGCGCAACGCATCTCGGTCCTCGGTCATCGGTGTCTCGCAGCGCAATCGGTGTTGCATTGTCGAATGCGCACACGCGCCTGCCTAGCATGGCGTGCCATGCGGCCCGCAGTTGCGCCTGCGCTGTGGGCGTGCCGATAGAGCCTTACGGTGTGCGCACTACCCGGACATATGCCCTGCATCTGCATCTGCATCTGCATCTGCATCTGCATGGGCGATGCAGCGTGCGCATTGCCGCGCGCGGCAACGCCACCGACACGGCACCAGCATCGCGAGCGCAACAGATCCGCAGGGCCGCTTCAACTGCCGCATGTCAGACCGTCAGACGCACAAAAAAGAAACGACGCCCGAAGGCGCCGTTTCAGATTTGCATTCTCCGCCGTGACGATGCGGGCGAAACGACCTTGAACCCGGGGTTCAAGTGGGGACGTTGTGAGGCCATCGGGCTTCCCGCTACAAGGCGGACTTGCACACCCGGCTTCGTCGCGCCCCCGTGGTCGTAATTAAGGGACAAGGCGAATGTTTTGCACGCTGTCGTTTACAGCAGAGAACGCAGGTGAATTATAGACCTCTGTGCCGCGATGGCTAGCCCACTCGTCGGTCGGCGGGCTTGAGGATTCATATTTGCGATGGCAGTGCGAATTCCACTCAGCGCGGTGTGTCGGCAACGCTGTCGAGCCGGCGATTCAAGGTGTCCAGCGTCGTTGCCAATTCACGATCGTAGAGCGCCTGTTGTTCGCGCAGTTGCTGCAACTCGTGCGCCAAGTTGAGCGCAGCCAGCACTGCCACACGGTCCACTGCTGCCATGCGATTGCTGCCGCGGATCTCACGCATGCGTAGATCCAGCAGCCGCGCGGCGGCGGTGAGACTTTCGCGCTCGTCTGCCGTCACGCCCACCGTGTATTCACGATCCAGAATACGCACGCTGACCGGTTCGTTGTTGCTCACGTGTGCTGCTCCAATGACTTCAGGCGGGCGATCATTGCTTCCACCCGCGAGCGCGCCTGCTCGTTCTTGGTCAACAGTTGGGAGCGCTCGCCGATGAGCTGCTCCTGTTGGTGACGCAGGCTGCGGTTCTCGTCGGTGAGCCGTTGGGTACGCTCCACCAACGCCTCCACGCGGGCAGCGAGTGCGCGGATCTGGGCGAGGGCGGCAGCGTTGTCCATGCGCTCACGATAGGGGCGCGTGCGCGGGGTGGTCAAGCGCCCACGCTGCCCCAATCCCTGGCGTCGGTCCAAGCCCTGCAAGGCCTGGCACCGATCCAGGCAGGCCGGCATTGCAGGAGGGGAACGCGCTCTGAAACGCGCAGGTCGCGGCCCACGCAGGCCGCCTTGGTACACTGGGAAGTCATATCGCCGGCCGTGCGCCGGCACCTTTCGCTCTTCAGCCTGGATGACCCGATGGATCTGCCCGACGTAACCGCTGTGCAACACGAAAGCCGTCAGCTCGCGCTGGCGTCCTCTGCGGCGGAGTTGCATGGTGGACTGTGCGGGTGGCTCTCCGGCGGCGGTGCCGACAGCGCCGACTGGCTGGCGCGCATTCTGGCCGACAGCGGTCAGGTGGCGCCCCAGCAGGGTGGGGCGCTGGATCAGCTGCGGCAGGCCACCGTGGCGCAACTGGAAGACCGCGATTTCGCCTTCGAGCTGCTGCTGGTCGAAGACGGCGCCCCGTTGCCGGCGCGCACCGATGCATTGTTCGACTGGTGCCGCGCCTTCCTGGGCGGCTTCGGCCTGGCTGCGCAGCAGCGTCCGGCACTGAGCGAAGAAGGCGAGGAAGCGCTGCAGGATCTGGCGCGCCTGGCGCAGGCCTCCAGCGAGGACTTCGACGCGGCCGACGAGGACGACACCGCATTGGCCGAGATCGAAGAATTCGTACGCGTGGCGGTGCTGTTGCTGCATGGCGACTGCGTGATGGGGCCGCGCTTTCGCCAGCGTCTGAACTGATTGCCGGCATGAAGAAGCTCACCGGGATTGGCGCGGCCGAGTACGCGCGCCGGCGCAAGCAGCTGATGCAGATGGCGGGCGAGCAGGCGATTTTGATCTTGCCGGCCGCGCCTGAGCGCGTGCGCAGCCACGACACGCATTACCCGTATCGACAGGATTCGGATTTCTGGTATCTGAGCGGGTTTCCGGAGCCCGAGGCGGTGCTGGTGCTGGTGCCCGGCCGCAAGCATGGCGAAGCGATTCTGTTCTGCCGCGAACGCGATGCCGAACGCGAAGCCTGGGATGGCCCGCGCGAGGGCCAGGAAGGTGCGGTGGAACGCTACGGCATGGACGATGCGTACCCCATCGACGATGTCGACGAGATCCTGCCCGGCCTGCTGGAAGGGCGTAGCCGCGTGTACTACCACTTCGGGCGCGATGTCGATTTCGATCTCAAATTGATCGGCTGGCTCAAGCGCGTGCGCGAGCAGGTGCGCCACGGGGCGCAGCCGCCACACGAATTCCTCGAGCTCGGGCATCTGTTGCACGAGCAGCGCCTGTTCAAATCACGCGACGAAATCGCGCTGATGCAGCAGGCTGCCGACATCAGCGTGCGCGCGCACCGTGCAGCGATGCGGATGGCGCGGCCGGGTGTGCACGAATACGAACTGCAGGCCGAGGTCGAGCGCGAATTCCGCGCTGCCGACGCATGGCCGGCATACGGCAGCATCGTCGGCACCGGCAGCAACGCCTGCGTGCTGCACTACCGTGCCAACAATGCGCGCAGCCGCGATGGCGAGCTGGTGCTGATTGATGCCGGTGCCGAATATCGTGGCTATGCGGCCGATATCACCCGCACCTTTCCGGTCAACGGCCGCTTCACGCCAGCGCAGCGTGCATTGTACGATCTGGTCGGTGCTGCGCAGGCGGCTGCGCTTGCACAGGCGCGCCCCGGCGTGGCGTACGAAGCCGGGCATCTGGCGGCGGTGGAAACCTTGACCGAAGGCCTGCTGCGCCTGGGCCTGCTCAAGGGAAAACTTGAGCGCAACATCGCCGATGGACACTACAAACGCTTTTATCGGCACAAGACCGGCCACTGGCTGGGCCTGGATGTGCACGATGTGGGCGACTACCGGCTGGCCGGCGATTCGCGGCTGCTCGAGCCCGGCATGGTGTTCACCATCGAACCGGGGCTCTACGTGTCGGCCGACGACACTTCGGTAGAGGCCAAGTGGCGCGGCATCGGCATTCGCACCGAAGACAATGTGCTGATCACTGCCGATGGCCACCGTGTGCTGACCGATGCGCTGGCGCGCAGTGCCGACGAGATCGAAGCGGAGATGGCCGGCGGCGCATGAGCGCCGGCGTGCACGACATTGACAAGGACCGACACGCTGCAGCTGGCGTCATGACGCAGACGTTGCCGCAGCGCAATTGCCGCAGCAGTGCCATGGCGGACGCCGGTTCGGGGCATCGGCCGCGCGCGCCGGGCGGCTGCGCAGGCGTGGGTTGGCTGGCGGTTATTGGCCCAGCTGCGGCGCCTGCGTGCGTTCGGGCTGTTGCACGGGCGCGCTCTGCCCGCCGAGCTGACGGGCGCGCTCGAACGATTGCTCTTCCGGCGTGCCCAGCGCCTGTTCGGTTTTCATGTGCGCGCGCAGATGCGCCGGGTTGGCCGGGTCGCCTTGCACCACGAATACGTTTTCGCCGCCGTGCACGCCGCGATCGTTCGCTTCGCTCATCAGCACATGATCCACGCGCACGAGCCCACCTTCCTTGGCCAGTGGCAGCAAGGCGGCGGTGAGGCGTGCGCTGGTCTGGTCGGGGACGCGGCCGTGCGCAGCGTCGATCGCATGCACGCCGCGTTCGATCTGTTGATACATCGGGTGGTCCGGGTGCGAACTCTGGCGTGGGTCGTTCATGGCGATGTTCCGTAGGGTGATGCCCAAACGTTGCGGAGCGTGATCGGGCGGTGGATGGCGCGGCTGAGAGCCCACTTCAGCGCAACCGTAGTGCCGTCAGTTGCGCCTGGTGCTCATGCGGAGGCAAAGACCGGGCGGGTCAGATTTTCCGCGCTGCCGTCGGTGCACGCCACCTCATCTTCGATGCGAATGCCGCCGTAGGGCTTGAAGGCTTCCACGCGCTGCCAGTTGACGCTGGCGGCGTGGCCGTTCTTCTTCACTTCGTCCAGCAGCATGTCGATGAAGTACACGCCGGGCTCGATCGTCACCACCATGCCGGGTTCCAGCACGCGGGTCAGGCGCAGATACGGGTGGCCGGCCGGGCGTTCGATGCGGCCGCCGCGGTCGCTTGCGGCAAAACCGGCCACATCGTGCACTTGCAGGCCGATCAGATGGCCCAGGCCGTGCGGGAAGAACGCGGCGCTGACGCCGGTGGCCAAAGCCGCTTCCGGCGAGACGGTCAGCACGCCGAACTCCTTGAGGATGCCCATCAACGCCAGATGCGCCTCGATGTGCAACTGCTTGTAGTCCACGCCGGCGCGCACGTTCTGGCCCATGCGCAGCTGGGAGGCGTCCACCGCGTCGATCAGTGCCTGAAAGTCGCTGCCGGGGTCGGCGGCGTAGGTGCGGGTGATGTCGCTGGCGTAGCCGTATGCGGAGGCGCCGGCGTCGATCAGGAAGCTACGCAGCGGTTGCGGCGGCTGCTGGCCCAGTTCGGTGTAGTGCAGCACCGCGCCGTGTTCGTTGAGCGCGATGATGTTGCCGTACGGCAAGTCATTGGCGTCCTGGCCCACTGCCGCGCAATACGCCATGTGGATGCCGAATTCGCTTTGGCCGGCGCGGAACGCGGCTTCCGCAGCGCGATGGCCGCGCACCGCCAGTTGCTGTGCGATGCGCAGCAATGCCAGCTCGTAGGGTGTCTTGAACGCGCGCTGGTATTCCAGGTAATCGAGCACCGGCTGCGGGTTGTTCGGCACGTATGCACCGAGCGTGCTTTGCGGCTCGCCGAGGATCGCGCAGCGCTCAGCGTGCTTGGGTAGCAGCGCCAGCGCCTGCTCCGGAGTGCGGATGATGTGGATGTCGCAGTGGTCGACCCACCAGCCGCTGGGCGCGTCGGGCACCACATGCCAGTAGTCGAACGGCTGATAGAAGATCACCGTCGGGCGCTTGCCCGGCGTGTAGACCAGCCAGCTGTTGGGGACCCGTGTCAGCGGTACCCAGGCCTTGAACTGCGGGTTCACCGCGTAGGGGTAATCGCGGTCGTCGAACAGCTGGTAATGCGTGCTGCCGCTGGGAACCACCAGATGCTCGAAGCCGCCGCGTTGCAGCGCTTCGTCGGCGCGCGCGGTGAGGGTGCGCAGGTGGTCGGAGTACAGGCTGCTCAAGGAGGGTTGGGGCATGCGGGGCTCGATCGGCAATGCAAAGGCGATGCGCAGTTTGCCGCAATCCCTGCAACGGCGCTGTGTCTGATACGGCCGACAACCAGGGCGCAATCGTCCGTGGACGACCGCCGACGCGAAGGAGCAACAGGCGACGTATGGGCCTGCAGCGGCAGGCAGCGGCAGCGCCCGCTTGGCCATTGCGTGGCCGTGTGTCGGCCGCGCTTACCCGGCCAGATGTTCTTCGGCGATCCAGGCGCGCAGGCGTTGCCGGTGCGGCTCGGACATGGTCAGGAAGCGGAAGCCCGCCCAGGCCTGCCCGGGTGCGTGTGCGGCTTCGGACCACAGCAGATGCACGCCGACATCGATCTCGGTCGCGCGGCCAACCCGTTCGGGCAGCGAAAAGCGCAATTGGTACAGGGCGTCGTCGTGCAGCGGCACCGAGGCCAACAACAGCATGCCGGTTTCGGACACATTGCCGACCCGGCCGATCTGCGCCTCGCTGAGCATGTCGATGACCGGCAGCAGGTCGGTCGGCTGGCGGCGCGGTGCGCGGCGGGTGTCCTGGATCATGGCTGGGTCTCGGAAACAGGCGACTGGCCGGCCAGGCTGCGCAGCGTGCGCACGGTGGCATGCCAGGCGCGATCGATCAGACGCGATTTCTCTTCCACCACCAAACGTGCCTGCCCACCGGCCATCAGCCGTGCCAGGCTGTCCAGCGAGTGCTCGCCAACCTTCTGCCCGCGCTGATTCACGAACAGCGCGTTGCCGGTCATCGGGCTGTACCAGGACAGGCGTTGCCGGCGCAGGTCGCCTTGCTGGTTGACCACGAATTCGAACCAGGTGCCGAACGGCAAGCTGCGCACCTGCAGGTAGCACTCCTCTTCGGCGGGCGTGCGCGGCGTAGCCGCCTGCTTGCGCGCAGCGTTGTCGCCCTGGTCGCCAAGCCGCGCGCGTGCCTTGAGCTTGGCGGCAAGCTCGGTGCGCGAGGTCACCTCGTCCTCGCCACCGGGCGTGGACAACCGCCGTGCGATCGCCGCTGCTTCGTCGTGGTGATACCCCACCTGCAGCAACGCGGTTTCCACGTCGGTGCCCAGCGCGATGTCGGTGGGTTGGCCCTTGCTGCGGCAGGTGACCTCGCCAATGCGTGCGGTCAGCGCTTGGCGCTCGTCCCATTCGGGCGACTGCTCGCCCTGCCGCAGCAATGTCAGCGTGAGCACGTCCGACCAGGCCTGGCGCAGCAGCGATTGCACAAAGCGCGGCGGCGCGCTTTGTTCGCACAGCTGCTCGATGCGCGCTTGGGCCTGCTGCTTGGCAGATTCCAGCCGCTCCTTTCCGCGCGCAGCATCCACATGCCGCCGCTCGGCCACCTCGGCCTTGCGCGCGAGGGTGCGCAGATGCGTCTGGATGTCGTCGTTGGCCGCGGCGAAAACAGCCTCGTCGCCTTGATAGTCGTTGACGATCTTGTCGACCGCGCTGCCCAGCTTGTGCAGCAGTTGCGGGTCGGCATCGTCCTCGCCCAGCCACACGGCCCCGGACTCGGCGACGGTGTTGAGCAGTTCGCGCACCGGGTGCTGGTCGCGCACGAAAAAATGCGCGTCGGCCAACGCTGCGCGCACCACCGGCACCTGCAACTTGGCAAGCAGCGCCTGGGCGGGAGCTTGCTCGCGCACTTCGCGCTGCATTTGCGCATAGAGCAGGCCGAGCAGGTCGAAGGTGTCGTTGTCCTGCGGCGATAGCGCGGCATCGGGGCCGTGCTGACGGCGCAGCACTTCCAGCACCTGCCGCTGCACTGCATCGATGCCGGATGCATGTGGCGTTGCTGCCGCCTGCGTGGCCAGCACGCCTTGCAGGCTGGCCAAGGCATCGCCAAGCGCTGCCTTGGGCACCGCAGCGGCGGCACTGTGCTGCGATGCCTGGGCCACAGCGGCGAGCGAGGTGGGAGAGGGCGCCATGACCTCGTGATGGGCGGGCGCCCCCGCGCCTGCGTGGCTTGCGTGCACCGCTGCCTGCGACTGCCGTGCCGACGCCATCAAGCCGCCCAGCGCCTGGACTGCGTCGTTGAGCGCCGGCGACAGCGCCTGCGCAGGTGCGGCGATTGCCATGGCTGGTGGCGCGGCAGCGGGATCCAGCAAGGCGCTCTGCCACGCCGTCGGTGCGGCTTGGCCCGCCCAGCCGGTGGCCGGTCGCGGTGTGCGCGGGCCCGCACCGGGCGTGCTCATTGCGGCAGCGTCCTTCGACCCATGCGCCGCTGCCGGTGGCGCACGCCGCGACTGCACCTGCGTGGGTTTGACCAGATACGGGTGATAGATCAGCCCCGGCAGGATGCCTTCCTGGGCCAGCGCGCCGTTGGCACTTTCGAACAGGTCGCCCAGGCGGTCCATCACCTGGCGCTCGAACACCTTGTACAGCGTCAGCTGCCCATCCAGGTTCAGCCCCAGCGTCTGACCGCACTGGCGCACGATGCGGCACAGCGCGTAGGGACCCATCGGCAATTCTTCCAGCTCGAATTCGGCCACCGCGCCGAGCACCGCCAGGCGCTGCGCCAGCAGGTGCAGGGCATCGGCACGCCGCGACGTTTCGCGCCGTGCGATGTCGCTCAATACGATGTCGCGGTCGATATCGGTGTCTTCGACCAGGGTCAGCATCTGTGTTTGCGCAGGCACATCGGTCAATGGTGTCAGCACCGGGCGCTCACGCAGGCTTGCCAGCGCGTGCGCCAGTTCCTGCAGGAATGCCTGCGGAAACCGGTCGATGTGGTCGCGCAGGCCGCGCATCTGTGCGTAGGTTTCGGCCTGGATCTGGCTATTGCGTGCATGCTCGGCCTGATGCAACAGCTCGCGTTCCAGCTCGACGACGGTCAGCCGCAGCGGCCCGCTCAACGCCTGCACGCACTGCGCGTGCAGCATGCCGAGCAGTCGCCGGCCGCGCGCGGACACCGGCGCATCGGCAATCGGGCCGCTAACTGCAGGTTGCATGGGAGACACGTGCATGGACATCCGGGGGAGGTGGGCTCGGTTCGAAGCGTGAGCTATGTAGCATGTTTTTTCGCTGACCGCGCGGCATCGGCGCGCGCCGGCGCATGCGGCCTGCGGTGTGCCAGCCGGTGGTCATGCGGGTATGCGGCAGCTCGGACGGCCGATCCATCGGTACTGCCAACGCGCCCAGGCCCGCTCACACCTCGCGCACGGGTCAGCCAGGCGTGATGGCGTACTGGACGCAGGCGATACATGCCGATGCCAGGCGCCCGGCCGCGCCGACCTGGCAGTGAACGCAGCTCTTCGCTGCGCTCAGACCAGGAACAGCTCGACCACGTCATTGGTAAAGCGCCTTCCCAACTCGGTCGGCACCATGCGCCCGTCTTGCCGCCTCATCCAGCCCTGCGCCACTGCGCGCGCCAGCGGCGCGTCGATGACGCAGGCCGCAAGGCCCGTCGAAGCCTCGAAGTCGCTGAGCCGGAAGCCCTCATGCAGGCGCAGCAGGTTGAGCATGTATTCGAACGGCAGCCGTTCGCCCGGCACGATTTCATCGCCGCCGATGGATGCGGCGGTGCCGGCACTGGCCAGATAGCTCTGCGGATGCTTGTGCTTCCAGCGCCGCAGCACGTGCCCTTGGGCACCGGAGCTGATCTTGCCGTGCGCGCCCGCGCCAATGCCCAGGTAGTCGCCGAAGCGCCAGTAATTGAGATTGTGCGCGCACTGTCGCCCGGGCTTGGCGTACGCGCTGACTTCGTATTGGGCGTAGCCGGCGTCGGCCAGCAGGCGTTGGCAGTGCTCCTGGATATCCCAGGCGGCATCGTCGTCGGGAATGCCCTTGGGCGGCCGCGCGAAGAACACCGTGTTCGGCTCCAGCGTGAGCTGGTAATGCGACAGGTGCGTCGGCTGCAGCGCGAAGGCGCGCTCCAGATCGTGCTCGGCCTGCATCAGCGTCTGCTCGGGCAGCGCGTACATCAGGTCGATATTGAAATTATCGTAGCCGGCGTCTTGCGCCAGTTTGATCGCGCGCTCGGCTTCGGCGCTGTCGTGAATGCGGCCAAGTCGCTGCAGTGCCAGGTCGTCGAAGGTCTGCACGCCGAAGCTCAGGCGGTTGACGCCCGCAGCGCGGTAGTGTTCGAAACGGCCGTGTTCTGCGGTACCGGGATTGGTTTCCAGGGTGATTTCGAGATTCGGGGCAAAACGCAGCCGCGCCGCCGCGGCCTGCAGGAAGCGGTCGATCGCCTGCGGCGGAAACAGGCTGGGCGTGCCGCCGCCGAAGAACACCGAATGCACCACGCGGCCCCACACCAGCGGTAGATCCGCATCCAGGTCGCGGATCAGCGCATCCACGTATTCTTCGAACGGCAGCACGCCCTTGGCCGCGTGCGAGTTGAAATCGCAGTACGGGCATTTGCGCACGCACCAGGGCAGGTGCACGTAGAGCGACAGCGGCGGCGGAATCAGCTGGGGCATTGCGCGAGGCGTGCCTTACAGCGCCATCGCATGCAGCTTGTGCTGCAGCGTGGCCAGGGCGACCGCACGATGGCTGAGACGGTTCTTCAACGCGGTGTCCATCTCCGCGGCGGTCAGGCCATACACCGGGTCCAGGAACACCGGGTTGTAGCCGAAGCCGCCAGCGCCGCGCGGTTCGGTGGTGATCACCCCTTCCCAGCTGCCTTCGGCAATCAGCGGCTGCGGATCTTCCGGATGCCGCAGCAACACGATCACCGCATAAAACCGCGCGCTGCGGCGATCGGTCGGAACCTCGCGCATCGCATCGAGCAACTTGGCGTTGTTGGCCTGCGCATCGGTTGGGCTGCCGGCATAGCGCGCGCTGTACAGACCGGGCGCGCCATCCAATGCATCCACGATCAGCCCCGAGTCATCGGCCAGGGCCGGCAAACCGGTCACCGCGCTGGCATGGCGCGCCTTGATCAGCGCGTTCTCGACGAAGGTCAGGCCGGTTTCCGGGACATCTTCCACGCCCAGGTCGCCTTGCGCGACGATGCGCAGCGGCAGGCCGGCGAGCATGGCACGCAGTTCTTCCAGCTTGCCGGCGTTGCCGCTGGCCAGGACCAGTTGTTTCATTGCTTGGGCTCCAGCAGATCCCACTTGGTACCGTACAGATCGCGAAACACCACGACCGTGCCGTACGGCTCTTCGCGCGGGGTTTCCAGAAATTCCACGCCGAACGCCTGCATGGCCGCGTGGTCGCGCCAGAAGTTATCGGTGTAGAGGAAATGATCCACCCGCCCACCGGTCTGGTCGCCGATGCGCGCGCGTTGCGTGGCGTTGGCAGGCTGCGCCAGCAGCAGGGCGGCATCGTCTGCACCGCCCGGGCCGATCACGACCCAGCGCTTGCCGTCATCGAGCGGGCGATCCTGCAGCACGTGGAAACCCAGCGCGCCGGCGTACCAGGCAATGGCCGCATCGTAATCGGCAACCAGCAAGGTGGTCAGGGCGATGCGACGGCTCATCCGGCCAGCGCAGCACGTTGCAGTGCGAACAACTCGCCCATGCCTTTTTCGGCCAGGGCAAGCAGCGCGTTGAGTTCGTCGCGACGGAAAGCATGGCCTTCGGCGGTGCCCTGCAGCTCGATGAAGCCGCCGCCGTCGTTCATCACCACATTCATGTCGGTATCGCAGTCGCTGTCTTCCGGGTAATCCAGATCCAGCACCGGTTCACCACGATAGATGCCGACCGACACCGCAGCCACCGCGCCGATCAGCGGGTGTTTCTTGATGTCGCCGCGCTTGATCAGCAGGTTCACCGCATCGGCCAACGCCACGTATGCGCCGGTGATGGCCGCGGTGCGGGTGCCGCCATCGGCCTGCAGCACGTCGCAGTCCAGGGTGATGGTGCGTTCGCCGAGTGCATTGCGATCCACGCAGGCGCGCAGTGCACGGCCGATCAGGCGCTGGATTTCCAGCGTGCGTCCGCCCTGCTTGCCGCGTGCAGCCTCGCGGTCGGAACGGGTGTGGGTAGAGCGCGGCAACATGCCGTATTCGGCGGTGACCCAGCCTTCGCCCTTGCCGCGCAGGAAGCCCGGCACGCGGTTTTCCACGCTGGCGGTGCACAGCACGCGGGTGTCGCCGAAGCTGACCAGCACCGAGCCTTCGGCATGGCGGGTGAAGGCGCGTTCGATGCGCACCGGGCGCAGCTGGTCGGCCGTGCGGCCGCTGGGACGGGAAAAGGTCATGCGATGAGTCCGGAAGTCGGGAGGTGGGTCTGGCGCCACTGCGCAGCGTGCAGGCAGCCGGCGAGGGCGGCTAGGGTACCATTCGCGCTTTGACGGCACGGGATTGACGATGATCCGAAGCATGACGGCGTTCGCTGGCAGCGAACGCATCACACCCTGGGGCACGCTCGGTTGCGAGCTGCGCTCGGTCAACCACCGCTTTCTGGAAGTGGGTGTGCGTCTGCCCGAGGAATTGCGTGCGCTGGAACCGTTGCTACGCGAGCGGGTGGCGGCGAAAAACAGCCGTGGCAAGCTGGATCTGACGCTGCGCCTGCGCGCGCCCGACAACGCGCAGACGCTGTCGGTCAACGAATCGCTGCTACAGCAATTGGGTGCGCTGGCCACGCGGCTGGATGGTCTGTTCCCCAAATTGCAGGTCGGCTTCACCGACCTGCTGCAGCTGCCCGGCGTCCTGCAGGTGCAGGACGTGGACGCCCCCGCGTTGCAGGCACAGGCGCTGGCGTTGCTGGAGGAGGTGGTGGGTAGCTTCGTGATCGCGCGCGAGCGCGAGGGCGCCAAGCTGGCCGAGGCGATCAGCGAGCGGGTAGATGCCATCGAACGCATCGCCGCCGAGGTGCGCGTCCTGATTCCGGTGATTCGCGAAGGTCAGCGCGCCAAGCTGGCCGCGCGCCTGGCCGACCTGCCGCATCCGGTCGACCCGGGCCGTGCCGAGCAGGAGCTGGTGCTGTGGCTGCAGAAGCTGGATGTGGACGAGGAGCTGGACCGCCTGTCCAGCCACATCGCCGAGATCCGTCGCGTGCTCAGGCAGCGCGAACCGGTCGGTCGCCGCCTGGACTTCCTGCTGCAGGAATTCAACCGCGAAGCCAATACGCTGGGCTCCAAGTCGGTGGACAGCCGCACCTCCAATGCCGCCGTGGATCTGAAGGTGTTGATCGACCAGATCCGCGAGCAGGTGCAGAACATCGAGTAGCCGGGATTGGTGATTGGGGATTCGGGATTGGTCGACGGCAACCTCGCGTTTCAGCGGGCTGCGGCCAATCCCGGTAGCATGTCGACCCCGGTGGCACCGGTCCGCAGTCCGTTCGCGAATCCCGACTCCCCAATCCCGAATCCCTGATCCTATGCGCGGCACTCTCTATATCGTTGCGGCCCCCTCCGGCGCCGGCAAGAGCAGCATCGTCAACGCCACCCTGGCACGCGACCCGAAGATCGCCCTGTCGATCTCGTTCACCTCGCGCGCGCCGCGGCCGGGCGAACGGCATGCCGAGCACTACCATTTCGTCTCCGCCGACGAGTTCCAGGGCATGATCGAGGCGGGCGATTTCTTCGAATATGCGCTGGTGCATGGCGACTGGAAGGGCACCGCGCGGCAGTCGGTGGAGCCGCAGCTGGCCGCCGGCCACGACGTCCTGCTGGAGATCGACTGGCAGGGCGCGCGTCAGGTGCGCCAGAAGGTGCCCGATGCGGTCAGCGTGTTCATCCTGCCGCCGTCGCGCCAGGCGCTGGACGAGCGCATGCGCAAGCGCGGGCAGGACAGCGAGGACGTGATGGCGCAACGCCTGGCCGCCGCCCGTGAAGAGATGCTGCATTTCGAAGAGTTCGATTACGTGATCATCAACGAGACCTTCGACATCGCCGTGGCGGAGATGTGCGCCATCTTCACCGCCAGCCGGCTGCGTCGGCAGGCGCAACAGCAGCGGCACGCCGGATTGATTCAGGCGCTGCTGGAGTAAGCGCCGCTGGCACGGCGGGGGCTGGTCACCGGACGGGCGCCGCCGCGCGACGGCATCCACTTCGCGTAGACGGCGGTTCTGACACGCGCCGGCTGCACCAGCGACTGCTCAGCAAGGTTTCCTGATCGCTCCAAGCGGCTCAAACCGCTGATTCCAAAGGAAACTGAATGGGTGGCGGTTGCTGCGGCGCCGGCCGGAGCGTACACTCCGCCTCCTTTCCCTCATTCGATGCGCGGCCGTTGCTGGTCGCCGGGAGCCCGCATGGCCCGCATTACCGTAGAAGATTGCCTGGAAGTCGTGAACAACCGTTTTGAGCTGGTCATGATGGCCTCCAAGCGCGCCCGTCAGCTCGCCAACGGCGTGCAGCCGCTGATCGAGAATGCCGATGCCAGCGACAAGCCCACCGTGATGGCACTGCGCGAGATCGCCGCACGCCGGATCGACAACGCGCTGATCGATGAAGTCGAGAAGGCCGAACGCGAACGCGCCGAGCGCGAAGCGCTGGAATGGGCCGCCGCCGAAGTGGTCGCCGACGAAGACATGTCCAAGAACGACGATTGATCCCAGCATCGCTGCGATCGATCAGAACAGCCCGCCTCGATGCGGGCTGTTTTCGTTTTCGGTCCCGGCAATACGCCTGCGTGTGCAAATGTTTGCCGAGACTGCACGGCTGGCATAGTCTTCCGGCATGAACCCAGGCCCCACTGCCCAGGCGACCGTCGTGACGTCTCCGTCTTCCGACCAGGCCATCCCCGACTACGTCCTGCATCTCGAGCGCGCGGCCAGCTACCTGCCCAAGGAGCAGCTGCCGATCCTGCGCCGTGCCTGGGAAGTGGGCGCCAGCGCGCATGCCGGGCAGACCCGCAAGTCGGGCGAGCCCTACATCACCCACCCGGTGGCGGTGGCTGGCGTGCTGGCCGAGCTGGGCTTGGACATGGAATCGCTGATTGCCGCAATCCTGCACGACACCATTGAAGATACGCCGCTGACGCGCGAAGAACTGGCGTCGGAGTTCGGCGAGGCGGTGGCCGAACTGGTCGATGGCGTCACCAAGCTGGACAAGCTCAAGTTCCGCGACCGCCAGGAAGCGGCGGCGGAAAGTTTCCGCAAGATGCTGCTGGCGATGTCGCGCGACCTGCGCGTGATCATGATCAAGCTGGCCGACCGCCTGCACAACATGCGCACGCTCGGCGCACAGAGCACCGAGGCGCGCGGCCGCATCGCGCGCGAGACGCTGGAGATCTACGCACCCATCGCGCAGCGGCTGGGCATGAGCCTGATCAAGTCCGAATTGCAGAACCTGGGCTTCCGCGCGTTGTATCCGTGGCGCCACGCCATCATCGAAAAGCACATCCGCAGCCAGCCGGTGGTGCGGCGCGAATCGATGGCGCAGGTGGAAGTGCAGCTGTCCCAGCGGCTGGCCAAGGAAGGGCTGGAGCATCGGCTGGTCAGCCGCATCAAGACGCCCTGGAGCATCTATTCCAAGATGCACGAAGAGAACAAGTCCTTCGACCAGGTGATGGACGTGTTCGGCTTTCGCCTGGTGGTGCGCACGGTGGCCGATTGCTATCACGCGCTGGGCGCGGTGCATGCCAGCTTCAAGCCGCTGGACGGGCGCTTCCGCGATTTCATCGCAATCCCCAAGGCCAATGGCTACCAGTCGCTGCACACCGTATTGTTCGGACCATACGGCTCGCCGATCGAAGTGCAGATCCGCACCGAAGAGATGGACCTGATCGCCGAACGCGGCGTAGCGGCGCACTGGACCTACAAGGTCGGCTCGGCCTCGCCCAACAGCGCGCAGAGTCGTGCACACGACTGGATCGTGGAACTGATCGATTCGCAGCGCGCCGCTGGCTCGTCGCTGGAATTCCTGGACAACGTCAAGGTCGACCTGTTCCCGGACGAGGTCTATCTGTTCACGCCCAAGGGCAAGATCCTGGCGTTGCCGCGCAATTCCACCGCGCTGGATTTTGCCTACGCGGTGCATACCGACGTGGGTAATCGCGCCGTGGCCTCGCGCGTGGACAAGAAGCTGGTGCCGTTGCGCACCAAGCTGGTCAGCGGGCAGGCGGTGGAGATCATCACCGCACGCTCGGCCACGCCCAAACCGCAGTGGCTGGAATTTGTGGTCAGCAGCAAGGCGCGCACCGCCATCCGGCATCAGCTCAAGCAACTCGAGCACGAAGATGCCGTGCAGTTGGGCCACCGCATGCTGGACCGCGCGCTGGAGGCAATGGACTCTTCGCTGGAACGGCTGCCCAAGGGTCGCCTGGACGCCTTCCTTGCCGAGCACCGCTACCCGCGTCTGGAAGCGCTGCTGGCCGATGTGGCGCTTGGCAACTGGATGCCCAATCAGGCCGCGCAGGCGTTGATGGCTTACGCAGAACTGCGTGGCGGTGGCCTGTCCAAGCATTCGCACGAGAAGATCCTGATCGACGGCAGCGAGCGCGGCGTGATCAGTTTCGCCAATTGCTGCCAGCCGATTCCCGGCGACGAAATCATGGGCTATCACACCGCAGGCAAGGGCATCGTGGTGCACCGCCTGGACTGCCCGAACCTGGCGGAATTGCGCAAATCGCCCGAACGGTGGGTGCCGATCGACTGGGACTCCAACGTGACCGGCGACTACGACACCGCGCTGGTGGTCGAAGTGGAAAACCGCACCGGCGTGCTGGCGCAGCTGGCGGCAGCCATCGCGCAGAGTCAGTCCAATATCGAGCGCGTGGACTATCTGGACCGCGACTTCAACGCAGCCGTGCTGCGCTTCAACATCCAGGTGCGCGACCGCCGCCACCTGGCCGAGGTGATGCGCCGGCTACGGCGTCTGCACGTGGTGCAGAGCGTCGGACGCCAGTAGCGCCTGGCGCACTCGCGCAACAGTCGAGCAAATCCGCACAAAGGCCTAAACTGCGGCAACCCTTTGCAGTGGAGTGTCCATGTCCCAGATCATCCATACCGATCAGGCGCCCGCCGCCATCGGCCCGTATTCGCAGGCCGTGCGTGCCGGCAACACCGTGTATTTCTCCGGGCAGATCCCGCTGGACCCGGCCACCGGCGAGATCGTGCCGGGCGACATCGGTGCGCAAGCACGCCGTGCATTCGACAACCTCAAGGCGGTGGCCGAAGCGGCCGGCGGCTCGCTCGACAAGATCGTGCGTCTGGGTCTGTATCTGACCGACCTGGGGCAGTTCGCTGCAGTCAACGCGGTGATGCAGGAGTATTTCCAGGCACCGTTCCCGGCGCGTTCGACCATCGAAGTCTCCGGTCTGCCCAAGGGCGCCGGCTTCGAAGTCGATGCAGTAATGGTGATCGAGTGATCCTGCGCCGCTGATCGGCCGTGTCGCGCACGCGCGTCGTCACACCGAGCCTGGCCGTCGCCGGCCAGGCTCGGCTGTCCAGCCTGCCCGGTGTCGGCCCGAAAGTGGCCGGCAAGTTCGCTGCGCGCGGCATCCTGAGCGTGCAGGACCTGTGGCTGCATCTGCCGCTGCGTTACGAAGACCGCACGCGCTTGACCACCATCGCGCAGCTGCAAGGTGGCGTGCCGGCGCAGGTCGAAGGACGCGTGGAGGCTGTGGAGCGCGGCTTCCGCTTCCGGCCGGTGCTGCGCGTGGCAGTGTCCGACGCCTCGCACGGGACGCTGGTGCTGCGCTTCTTTCATTTTCGTGCGGCGCAGGTCGCGCAGTTCGGCGTCGGTACGCGGCTGCGGGTGTTCGGCACACCCAAGCCCGGCCAGCACGGCTGGGAGATCGTGCACCCCAGTTACCGCGTGCTCGCGCCGGACGAAGATGCCGGGTTGGGCGACAGTCTGGATCCGGTGTATCCGGTGCTCGAAGGCGTTGGCCCGGCGACGTTGCGCAAGCTCATCGGCCAGGCGCTGGAGCGTCTGCCGCCCGAAAGTGCGCTGGAATTGTTGCCACCGCACTGGCTGCAGGACGAGCGATTGCCCTCATTGCGCGCGGCTTTGCTCACCATGCATCGCCCGCCGGTTGGCACTGATCCACAGCAACTGCTCGCCGGAGGCCACCCGGCCCAGCAGCGCCTGGCAATCGAGGAATTGCTGGCGCACCAGCTCAGCCTGCGCCGGCAACGCATCGCGTTGCAGCGTCTGCACGCGCCCAGCCTGCCCGGCAACGGCACGTTGGTGCAGCAATTGTGCAAGGCGCTGCCGTTCCAGCTGACCGGCGCGCAACAACGCGTGTTCGAACAGATTGCGCATGACCTTGCACAACCCTCACCGATGCTGCGGCTGGTACAGGGCGATGTCGGCAGCGGCAAGACCGTGGTCGCGGCGCTGGCGGCCATGTTGGCGGTGGAGCAGGGCAAGCAGGTCGCACTTGCCGCGCCCACCGAATTGCTGGCCGAGCAGCACCTCACCAATCTGCGCGGCTGGTTGGAACCGTTGGGCATCCGCATCGTCTGGCTGGCAGGCAAGGTCACCGGCAAGGCGCGCGCTGCAGTGATGGCCGAGGTCGCCTCCGGTCAGGCGCAGGTCGTGGTCGGCACGCATGCGTTGATGCAGAAGGCGGTGGTCTTCCACGACCTGGCGTTGGCCATTATCGACGAGCAACACCGCTTCGGCGTGCATCAGCGCCTTGCGTTGCGCGACAAGGGAGCGGCGGCGGGCAGCGTGCCGCATCAACTGGTGATGACCGCCACGCCCATTCCGCGCACGTTGGCGATGTCGGCTTACGCAGATCTGGATGTTTCGGCCATCGACGAATTGCCGCCCGGCCGCACGCCGGTGCAGACGATCGTGCTGAGCGCGGAGCGCCGGCCCGAATTGGTCGAACGCATTCGCGCCGCCTGCGCCGAAGGACGGCAGGCATATTGGGTGTGCACCCTGATCGAAGAAAGCGAAGAACCCGAGAAAGGCGCGCAAGGCCAGCAAGGCGGTCCGCCGCGCATCGAAGCGCAGGCCGCCGAAGTCACCTTCGAGGCCTTGTCGGCGCAGTTGCCGGGCGTGCGGGTGGCGCTGGTGCACGGCCGCATGAAGCCGGCCGAAAAGCAGAAGGCCATGCTGGATTTCAAGCAGGGCCGCAGCGACCTGCTGGTGGCCACCACCGTGATCGAAGTCGGCGTGGACGTGCCTAACGCCTCGTTGATGATCATCGAAAATGCCGAGCGGCTGGGCCTGGCCCAATTGCATCAGTTGCGCGGTCGGGTCGGGCGTGGCGCAGCCGCCTCAAGTTGCGTGCTGCTGTACCAGGCGCCGTTGTCGATGATGGCGCGCCAGCGTCTGGAAACCATGCGCCAGACCAACGATGGTTTCGTGATCGCGGAGAAGGATCTGGAATTACGTGGCCCGGGCGAATTGCTGGGCACCCGGCAAACCGGCCTGGCCAGTTTCCGCATCGCCGATCTGGCCCGCGACGCCGGGCTGTTGCCGCGCGTGCAGGTACTGGCCGAGCGGCTGCTGGACGAGGCGCCGGAAATCGCCGACCGCGTGGTCGAACGCTGGATCGGCGGCGCGGTGCGGTATGCGGCCGCTTGAGCGGCCGGGAGTCGGGAATCGGGATTAGGGAATCGTCAAAGCGGGATTGCTGCGACACGGGCGTCGTTGATTCGCGTGGCCGGCCGATCCTTGCGAAGATGCGGCAACGAATCCCGAATGCCCAATCCCGAATCCCATGACTGACAAGATACCGCTGCTGATCGACACCGACCCTGGCGTGGACGACGCCTTGGCGCTGCTGATGGCCTTCAACGACACACGCCACGAGGTGGTCGGCCTGACCATCGCCGCCGGCAACGTGGGCCTGGAGCACACCGTGCGCAACGCCTTGAAGGTCTGCGAGATCGCTGGCCGTACCGATGTGCCGGTCTACGCCGGCTGCCCGCAGCCGTTGCTGCACCCGTCGGTGGATGCGGCGCACGTGCACGGTCTCGACGGATTCGGCGATGTGGGCCTGGCACCGGCCAAGCGCACGGCCGAGGCCGAACACGCCGCGCTCGCCATCCTGCGTCTGTCGCACGAACACGCCGGCAAGCTGCTGCTGGTGGCGCTCGGTCCACTGACCAATCTCGCCCTGGCGCTCACCCTGGACCCGACCCTGCCGCAGCGCGTGGCGCGGCTGGTGGTGATGGGCGGGGCGTTGACCGGGCACGGCAATATCACCGCTGCGGCCGAGTTCAATATCGGGTTCGACCCGGAAGCGGCGCATATCGTGTTCGGCGGTTTTCCGCAGTTCGACGTGGCCGACTGGGAAGCCACCATCGCGCACGGCCTGCTGCACCGGGATGTGGAGCAATGGCTGGCGGCCGATTCTGGCCGCGCCCGGTTCTACGAGGAAATCTCGCGCAAGACCCGGCTATGGTCCGAAGACAGCCGCGGCGAGTACTGGTATGCCGCCGACGCGCTGGCGATGGCGTTCGCACTGCACCCGGAAGGCGCGCAGCGGCTGGAGCAGCGCCCGGTCCATATCGAACTGTCCGGTGCGCATACCCGTGGCATGACCCTGGTGGACTGGAACCGGCAAGGCGGGGCGCCCGACAATGCCAATCTGCTGCTGGCCTATGACATCCAGCAGTTCTACGCGCTGGTCGGGGCCGCCCTGGCGGCGAACTGAGGCGACCTTGCGCCGGCTGCCTGGGCGCAGCTATAATGCCCGGCTTATCCAGGCAGCCCGGCGCCAAGTCCATGAAAGATAACGTTCATCCCAACTACAAAGACGTCGTCTTTCACGACGTGACGTCCGATTTCAAGATTCTGACCCGTTCCACCATGACCTCGAAAGAGACCGTGAAGTGGGAAGACGGCCAGGAATATCCGCTGATCAAGGTGGAAATTTCCTCGTCCTCGCACCCGTTCTATACCGGCAAGCACAAGGTGATCGACACCGGCGGCCGGATCGACAAGTTCCAGAAGCGCTACGCGCGCTGAACTTGCAGGACGGGCTGTACCGGCAGCGGCCGCGCATTGCGCGGCCGTTGTTCTTTGGGGCGCTGAACGCTTCGCCTGTATGCCTGGCGCGATGCGTCTACGACTTCTGTCCAAGCGACGGCCAAAATGCTGCTGTGCGATAATGGTCTGATCCGGGGCGATGCCTTGGACTTCCATCACGTGCCTGCCCATGTGGGATCAGGCGCCTTCCACTGAAGGAGCGTACACAGTGTCCGATCTTGATCAGGTCACGCTCAACGCCGGCGACAAGTCGGTCGTTCTGCCGGTTCTCAAGCCCACGCTTGGCAATGATTGCGTCGATATCTCAAAGCTGACCAAAGAAACCGGTCTGTTCACCTACGACTCGGGCTTCACCGCCACCGCCAGCTGCAAGTCGGCCATCACCTACATCGATGGCGACAATGGCGTGTTGCTGTATCGCGGTTACCCGATCGAGCAGCTGGCCGAAAAGTCCAGCTTCCTTGAGGTCTCGTACCTGCTGATGAACGGCGAACTGCCGACGGCGGACGAATTCAAGAAGTTCGACCACGAAGTGACGCATCACACGATGATGCACGAGTCGCTGAAGAACTTCCTCGGCGGTTTCCGTCACGACGCGCACCCGATGGCCATGCTGGCCGGCTCGGTCGCCTCGCTGTCGGCGTTCTACCACGACACCCTGGACCTCAACGATCCGGAGCAGCGCCGTCAGGCCGCCATCCGTTTGATCGCCAAGGTGCCAACCCTGGCGGCTGCGGCGTACCGTTATTCGATCGGCTGGCCGATCCGCTACCCACGCAATAACCTCAACTACGTCGACCGCTTCCTGCACATGATGTTCGAAGTGCCGAGCGAGCCGCTGGAGATCAATCCGGTCGTTGCCAAGGCCCTGGATCTGCTGTTCATCCTGCACGCCGACCACGAACAGAATGCGTCGACCTCGACCGTGCGTCTGGTCGGCTCGACCGGTGCCAATCCGTACGCCTCGGTCGCCGCCGGTATCACCGCGCTGTGGGGCCCGGCACACGGTGGCGCAAACGAAGCCGTGCTGAAGATGCTCGAAGAGATCGGCACCGCCGACAACGTCGAATCGGCCGTGGCCAAGGCCAAGGACAAGAATTCCTCGTTCCGTCTGATGGGCTTCGGCCACCGCGTCTACAAGAACTTCGACCCGCGCGCCAAGATCATCCGCGAGATGACCCACAAGGTGCTGGGCGAGCTGGGCGTCAACGACCCGCTGCTGGAAGTGGCGCTGAAGCTGGAAGAGGCTGCGCTGAAGGACGACTATTTCGTGCAGCGCAAGCTTTACCCGAACGTCGACTTCTACTCGGGCATCATCTACAAGGCGCTCAATATCCCGGTGGAAATGTTCACCGTGATGTTCGCCATCGCACGCACCGCAGGTTGGGTGTCGCATTGGCTGGAGCAGCAGGTCGACCCGGAAATGAAGATCGGCCGTCCGCGCCAGATCTATACCGGTTACGACAAGCGCGATTACACCGACAGCGCCAAGCGCTGATCGGTCCACGCGTACCTGCGTAAACGAACGCCCCGCAGTGCGGGGCGTTTGCATTTGGATGGTTGCGCGGCGGTCGCCTTCCAGCGCAGCATGCTGCTGTCGTGGCGATTGGTAACCGGCGACCAGCGGCGCATGGCACGACGGTTCGTCCGGCTGTGGCTGGGCCGAATAAACGACCGCTGCGCAGCGGCGTCGTGACGCCGGTTTAAAGAAGTACAGAGCTCGCCCGCGTAGGCAGGCTCCGCGTCATATGGCCGACTCAGCGCAGCAGCGGTGAGCCGTTGGAGCCGTCGCCGTCTGTCAACAACTGTCGCACCTGCGCAGCCGACGCACGCGGCATCGGCTTTTCGTCCAGCTGCGATAGCGGCGCCTGCCGCAGCGCGTCGTAGGGAAGCACGGTGAGATCGAAGGTGAGGTCTTCGGCGCTGAACAGCCACACCGGAAACTCGCCGTTGCGCTCGCGATCCAGGCGCAGCCGGCGCGTGCGCGACTCGGCCGGAATGCGGTGTTCTTCCAGAAACCGCTGTACGGCATCGGCATCGTCGCTGTGCAACTGCAGGTGCACCGGTGCATTGGCGTCGGCGGTGCCGTCCAGCACCGGGCCGGTCAGCCGTGGCTGGAAGGGGCTGAGAAACTCAAGCGCCCGCAACGCGGCTTCGCGACGTTGGCGCAGACGCGCACCGTGCGCAGGTCCGGCGAACAGGCGTTGGTACTCGCGCAACGCATCTTCGATCTCGCGATTGCGTGGCAGCGACGCATCGTCATGAATGCCGAGCCGGCTGGCAGCCTTGAGCTTGGCTTGATGGAAATCACGGATGCCGCCTTCGGCCATCAGGCGTGCGGCTTCGTGCGCCAGACGATGGCGACGTTCCCGGGTTCGTGTATCGGCGTGCGCGCGTGCGTGATGCATGACCGGGCTCCCCTAATGAACCTGATCTGGACTCTACAACAGCTGCATGAAGACATGGCGAATGCGTCATGTCATTGCAAAGGAACGATCACGCAGCGGTGACCGGGCGATGGTCCAGGTGCGGGTATGCACGGGCAAGGCGCAATGCGCGTGCGATATCCGTGGCGGGCAGGTGAGCGCTGCGCCGACCCGGCAACGATGCCGCCAGCGATCCATCAGGCCGGCAATGGCTGGCGCTTATCCAACGGGGGCCAACAAATTGGGGAACCGAACAGCCACGCCGCTTTCGATTCCCCAATCCCGATTCCCCAATCCCGGCTCCTCAGAAAATGTCGAACGCCTTTTCGTCCTGCTGTTCCTGCAGGCCGTAGTCGTAATCCTGCAGGCGGTCCAGATCTTCGTTCTTGACCCATTCGACGGCGCCATTGATGGTGGCCTGGGTCATGCCATCGGGCGGATCGTTGGCGGCGATCGGCTTGTCCTTGAGCGCTACGCGCATGTAGTCGATCCAGATCGGCAGCGCCGCCTTGCCGCCGTATTCGCGATAGCCGAGCGAGCGGAAGTCGTCGCGGCCCACCCATACGGTGGTGACGTAGGGGCCGCCAAAACCGGAGAACCACGCGTCGCGGTGCTCGTTGGTGGAGCCGGTCTTGCCGCCCACGTCCTCGCGGCCGAGGACTTTGGCCGCGGTGCCGGTGCCGCGCTGGACCACGTCGCGCATCATCGACACCAGCTGGTAGGCGGTGCGCTCGTCGATCGCGCGCGGCGCGATCTTGGTCTGCGCGGTTGCCGCAGGGGCGGTCTGCGCCGGCGTCGGCGCGGCAGGCGGTGTTTCCGGCGCCTGCGCGCCGAAGTTGAAGCCATCGACGACCTGGCTCACGGGCGCCACATTGCCGCCTTGCAGGGCGCAGGTGCGGCAGGCTACGGCCGGCACTTCTTTGAAGATGACATTGCCTTCGCGGTCTTTGACCTCATCCACGATCCAGGTGTCCACCCGTGAGCCGCCATTGGCGAACACCGCATAGCCGCGTGCCACAGACAGCGGCGTCAGCGAAGCGGTGCCCAGCGACATCGACAGGTTCGGCGGCAATTCGGCCTCCTGGAAACCGAATTGACTGATGTATTTGCGTGCGAAATCGACGCTGATCGCGTCCAGCAGGCGCACCGACACCAGGTTGCGCGACTGCACCAGCGCTTCGCGCAGGCGCATCGGCCCGCGGAAGCCGCCTCCATCGTTCTGCGGCGACCAGGTCTTGCCGCGCCGGTCGCGGAACACCACCGGCGCGTCCAGCACGATCGAGGCCGGGTTGAAGCCCTTTTCGAATGCGGCTGCGTAGACGAACGGTTTGAAGCTCGACCCTGGCTGGCGGCGTGCCTGGGTGGCGCGGTTGAACTTGTTCCCCGCAAAGCTGAAGCCGCCCACCAGCGCACGCAGGGCGCCGCTATTGGCGTCCAGCGAAACCAATGCCGCCTGGCCGCGCGGCAACTGGTCGATGATCCACTCGCCGTCCTTTTCGCCAGCGCGAATGCGGGTCAGGTCGCCGCGGGTCAGCAGCTTGGCCGGGGTCTTGCCGGTCCAGCGGCTGGCACTGGCGGGCAGGGTCAGTTCGGTCTTGTCGCTCAGCACGACCGTGACCCCGCCATCGGGATTGGTGCGCGCCACGATCACCGCACGCAGTCCGCCCTGGGTGAACGCGCCTGCCAGGTGCTTGGCCAGTGCAGGCGCGTCCGCATCGGCGGGCACGTCGAAGTGCTGCTCGACGCCATGCCAGCCATGGCGATGATCGTAGACCCGCAAGCCGTCGGCGACTGCCACATCCGCACCAGTCTGCAGGGTCGCATCGATGGTCGTGGTGACGTGATAGCCCTTGTTGAGCACATCGCCGCCGTACTTGGCGATCATTTCCTGACGTACCAGCTCGGCCACGTAAGGTGCATACACCTCCACCGGCGGCTCATGCGGCTTGGCGTGCATCGGCACGGCCTTGGCGGCGTCGGCCTCGGCCTGGCTGACAAAGCCCAGGTCGGCCATGCGCTGCAGCACGTAATAGTCGCGACGCTCCTGCGCACGCTCAGGGTTGCTGATCGGGTTGCCGCTGGACGGGAACTTGGGGATGCCGGCCAGCGAGGCCATCTCGTCCAGGCTCAATTCGCTCATCTTCTTGCCGTAGTAGTACTCGGCAGCGGCCCCGACGCCGTAGGCGCGGTTGCCGAAGAAACTCTTGTTGAGATACAGCTCGAAGATCTCGTCCTTGCTCAGCTCACTTTCGATCTTGCGCGCCAGCAGGATCTCCGCCAGCTTGCGGGTGTAGCTGTACTCCGAACTCAGGAAGAACTGCCGCGCCACCTGCTGGGTAATGGTCGAACCACCCGGCACGCGCTTGGCATCGGTGGTTGTCAGCAGCCACACCGCGCGGGCAATGCCCTTGTAGTCCACGCCGCCGTGCTCGTAGAAGCGCGCGTCCTCGGTGGCCAGGAAGGCCTGCTTCAGGCGCAGCGGCACGTCCTTCATCTGGATGGGATAACGCCGGGTCTCGCCATAAACCGCCATGAGGCGGCCATCGCTGGAATAGACGTACATCGGCTCCTGCAGCTCGACCTGCTTGAGCGATTGAACGTCCGGCAACTTCGAGGAAATGGCGTAATACAGGCCGCCGGCAGCAATTGCGCCAAGCAGTGCGAGCACGACGATCGTGGCCAGGATCCAGCCCAGCCAACGGCGAATACGGGGCATGTAAGAGAGATTCCGATTGCAGATTTCTTGGTCACAGAGTATAGATGACGCCGAGTTTGGCTGGGGCCGAACTCTGGGGATCGCAGAAGACAGCACTGGGGTCGCGTCGCCGGGTCATTGCCTAGCGCGTGAAGGGCTTGTCAACTGTTAAAATTTGATTATTAATACGAGGGCGCACATGCGTCCAAGTGCCCGTCGGCAGGGGAGTTACCGTGGGGCTTTTACCCAAGAGTCAGTCGCCACTGATTGGTGTCGACATTAGTTCTACTGCCGTGAAGCTCTTGCAGCTATCGCGCAGCGGGAACCGTTTTCGCGTGGAACATTACGCGGTGGAACCATTGCCGCCGAATGCGGTCGTGGAAAAGAACATCGTCGAAGTGGAGGCGGTGGGCGAAGCCATTCGGCGCGCCATCAACCGTTCCGGCAGCAAGGCCAAAAACGCGGCCGCTGCTGTCGCCGGGTCGGCGGTGATCACCAAGTTGATCCCGATGCCGGCCGATCTGGACGATAGCGACCTGGAAGCCCAGGTCGAACTGGAAGCCACCAATTACATTCCGTACCCGATCGAGGAAGTCAATCTCGATTTCGAGGTGCTGGGCCCGATGCCCAGCAGCCCGGACATGGTGCAGGTGCTGCTGGCCGCCTCGCGTTCGGAGAATGTGGAACTGCGCCAGTCGGCGCTGGAACTCGGCGGTTTGACCGCCAAGGTCATGGACGTGGAGGCCTTCGCGGTCGAAAACGCCTTCGCGCTGGTTGCCAGCGAATTGCCGGTGGCTGCCGATGCGGTGGTGGCGCTGGTGGACATCGGCGCCACCATGACCACGCTGAGCGTGCTGCGCTCCGGTCGCAGCCTGTATAGCCGCGAACAGGTGTTCGGCGGCAAGCAGCTCACCGACGAAGTGATGCGCCGTTACGGGCTGACCTATGAAGAGGCTGGCCTTGCCAAGCGTCAGGGCGGCCTGCCGGAAAGTTACGAGGTCGAGGTGCTGGAGCCGTTCAAGGAAGCCACGGTGCAGCAGATCAGCCGTCTGCTGCAGTTCTTCTATGCGGGCAGTGAGTTCAACCGCGTCGACTGCATCGTGCTGGCCGGCGGTTGCGCCGCGCTGGCGCGCCTGCCGGAGATGGTGGAAGAGCAGCTCGGCGTGACCACGGTCGTTGCAAATCCGCTTGCCCAGATGACGCTTGGTCCGAAGGTTCAGGCCCATGCGCTGGCGCTGGATGCGCCTGCATTGATGATCGCCACCGGCCTGGCCCTGAGGAGCTTCGACTGATGGCAAGAATCAATCTATTGCCCTGGCGCGCGGAGCGCCGAAAGGCACGCGAGCGCGAGTTCTATTCGATGCTGGGCTTCGCCGCATTGGGCGGCGTGCTGTTGTCGGCGTTGATCTGGTTCTATTACGACGCGCAGATCAGCGGCCAGACCGAGCGCAATGCGTTTCTGACCACCGAGATCGACAAGGTCAAGGCGCAGAACGAAGAGATCAAGGAACTCGACAAGAAGAAGGACCGCCTGCTTGCCCGCAAGAAGGTGATCGAGGAACTGCAAGCCAACCGCTCGCAGATGGTGCACCTGTTCGATTCGCTGGTGCGCACCATTCCCGATGGCGTGGCGCTGACCAACATCAAGCAGGATGGCGACATCCTCACGCTGGAAGGTCGCTCGCAATCGAATGCGCGGGTCAGTGCATACATGCGCAACCTGGAAAGCTCGGGCTGGATGACCAATCCGGACCTGTCGATCATCGAGGCCAAGAGTCAGGACAAGGCCGGTCAACCTGCCGCGTCGTCGATGGACACCAAGACGCTGCCGTACGTGTTCACGCTCAAGGTCAAGCTGGCCAACCCGAACGAGGCTGACAAGAACGGCACCGCGCCGGGCGCAGCGGATCCGGCTGCGCCGGGCACCGCAGCACCGGGTGCTGCGCCTGCTGGTGCGACGCCTGCTGCTCCGGCAGCGGCGCCTGCACCCGCAACGCCGCCGGCCGCTGCTCCTGCACCGACGCAGGCAGCACCGGCGCCAGCCAATCGGCCGCAGGAGGGGGCGGCGTCATGAGTAAGAAATCATTCAAGCTCAGCGATCTGGATTTCAACAACATCGGTGGTTGGCCGCAGCAGGCGCGCATCGTGTTCTGCGTGGTGGTCGGCTTGTTCATCATGGTGCTGGCCTGGTTCCTGTTGATCAGCAGCAAGCGCGATGAACTGGAAGGCCTGGAAAGCACCGAATCCCAGCTGCGCACCGAGTTCGAGACCCAACAGGGCCGCGCGGTGAACCTGGAGCCGCTCAAGCAGCAGCTCGCGCAGATGGAACAAGTGCTGCAGCAGATGCTGCGTCAGCTGCCCAGCAAGACCGAAATGCCAGATTTGATCATCGACATTTCGCAGACCGCGTTGTCCAGCGGCCTGTCCAACGAGCTGTTCCAGCCTGGTCCGGAATCGCCGAAGGAGTTTTACGCCGAAAAGCCGATCGCTCTGCGCATGGTGGGCAGCTACCACCAGTTCGGTGCCTTCGTCAGCGGTGTGGCCTCGCTGCCGCGCGTGGTGATCCTGACCATGCACGACATCAACCTCAAGCCCAAGGATCCCAAGGCCGGCATCGGCCCGCGCGGTGCGCTGGAGCTGTCCGGAACGGTCAAGACCTATCGTTATCTGGACGACGAGGAAATGGCCGAGCAGGAAAAGGCTGCGGCCAACGCTGCGAAGAAGGGCGGCCAATGACCATGAAATTGCTCAAGATTCTGTCCTGTGTGGCGTTAATTGCAGTATTGCCGGCGTGCACGCGCGGTGTGACCAGCACACCGGGCGATGCGCCGAATCTGGAAGCCTGGGTTGCCGAGGTGCGCGCGCGTCCTGCGCCGCCGCTGGAGCCATTGCCGGTGATGCAGCAGTTCGAGACCTTCGAATATGCAGCGCAGGCGATGCGCGACCCGTTCAGCGATGCCTGGGTCAGCGCGGAAGGTGGCAACGGCACGCGTCCGGATCCGAACCGGCGCAAGGAACCGTTGGAAGCCTTTCCGCTCGACGCCCTCGACATGGTGGGGACCATTGGCGGCGGTTCGGGCCTGATCGCATTGGTGATGGCGCCTGACAAGGTGACCTACCGGGTGCGGCCGGGTGTGTATCTGGGACAGAGCGATGGCCGGGTGACCGGGGTCTACGAAGACCGCATCGAGCTGATTGAACTTGTGCCGGACGGTGCGGGTGGATGGCTTGAACGGCCGGCCGCACTCGCATTGGATGATCAATAAAGTGATAGGGGATAGCACGATGACGTTTTCCAATGCCCAGCGGCTGCGTCCGGTACGACGCCACGCGATCTTCCAGGCCTGCGCGTTGGGGTTCGCGCTGGCACTGGCGAGCGGCAGCGCGTTCGCCGCAGCGGCGCTGACTCAGCCCGCGCAGGATCCGGCCAAGGTCGCTCCGGCGAGCCTGGCGGTGTCCAAAATCGATTTCAAGCGCGGCGAAGACGGCGCTGGCCGTCTGATCCTGCAGTTCGACGGCCAGGGCGCCAGCCCTGACCTGCGGACCCAGGGCGACAACGTGCTGGTGGACATCAGCAATGCCAAGCTACCCGCCGAGCTGCAACGCCCGCTCAATGTCACCGACTTCGCCACGCCGGTGCAGCGCGTTGAAGTGAAGCCGTCCGGCTCCGGTTCGCAGCTGGTGCTGTCGACCAAGGGTGCCTTCGAGTCGCTGGCCTATCAGACCGGCAACGAATACGTGGTGGAAATCACCCCGCGCAAGGGTCAGCCGGCGGTTGGCGGTGTGAGCCCGGCGGCGGTCACGCAGGCTGCCGCGCAGATCGCTGCGCGCGGCTACAGCGGCCGCCCGGTGACGTTCAACTTCCAGGACGTGCCGGTGCGCACCGTGCTGCAGCTGATCGCCGAGGAGTCCAACCTCAATATCGTCGCTTCCGACACCGTGCAGGGCAACGTCACGCTGCGCCTGATGAACGTGCCGTGGGACCAGGCGCTGGACATCGTGCTGCGTGCCAAGGGCCTGGACAAGCGCCGCGATGGTGGCGTGGTGTGGGTCGCCCCGCAACCAGAGCTGGCCAAGTTCGAGCAGGACAAGGAAGACGCCCGCATCGCGATCGAGAACCGCGAGGACTTGATCACCGATTATGTGCAGATCAATTACCACAACGCTGCGGTGATCTTCAAAGCGCTGACGGAGGCCAAGGGGATTGGTGGCGGGCAAGGTGGCCAGGGCGGCGGTGGAGCAGGCCAGCAAGACAACGGCTTCCTGTCACCACGCGGACGCCTGGTTGCCGATGAGCGCACCAACACCTTGATGATTAGCGATATTCCCAAGAAAGTCGCGCAGATGCGCGAGCTGATTTCGCATATCGACCGTCCCGTCGATCAGGTGCTGATCGAAGGTCGCATTGTGATTGCGACGGATACATTCGCACGCGATTTGGGTGCCAAATTCGGCCTGGGTGGAACTCATACTTACGGTGACAATGTTGCAACCATCGGTAGTGGTGCAACTGGTGGTGGGGTTGCTGCAGGACGCGGTCTCAATGTGAATCTGCCCACCGGCGCGTTTACGAGCGGCGCCACTGCTCCAAGTCTTGCGTACACGCTTCTTGGTTCGAATTTCAATCTTGATCTTGAATTGTCTGCACTTCAGCAAGAAGGGCGTGGTGAGGTGATTTCCAATCCTCGCATCGTGACGTCCAATCAGCGCGAAGGTGTAATCAAGCAAGGTCGCGAAATTGGGTATGTAACCGTTACTGGTGGCCAGGCGGCGACCCCGAATGTGCAATTCAAGGAAGTGCTTTTGGAGCTGAAAGTAACACCAACGATCACCAACGATAACCGCGTTTTTTTGAATATGAACGTCAAAAAGGATGAGGTTGATCAGTTGATTGAACTGCCTCTTTACGGCACTGTCCCGTCGATCAATCGCCGCGAGATCAACACGGCTGTGCTTGTGGATGATGGTCAGACGGTGGTTATCGGTGGCGTTTACGAATTTACTGATCGTGCCAGTGTCAACAAAGTTCCGTTCCTCGGTGATGTGCCCTTCCTGGGCAATCTGTTCAAGAGCAGAGGCCGCCAGAAAAGCAAGGCAGAGTTGCTTGTCTTCATCACGCCAAAGGTTCTGCGAGTGGCTTCAGCCGTGCGCTGATGCCGCACACGCATCTTGACTGCAGGAAGGCCAAGTATGTCTGCATGCCTGGCCTTTCTCATTTTGCCAGCCAGCCAGCATGAACTCGATCACTCACTGAACATCCCAACGCCGCCAATTGAACCAATCGCGTTCGAATCGGTCACACTGGACCTATGAACGCACCGCCACTGCTCCCCCCCGAAGCCGTTGCCGCGCCCGCCGAGGACCGGCTGCACCGTCAATTCACCTCGCTGCGCGAATCGCTTGCGCAGCGCATCGTTGGCCAGGCAGCGCTCGTGGAGCGGCTGTTGATTGCCTTGCTGGCCGATGGCCATCTGCTGGTCGAGGGCGCGCCCGGGTTGGCCAAGACCACTGCCATCCGTGCGCTGGCTTCGCGGCTGGAAGCGGATTTTGCGCGGGTGCAGTTCACCCCGGACCTGCTGCCTGCCGATCTGACCGGTACCGAAATCTGGCGGCCGCAGGACAGCCGGTTCGAGTTCATGCCCGGGCCGATCTTCCACCCGATCCTGCTGGCCGACGAAATCAACCGCGCACCAGCCAAGGTGCAATCCGCGCTGCTGGAGGCGATGGGCGAGCGGCAGGTGACGGTCGGCCGGCATACCTATGCGCTGCCGCAGTTGTTCCTGGTGATGGCAACGCAGAATCCGATCGAGCAGGAGGGCACGTTCCCGCTGCCCGAAGCGCAGTTGGATCGCTTCCTGATGCATGTGCGCATCGGCTATCCCCAGGCCGACGCCGAGGCGGAAATCCTGCGCCTGGCACGCGAGTCCGCCCGCGACACGCTGGAAAAGCACGAAACCGTACCGGACAAGATTCCATTGGAAGATGTCTTCGCCGCGCGCCGTGTGGTGCTTGACGTGCATCTGGCACCGCAGCTGGAACGCTATCTGATCGAAATCGTGCTGGCCTCGCGCGATGCCAAGCGTTACGACCCGGCATTGGCGCGGCGGATCGCCTGGGGCGCCAGCCCGCGTGGCTCGATCGCACTGGAACGGTGCGCGCGCGCACGGGCGTGGCTGGCCGGGCGCGACTACGTGACGCCGGACGATATCCGCGCCATTGCCCCGGACGTACTGCGACATCGCGTCCTACCCAGCTACGAGGCCACCGCCGAGGGTTGGGACGGCGAACGCCTGATCGCTGCATTGCTCGAAAAGATTCCGCTGCCCTGATCGGGCAGCGTCGCTGAGGTATGCCGCACTCTCGCCAAACACCGATGTCTTCGATGCCGTTCTCGTCCCCTGCAGCCGCCCCCTCGCCAGTCGCTGGCGATGGAGTGCGCCCAGCGCTTGCAGAACTGATTGCGCTGCGCGGTACTGCAATCCATCGCGGTCAACCGGGACGTGGCCGGCACGGGGTGGTGGGGCCGGTGCCGGCCGCCACGCGCGGGCGCGGCATGGAATATGCCGAGTCGCGTGAGTACGTGGCTGGCGATGATGCGCGGCATATCGATTGGCGCGTGACCGCGCGAACCGGGCGAGCGCACACCAAATTGTTTCAGGCTGAGCGCGAGCGTTTGAGCCTGATCGTGGCCGATACCTCGCCTGCGCTCTTCTTCGGTACGCGCGTGCGCTACAAATCGGTGCAGGCCGCACGCGCCGGCGCGGTCGCCGCATGGCTGGCGCAGCGCCAGGGCGATCGCATTGCAGCCTTGCGCGGCACCGCGAGCGAGGCGCCGATTGCGCCGCGGTCCGGTCAGCGTGGTGTGCTGCCGGTGTTGGATGCCTTGGCGCGTTGGTATGCCCAGCCGCCGTCCGGCGATGCGGGGCTGGAGGTGGCGCTGGATCATGCGGCGCGCCTGTTGCGCCCCGGCGCGCGCCTGACCGTGCTGGCCGATGCGCGCAGCGCCGGCCGGATTTCTGCCACGCGCTGGTCGGGCTTGGCCTTGCATCACGAGGTGGTGGTGATCGTGCTGGTCGATCCGCTGGAACTGGCGCCACCGGCACGTGCAGTCACCTTCGACGTGCGTGGCGAGCGCATCGCGATCGATCTGTCGACCCAGGCCGGACGTGCACGCTGGCAGGCCGAATTCGTCGCGCCGCTGGAGCATTTGGGGTCGCTCCTGCAGGCACGCGGCGTGCGCTTGCATCGCCTGTCCACCGACGATGCCAGCGATGCGTGGTTGGGCGGCAGCCCTGCCGCGCGGAGTCGCTGACGATGTCCCCGCCGTCGCTGCCGCTGCGTGATGTGCACCTGCCGCCGTCGCCGTCGTGGTGGCCGCTGGCACCGGGCTGGTGGCTGGTGATCGCGGTTGTCGTGCTGGTGGTGGGGAGCGCATGGGTCTGGTGGTGGCGCCGGCGTCAGCGCCAGCGCCGCTGGCTGGCTGCGTTCGATGCGGAACTAGCGCGCGCCACCACGCCTGCGCAGCGCTTGGCGGCCGTGTCGGTGCTGCTGCGACGTGCGGCGCGGCGCGTCGACCCGCAGGCCGACCGCTTGCAGGGCGAGGCGTGGTTGCAGTTTCTGGATGGGCGCAAGCGCAAGGACCAGGTGTTTTCGCAGGGGCCGGGCCGGGCTGTGCTGGAAGGCGGCTTTCAGCGCGCACCCACCGTCAGCGATCTACCTGCGGTAGAAGCGTTGGCGCGGCAGCGCTTTGTGGCGTTGATGCGGGGCCGGCGATGAACTGGTTGCAGTGGTCGCAATGGCAGGATGCGTTGGCGCACTGCGCCTGGCCGTGGGCGTGGTGGCTGATGCCCTTGCCGTTGCTGATGTGGTTCTGGCCGCAACGCCGCGCCGATGCGGCCGCACTCCGCGTGCCATATGCGGAGCAATTGCAGGCGGTGGCGCAGGCCAAAAGCGCGCCGGTGCTGCGGATGCCGCGTTGGCTGGCGTGGCTGGCCTGGTTTTTGTTGTGTGCCGCGCTGGCACGTCCGCAGCAATTGGGCGAGGTGATTCAACCCCCGCGCGAGGCGCGCCAGATGATGTTGGCGGTGGATCTTTCGGGCAGCATGAGCGAGCCCGACATGGTGCTTGGTGGCAAGGTGGTGGACCGGCTCACCGCCGCCAAGGCCGTGCTGTCGGACTTTCTGGATCGGCGCGACGGCGACCGCGTCGGTCTGCTGGTGTTTGGCCAACGCGCGTATGCGCTGACACCGTTGACCGCGGATCTGACCTCCGTGCGCGATCAGTTGAGCGACAGCGTGGTGGGCTTGGCCGGGCGCGAAACCGCGATTGGCGATGCGATCGCCTTGTCGGTCAAGCGCCTGCGCGAACAGAAGCAGGGCCAGCGCGTGGTGGTGTTGCTCACCGATGGCGTCAATACCGCTGGCGTACTCAATCCCCTGAAGGCCGCGGAACTGGCCAAGGCCGAAGGCGTGCGCGTGCATACCATTGCCTTCGGCGGCAGTGGCGGCTATTCCTTGTTCGGGGTACCGATTCCGGCCGGTGGCAACGACGACATCGACGAAGACGGGCTGCGCAAGATCGCCCAGCAGACCGGCGGGCGCTTCTTCCGCGCCCGCGATACCGAGGAGCTTGCCGGCATCTATGCCGAGCTGGATCGGCTGGAACCGGTCAAGGGACTGGGGCCTTCGGTGCAGCCGCGCGTCGAGCGTTACTACTGGCCATTGGGCGCGGCAATCGTCGTTGCCCTGTTGGCCTATATGCTGCCGCGGAGGTGGCAATGGACGCGCTGACCGAGCTGGCGGGGTGGCTGCAGTCGTTACATCTGTTGCGCCCGACGCTGTTGTGGGCGCTGTTGGCGATCGTACCGGCGGCTGCGCTGTGGCACTGGCGTCGCCGCGATGCCGACGTCTGGCGGCAAAGCGTGGATGCGCATCTGTTGCCGAAGCTGTTGGTCTCCGGCGGTCGGCGCGGATGGCTGGGATTCGTGCTGGCTGCGCTGACCTATGCGTTGGCCGTGATTGCGATGAGCGGGCCGAGCTGGCGGCAGACCGAGCGTCCGGTGTTTCAGTCGAGCATGCCGCTGGTGGTGGTGCTGGACCTGTCGTCCAGTGCCAACGCAACCGACCTGCCGCCTTCGCGCCTGCTGCAGGCGCGCGCCAAGCTGGCGACGCTGCTGCGCAAACGAGCCGGGGGCGAGGTGGCATTGCTGGTGTATGCAGGCGAGAGCTTCACGGTTGCGCCATTGACCGAAGACAGTGCCAACGTGGCCTTGTTTCTGGATGCGCTGTCGCCGTCGGTCATGCCGGTCGATGGCAAGCGTGCCGACCGGGCGATCGATGCGGCCGCGCAGTTGTTGCAGCAGGCCGGCTTCAAGCAAGGCGAGATCCTGCTCGTCAGCGATAGCGCAGATCGCTCCGCCGAAAGTTCGGCCCGGGTGGCACGTTCGCGCGGTTTCAGTGTCTCTGCGCTCGGTGTGGGCGGCGAGCGCGGTGCGGCGTATCGCACGGCCAGCGGTGAAATTGCACAGGCCAAGCTCGACGAGGGCAGTCTGCGCACCCTGGCTGCGCAGGGGGGCGGGCGCTATGCGCGCATTGCGCCGGACGATGCAGACCTGCGGGCGTTGGGCGTGCTCGATCCATCGCAACAGCCGTTGGCCGATGAAACCGCCGAGTCCGATGGCGGCAAGAGCTGGCTCGACGAAGGCTATTGGCTGGTGCTGCCGGTGATGCTGCTGTCCCTGCTGGCGTTTCGTCGCCGCGCGGTGGTGGCCGTGCTGGCGATGGTGTGCGTGCTGCCGCTGGCGCAGCCCGCGCACGCGGCCGATGGCACCTTGTGGCAGCGTGCCGATCAGGTGCAACAACAGCGCCTGGATGCCGGGGTGCAGGCGTATCGCAAGGGCGATTTCGCAGCGGCGCAGAAGGCCTTCGAAGCGGTACCGACCGATGAGGGGCTGTACAACCTCGGTAACGCGCTGGCGCGACAAGGCCAGTACGACGCGGCGATCGCGGCCTACGACCGTGCGCTCAAGCAACATCCGAATCAGCAGGACGCCATCGCCAATCGCGCGGCGGTCGATGCGGCGCGCAAGCGCCAGCAGCAGACCAACAAGGATGGCAAGGGGCAGTCCAAGGACCAGAAGCCATCCGGCCAGGATGGGAAGGGGCAACAGCAGGCGGGCCAGAATCAGCAGGACAAGCAATCCGGCCAGGATGGGCAGAATCAGCACGACAGCAAGAACCAACCCTCTGAGGCGCAGCCGCCACAGGACGGCAGGCCACAAGATGCGCAGGCCAAGAACGGGCAGGGCGAGCAACGCAAGCAGGACACGCCGCCGCAATCTGCCGATGCCAAGGCGCAGCAGCAGGCCGATGAGGCACAGCGTCGCAAGATGCAGCAGGCCATGGCGCAGGCGGGCAACAAGCAGGCCGATGCCAGCGGCAAGCAGGAGGCCGCCGTCGCCGGCGAGACGCCGGAACAACGCGAGCAACGTCAGGCGGTGGACGCATGGCTGCGGCGGGTGCCGGACGATCCGGGCAGCCTGCTGCGTACCAAATTCAGGCTGGAATACGAACGCAGGCAACGGGACGGACGATGATCGGCAGACAGCATTTACGTCGCGCGGCAATCGGCATGCTGGCCAGCGTGGCACTGTTGGCGTGCGCGCCTGTGGGTGCGGTCACGCGCGCGTGGCTGGATCGCGACAGCGTCAATGTCGGCGATGTGGCGATGTTGAATATCGAAACCGACCAACGCGGCGTCGACCCGGATTACACGCCGCTGCGCAGCGATTTTTCGCTGGGCGCCAAGAGCGCCAATCAGCAGATGCAGGTGACCAATGGGTCGGTGACGGTGCGTGCCTTGTTCGGCGTGGTACTGACGCCACGCAGGAGCGGCGAACTCATCGTGCCGGCGATACGCGTGGGCAATGAACGCACCGAACCGCTGCGCCTGCAGGTGGTTGGCGCGGCGAACGATCCCGCGAGCAGCTCCGGCAACGCTGCCGGCGCGCCGAGTGCGGCGCAGGGCAATGAAGAAGCCTTCGTCCAAACCCAGGTGGACGACCCGCAACCCTACGTGCAGCAAAGCGTGGGCGTGGTGGTGCGGTTGTACTTCGCCACCCAACTGGCATCGGGCGAATTGGATCTTGAGGCACCCGATGGGGCATCGATGCAGCGCGTCGGCGACGACGTCAGCTCGGTCAAGGTCGTCAATGGACGCCAATACAATGTGGTGGAGCGGCGCTACCTGCTGGTGCCCGAGCGCAGCGGTCGCCTGCTACTGCCGCCGGCACGTTTCAACGGGCGTTCGGTAGGCGGGTTTTTCGACGATTACTTCGGGCGTGGCAACGGTGAGTTGAGTGCGCGCAGTGCGAGCATTCCGCTGCAGGTGCGCGCGCAACCGGCCAATGCGCCGCAGCCGTGGCTGCCGTTGCGCAGCCTGCAGTTGCGCTACACGACCACGCCTCAGCGGGCGAGAGCCGGTGAGGCGGCCCAATTCGTGGTGGAAGCCAGTGCGCGCGGCGCGACCCAGGCGCAGTTTCCCGAATTGCCCACGCCCAGCGTGCCCGACGCGCAGGTATTCGCCGAGCCGCCGCAATTCGAGGAGCGCTTTGTGGACGGCTCGCCGCAACTGCGACTGACCCGGCGCTATTCGATCGTGCCCAACCGCGCCGGTCCGTTGGTGGTGCCCGGGCTGCAGATGGCATGGTGGGATGTGGGGGCAGGCGCAGCCAAGACCGCGTCACTGCCCGACCTGACGCTCGATGTGGCGGCAGGTAGCGGTGCGTTTGCGACGCCTGCGCCGGCATCGGCGCCGACTCCGGCACCCGATCAATCGGCGCCGATACCCGATCGCACGCTCACCCTGCAAGCACCATCTCCCGCGCGAACGCCGTGGGGATGGATCGCGGCGGCGATCGGATTTGCGCTTTTGTGGATCGCTACGCTGGTATGGGCGTTATTGCGTCGGCGCGGTGCTCCGCGCGGTGCATCAGGCGGCAATGAGGGCAACGGCAGCAACATGCCAGCCCAGGGCAGACGTGCGACCCACGGCGTTGCCGAGTTGCGCCGCGCGCTCGACACCGGCGGCATGGACGAGGTGGCGGCGGTGCTCTGCGGTATGGCCGGCGTTGCCGATATCGATGCAGTGATGGCGGCATTGGCCGACCCGGCGCAGCGTGCAGCCGTGGCGCGCATGCAGCGCGCACGCTGGGGCGGCGACGGCGATGTGACCGGCGCGCGCGCTGCCTTGCGCGAAGCGTTCGCCAAGGGGCCGCGCTGGCGGCATGCAAGTGCGGCCGAACCGGAGGTGCTGGCGCCGCTGTATCCGCCTGCGCCTTGACTGACGGGTTGCTTTGGTGGCGTCCTGGAACGACTGACATATTGGCCGCGCAGTTGCAGCCGGTGTGACGAAGGGTCTGCAACAACGGTACTTCGATTGCTGGTGGGGATCTGCACACCTAACAGTGGCGCGTTAGATTTTGTTGGCCGCCATTACTTGCTCTGAGCGGCGACATTGCCTTCCAGCGCGGATAACGCGTCGACTTTGGATGCGCGTGATCTGCAAACTATGGGGCACAGAGCAAGGAGCGTTGGCGCTGGGTTAGCCGCAGTGCCCTTGCCCGCCCCCTCGCCGGACACGCTGCAAGTACGTCCTTGTAAGCTCGGTGGCGGCATCCATGCCGCCAAGGGTCCCGCGAGCGGCGTGGGCAGGCACCGCGCACTCGACAGGCGGGCTTTCGCTTTCAGCCATCTGATTTCATCTGAACGCCGCGACGGCTCGAAATGCAGGCCGTCCTGCTTTGCGCCTAAACAGCAACTCCTACCGCCAACTGCAAAACGCCTGCCTCACCCGACAGCGAGAAGCTCGCCTACCCGCACAAGGCATATAGCAGCATCCGGGTAGGCATGGCGTTTGTTAAGCTCCGGTCTTTGTGTCCACCAAGGCCTGACCAGATGACAGCATCCCCAGCCACGTGCCGCCCGGGCCTGCCCCTGCATTGGAAGATGGGAATTGGCTTTGCCGTTGGCTTGTTGTTGGGCCTGGCTGTCTATTACCTGGCCGGCAGCGACGCTGAGTGGGTGCGCCTGGCGACCAAGTACGTCACCACGCCGTTTTCGCAGGTCTTCCTCAATCTGATCTTCATGCTGATCGTGCCGCTGCTGTTCTCGGCGCTGGTCATGGGCATTTCCGAAATGGGCGACATCCGCGCGCTCGGGCGGGTGGGGTGGCGCACCCTGGGCTATACCGTGGTGCTGTCCGGTGTGGCGGTGTTGCTGGGGCTGGTGCTGGTCAACGTGCTCAAGCCCGGTGGGGGCGTTGACCCGCAACTGGCCAATCAGCTGATCCAGGAAAACGCCGAGCGCACCCGCGAGATCATTTCCAGCTCCGGCACGCAGCCGCAGGGCATGGACATGCTGCTGTCGATCGTGCCCAGCAACGTGATTGCCGCCGCGTCGAGCAATGGCGCGATTCTGTCGCTGATGTTTTTTGCGGTGATGTTCGGGGTGGGCATGGTGCTGACCGAAGACGAAAAGGTCGCCACGTTGCGGCGCGGCATCGAGGGGGTCTTCGAGATTTCGATGACCTTGATCGGGCTGGTGATCCGCCTGGCGCCGTATGCGGTGGCGTGTTTCATGTTCAACCTGGCCGCGCTGTTCGGCTTCGATCTGCTGATTCGTCTGGGCGCCTACGTGGGCGTAGTGGTGTTGGCGCTGGGCCTGCACATGGTGGTCAGTTACGGCATTGCGGTGAAATTCGCCGGACGCTCGCCGCTGGGCTTTTTCCGCCAGACCCAGGAAGCGACGGTGATGGCGTTCTCGACCGCGTCCAGCAACGCAACCCTGCCGACGGCGCTACGCGTGGCCGACGAGATGGGCCTGCCGCCGCGCGTGTCGCGTTTCGTGCTGACCGTGGGCGCCACCGCCAACCAGAACGGCACCGCACTCTTCGAAGGCGTCACGGTGATCTTCCTGGCGCAGTTCTTCAACGTGGACCTGAGCCTGGGCCAGCAGTTCATGGTGATGCTGGTCTGCATCCTGGGCGGGATCGGCACGGCCGGCGTGCCGTCCGGCTCGCTGCCGGTGGTGGCGCTGATCTGCGCGATGGTCGGGGTCAACCCGGTGGGTATCGGCATGATCCTGGGCGTCAACCACTTCCTGGACATGTGCCGCACGGCGCTGAACGTGACCGGGGATCTGGCGCTGACGACCTTGGTGGCCAAGGGCGAGGAATAGGGAATCGTGAGTCGGGAATGGGTAAAGCGGGCTGGTGCGAGGGTGAGGCGCGAGGCGGGGTGGCGCGAAGCTGAGTCCATCGACCAACTCGCAACGCTGCATCCGATTCCCCATTCCCGACTCCCGATTCCCGTAACGCTGTGTATGGGAGAATAGGGGCCTCCGCTTCCAGCGGTGTTCCCTCCGCTTCCATAGACGCCCATGACCCAGCCCACCCGCCGCCAGCTGGCCAACGCCATCCGTTTTCTTGCCGCAGACGCGGTCGAAGCCGCCAAGTCCGGTCATCCCGGCATGCCGATGGGCATGGCCGATATCGCCGAAGTGCTGTGGAACGACTTCTACCGGCACAACCCGAACAACCCGCAGTGGTTCAACCGCGACCGCTTCGTGCTCTCCAACGGCCACGGTTCGATGCTGCAGTACGCGCTGTTGCACCTGTCCGGTTACGACCTGCCGATCGAGCAGCTCAAGCAGTTCCGCCAGTTGCACAGCAAGACCGCCGGCCACCCCGAGCGCAGCGAAACTCCCGGCGTGGAAACCACCACTGGCCCGCTCGGGCAGGGGTTCGCCAATGCGGTGGGCTTTGCGCTGGCCGAGAAGTTGTTGGCGCAGCGCTACAACCGCCCGGAGCTGGAAATCGTCGATCACCGCACCTGGGTATTCATGGGCGACGGCTGCCTGATGGAGGGCATTTCGCACGAAGCCGCCTCGCTGGCCGGTACCTGGGGCCTGGGCAAGCTGGTGGCGTTCTGGGACAACAACCAGATTTCCATCGACGGCAATACGGCCGGCTGGTTCAGCGACGACACCCCGGCGCGTTTCGAGGCCTATGGCTGGCACGTGATCCGCGATGTGGACGGGCATGACGCCGACAAGATCAAGGCCGCCATCGAGGCGGCGCTGGAAAACACCGACAAGCCCACGCTGATCTGCTGCCGTACCAAGATCGGCTTCGGTGCGCCGACCAAGGCCGGCAAGGAATCCTCGCATGGCGCGCCGCTGGGCAAGGACGAACTGGAAGGCGCACGCAAGGCGTTGGAATGGCCGTACGGCCCGTTCGAAATTCCCGAAGAGATCTACGCCGGCTGGCGTGCCGGCGGTACCGGTACCTTGCGTCAGGCCGAATGGGAGCAGCTGTTCGACAAGTATGCCAAGCAGTACGCCAGCGAAGCCGACGAGCTGACCCGTCGCTCGCACGGCGAGTTGCCGGCCGACTTCATCGCCAAGGCCGATGCCTACATCGCCAAGGCGCAGGAAGAGGGCCAGACCATTGCCTCGCGCAAGGCTTCGCAGCTGGCGATCGAAGCGTTTGCGCCGCTGCTGCCGGAGTTGATCGGTGGTTCGGCCGACCTGGCGCATTCCAACCTGACCTTGTGGAAGGCCAGCAAGTCGGTCGCCACCGACGACCCGGATGCCAACTACGTGTACTACGGCGTGCGCGAGTTCGGCATGACCGCCATTGCCAACGGTCTGGCGCTGCATGGCGGGTTCATTCCCTTCGACGCCACCTTCCTGGTGTTCAGCGACTACGCACGCAACGGCGTGCGCATGAGCGCGTTGAACCCGGCGCATGCGATTCACGTGTACACGCACGACTCGATCGGCCTGGGCGAAGACGGCCCGACCCATCAGCCGGTGGAACACCTGGCCTCGCTGCGCTACATCCCCAACAACGACGTGTGGCGCCCGGGCGATGCGGTGGAATCGGCAGTGAGCTGGAAGGCGGCCATTACCCGCAAGGACGGCCCGAGCTGCCTGATCTTCAGCCGTCAGAACCTGCAGCATCAGCCGCGCAGCGCCGAGCAGATCAAGTTGATCGAACGCGGTGGTTACGTGCTGGCCGATGCCCAAGGCGGTACGCCGGACGTGATCCTGATCGCCACCGGCTCGGAAGTGGGCCTGGCGGTGGAAGCCAAGCAGACGCTGGATGCGGCCGGCCTCAAGACGCGCGTGGTGTCGATGCCGTCGACCGATGTGTTCGACCGCCAGGATGCGGCGTATCGCGAGTCGGTGTTGCCGAACGCCGTGCGCAAGCGCGTGGCGGTGGAAGCGGGCGTGACCGGCTTCTGGCGCAAGTACGTGGGCCTGGATGGCGATGTGGTCGGCATGGATACCTTCGGCGCCTCGGCACCGGCCGATCAGCTGTATGCGTACTTCAAGATCACTGCCGAGCACGTGGTGGCCGCAGCGAAGGCGCTGTAGTGCGCTGATATGAGTCACAAAGACGCCGGCGAAAGCCGGCGTCTTTGTTTGTGGCGGATGTCACAACGCGCCGCGTTTCGCGCACTCGCGGTGCGATGTCTCCATTTCGAGTGCTGCGTGGCCGGCGGAGGGGGGCGCCCGCACTTCTGGCAACGCTGCATGTCGCGAGAATTTGCGCAATTCGATGCGAGCGCTTCCTGCAGCGGTGGATCGGAGCGCTGCAGTCTTAGGGACGATCGCCATCGCAACAGTACGCAAGCGGCGGCATGTGTCATTGCGGCAACCGTGGCGGCCGACGGGTTGCCAGATGCATGTGTAACCGCAATGGCTGCGCGGGAGGGCCTGCACAGAGTGGCGCCAACGCGCGAGGCGATGCCCGCCACGTATGACGGCTGATGGCAGAAGCGGGACAGCTGCGGTGCGTGGATCTGGCGCCGGTGAGCCGATGCGTACGCGGCGGCTCTTGCACGTCATGGTCTCCCACGCGTGATATCGCGACCCGGCAGGCCGTGGAGCCGTGGAGCCGTGGAGCCAGGGAGCCAGGGAGCCGGCGTTTGCCTTGTGGCGGTCGATACCAACGAGGTGTTCTGCGGGCTATTTAAAATGTGAATCATTCCCATTAAAATGATGCGCTGCCGATGGTATGGCGCACCGTTCCTCCCCCTTGTTGCCGGCGCTGCGCCTATGCGGTGCGTGCGGCCCGATCCATCTGCGTTGGAGTCACCCGATGATCCGTAGTACCGAAATGCGTCTTATTTCTGTGGGCGCACGCCGCCACGCCCTGCCCCGCGCACTGTTCGCTGCGCTGTGTACGCTGGCCGCCGGCCAGGTCTTGGCAGAAGCGCCCACCGCCGATGCAGACGTCACCACACTGGACCGGATGACCGTGCAGGGTGAGCAGGCCAAGGGCTATACGGTGGAGAAAACCTCTGCCGGGACGCGGATGAACCTGGCGCTGCGCGAGATTCCGCAGTCGGTCACCGTGATCACCCGCGAGCGCATGGACGACCAGAATCTGCAGAGCATCACCGACGTGCTCAACAACGTCACCGGTATCTCGGCTTCGCAGAATGACAGCGAACGGTTGGACTTCTATGCGCGCGGCTTCTATATCGATAACTACCAATTCGATGGCATCCCGGCCTACATGGAGCAGGCGTGGAGCTACGGCGATTCGGCACTGGACGTAGCGCTGTACGACCGGGTGGAAGTGGTGCGCGGCGCAACCGGTTTATTGACCGGCTCGGGTAATCCGTCGGCCTCGATCAATCTGGTACGCAAGCATGCGCTCAGCCGCGACTTCACCGGCACCGTGTCGGTAGGCGGCGGGGACTTCAACAAGACCCGCAGCGTGGCCGATCTCACCGTGCCGCTGAGTCCCGAAGGCACCGTGCGCGCACGCGTGGTGGGCGTGTATCAGGACGGCGAATCGGACATGGATCGCTACAGCCTGCGCAAGAAGATCGGCTCGGCCATCATCGATGCCGACCTCACCGACAGCACGCTGTTGAGCGTGGGCTATGAGTACCAGAAAAAGGAATCGGACGATGTCACCTGGGGCGGCTTCCCGCTGTTCCACAGCGATGGCACGCGTACCGACTACAAGCGCTCGTTCAATCCGGCGGCCGACTGGACGTTCTGGGACACGTGCCTGCAGCGCACCTTCGCCAGCCTGCAACAGAGCTTCGACAACGGCTGGACCCTCAAGGCCAATGTGAGCCACGAAAAGACCGAAGCGACGAACCACCTGTTCTATCCGTTCTACACCATCTTCGGCTTCGACCGCACCACCGGCGGTGGGGTGGTGCCGTATTCGGGCAACTACCAGACCGAGCGCAAGGCCGACGGCGCCGACGTGTATGCCCAGGGCCCGTTCCAGCTGTTCGGCCGCGAACATCAACTGGTCGCCGGCGCCAGCTACAACCGGCGCGAGTACGTCAATAACGGTACCTTCGACTTCCCCGCACCCCTGGACAGCTACCTGGGCTGGAATGGCGCGTATCCGGAGCCCAACTGGAGCCCGCGCACGGTGCAGAGCGATGGCACCATCAAGCAGAAGGCCGCCTACGTGGCCGCACGCTTCTCGCTGGCCGATCCACTGACGTTGCTGGTGGGCGCGCGCTATACCGATTGGCAGATTGACGGCCGTAACGCCGATGCGACGCAGGGGCTGGTGCCGTTCTCCGACACCCAGACCGAAGTCACTCCATACGCCGGGCTGGTCTACGACATCGACGATGTCTGGTCGACCTATGTCAGCTACACCGAGATCTTCAACCCGCAGACCTTGCGCGATGCCAATGGCGGCTACCTGGATCCGTTGAGCGGCAAGGGCTACGAAGCCGGCGTCAAGGCGGCCTGGTTCGACGACCAGCTCAATGCCTCGCTGGCCCTGTTCCGCATCGAGCAGGACAATCTGGGTGTGGCGACGAGCACGCTGGTGCCGGGCAGCAGCGATTTTGCTTACGTCGCTGCCAATGGTGTGGTCAGCGAAGGCTTCGATTTCGAACTCTCCGGCCGCCTGACTCAGGGCTGGAACGCGACCTTGGGCGCCTCGCATTACACCGCACGCGACGACAGCGGTGCCTCGATCAACACGCAACTGCCGCGCACCACCATCAAGCTGTTCAGTAGCTACACCCCACAGGGCGCGTGGAGCGATCTGACCGTGGGCGGTGGCGTCAACTGGCAGAACCGTTCGTACTATGTGGACCCGGTGTATGGCACCTTCCAGCAGAGCCCGTACGCAGTGGTCAACGCGTTTGCGCGCTATCGCCTGTCGCCGCAGTTTTCGGTGCAGCTCAATATCGACAACCTGCTCGACAAGCGTTATTACGCGCAGTTCAACAATGGCTATGGTGCGTGGGGCGCATCGCGCAACGGCATGCTGACCTTCAACTACACGTTCTGATCTGAAGCGACATCGGGCGTCTGCAACGCTCGCTGCGATTACGCCATGGCACGGGCATCTTGCGAAAGATGCTTGTGCTTTTTGGTGTTCCGAGTTTCAGCAGATTGCAGGGAATTGCACTGCCGAACAGGGCCTCTGTCAGCCGCGCTGATTGCGCGATCAGGGCGCGCGGTGCATCGAGACCTCGATTGTCGTGAGGCAGCGTGTCGCGTCATCGAGTCAACATGCATGCGATGCACTAGACATCAGCGCCACACGTGCGCTGCGAAGTCCGCAATGCAAGGGGTTCGCTGTGCATGACTGCCGATCGGCGTAGCGCGCTGCGCCGATGTACCTGCTGCTTATTGCAAAAGCGGCTGCAGATACGGTGCCATGACCTCTGCCAACCAGTCGATGAAGGCGCGCAGGCGTTGCGGCAGATGGCGGCGCTATGCGAAAAACGCAGGCCGTAGCGAGACACACTTGGGCGACCATCTCACTGCAGGGGCTGGTCCCCGTGCAACACCGGATAGGGATTGAGCGCCTCGCCCTTCCACCATTGTTTTTCCGGCCCCAACCGATGGATCTCGAAGTGCAGATGCGGTGCGGCAGGATTGGCGTTGCCAGTGCTGCCGACATAGCCGATGACCTGGCCTCGCTTGATCGATTGTTTCTCCGCCAGGCCGTCGGCGTAGCGCTCCAGGTGCGCATAGTAATAGCAGTATTTGCCGCCAGGCTCGAACTGGTAAATCGTCAGGCCCCCACGCTCGCTGGTGAACAGTTTCTCCACCGTGCCGTCGGCAACTGCCACAACCGGTGTGCCGGTAGGAGCGAGGATGTCGATGGCATCGTGCACGCGGCCTTCGCTGCGCGCATCGGTGAAGGTGTCCTGCAACTGGCTGGCGCCGATGCCCTGTACCGGAATCAGCAAGTCGCTGCCCGGTGCCGCAGCGGCAGGCGGCTGCGCTGGCGTTGTTGCGGCAGGCATGCCGGCGGGCGCGGGATCGGACAGTGGTGCTGAGGCAGCCATCGGTGCCGCCGTGGCGGCCGCTGCAGGGGCTGCCATCGGCGCAGCACTCGCTGAGCTGCGATCTGTTGCGATGGGTGCAGCGCTGGATGACGGTTCTACTTTCGCTTCCGGCGCGGTGCGTTCCAGCCACCAATAGCCGGCCGCGCCCAGCACGACGCCCACCACCAAGGTCAACAGCAGTTTCATGTCTATTCCTGCATCACCACCGGCACCGACGGGCCCACCACGCTGGCGAGGTTGACCACGTCCCAGTTGGTCAGACGCACACAGCCATGCGATTCGGTCTTGCCGACATGGCCGGGCTCGGGCGTGCCATGCAAGCCGTAATGCGGTTTGGACAGATCGATCCAGACACGGCCGACCGGATTGTTTGGGCCCGCTGGCAAGGTGGCCTTCTGATCGCCCTTTTTCGCGTCCCAGAACAGTTTGGGGTTGTACTTGAACACCGGGTCGCGCGAGATGCCGAGAATTTTCCAACGGCCGATGGGCAACGGGTCGTGCTTGCTGCCGGAAGACACCGGGAATTGCGCATAGACCTTGCCGTCGGCGTCCAATAGCCGCAGCGTCGAATCGGACTTATCCACCACTAGCTTGGCTGGCTTGGCCAGGGGCGGCACCCCGTCGATGTTGGGTACCTGAATCACGCTGCCGGCCTTGCTCAGATCCACGCCAGGGTTGAGTTGGGCCAGCAGCGCGGGGTCTGCGTGGAAACGTTCGCCCAGCGCTTCGTCGACGGAGGCATAGCCAAGCGCAGTCAGCTTGGCCTGCTCGGCAGGCCCTTTGGGAATGGGTTGGAACGGGCCGGCGACATCGGCGTCGGTAAGCGTGTACTGCACCAGGGCCGGTGTGGTGTCGGCCTGCAGGGCTTGCCAGGTCGCGTCATCCAGCTCGCCTGTGGCCTTGATGTTGTGGGCGGCCTGGAACCCTGACACTGCGCGCTTTTGATTGGAACCGCGCTCGCCGTCGATCTGGCCCGGCGAAAAATGCGCGCGATCCAGCAACACCTGCGCGTGCAGGTCCGAGCGCGCACCGGTAGGAACAACCTTGGCCGCGGGAGCTGCGGCCGATGCAGGCGCAGCGGCAGGCGCGGGCTGTTGCGCCTGCGCCAGCGCAGACAAGGAAGTACCCAATGCAAGGGCAAGCAAGCAGGCGCGAGCGTAGGGGCGTGGTGGCATGTGCAGGTCCGAAAGAGGCATGCGCGCACCTTGCCGCAGCCGCCTGCGTTTTCTGCGTGAAATCGCTGCACCGGTACTGACTGGGCAAGCGGTGCGATGCGGCATTGCGGTGGACATTGCGCGCTGCGCAATCGACTGACGCAGCACACCGTTGTGACGGAGCCTCACTGCCGATACCGATACCGATACCGATACCGCGGCGCGATGATGCGGCTGCGCAATCGCGGATCCAGCAATGGCACTGCGACAGCCGCTGGATAGCAGGTGGCAATCGCCGCAGCGGCGTACTTTCCGTTGAAAGATCACCGCTGCAGCGTGCCGGCCTATGGATCAGTACGTGTAGCCCAAGGTCAGCATGTAGGTACGTCCGGTTTGCACATAGGCACCGTCGGCGCCGGGATCGTAGGCCATGTAGCGCTTGGACTTGCCCTGCGTTTCGTAGAACGTGGCGGCATTGAGCAGGTTCTTTGCCGACACGCCGACATCGATATGGTGCGGCAAGTGATAGGTCGCATTGAAATCCAGCGACTTCACCGGCTGCAGGTAGTAATTGAGACGGTCGGTGGTGAGCCCCAGCAGTTGCAGGCCGGTGTAGTTGTAGCTCAGGTCCGTGCGCAGGTGCGTGTCGTCGTAGAACAGATCCAGGTTGTAGATGCGTTCCGGTGCGCGCGGCAGCCAGGTCTTTTCCGGCTGGTCGCTGCGTTTGCTATCTGCCTGGCTGTGCTGCAGCGTAAGGTTGGCGGTGACGCCGAAGTTGCTCCAGAGGCCGGGCAACTGTTGCAGGCGCTTGCTCGCCGCCAACTCCAGCCCATAGAGCTTTGCGGTGCCGCCATTTTGCGGCATGGTCACCGGCACGCCATTTTCGAAGGTGGTGCCGGTTGGCACCAGGCCGCCCAGGGTGCTGTCGTTGTTGGTGGCCGATTGCGAGGTATAGATGAACCCATTGATGCGCTTGTAGTACGTCGAGGCGCTGAGCACGCCGCCCTGATGATCGTAGAACTCGGCAGACAGGTCGGCGTTGTCGGCGGTGCTCGCCTGCAGGTTGGGGTTGGGCTTGGAGATGCCGACCACTTTTTGGGTGTCGTCGATCGAATACACCGTCTCGCCGGAAATCAGTCCGAATGCCGGGCGACTGAAACTGCGGCGCAACGACGCGCGATATACGGTGAGATCGTCCGGCCGATAGTTGACGCTGATGCCTGGCAAGACCTTGCCGTAGGTACTGCCGCTGCCGACGAAACTGCCGGTGCTGCCATCGCCGCTGGATTGCCAGGAGTCGGCCGAATACTGGGTCAGTTCGTAACGCACGCCGGGCAGTATGCTCACCTTGCCAAGATGCAGCGCGGCCATCGCATAGCCCGAATAGATCGCTTCGGTGCTGGAGGTGGTGTTGGCGTTGTAGTCGTTGGCGGTATAGATGCCTGCGCCGTTCGGGTCGTCGATGTACTTGTAAGGCAGCGCCTGCGCGCGCATCCAGCCGCGATCGAGCAGCTTGAACGGCCCTGCATAGTGACCATCGAATGCGTTGTACGTGATGCGGCCGGGAATCGCGCTCAGCGGCGGGCCGCCGGCGGTGGGAAACGCGTAATTGGGGCCGCCAAAGTACGGGCCGTTGGTGACGAAGTTGCCATCCTTGTGGAAGAACGGGTGGTCATAGGCGTCGCGCTCGGAGTGATCGGCCGACAGGCCAAGTTTGACGCTGTCCAGCACAGCGCCATCGACCTGGTACGCAATGTCGGTATGCGCGTTGAAGCGGTTATCGTGGCTGCCGGCGTCGTGGCCCTGCACCTTCCACAACAGCGAAGAATCCAGGTTGTAGAAGAAGTCCTTCAACGCCGGCGAGCTTGGGCCGATGCTCGGGTAGGTGGGGTCGCTGAGGTCGAAGGCGAAGCTGCCCGGGGTGAACCCATACAGACTGGCCGACACATAATCCGGCCGGCTGCGCGTGCCGCGGCCGAACGAGGTGCCGTAGTCCAGGTGCAGCCGGTCGAGCGTGGTCTGCCCGCCCAGTTGCACCGTGGCCAGCGTCTCGTCGATATCGTGGGTGTTGAAGTACCCGCCGCGCACCGCCGTGGGCTGGTTGCGATAGGTCTCCAGGCGCGCACTGGACTGGTCCTGCGTGCCGGTGACGCCGTAACTGCCGTAGATGGCACGTGCATACAGCGCGCTGGTGTCGCCCTGCCAATCCAGCGACAGGTTGCCGCCATAGCGTTCGATCTGGCTGGCGTAGAGGCTGTACTTGTAGCGGGTGCTGATCAGCGGGCCGACATCGCGCAAATCGGTGGCGGCGGCGAGCGCAGGGTCGGCGGGCACGTATTTGCTGTTGGGTGCAGGGGCCTGCGCCATGTTGTTGTTCTTGCCGTAATAGGCCGATGCGTAGATGCCGAACGCATCGCCTTCCCCGAACTTCCAAGCCAGCTCCTGCTGGAACGTGCCGCCGCTGTCCTTGCCACCCAGGTGGTGGGCTAGTGCGTTGAACTGACCTTGCGCGGTGCTCTTGGCATAGAGGTCTTGGTCGAAATCAAATGCATTGGGGGTGCGCATATCGATCGCGCCGCCGATCGAATCGCCGGGCATGTCGGGCGTCGGCGATTTGGAGACCTGCACCGACTGGATGCCGAATGGCGCCAGCATGTTCAAGGAAATGGCGCGCGTCGAGGAGTCGGTTTCCGGCATGCCAAAGCCGTTGAGCGTGTATGCGTTATAGCTGGCGTCCATGCCGCGGATGCTGACGTAGGCGTTCTCGCCGGTGGTGGCCTGGCCAAGATGCATGTCGCTGTAGGCCGATAATCCCGGCATGTGCGCTACCACATCGGCAATGCCGCCGGAGGGAATCGCATCGATCTGCTGCTTGCTCATCACGCTGTTGACGCTATTGGACAGGCGCTGTTCGCTGAGCGAGCCCGGCGCCGCGGCCTGGGTGGCTTGCACGTTGACCGAGTCCAACGTGGTGGTGGTCATCTCTGCAGCGCACGCCAGCGATGGCGCGCAAAGCGCCGCGGCAATGGCGCAGGTCAAGCGATGGAGGGGGCGGGAAAACTGCATCTTGATGCTCGCGTGATGGGGAGGGGAGGCTCGCGCCCGGGCAGCGGGCACGGCCATGGATCGCCGACGCTTCCATTGCGACAGGGCTGATGCGTAGGGCCGCTTGTGCGCGTTGCTGCCCTCAGTGGTGCAGGTCGATGCCGTCGCAACCCGGGTCCGGTCGCTGCGGATTGCAACGCGCCACCGCGCCGCCATCGAAGCGCACTACGTAGCCGTTATCGGCCGGCTCGTTGATCGGGAAGTCGGTACTGAGCAATTGCGCGCCGCTGGCCAGCATGGCGTCGCGCCGGGCGGTGTCGTTGTGCTGGGCTTCCTTCAAATCCGCATCGGTGCGTGTACGTACCAGATAGCCCGCCTTGACCAGCTTTTTGATGTCATCGGCAGGGCCGTCGTTGCGTTCGACGAAGGCCGCATCGTCTTCGCCTGGCACCGCATTGGTGAAACACACCCGGCCACGCAGCGATGGGTGGCCGGGCAGATAGCTGGCACCGGCAACGCGTTGGTCGAGCAGAAATACCACCTTGCCGCGCGCCTGGGCCAACGACGGCCAGCCATGCGCGAGCACGCCTGCGTTGAGCGTAGGCGCGCGGCCCCGCACCTGATCGGGGCTGATGTATTCACCGGGCTGGAAGACCGAACGCAGTTCGGCATCCAGTGCATCCATCGCCTTTGCATCGAAGGGTTCGGGTTGTACGGTGGGAAACGTCAACTGGATCGGCGCCTGCTTGGTTTCGAGCAGGATGAAGATGGGCACGTGGCCCGGGTGCTGCTTCGACCAGGTGCGGATTTCCTGCAGGCAGGCAATCAACGGTTGGCAGTTGCTGCGCTGGTCCAGATCCTGCACATGCATGACCTTGAAGCCGGGCCTGTCCATCACTCCGGTGGGCGCGCTTGCCGGTGCGGTCGGCAGACCGGCCTTGGCGATCTGCGCAACGATGGCCGGATGTGCGTAGCGCCCGCCCTGTGCATCGGCGAAGACGTCCAGTTCAAGTTGGCGCACGCCATCGTCAAGTTGCTGCGTCAAGGCGGGATGGCGGTAATCCAGCGCGGCAAACAGTGTCGGGTCCAGTTGCTTCAATAACGCCGCTTCGCTGGGCGCAAAGCCGGCGTGGTAGCTGTTGTGGCTGCCGATGTACTGCAGGTCGGTCAGGCGCGGTGCGGCTTGCGCGACAAGACTGCTCAGCAACAGCACGGCGAAGATGGCGGTGCGCTGCGTCTTGCTTCGCTTTGGGCGCACCAACTTCGTTTTGCGATCGAACCCTGACGTGACAGCAGTAAACACGCGAAAAAGATGCATGCAGCACAGCCGGAAAGCGACGAGGTCGCCATCATCACGGCCCAGTTTGACGCATATCTTTCCGCTGTGTGTCCGTGATGCGTCAGTGCTTGCCGCGGTGCGTTCGAGCCGGTGGCAAATCGCGGCACTGTTTCTTCATGGCGCGGCGGTCTGTCGCAAGGCATGGGTCAGCAGCCGCGCCTGCAGGCGATCACCAAGGCTGTTTGGCGCATCCAGTGCCATGCGTTGCAGGCAGGCAACATCATCGGCACCGGGCGCTTGGCGCGTGAGCAGTGCGCGGGTCACCGTGGCGATCTTTCCGCCAGTGCTGGCAGTTGCCCCCTTGAGCCAGCCCAATGCGGGCAGCAGACGCTGTTCGATCTTCGTGAAGTCGCTGCCGAGCGGGTAATCGGGCAGGCTGCCGTCGCGCTGAAATGGCGCCAGTGCCTGTTCCAGTACCCGTGGTGTGTTGCGCTGCGCGCGTACCGGCAGTGCCGGCGCTGTACGCAACTTGCGCGACCGTTCCGCCTGGGCAAGCAATTCACCCTGGAAGCGGGCATCGCAGATGGCGGCCATTTCCAGCACGCAGTCCTGGTCGGTCTTGTGGCGTAGATCGGCGATGCCGTATTCGGTGATGTAGAGGTCGCGCAGATGGCGTGGAATGGTGGTGTGCCCGTAGTTCCAGCGCAGGTTGCTGGCGGTGTGTGCGCCAGCCTCGCGGGTGGCGCGCAGCATCAAGGCGCTACGTGCCTGCGGCAGTGCATGCGCCATCGCCACGAAGTTGTACTGCCCGCCGACCCCGGACACGATGCGGCCATCTTCCAGCCCGTCGGAGACTGCCGCGCCCAGCGCGGTCGCCATCATGCAGGAGTTGAAGAAGCGTGCATCCTTGCGTTTCAAGCGGTTTAGCGTCTCGTTGCCGCCGTAGAGCTGATTGATCTCGCTGATGCGGCGCATGCCGATCGCCGCGCGTGTCGGGGCATCCAGATCGCGCAGCCATTGATAGAACGCGGGCGAGCCGAGATAGAACGCGCCATGCAGGAACTCGCCTTCGGCGGCAAGACGTGCGTGATCGGCTATGTCGGCGCTGCCATCGGCAATGCGCTGCATCAGCGGCAGATCGTCGTGCACCTTGCGACGGATCACGCCGCTGTCCACCAATTGCTTGAAGCCTTCGTTGAGCATCTCGCTGCAACCGTACAAGCCGACGGCAAACGGCTCCAGGCCGCCGCTGGCCTGCACGGCCGGGTGGTGTTCCAGTGCCGGATCCAGCGCATGCAGCACACGGCGATAGGTCGCGTTATCGGTATGCCGCAGCACCAGTGCATGGCTCAGTGCATCGGCCAGCGTGCCGATGCCAATCTGCAAGGTGCCGCCATCGCGCACCAGGGCACTGGCATACAAGCCGATGGCGTAGTCGACGCTTCTCACCGCTTGCCGCGGCAAGCCGAACAGCTGCGGGAACGGGCCTGGCAAATCGATGATCAGATCGAAGAATGCGGCATCTACCGCTGCGGTGCCTCCCATCCACGGCAACAGCGGATCGACTTCCGCCACCAGCATCGGGCGCGGCAAGCCGAGTGCCTGCACCGCGTCCAGCGTGTCCTGGGTGATGTCGTTGTTGCACGACAACGACAGCCGCGTGCTGCCCGGTTCGCGCGCCACTTTCTGCACGATCAGGTTGGGCGCGCGTTGCGCCACCGCTGCAGCGGCATGCGTGTAGTTGAGGCTCGTGTAGTCGGCCTGGGCCTGGGTGGAATGCAAGAGCCCGCCGGATTGCATGTAGAACTCTTCCACCTGCACATGCGCGGGCAAGGCATCGCGCAGCATGGCGTCGACATAGGCAAGGCGAGGGAAATCCTCGCCAAAGTGGCGCGCGATGAACGGTGCGGCAAAGCGCGCCTGGAGTCCGGTACCCGGCCTGGGGGGATTGAGCGAGAGCGCCGTGTAAATCGCCAGTGGCCGCGACGGCGTGTCCTTGAGCTGTGCGTAGAGCGCGTTCAACAGACGGTGCGGCTTGCCGATGCCCAGCGGCGCGCCCACGCGCAGCGGGCCGTCGATGCGTTGCAGGATCCGCTCCACGGCGGCGCTCAGGTCGGTGAGGTGCTCGGTCATCCACGCAGAGTAGCCGAGCCGGTCGCGTGCTGCCTGCATCCCGATACTCGTGCGCCATGCTTGGCCGCCATCAATGCGGGCAGGCGTCGGGAGCCCGTTCGATCACTGCTTGACAAGCAAGCTGTTTACGCGCGTAATCGATAAAAATTACGGATGTAATCGCATGCCGATCAGCGACGCCGAAGCGGTGGTGATGCAAGTGCTCTGGGATGGTGCGCCGCGCACCGCAGAAGAAGTGATCGCCGCGTTGGCGCACACCGGCTGGGCCGAGCCCACCATCAAGACCTTGCTGAATCGGCTGCTCACCAAGGGCGCCGTTGCGGCAGAAAAACACGGCCGCAGGTATCACTACGCGCCGCTGCTGGCGCGCGAACAGTGGGTGCAGCAGCAGAGCGAAGGATTGCTGCAGCGGCTGTTCGGCGGGCGCGTTGCACCGCTGGTGGCGCACTTCAGCGAACGCGGGCAACTCAGTGCCTCGGACATCGCAGAATTGAAGCGTCTGCTCAAGGAGTTGGACGATGCACCTTGAGCTGCCATTGCTGTTGCGCGTCACCTTGTATAGCAGTGCCGCATTGGTGGCCTGTCTGGTGCTGCGGCGCGCACTGCGTGGCTGGCTGGGCGCAACAGCGGCGTATGCGATCTGGCTCGCCGTGCCACTTGCCGTATTGGCAGCTGCAATACCAGGGCCGCCGCTCGCGTCAGCGTTGCCGAAGATGCCGGCGATGGTCGCGATGCCGCTCAACCTGCAGGAGGGCGATCACGCATGGGCGGGGACCTTGATGGCCACCTGGCTGGCCGGTGCGGTCGCGATGACCGTAGCGCTCTGGTGGCGACAGCGGCGATTCGTACGCAGCTTGGGCGCGTTGCATGCGCTCAAGGGCGAAGTATGGGCGGCAACGCACGATGTAGGCCTGCCGGTATCGTTGGGATTCTGGCGCCCACGCATCGTGCTGCCGATGGATTTCGATACGCGCTACAGCGCCGCCGAACGCACCTTGATCCTGACGCATGAGCGCCTGCATCTGCGGCGCGGTGATCTGTATGCCAATCTGCTGGCCGCGCTGTTGCTGTGCATCGGCTGGTGGAATCCGTTGATGCATCTGGCATGGCGCGCGTTCCGGCTGGATCAGGAACTGGCGTGCGACGCAGAGGTGCTGACGCGCTATCCGGGCAAGCGCCGCAGTTACGCCACCGCGATGCTCAAGACCCACTGTGGTGCCAGCTGGACGCCGACGGCCTGCCGTTGGAATGCGCCGCATGCGCTTACCCAACGCGTGGCAGCCTTGCTGAAGCCTGCGGTGGAGGCGCCCCGCGCGCGATGGAACCTGCGCGTGGTGGTGGCACTAGCGGTGATGGTCAGTGGCGCCTGCTGGGCATTCCAGCCTGCGCGATTGCATGGCATGCGTGTGCCTGGCAATACGCTGGATTTTGGCACCATGCAGCCGCCCAGGTATCCGCCTGACGCCGTCGCTGCAGGCCTGGCGGGATTTGTCGAACTGCAGATCGCAGTGAGCCCGACTGGCACACCCGACCATATCGCCATCGTGCGCAGCACGCCGGCAGGCGTGTTCGATCAGACCGTGCTCGACGCAGCACGCCACTGGCGCTTCACACCTGCGCTGGAGGATGGCAAGGCGGTCGCGTCCGAGGTGCGCGTGCCGGTGAAATTCGAACTGGATCCACCAGATGCGGCATCGGCAGTTGCAGATATCCATTCCGGTACCGAAGCTGCTGCAGGCCCACACGCTGCCGACCGGTCCGAACGTGTGGCCAGCTGCGCACCTGCGGGATGCGCCTCACGCGGGGCGTTGCAATGAACCGCTGCCTGATCGGTAGCCTCGCCCTGATGCTGGCCATGAGTAGTTGCGCCACGCGCCAACTGGCCGAGCAGCAACGCAGCAAGCGCGAGGATTCGGTGGATCAACGCATGCTGCCTCCACAGCCGGACGGCGGCGGCGCTGCGGGCGTCCAATCCTATACGCTGGCACCAACGCAACGCTTTCGCATGCCACGCGCGGCGCGCAGCGACGCCCCGGTGCTGCCCCCCGATTCGCCACGCCAGAGCCTGGCGCCCACCACCGTCTGCGCGCATCTCATTCTGAGCGCAGAGGGCACGGTGCAGCGCGTGGATCCAATGTCCGACCGCGACGAATGCGCCGCCGGGCTGCTGCCGGACAACGCCGATCTCATGCAAGCGGTGCGCGCCGCCGCGCTGCGATGGCAGTTTGTTCCGGCGGCGATGTGCACGTATCCATCAGGCGCTGCGCAACCGTCAGTGCCAGACGATTGCACTGGCGCCGCCCAGATCGAGCCGGTACCGGTGACGTTGTCGTTCGCGTTCACCTTCGAGGTGCGGCAAGGCAAGGTGAGCGTGCGGACCGGGAAGGTGGTCCGATAGCTGCTGCAGCCGTTGCGCAGCATGTCCAGTCACCAACAACGCGGCGCCCTCTCATAACGCGTCAACCGCTAACGCCCTATCACCGCCCACACCGCCTTCAATCCAGCACATGCACGCTGTCGGCAATGCGCTGCACTTCATCGGGGTTGTGGCTGACGTAGAGCATTGGCAGGCGAATCTCGTCGCGCACGCGCTGCAGGTAGGGAATCAATTCTTCGCGGCGCGCCTGATCCAGGGCCGACAGCGGTTCGTCGAATAGCAGAATCGCCGGTTGCGCCAACAACGCGCGGCCAATCGCCACGCGCTGCGCTTCGCCGCCAGAGAGGTTGCGCGGCCGGCGTTGCAGCAGCGGTGCGATGCCGAGCAAGGCCACCACATCGTCGAAGCCGAACGGTGCCTTGCCGCGCGCATGCCGGCCGTAGCGCAGGTTGCGCCGCACATCCAGATGCGGAAACAGCCGCGCATCCTGGAACACATAACCAATCCGGCGCTGATGCGTCGGCAGGTCGATGCCTTGCCCGGCGTCGTACAGGCAGCGCCCATCGATGCGGATATGCCCGGCCTGCGGACGCACCAAGCCGGCAATTGCATTGAGCACCGTGGTCTTGCCCGCGCCGGAGGGCCCCACCAGCGCCACGACACGCGCATCGTCGTGGATGCGGATGCGGCGTTCGAAGGCGCCGCGCTGCAGCTGCAGGTCGATATCCAGCATCACGCGTCCTCGCGCGGATGCGGCCGGCGCACCAGCCATTCGGACAGCAGCAGCGCCGCCAGCGAGATCGCCAGCGCCACGCCGGCCAGCCGCCAGATGCCCGATTCCATCCCCGGGACCTGCATCAGCCCGTAGATGGCCGACGACAAGGTCTGCGTTTCGCCAGGGATATTGGACACGAAGGTGATGGTGGCGCCGAACTCGCCAAGCGCCTTGGCGAACGCGAGCACCATGCCGGCGACCAGGCCCGGCCAGGCCAGCGGCAAGGTGATGCTGAAGAACACCCGCCACGGCCCGGCCCCCAGCGTGGCGGCGGCCGCTTCCAGGCGACGATCGGTGGCTTCGATGGATAGACGGATCGCGCGCACCATCAGCGGAAATCCCATGACCGCGCACGCCAACGCCGCGCCGGTCCAGCGGAAGGCGAACTGGATACCGAGATGTTCCAGCAACCAGCTGCCCACCGGCCCCTGTGTGCCCAACACCACCAGCAGCGCATAGCCGGTGATCACTGGCGGCATCACCAGGGGCAGATGCAGCAGCGCGTCCAGCAGGGCCTTGCCGGGGAAGCGGCGCCGCGCCAGCAGCCAGCCGCAAGCAATGCCCGGCGGCAGGCTGGCGAGCGCTGCCACGATCGCAACCTTGAGACTCAAGCCGATCGCGGTCAGCTCTTCCGGGGTGAACATCGACAAACGGTGTGCCTCAATCCTTCAGCGAGAAACCACGGCGCGCAAAGATCGCCTTGGCCGGCTTGCTTCCCAGCCAGCTGACGAATGCGGCGGTGGCGGGGTTATTGCTGTTTTTCAATGCAGCAACCGGATACACGATGGGGTCATGGCTGTCGTCGGGGAAGGTGGCGATGACGCGCACCTTGGCATCGGCGCGCGCGTCCGAGCCATACACGATGCCCAGCGGCGCTTCGCCACGCGAGACCAGCATCAAAGCCGCACGCACGCTTTCCGATTCGGCAAGCCGGTTGCCGACGCTGTCCCATTGGCCGAGCTTGCGCAGCGCGGCGGCTGCGTACTTGCCGGCCGGCACACTGGCGGTCTGGCCTACGGCCAGGCGTCCGCCCTGCCCAAGCGCCTTGGCAATGGCGCCGGGGGTGCGCAGGTCAACGTGCAGCTTGCTGTTCGCCGGCGCGATCAATACCAGTGTGTTGCCGAGCAGGTTGTGCCGCTGCGCCGGCAGCACCAGCCCACGCTGCTGTAGATAGTCCATCCACTCCAGGTCGGCCGAAAAGAACACGTCCGCCGGCGCGCCCTGTTCGATCTGGCGTGCAAGCGCAGAACTCGCTGCATACGACACGCGCACCGGCGTGCCGGTGGCTTTTTCGTACGCGGCCGCAGCTTCGTCCATCGATTCTTTCAGGCTCGCGGCCGCAAACACCGTCACCGGTGCGGTCTGCGCACTCGCCAGCAGGGGCAACGCCAGCATCAGCACGCACAACGCGCGCTGCCAGAAACCGATCATGCGCATCGAAGGCTCCTCACCAGGACAGGGCCCCGATCATAGCGGCTACGCGATGCGTACCGCGTGGCGAGCCTGCACGCGCTACAGGACCACTCCGGCGCAACGCCCGGCCTGAAGATTGGTTTGCAGGGCCGGGCGGATCAACTTGGGCTCTGGCAAGGTGGCATCGCGCGCCTGCCGCTGCGCCACGAAGGTCTCTACATCCACGCCGTCGCGCACATGGATATTGCTGCGCCGCTGCGCGCCGATACTGGTCTGATGCGCCACCGCGCGCCCGCCCGGGCCATAGTCGTGGCAGACGAACACGCGGGTGCTTTCCGGCAGCGCATACAGGCGCTGGATCGAGGCAAACAGCTGGCGTGCATCGCCGCCGGGAAAATCGCAACGCGCCGTGCCCGCATCCGGCATGAACAACGAGTCGCCAGGAAACAACGCATCGCCGATCAGATACGCAATGCTGTCGCTGGTGTGGCCGGGCACCGCGATGACGCGTGCTTCGATATCGCCAAGCTTGAAGCGCTCGTCGTCGGCAAACAGATGATCGAATTGCGAGCCATCGGCGCGGAAGTCGGCCGGCAATGCGTACTGCGCGGCAAGGGTGCGTTGCACTTGGCAAATACCCTCGCCGATACCGATACGCGCCTGCGGCCAATGCTGCTTCAGCCACTGCGCTGCAGACAGGTGATCGGCATGCGCGTGAGTTTCCAGCAGCCATTGCACCTGCCATCCGTGTTGCTCGATGGCCGCAAGGATGGCCTGCGCCGCCTGGCTGCCGACGCTGCCGCTATCGGCCGCGTAGTCCAGCGCCGGGTCGATCACTGCCGCCGCACCGGTGGCCGCATCGGCGACCACGTAGGTGAAGGTGTTGCTGTCGGCATGAAAGAAGGCAAGCACCTGGGGCTGCATCGGCGTCTCCACGTCAGGGGCCGGCCAGCGCCGCGTTGAGGATGGCGGCAAGCCGGTCACCCGCGATGCGCAGCTGGGTTTCGGCGATCGGGCGATAGGTGGCGATGTAGGTGGCGGGCAACACGTGCGCGCTCGGGTAGACGCCCCGCGTGATGGCGATCTTGCACGAAGCCTGCGCCCATGCCGCAGCCGGCGGCGGCAGCGCCGCAGACCCGGCAGTGGCGGCCGGCAATGCCAGCAAGCGTTGCAGGTACGCATCGTCGCTCAGATGGCGGTCGTTGAGCATGCCGCTGTCCCACAGCGCATGCAGGTTGCTGCCCTTGCCGTCGATCTGCAGCTGGAAGTCGTTACCGCCCTTGTCGTGCGCATAGCCGGCGTGCATGGGCTGATGGATGTCGCCGACGAAATGCACCACGAACTTCAAGGCCTGGCGGCGTACGTCCAACGGCTGGGTGCGATCTGCGAGCAGGGCGGCTTGCTGGTCGAGCGCAGCGATCACGCAGTTGCCGTCCGGGCAGTCGCGCGGTGGCGAGTACGTGCAGTCGTGTTCGCCCAGGTTGACGTAGTGCCACGGCCCGGAGCGCTTGCCCAGGTCAGGGTCGTGCTCGCGCAGCTCATCGGCCCAGGTGGCCACGCCGTGCAGGGTCGGGTCCGGCTCGCCGGCCAGCAATTGCGCCACTTGCGTGCGTGCCTGCGGGCTAAGCTCGGTTTCGGCGATGCGCGCCACCAGGCGGTGGCCTTGCGGGCCCCAGGCCAGGGCGGTGCTTGGGTGGATTGTGGCGGCCATTGCCGTTGCAACAACGAATGCAGAGAGGGAACGTGTTTTCATCCGGCGATTGTACGCATCGGTCCGGGACGGTTTGATGGCCCTCCCGGAGCTGCGACAGCCACGCCTCAGCATGGTGCCGGCACGTGCCTGGAGCGCGCCCGGATGGAGCAAACAGTTGCACGCAAGCGGCAACTGCAGCATCCACGTGGGGGTATGCCGCAGCCGGCGCTGGCCGCGCCCATCTGGCGATGAACGCAGTCGTGTTGCTAGGCGCTCTTAGTAATACACCAGGTACGACACGCCGAAGGTCAACGGATCGATCCGTGCCTTGCCCAGCCGCCCGCCGTTGAGGTCGACGTTGCTGCGCGAATCGGTCCAGCGCGCATCCACGCGCAGGCCGCTACGGTCGTTGAAGATGAAGTCCACGCCGACATGCGCAGTGGCGCCGACCGAATCGTCGAAACGCAGATCGCCGCTGGTAACCGTCGGCTCGGTGTCTTCGCCCAGGAACGTGGTGTAGTTGATGCCTATGCCCACGAACGGCGACACCGTGCCGTAGCCATTGATGTGGTACTGCAGCAGCACGCTCGGTGGCACCGTCCAATAGCTGCCCACCTTGCCGATGCCCTGCAGCTCGAGGTCGTGCTTGCCCGCAACTGCCGCATGCACTTCGATACCCAGGTTGTTGCGCAGGAAGTATTCGTAGGTGAACGACAGTGCCGGCGCGCCCTTGATCTCGGCTTGGGTGCCGCCGAAGGTGCCGCTATTGGACTTGGGCGAGACATAGCCGGCACCGTAACCGGTCGTCCAATGACCGGCCGACTGTGCAAGGGCGGGTGCGGCCGAGGCGGCCAGTGCGATGGCGAGGGCGGTGCGAGTCAGCGTGTTCATGGAATCCCCGGTAGGTCGGACAGGCGGGCGACGTGACCGACCTGTCCGCAACTCCGGCGGTGATGCACGTCCCTGGACGGCAAGTGTGCCAGAGATGCGCCGCCCACGCCGCGGGGATCAGAACCGGTGCACGTAGGCCAGGCCGTAGACCAGCGGGTCGATATTGACCGTGCCGATACGGTTGCCGTCCAGGCGCGCTCGGGTATCGATATCGATCCAGCGCAGGTTGACGCGCAGCGCGCCGCGGTCGCTGAGCTTGTAGTCCACGCCTGCATGCAGTGCCAGGCCCCAGGAATCGTCCAGCTCCAGCTTGCTGCCGGCCAGCGCGCCGCGGGTGTCGGTGTCGAAGAAGCGCGTGTAGTTGATACCGGCGCCAACGAACGGCGATAGCGTGCCCTGGGCGTTGAAGTGGTACTGCAGCGAGATCACCGGCGGCAGATGCTTGGTGCTGCCCACCCGGCCCAGGCCGCCAATCGCAATGTCGTGCTCGAACGGCAGCGCAGCCAGCACCTCGATGCCCAGGTTGTCTGCGACGAAATATTCGGCGGTAAACGTGGGTTTGATGTCTTTGCCCACATCCACGTCGAGGGTGCCGCCGACCAGGCTGCCATTGTCGGATTTGGGAGCGACCTGGTGGGCACCGACGGCAACGGTCCAGTCGCCTTTGGATTGCGCCAGTGCGGGGAGGCTGACGCAAGAAGCGGCCAGAGCGGCGAACAGAAGGGTAGAGCGCATACGCATGAGAAGTCTCGTGGGGTGCAATGGACGTGGGAAGTCTTCGCGCTTGGCGTCGCCGCTGCCTTGATCCTGATCAATTTGGCCGTGCGCCCAGGTGTGCGAGCCTGCAATGGCTGTTGCCACACCCTGCGCGGAAGACGGCGTTGCGCGCCGTGCTGGGGCTCGCAGCGCGCATCGCACGCGTGGCATCGTGCGATGCGCTTGGCACAGCTGTCGGCGGCGGGAGGGACGCCGACGGTTGCGTGCGCAGTGGCGTCGACAGCGATCGATCGCCGGTGCGATGTACCGCTTACTTGACCTTGGCGACCTTGGCGACCTTGGGTGCATCCACTTCCGGCATCGCCGAGCTGTGGTGGTTGATGATCAGCCACTTGCCGTCGCGCTTTTCGTATACGAAGGTGTAGCGGGCCTGCACGTTGCTCTTGTTGCCGTGCTTGTCGGTTAGCGTGAAGGTGTACACGCCGGCATCCACGGCGCTGTCGTCATCGAGCACGCGCACGGTGCGGTAATTGACCACGCCCTGCGGCTTCTTGGTCAGGAACATCGCGAAGTAGTTTTCGATCTGCTCGCGCGAGGCGCGCACTTCGTTGGAGACCGTCGGCAGCAGCACGCCGTCCGGTGCGTACAGGTCGGCCACCTTGTGCGGGTTGCCCGTGGCCAACGCCGCGTTCCAGGTGTCAAACAGCGCAGCGACTTCGCGTTCTTCGCCGCCGGCCGGCAGCTTGGCCTTGTCGGTGTAATGCATCACGCCGCCAGCCAGCGCCGGGGTGGCAGCCAGAGCCAGAACCAGAGAGAAGAGGGTGCGACGCATGGGAAATCTCCGTGTGATTGATGGGGGGTGCCTCAGCGGGCAGGGCCAGTATCGAAATCCACGGGGTGCCGAAATTCTGCTGTTCGGCATAGCATTGAATATGCTCTTCAGCGTATCCGATTATTCCTTAAGTGATTGAAATGTTTGGGCGTGTGACCGTTTTATCGTGCCCAATGCATGTCGCTTGATGCGACCGGCATGGGTGCATCCGGACGCCGTCGGTCATCGATGCCGTGGCGCGCGGATCGGCCGCTCACGCGCGTTCCCGCAGGGACCGAGCGCAGTTGCGGCCCGGTGGCTCACCAGGCGACGCACAGAGCACTGGCGAACCGCCAACCAATCCCGAATGCCCATTCCCAATCCCGGCCCACAACAACACGGCTGCAGACAGTGACGCTGCTAGAATGACAGCCCCTTTCCATCCGCCGCGCTGTCGCGGTCGCAGGAGCTAGTGAACATGGCAATCAAGGTTGGCATCAACGGATTCGGTCGCATCGGACGCAACGTGCTGCGCTCTGCGGTGCAGAACTTCGCCAATGACATCGAGATCGTGGCCATCAATGACCTGCTCGAGCCCGACTACCTGGCCTACATGCTGCAGTACGACTCGGTGCATGGCCGCTTCAAGGCCGACGTCTCGGTCGACGGCAATACGCTGATCGTCAACGGCAAGAAGATCCGCCTGACCCAGGAGCGCGACCCGGCCAACCTCAAGTGGGATGCCGTCGGCGCCGACGTGGTGATCGAGTCCACCGGCCTGTTCCTGACCAAGGAAACCGCTCAGAAGCACATCGATGCAGGCGCCAAGAAAGTGATCCTGTCGGCGCCGTCCAAGGACGACACCCCGATGTTCGTCTATGGCGTCAACGACAAGACCTACAAAGGCGAAGCGATCATCTCCAACGCCTCGTGCACCACCAACTGCCTGGCGCCGCTCGCCAAGGTGATCAACGACAAGTGGGGCATCAAGCGCGGCCTGATGACCACCGTGCATGCGGCCACTGCGACGCAGAAGACCGTGGACGGCCCGTCCAACAAGGATTGGCGCGGCGGCCGCGGCATCCTGGAGAACATCATTCCGTCCTCCACCGGCGCGGCCAAGGCCGTGGGCGTGGTGATCCCCGAGCTCAACAAGAAGCTCACCGGCATGAGCTTTCGCGTGCCGACCTCCGACGTTTCGGTGGTCGACCTCACTGTCGAACTGGAAAAGCCGGCGACCTACGCCGAAATCTGCGCCGAAGTGAAGGCACAGAGCGAAGGCGCACTGAAGGGTGTGCTGGGGTATACCGAAGACAAGGTCGTGGCCACCGATTTCCGCGGCGAAACCTGCACCTCGGTGTTCGACGCCGACGCTGGCATCGCGCTGGACTCCACCTTCGTCAAGCTGGTGTCCTGGTACGACAACGAGTGGGGCTACTCCAACAAGTGCCTGGAGATGGTGCGCGTTGTCGCCAAGTAAGTTTCTGGCGCAGTGATGAAACAGGCCCCGGCATGCCGGGGCTTTTTCATTTGTAAGCGATGGATGTTGCGTTTCTTGCACTGCAACGCCTTCGGCGGCTGACCGGAAGTGGACTTTGCTGGACTCACGTGCGCTAATTTGCACGCACGGCGGCCGTTCCCGTGTCGTGTACGAAGGATCGGGGAACTCCATGGATCGAGAGAAGAGTGATGAATAAGTTTTTGGCAAGCGCCCTGGCGCTGAGCGTGGTAGTTGCGTGTTCCGTGCCGTCGACCAGCTGGGCTGCAAAAAAGCAGACCGGGACGCCGGCCTGGATGAATGCCGATGGTGAGGTGATCAAGTCGTCCGATGTCGAGGCGGGCTACGGCGAGACCGTCAAGGGCATCAACGATTACGAGGGCGAGATCACCGGCAAGCCGGCGCCTGGCAGCAAGTTCACCCAATTGAAAATCGGTATGCCGATGAAGCAGGTCACCGACCTGATTGGTCAGCCGGATGACCAGGGTGCTTACGTGACCGGCAAGGCATTTATCCCGTTTTTCTTCGGTGGCGACCGCTACCGTTATGAAATGGCCTACAAGGGCCAGGGACGCCTGGTGTTCGCGGGCAAGTCGATGGGGACCGGCGGCAACCTGATCTGGATCATCCATAACAAGAACGACAGCGGTTACCGCGAATAATCGTTCAAAGCGCCCGGTTTTCCGGGCGTTTTCTTGTGTGAAGCATCCACGCAAGCACGCGTGCGACTGCAGCTTGCCGACGCTCCATCCGTCGTCTGAGCGAGAGGCTGGCTGCCCAGCCGTAGCCCGAGGCTGTATGGTGCGCGCATTCGGCTGGACGCCGGCTCGGGGATTGCTGCGTTGGAAACGATAATCGTGTTGGTGGCCCTGGTGCTGCTCGCCGTGCCGGTGGGTGTGGTGATCGCGCTGGTGTGGATGGCTGGGCTGCGGAGACGGGTGGCGGCGCTGGAGCAGCGGCTTGCGCAGTGGCAGCGCAGTGGTGCCGGGCCTGCGGATGCGCCAGCGCAAGCACCCGCGGACGCGCAGGGCAGGGCATGGGAACGACCGGGCGAGGCGTCCGCTGTCGGCACTGGTCCGGGCTCCATTGCCGACGGCGATCTACCTGGGTACCGCACCTCCGATGCAGCGCGTCAGGCCGTTGGCTGGCAGGCGCCGGGCGCGGACCACGACGCGGTTGGCGTGTCTGCCTCGGCGGTGCCGCCACCGTTGCCGGCGCAGGCACCCGCAGAGGCGATGGCGCACAGTGCGATCGCGGGGTCGGAACGTCCCAGCCCGCAAGCTCAGGCGACGCGCGCCGAGCCGGCGCAGCCGCAATCCGCACAATCGCAACCACCCCAGCCTCCGGCCGCGCCCAGCGCCATCGCGCGCGCGGCCAGCGCCTTGAAGCGTTGGTTCACCCAGGGCAATGTGCCGGTCAAGGTCGGCATGCTGGTGTTGTTGGCCGGCGTTGCGTCGCTGTTGAAGTACGCCAGCGACCAGGGCTGGATGCGCATGCCGATCGAGCTGCGCTTGGCCGGCATCAGCGTCCTGGCATTGGCCGGTCTGATCTTCGGTTGGAAACAGCGCGCGCAGCGGCCGGGCTTTGCGTTGGCGTTGCAGGGCGGCGCCATCGGCGGCTTGTTGTTGACGGTGTTCGCGGCCTTCAAGTTGTACGGCTTGCTCGATGCCGGAACGGCACTGGGCATCAGCGTGGTGCTGATCGCAGGCATGTGCGTGCTGGCGGTGCTGCAGGATTCGCGCACGTTGGCGGTGCTGGGCGTGCTGGCCGGTTTTCTTGCGCCGATCTGGCTGTCTACCGGCAGCGGCAATCATGTCGCGCTGTTTTCGTACTACGCCGTACTCAACGCCGGCATCGTGGCGATTGCATGGACACGCCCGTGGCGCGTGCTGAACCTGCTGGGGTTTGCTTTCACCTTCGGCATCGGCACCGTGTGGGGGGCGCTGCAGTACTCCCCGGCCAAATTCGCCACGACCGAGCCGTTCCTGTTGCTGTTTTTCGCCATGTACGTGGCGATTCCGGTCCTGCATGCGCGCCGCGGCGACGGCAGTGCCGGCAGGCTCATCGATGGCAGCCTGTTGTTCGGAACGCCGCTCGTCGCCTTCGCGTTGCAGGCGCGCCTGCTTGAAGGCGATCGGCTGCCATTGGCGTTGTGCGCGGTGGCGGTGGCAGCGTTGTACGCGGGCCTGGGCAGCTGGCTGCTGCGCCGCGCGTCCACGCGCGTGCTGGGCCAGGCGCACGCGATGCTGGCGGTCGGGTTCGCAACCCTGGCCGTACCGCTGGCGCTGTCGGCACGTGCCACTGCGAGCGTGTTTGCGCTGGAAGGCGTGGGGTTGCTGTGGCTGGGGCTTGGCCAACAACGGCGGGTCTCGCAGGTCAGCGGTGTCGCGCTGCAGGTGTTTGCGGCGGTGGGTGTCGCGTTCGGCGTGGATGCCTGGCGCTACGATGCGGTCGCGGTGGCCAACGCAACCTGCATGAGTACCGTGCTGCTGGCGCTTGCCGGCTGGGCCAGTGCCTGGTTCCTGCGCGATGCCGGGCATCGGCGGCGTGCGCTGTTGGCATATCTGTGGGGACTGGGCTGGTGGACGCTGTGCGGCGTGCACGAGATCGTGCGTTTTGCCGATCTGCGCAGCGAGCCGGATCTGCTGCTGGGCTTGGTCGCACTCAGTGTATGGCTGGCGGCCGAAGTGCATCGCCGCCGTCCTGCAGCGGCGCTGGTATGGACGGTGATGTCTGGTCTGGCGCTGGCGGCGCCATTGGCGCTGTGGCAGGGCGCAGCGCACACCCAGCCATTCGCGCATTGGGGCGCGCTGGCATGGGGTGTGTTTGCGGTGGCGGGCGCGCGTGCGCTGTGGTGCTTGCGCACGCAGCAGGGCGCTGGCGCGATGGCGGCGCAGTTCATCTGGTGGCTGCTGTGGCCGTTGGTCATCTCGTTGGGCGCGGCCTGGCTGGCCGACGCGTTCTTGCTGTCCAATGGCTGGCGTTGCGCCTTGCTGGCGGCACCGTGGTTGTTGGTGGCGACGCTGGGGCTGTTGCGTTGGCCATGGCTGGCCTGGCCGCAGGGAACCGGCTTCGACCCTGCACGCAACGCGTTGCTGAGTTGCGTGTTCGCGGTACTGGGACTCGGCTGGCTGCTCGCATTGCTGGATCCGGTGAGCGCCGCCCCGTTGCCATGGTTGCCGTTGCTCAATCCCGCCGAGCTGGCGCAATTGGCGGTCCTGGCCTTGCTTGCGCGCTGGGCCTGGTCGGCAGCTGCGCCGACAGTGCTGCAACGTTGGCGGGTGACCGCGCTGGGTGTGCTGGGTTGGGCGTTGATCACCGGCAGCACCTTGCACAGCGTGCACCACTGGGGCGGTGTGCCGTGGGATTCGGCGCTGATCGGCGCCACCTTGTCGCAGACCAGCCTCACCATTGTCTGGAGCGTACTTGGCGTGCTGGGCTGGGTGATCGGCTCGCGTCGTGGTCAACACGGGCTGTGGCTGAGCGGCGCGCTGCTGATGGGGCTGGTCCTGGCGAAGTTGGTGTTGGTCGACCGCCAGCATCTGGGCAATCTTCTCGGCATCGGCTCGTTCATGGCCTATGGCCTGTTGTGCACCGTGGTGGGCTATCTGGCGCCGGCGCCGCCGCGTGCGGTCGCGACCGAAGGTCATGCTGTCCAAGAGAACGGCGTCGAAAAGGATCAGGCATGAACACGATGCGATGGGCACTGCTGCTGATACTGATGCCGCTGCTGGCGCAGGCCGCCGATGTGCGGCAGGACTACCGCCAGCAGTGGCCGCTGCAGGTCACCGGCGCGGATGTCGGCCTCTATCAGGTGAGCTTGGATGCGGCGGTGTATCGCACCGCGCACGACGCGGCGCTGCGCGATGTCACGGTGATCGATGCGCGTGGACAAGAGCTGCCCACCGCCTGGCTGCCGATGGATGCAGCACCGGCGGCTGCGGTACGCCGTCAGCGCCTGCCCCTGTTTGCGCTGCCGGCCGGTGCCGCGCCGGCCAACGGCGACCTGCAGTTGATTGCCGAGCGCGACGCCAGTGGTGCGGTGCGCCGCCTGGAAGGTCGCTTTGCGACCGGGGCTGTCGCTGCGGGCCGCGGTGTCAGCTGGCTGATCGATGCCAGCGCGCTGCGCGATCGCCCGCGTGCGCTGGTGCTGGATTGGGAGGGCGACATGCCGGTGCAGGCCCAGGTGCGTGTGGAAGGCAGCGACGATCTGCGCGACTGGCGCGTGCTCGTCTCCAGCGCCACGGTCATGGCGCTGGACAATCAGGCGCAGCGACTGCAGCAGCGTCGTATCGCCCTGGACGATGGGGCGCGTTACTTGCGCCTGGTCACCGCATCGGGCGAGCTGCCAGCATTACGCGTGGTCGAGGCGGAGCTGGATGGCGTCGCCATGTCCACACCGCCGCAGTGGCTGGACTTGCCAGGCACCGCAAGAGATGCGGCGCTGGTGTATGCCTTGCCCGGTCGCTTTCCGATCAGCCAACTGGATGTCGGCGGCAGTCAGGCCGAGGCGGTCGAGTGGATCGTGGCAAGTCGCGATAGCGACGATGCGCCGTGGCTGCAACGTGCCGGCCCCTGGTTGGCGTATCGACTGGGCCAGGGCACGGCAGCCGCGTCGCCGCCGCAACTGCTGACTGCCCCCGTGCGCGATCGCCAATGGCGGTTGGTCGCCGCCCAGGGGCGCAGCACCGCCGTGCCGACGCTGCGCGTCGGGTACCAACCGGAGCGGTTGATGTTTCTCGCCCAGGGCCAGCCGCCATATGCGCTGGTCGCCGGCAGTGCGCGTGCGCAGCGCACCGACGCACCACTGGGCGCAATGCTGCAGGCACTGCGGCGCGAACGCGGCGCACGGTGGCAGCCGGCGCAGGCCCGCCTGGCTGCGCAGGCACAGCCGCTGGCGGGGGATGCCGCGTTGCAACCGGCCGCCGCGCCGCGCGACTGGAAGCGTTGGCTGCTGTGGGGTCTGTTGGTCGGTGGCGCCTTGCTGGTCGGCGGTTTCGCGGTGAGCCTGTTGCGTAGCGCATCGGCCAATCGCAACGGCTGATCGCGCCCGCTTCGCATGGCGGTTTGCCGCTGCGGCGCGAAGGTCGGACAATGGGCGTCCCCCGTGACCAAGGCAGCCGTATTGCCCGTCGTGTTCGACCAAGCATCCCGCGCCTTGCCAGCCGTCCTGGCGGCCTGGCGCGTGGTGGGTAACCGGCGCTGCGCGGTCCACATGCGGGCGCAACGAAGGCGCGATGGCGACCCACAGCCGGTTGCCGCTAAGGCAAAGCGCTCACAATGTTTGCACCGGCGCCTCTGCTGGGTGCGTCTGCATGTCCATTCCCATTCCCCCTCCCTAGACCGAACGAGCTGAGCCCATGTCCATTGTCCGCATGACCGACCTCGATCTCTCCGGCAAGCGCGTGCTGATCCGCCAGGATCTCAACGTGCCGATCGACAACGGCCAGATCACCTCCGAACAGCGCATCACCGCCTCGGTGCCCACCATCAAGCTGGCGCTGGAAAAAGGCGCGGCCGTGATGGTGACCTCGCACCTGGGCCGCCCCAAGGAAGGCAGCTGGACCGAAGAAGATTCGCTGGCGCCGGTGGCCACGCGCCTGGCCGCGTTGCTGGGCGTGGACGTGCCGCTGGTGCGCGACTGGGTCGACGGCGTGGACGTCGCGCCGGGCCAGGTGGTGCTGCTGGAAAACTGCCGCATGAATGTCGGCGAGGGCAAGGACGATGAGACGCTGGCGCGCAAGTACGCCGCGTTGTGCGACGTGTTCGTGATGGATGCCTTCGGCACCGCGCACCGTGCGCAGGCCTCCACGCATGGCGTGATCCGCTTCGCGCCGGTCGCCGCAGGCGGCCCGCTGTTGATGGCCGAACTCGACGCCCTGGCCAAGGCGCTGGACAACCCGGCCAAGCCCCTGCTGGCGATCGTGGCCGGCAGCAAGGTCTCGACCAAGTTGGAGTTGCTGTCCAACCTGGTCAACAAGGTCGACCAACTGATCGTCGGCGGCGGCATCGCCAACACCTTCATCGCCGCGGCCGGGCATGCCGTGGGCAAGTCGTTGAACGAGCCGGACTTGATCCCGACCGCCAACCAGATCGTGGCCGATGCCAAGGCGCGTGGCGCCGAGATTCCGCTGCCCACCGATGTGGTCGTTGCCAAGCAGTTCCTGCCCGATGCGCAGGCCAGCGTGAAGTCGCTGGACGCGGTCGACGCGGACGATCTGATCCTGGATATCGGCCCGCACACCGCGCAGCGCTACGCCGAGCTGATCGCCAGTGCCGGTACCGTGGTGTGGAACGGGCCGGTGGGCGTCTTCGAATTCGAGTCCTTCAGCCACGGCACCGAAACGCTGGCGCGCGCGATCGCCAGTTCCAAGGCGTTCTCGATCGCCGGCGGTGGCGACACCCTGGCCGCAGTGGACAAATACGACATCGCCCAGGACGTCACCTACATTTCCACGGGTGGCGGTGCGTTCCTGGAGTTTCTGGAAGGCAAGACCTTGCCGGCGGTGGCCGCACTCCAGGCCCGCGGTCAGTGAGTGCAGCCACGCTGTTTTTCGATCTGGACGGCACGCTGGTCGATTCGGAGCCAGGCATCGTTGCCAGCATCGTGCACGCCTTCGACGAACTCGGCCAGCCGCGTCCGTCGGCGCAGACCTTGCGCGCCTGGATCGGCCCGCCGTTGCGCGACAGCTTCACCGAGTGTTTTCCGGACGATCCGGAGTTGGTGCAGCGCGCGCTCGGGCTCTACCGCGCACGCTACGACGCGGTAGGCTGGACCGAACTCAGCGTGTTCGACGGCATCGGCGAGGTTGTCACCGGCCTGCAGCGCGCCGATCATCGTCTGGCCGTGGTGACCTCGAAGAATGAGCGCTACGCGCGGCGCATCGTCGAGCATCTGCCCTTCGGCGCGTGCTTCGAAGAGGTGATCGGTGCCAGCGAAGACGGCGAACGTCGCTTCAAGCCGGACCTCATTGCCGAAGCGCTGCGCCGTTTGCAGATCGACAAGGCCGGCTGCGTGATGATCGGTGACCGGCGCATGGATATCGATGGCGCCAATCACCACGGCATCCACAGCATTGGCGTGTTGTGGGGCTTCGGCGACGAGGGCGAATTGCGCGCCGCCGGTGCCGGTGCGCTGGCACGCACGCCGGCTGAACTGGCGGCGTTGCTTCAGTGATGGGCAGTGCGCGTCGGCCGTTGCGTTCGCTTGGTCGCCGCGCCTGCAGTTGCGGTTCGCAGCGCGCAGAACACTCTTCACCGTCGCCGGGTTAGGGTGGCGACCGTTCGCATTGCTCATGGCAGCGCGGGCGCAGGCGTACGTACTGTCCCGCACTGTCTATAAGACATGCCGGAATCGGAGGAAGGCTATGCCGCAATGCCATCCTCGGTACGTGACGTGTGTGTTAAGTTTCGCGGCTTTTACAGGGAGGCCATCATGAAAGAACGTCAACGCCGCACCAAGATCCTCGCCACCCTCGGACCGGCAACGGATGCGCCCGGTGTGCTGGATACGCTGTTCAAGGCGGGCGTCAACGTGGTGCGCCTCAACTTCAGCCATGGCGACCCCTCTGGCCAGGCCAAGCGCGCCGCCGAAGTACGTGCCGCTGCAGCCCGCGTCGGTGCCGAGGTCGGCATCCTGGCCGACTTGCCGGGCCCGAAGATCCGTATCGAACGGTTTGCCGAAGGCAAGATCAAGCTGACCATGGGCGATCGCTTCGACCTGGTGGCCGATGCCAACGCGCCGGCTGGCGACCAGACGCAGGTTGGCGTCAGCTATCTGGGGCTGCCGCAGGACGTCACCGCCGGCGACGTGCTGCTGCTCGACGATGGTCTGATGCAGTTGCAGGTGACCGATGTGCAGGGCGAGCGCATCGTCACCAAGGTGTTGAACGATGGCGTGCTGTCCGACCGCAAGGGCCTCAACAAGCAGGGCGGTGGTCTGTCGCTGGGCGCATTGACCGAGCGCGACAAGGAACTGATCGGCATCGTGGCCAAGATCGGCGTGGACTTCATTGCGGTGTCGTTCTGTCGCAATGCGCAGGACATGCACGACGCGCGTCAGATCGCCCAGCAGCACGGCTGCGATGCGCAACTGGTGTCCAAGATCGAGCGCACCGAGGCGATCGAAAACCTGGTCGAGATCGTCGAAGCCTCCGATGTGGTGATGGTGGCGCGTGGCGACCTGGGCGTTGAGATCGGTGACGCTGAATTGCCCGGCCTGCAGAAGAAGATCATTCGCGAATCGCTGGCGCAGAACAAAGTGGTGATCACTGCCACGCAGATGCTGCAGTCGATGGTCGAAAGCCCGATCCCCACCCGCGCCGAAGTACTGGACGTGGCCAACGCGGTCATCGACGGTACCGATGCGGTGATGCTCTCGGCCGAGACCGCCGCCGGCGCCTATCCGGTGCGTGCGGTGGAAGCGATGGCGCGCATCTGCCTGGGGGCCGAACACCAGTTCGAATTCGACACCGACTTCGAAGCGGCGCAACGCAACCTGCAGCGCGCCGACCAGGCGATTGCGATGGCAACCATGTTCCTGTCCGAGCACATCGGCCTGGGCGGCGTGGTGGCGTTGACCGAATCCGGCGGCACGCCGCGCTTCCTGTCGCGCTTCCGCTCCAATATGCCGATCTACGCCTTCACCCGTCACGATGGCGCGCGCCGCCAGATGGCCATGATGCGTGGCGTGTTCCCGATCAGCTTCGACAGCCGCGGCCTGACCCCGCGCGAAGCCGCACGTGCGGCGATCCGTCTGCTGGTGGAGAACGAGCGCATGGGGCCTGGCGACCGCGTGGTGTTCACCAGTGGCGAGCACATGGAAACCCACGGCGCCACCAATACGCTGCGTTTGCTGGAAGTGGGCGAAGACGGTCGCGCCACCGGGCTGGGCGAGCTCTAACGCCTGTGGACTGCATCCGGCGCATGACCTGAGCCGGAACAGAGGCGACACACGACGGCGGCCCCAGGGCCGCCGTCGTGCTGTGTGGCGACCTGGCCGCTGGACGCGCACCCGGTCGTGGCCGGATCGTTGGTCAACGGCCGGATCCGGCAGGTACCCGGTCCCCACCACATCGCACGCGCGCTGCCGCAACGGTGCTGGTCATGGCGGAACAAGACGCTGTCTACGATGTAACGCACGTCGCAGGCGCAGCGCTATTGCGACGGACGAAGCAGCGACGCGGCCAACCCTCAAAAATGCCGGCTGACTCACGCATGGCTCCATATCAACGCGCCAGCGCAGTCATTGCCAGCCATGCATCACGGCACCGCAAGCGCCGCGCCGCGCACCATGCTCAGCTTTCCCGATTCCCGATTCCCGATTCCCGATTCCCGCGATGCGAGCATCACCACACATCCTGTCACGCAGATCACGTGTAATCGGTTGCAGGCATTCCGTGAAGGAATGTGTACGACTTTCGTCGCTATACTTTCGTTCTCCCCCGCAGCTGCCACAGGAACTACATGAGCATCGAACAGCTTGCCGAAACCGCCCAGGCGATGGTCGCCCCGGGTAAGGGCATCATCGCCATCGACGAATCGACCAGTACGATCGCCAAGCGTTTTGCCAGCGTCGGCATCGAGAACATCGAAGAGAACCGTCGCGCCTACCGCGAACTGTTGCTGACCACGCCCAAGCTGAGCGACTACATCTCCGGCGCCATCCTGTTCGACGAGACCATCCGTCAGAAGACCAAGGATGGCGTGCCGTTCGCCGAGTACATGACCGCCCACGGCATCATCCCGGGCATCAAGGTCGACAAGGGCGCGCAGCCGCTGGCTGGCATGCCGGGCGAACTGGTCACCGAAGGCCTGGACGGCCTGCGTGCACGGCTGGAGGAGTACTACACGCTGGGTGCGCGCTTCGCCAAGTGGCGTGCGGTCATCAACATCGGCGAAGACATTCCGTCCGGCACCTGCATCGAGGCCAACTCGCATGCGTTGGCGCGCTACGCAGCGCTGTGCCAGGAACAAGGCCTGGTGCCGATGGTCGAGCCGGAAGTGATCATGGACGGCAGCCACGACATCGAAACCTGCTACGAAGTCACCGAAGCCACGCTGCGCTCGCTGTTCGGCGCGCTGTATGAGCAGAACGTCGTGCTGGAAGGCACCATCCTGAAGGCGTCGATGGTCATCTCCGGCAAGAGCTGCGAAGAGCAGGCCAGCATCGAAGAGGTAGCCGAGTCCACCGTGATGTGCCTGAAGTCCACCGTGCCGGCGATCCTGCCGGGCATCGTGTTCCTGTCCGGCGGCCAGACCGACGAGCAGTCCACCGCCCACCTCAACGAAATGCACCAGCTCGGCAATCTGCCCTGGCCGTTGAGCTTCTCCTACGGCCGCGCCATGCAGCAGGCCGCGCTGAAGCTGTGGGCCAAGGACATGACCGGCAACTTCGCCAAGGCGCAGCAGGTCATCTACGAGCGCGCCAAGGAAAACGGCCTGGCCGCGCTGGGTAAGTGGAAGGGTTGATCGATTGATGGCGGCTGCAAGGCCGCCGCATCGATGAAACAAACACGCCGGCAGCGATGCCGGCGTTTTTTGTTTGCCGCATCCACAGGTGCGCTTCGATGCCGCGCGAAAAACGCAAAGGGCGCCTTTCGGCGCCCTTTGCTCCAATCGGAATCGCTCAATGGCTTGCGCAATCCAGCCGGGCGATGCGGCAGGCCGCCAACGTCAATCCGATCTCAGGCCGCCGCAGTTTCCTGGGTGGCCAGCGCCTGCTGGTAGGCCTTGTAGGTCGCCTCGTTGTAGGCCACCAAGACAATGTGCTTGGGCACCTTGTGCGAGCGCTGCCAATCGCGCGTTTCGGTCACGGCGATGCGCGCTGCCTGATACAGCGGATAGCCGTAGATGCCGCAGCTGATCGCCGGGAACGCGATCGAGTGCAGCATCATCTGTTCGGCGAGTTTCAGCGATTGCCAATAGCAGTTGGCCAGCTGTTCGGGTTCGTTGTGCTTGCCGTCGCGCCACACCGGGCCGACGGTATGAAAGACATGGCGGGCCTTCAAATTGAAACCGTCGGTGATGCGGATTTCGCCGGTGGGGCAACGCACGCCCGGGCGCACCTGCGGCAACGCTTCGCAGGCTTCCAGCAAGCGCGGGCCGGCGGCACGGTGGATGGCGCCATCGACGCCACCACCGCCGAGCAGTGATTCGTTGGCGGCGTTGACGATGACGTCAACGTCGAGTTCGGTGATGTCGCCTTGCCAGACTTCGATTCTCATAGCGCGATAATTATGCGAATTGCATGATGGGCGCGTGATGGGGAGCACGCTGCGGAATCCGCACGCTATCGGCCATTCATCTCATCTGCTGCGACTGTCCGACGGGGTGGAATGTATGCCGCCCCGCGACACCTTGTCGCTGCCTCGGGGCGATCGGCAACAACCTTCGCCACGCACGAGGCGATGCATGTCGGGTCTACAACCAGCGGCGGACACGCGCGCAGTAATCGTTGTAGTGGCGGCCGAATTCGGCGCGCAGCCGCGCCTCTTCGAACGGAATGACATAGCGCTGCAGCGCAAGCCACGGCAGCGGCACCAACACAACCGCCCACAGCAAGCCGAGTTGCAGGCACAGGCCGACGTAGCTCAGCACCAAGGCCAGGTACATCGGGTTGCGGGTGACGCGATACGGGCCGTCCAGCACCAGGCGCGAGGGATGGCCGCTGGGCATGATGGTGGTGCGCCGACGCGCAAACAGCACGAAGCAGCTCACCGCCAACCCCAGGCCGAGACAGGCGATGCCGCCGCCAGCCAATTCGATCCAGGCCAGCGGCGCGGGAGGAGGGAGAGGCAGGTCCAGCGCCTCTTGCAACCACGCGCCCAGCCCCAGGGCGAGCGCAAAGTGGACCGGGGAGGTCATTTTTACCAGCCATGGCGCCCGTGCGGCACGGGTCTCGCTGTGTCCATACGGCTGGTTGCTCACACATCTCTCCCTACATTACGGCCGCCATCCTAACGTTTCCTTGACATGGGCGGGAGTGCGGGCGTCCCGACATCCGGAAAACCGGGCGGATGCTGCGCCCAGCGCGAGGCGTGCCGGGCACGTGTCACGCCTGGTCTCGGCAATACCGCGTGCGCCTTCACCTCGGGGCGGTCACGGATCGTGGGCACGACGTGGCCGCCGCGACGCCGCGTCTTTCGGCGCAAGTGCACTGTTCGGCCGGGGCCAAAAAAAGCCGCGCATTGCGCGGCTTCGGGCCTGGTCATCGACTGCGCCCGATCAGGGCAGTCCGGCCAGCCAGTCGTCGTCGGAGCCTTCGTTGATGTCGGCAAAGAGCGGGGTCGAGAAGTAGCGTTCTCCGGTGTCCGGCAGCATCGCCAGGATGACGGCGCCAGACGCGGCGCCTTCTGCCACGCGCAGCGCGGTGGCGACGGTGGCACCGCCGGAGATGCCGGTGAAGATGCCTTCTTCGGCGGCCAGGCGCCGCGCGACGGTGATGGCGTCGGTGTCTTCCACGCTCAGGACCTGGTGGGCGGCCTCGCGGTTGAGCACCTCGGGCACGAAGTCCGGCGTCCAGCCCTGAATCTTGTGCGGCTTCCAGTCCTGGCCTTGCAGCAGGGCGGCGCCAGCCGGCTCCGAGGCGGTGATGCGCACTTCCGGTCGCGCAACGCGCAGGACCTCGCCCACGCCGGTGAGGGTGCCGCCGGTGCCCCAGCCGGTGACGAAATGATCCAGCCGGTGGCCGGCGAAGTCACGCAGGATTTCGGCAGCGGTGGTGTTGCGGTGGTAGGCCGGGTTGGCCGGATTGGCGAACTGGCTGGCCAGGAACCAGCCGTGCTGTTCGGCCAGTTCCTTGGCTTTGCGCACCATGCCGCTGCCGCGCTCGGCAGCCGGGGTCAGGATGACCTTGGCGCCGTAGGCACGCATCAGCTTGCGGCGTTCGATGGAGAAGGTTTCCACCATGGTGGCGACGAATTTGTAGCCGCGCGCTGCGGCCACCATCGCCAGTGCCACGCCGGTGTTGCCGGAGGTGGCTTCGACGATGGTGTCGCCGGGCTTGAGCAGGCCGCGTTGTTCGGCGTCGAGGATGATCGCCAGCGCCAGCCGGTCCTTGACCGAGCCGCCGGGATTGAACGATTCGACCTTGACGTACAAGGTCACGTTGTCCGGGGCGAGGCGTTGGAGCTTGACCACCGGGGTGCGGCCGATGGTGTCGAGAATGTTGTCGTACAGGGCCATGGGGTCTCCGTCGGGATCAGGCTGCGTGGGCCAGTGTGGGCGTGTGGGGCGTTGCGCCGGGTGAGTACGGCGGCAAGGCGCTCAGCGGCGCGCTGCCGAACCAGTGCAGCGTCTGCGCCAGCGTCGCCACCTCGCCCAGGATCAGCAGCGCCGGGGCGGCCACGACATGCTGCCGGGCGCTGGCGGCCAGGCTGGCGAGCGTACCGGTGATTATGCGTTGCTGCGGGCGCGAGCCGTTTTCGACCAGCGCAAACGGGGTGGAGGCTGCGCGCCCGGCCTGCAGCAGGCGCTGCTGGATGGCGTCTAGGCCGGCCACGCCCATGTAGAAGGCCAGCGTCTGCCGCTCCTGGCCGAGCGCCTGCCAGTCCAGCGTGTCCAGCGAATCCTTGCAGTGCGCGGTGATCAGGCGCAGCGATTGCGCGTGGTCGCGGTGGGTGAGCGGGATGCCGGCATACGCAGCGCAGGCGATGGCTGCGGTGATGCCGGGAATCACCTGGAAGCCGATACCGTGCGCGCGCAGGAATTCCAGCTCTTCGCCGCCGCGGCCGAACACGAACGGGTCGCCGCCCTTCAGCCGCACCACGCGGCGACCGGCGCGGGCGTGGTCCAGCATCAGGGCGTGGATCTGTTCCTGCCGGGTGCTATGGCCTTGCGCCGACTTGCCCACCTCGATGAGGTGCGCGCCGTGCCGAGCCAGGCGCAGGATCTGCGGGCTGACCAGGCGGTCGTGCAGCACCACCTCGGCCTGACGCAGTGCGCGCAGCGCATGCCGGGTGAGCAGGCCGGGATCGCCGGGGCCGGCGCCGACCAGGCTCACGTTGCCGGGCGCCAGCGTGCCGATCGGGCTGCGCGGTGCGGGGGAGCGCGCAGGAGCCGTTGCCGACGCCGCAGGCGTCGCGGCGTGGGTCAGCAGCCGGTGGGCGCTGGCCGCATGGCGCAGGGCGTCGTTGAGCGCTTCCGATTCGCTGGCGGCAATAGTGAGCCACAGCGGTTGGTCGGGTTGCGCCAGCCATGCCGGGTCGAACCGACCGGCCAACCAGCGCAGCTGCCCGGCCTGCGCCCAGTGCCGCAGCTGCGCCGTGAGCTCGGGCGCGCCCACCAGCGGCAGCGCACCGGCCTGCAGCAGCTGGGCAGTGGCGCGTTCGGCATCGGCACCGCCGCCGACCACCAGGACGGCACGGCCACGCAGGTCGGCAAGCAGCGGGAACGCAGGAGTCACGGTTCGGCAGCATCCTTGAGGAAGGGCCAGACCGTAACGCCGGCTTATAGCCGTCGGAAATGACTTCATCCATCCTAAAAATAGCGTTCGGTTATAAGCTGGCCCGCAGAACTCCTCTACAGTCGAAGTCCTTGTAGCGCCTCGCGCTTTTTTGGATATAAGCCATGACGCTGACCCAACTTCGCTATCTGGTGGCCATTGCCGATGCCGAGCTGAACATCACCCTGGCCGCCGCGCGGGTGCACGCGACCCAGCCCGGCCTGTCCAAGCAGCTCAAGCAGCTGGAGGACGAACTGGGCTTTCTGCTGTTCGTGCGCAAGGGACGTAGCCTGGACGCAGTGACGCCGGCCGGTGTGGAAGTGATCGAGCGCGCGCGCGCGGTGCTGTCGGAGGCCAACAACATCCGCACCTATGCGGCCAACCAGCGCCGCGAAAGCCAGGGCCAGCTGACCCTGACCACCACCCATACCCAGGCGCGCTTCGTGCTGCCGCCGGCGGTGGCACAGATCAAGAATGCCTACCCGCAAGTGAGCGTGCATCTGCAGCAGGCCGCCGAAAGTGCGGCCCTGGATCTGCTGAGCCAGGGCGATGCGGACATCGCGGTGGTCAGCACCGCCGGTGGCGAGCCGAGCGCCGGCATCGCAGTGCCGCTGTACCGCTGGCGGCGGCTGGTGGTGGTGCCGCGGGGGCATGCACTGGATCACCCGCGCACGGCACCGGACATGCAGGCGCTGGCCGAGCATCCGCTGATCAGCTACGAATCCTCCACCCGGCCGGGCTCGTCGCTGCAGCGCGCGTTTGCGCAGGTGGGGCTGGAGCCGAGCATTGCGCTGACCGCGCTGGATGCCGATCTGATCAAGACCTATGTGCGCGCAGGGCTTGGCGTGGGATTGGTCGCGGAAATGGCGGTCAATGCCTTCGACGAGGACCTGCGCGCCTGGCCGGCGCCGGCGCCGATTGCCGAGTGCATCGCCTGGGCGGTGCTGCCGCGCGACCGCGTGCTGCGCGACTACGCGCTGGACCTGGTGCATGTGCTCGCGCCGCAAATCGACAAGCGCGACCTACGCCGCGTGCTGGACGGCAATCAGGCGCCCAACTGGCCGTTGCCGCCGACCTGGGAATCGTTGACCCAGACCATCACCAGTTGAGCGGCACGATGACCGAGCCCTTGCGCCCCGCACTGAGCAGGCTGTGGTCGTCCGAGCCGGACGGCGGCATGTCGCTGCAGCTGTCGGCCAGCATCGCCGGCCGCGAACATGAGGTGCTGACGGTGCTGGCCGACCCGCGCGACGAAGCGTTATGGGTGGCGGTGCAGGCGGGCAGCACGCGCGTGCAGATCCCGCTGGAAGTGCTGCGCAAGGCGCTGGACGTTGCGGCCGAGGATGTGCATTCGGCCGAGTGGTTCGCGCGCCAGGATGCGGATGCGTCCGACGTCTGAGGCCGGGATATGGGCGGCTAGCACAGCCCACCGGGCAGTGGTCAGGCGATGTGGACGGCGCACGGGAGGGAGCCGGAGTGGACGTGCGTGCATGCCCCTTCCAAACGCTGGCGGCTTGGCCGTGTGATCGGTGCGTTCGCGATGACCTCGGTGCTGCACTGCAGCGCAATCGCCGCAAAAAAATATCCGCAGGATCAATGGGATGCGTGCCTGCCCGGCAGCGCTGCCATGCGTGCTGTGGGTGATTTTCCCTACCCGTGTCAGGGCGATGCAGTCGGTGTCGACCGGGCGCATCAAGTTGCGCGCTGCGTTGTCGAAAACCCTTATAGCAACCATGACGCGACACTCTCGAACGTCTAGGGGTGGACGGCGCAGAGCTGGCGATGCAGGTGATCGCATTGCCGGTGTGTTTCGCGGTGTCGTCGAAGGGTTGCTAGCGCTGTCGCATCACTGTTGCGCGAGGCTGTGCACAGAGCGGCTGGCGCATCCGGGTCCCTGGGGAGAGGCCTGGCGTGCTTGGCGGCGGACCCGGGTCGGGAGCCCGGGTCCGCTTTTTTTATGTTCCGCAGCGAGCATCGGTTAAAGATGGAACAGCGCCAAGTCCTGCCCCATGCACGGCAGGCAGTGCGCGATCGGAGCCGGTGCTGGATTCTGACACCTGCGGCGAGTGGCCGGGTCTGAGCGGTCGCCACTGAGGCGCGACTTGGCGTGGCGCGGGCAGCTGCAACGTCGGCTCGATGGGATGGAGGGTTCGCGCGTTGAGGTCTGGCCACAGACCGGTGCCCCACTAGGTGAGACCCAGGCGTTCGCCGCGCAGCCCGAACACGCGGCGAGCCACACATCTCTAGGCCAACGGAATCCGCACCGAAAAACAGGTGCCGCCCTGCGGCCGCGGCCGGACGTCCACTTCACAGCCCAACGTCTCGGCAGTGCGATGCACGATCCACAGGCCGATGCCCAAACCGTCGCTGCGCGGGTCGGCCTGGCGGAACGCCTGGAAGACCTGCTCGGGTTGGTCCATGTTCAAGCCGATGCCGCTGTCGATGATCTCCACTTCCGCAAAACCGGGGCGGCGGCGGGTGCCGACCAGCACGCGGCCACGCTCGGTGTACTTGATGGCATTGCCGACCAGGTTGCCGATCAAGGTGGTCAGCAGTGTGGGGTGGCTGCGCACGCGCAGCGAGGTGTGCACATAGCGAAGGGCCAGGTACTTGTCGATGGCCGGTTGACGCCACACGCCGAGGATCGAATGCAGCACGTCTTCCAGCTGCAGTGGCTGCAGGTCCGGCATGGCGGCCTCGCTTGCGGCGGCCAGCGTGGCCAGCTCGTCCAGGCTGCGGCCGACCAGGCTGATCGCATCGCGTGCGGTCACCAAGGTCGGAATGGAATCGACGTTGGCATGCCGGCGCATCTTGTCGATGGCGTAGGCGGCGGTGCGCAGCGGGGTCTTCAGATCATGTCCGGCGATGGCCATCAGGCGGCTGCGGTAGCGATCGGATTCCTCGGCGATGGCCAGTGCGCGGCGCAATTCCAGCTGCGCCATGGTCTGGCGTGCCAATGCGCGCAGGGCTTCCACCTGCTCCTCGGTGAGTTGGCGCGGCTGCCGGTCGAGCACGCACACCGTGCCTAGCGGCAGGCCGTCGGGTGTCTTCAACAAGGCACCTGCATAGAAATGCAGCGGCGCCTCGCCGGTGACCAGCGGGTTGCGCGCGAAGCGGATGTCATGGCGCGTGTCGGGCACCACCAGCACATCGTTCTCGAGCAGCGCATGCGCGCACATCGACTTGAACAGCGGGGTTTCGCGCTCGCCCATCCCGAGCTCACTCTTGAACCACTGGCGGTCCGCATCGACCAGGCTGATCAGTGCGATCGGCGTCTGGCAAATGATCGAGGCAAGCCGGGTGATGTCATCGAAGGCCGCTTCGCGCGGGGTGTCGAGAATGCCGTAGCTGCGCAGCGCCTGCAGACGCAATGCTTCGCTGGGGGGCTTGGGTGCGCAGGGAAGCGGTTCGGCCGCTCGATCGGACAGGACGGTACTCATGCGCGCGGCTACAGGGTGGAAGCGGCAAGCATAGGGCATGCCAAGGCCGATCGTGTGCTTGCGGTCACAGAGGCGGGACGAAAGTGTGACTGCCGACCAGGACGGCGGCGCGTGGACGGGGCCGGCATGCGGTAAACGGGCCTGGGGCTGAAGCGGCAGGCCCATCCGGTTCTGGCGCGCCGGCTCCGGCGCATGCTTGGGCGCGGGTCATCCGGGGATGACCGGGACAGCCAGGTGCGACATGCGGTCGCGCATCGGCCGCGACCATCGCCCCGGCCTGCGTGGCGGCTTACACTTCGAGGCATGCTGCGCTTGTCCCGTCGCCACCGGTTGTTGCCCCTGCTTGCCTGTCTGGCGGTGGTGCTGATGCTGGTCGCTCCGCTGATCAGCCGCTGGAGCCAGGCGCAGCCGATCGAGCCGATGTGCATGGGTGCTGCGGCACTGTCTGCAGAGCGCGCGCTGCATGCCGGTCATCGAACCCAGCCGCCCGGTCTGGCTGCGGACGTGCACTCCGGCGCCGTAGTGAACATGCCGCACGCCGGCACCCATGATGCAGCGACGCATGGCGAAGCCTGCGATTACTGCGTCCTGGCCGCACGCTTGCTGCCATTGCTCATCGTGGCGTTGCTGTGCCTGCTGCAACTGCGGCCGACGCCGGCTCCGGTGTTCACCCAGGCAAGCGCACGCTCGGTCTTTCGATGGGCCGCACTCGGCGCACGTGGGCCACCATTGGGCGCATAAGGTGGCCCCTGTGCGGGCGTCCACGCAGCAAGGCCCCGTACGCGCCTGAGGTTGTCGGCGCCCCTGCCGGGCAGTGCGGACGACTCGCTTCTTATCGAGTGATGCCGATGCGCGCCGCGATGGTGGCAGCGCACGGCTGTGCGGCCGTGCAGCCACGGCGAAGGGTTGGTCATGCGTTTGCGGTTGTTGAAAACGATGTGGTATGCGCCGTCGTTGGCGCTGGTGTGGGGGCCTGCATGCGATGTGCAGGCGCAAGACGCCGCACTCACGCTGGGCAAGGTGCAGGTGAGCGAACATGCGCAGCGCAGCCCGAGCACGGCGCGCGTGCTGAGCTCGGTGGATGTGATCGGCGGCGAGCTGCTGCACGATCAACATGTGGACTACAGCTGGGAACTGCTGATGCGCGCGCCCGGGGTGCAGGTCACCCAGTTCCGCATGGGCACCGATGCGGGGCGCTTTTCGTTCCGCGGATTCAATGGCGAGGGGCGCATCAATGCGGTGAAGCTGCTGATCGACGGCATCCCCAGCAACGATAACGCCGGCGCCATGCCGTACCTGGACGCGGTGTTCCCGCAGGACATCAGCGCCATCGAGATCGTGCGCGGCACCAACGACGCGCGCTATGGCCTGAATGCCATTGCCGGCAGCGTGGACGTGCTCACCCGTACCGGCGGCAACGACGGCCGCTTGAGCGTGACGGCCGGCAGCTTCGATGCGCGCGAGGTGCAACTGAGCAAAGGTTTCGAACAGGGCGCCTGGAGCCAGAACTACGTGCTGGCCTGGCGCGACTCGGACGGGTATCGCGATCATGCCGACGCACGCAAGCGCAGCGTGGCGGGCAAGTGGTTCTACACCGACCCGGACGGCGCATTCCGCGCGGGGCTCACCACGCGGTACTACGACAACCATGCCTTGGAAGCCGGCTATCTGGATGCCGCCACCGCGCGTGCGGCGCCGCGCAGTTCGCCGGACTATGCGCAGAACGACCGAAGCGAGCGTCGTCTGCGCCAGACTGCGTTGCATGCGGACGGTGCGCTCGGTGAGCAGGCGCAATGGAGCGCCAAGGCCTACCAGAACGACTACCGCAACCAACGCTGGGTGCGGTTTTCTGCGGCCGGGCTGCAGCAGGAACGCGATACCGACGAAACCCATCGCGGGCTGCTGCTGCGTAGCAACTGGCAGCCGGACTGGGGTGCGCTGCAGGCCAACCTGGAAGCCGGGGTGGATGCGCAGTGGCAGGCCAACCAATCGCAGCGGTATCGCACGGTGGCCCGTGTGCGCGGGGCACAGCTGCGCGATTGGGACTACGACCTGCGCACGCGTGGCGCGTATGTGCAGGCGGTGCTGACCCCCATTGCGCGCCTGCAGCTGGTGCCGGGGTATCGCATCGATCGTGTCGATGGACAGCTGCACGACGTGCTGGCCGGCAGCATTGCGCCGGTCTACGACTACGGCACCATCAAGCAACCCAAGTTCAGTGCGAGCTACCGCGTGGGCGAGCAGAGCAGCGTGTATGCGAACTGGGGGCGCACCTTCCAGATCGGCAGCGGCGATGGCGCCTACCGTCGCCAGCCCGGCAACCTCGGGCCCTCGATCAACGACGGTTGGGAGACCGGCTTCAAGTTCGCGCCGTCGTCCCTGCTGGATGGGCGCCTGGCGTATTGGGAGCAGCGCGCATCCGGGGAGGTGGCGACCGTTCTCGGCGTCAATGGCGTGGTCGGCATCGGCGATGTGGCCAATGTCGGCCGTACGCTGCGGCGCGGCTGGGATGCGCAGCTCAACCTGCAGCCGGCCGAGCATTGGCGTGCATGGGTTTCGTATTCGCGGCAGAAGGCCAGCATCGTCACGCCCGATCCGAGCGCCCCGGCCACGCGTGGCAAGGAGATCGAAAACGTGCCGCACTGGTTGGCCACCGCCGGGCTGGAGTGGCAGGTCAGTTCGTCGGTGCAGGTGAGCGCCTGGGGCAACGCACAAGGCGATTACTACCTGGAACGCACCAACACGTTGGGCCGCACCGGTGGCTACGCCTTGCTCAACCTGGGCGCGCGCTGGGCGGTGGACGCGCGCAATGCGCTCAGCCTGCAGCTACGCAATGTCACCGATCGCGCGTATGTGTACGCCTGGTACGACAGCGGCAGCTCCGGTTACTCGCCCGGCGATGGGCGTGCGTTGTCGGTGTCGTGGGATTGGAGCTTCTGATGCATGCAACGATTGACCACGGTGGCGTGGACGAGTCGCGCCAAGCCAGCCGCTGGCGCTTCTATCGCGCGGTGTGGCGTTGGCATTTTTATGCCGGGCTGCTTGTGCTGCCTTTCATCATCTGGCTGGCGGTGACCGGGGCTGCGTTCCTGTACCAGGACGCCATTGACCGCAGCGTGCACCACGGGTTGAAGGTGGTGCCGGTAGGCGATGCGCGCCTGCCCGCGCAGCAGTTGGTTGCCGCTGCACAAGGGCGCTACGGCGGCCGCTTGTTTGTGTACACCACGCCCAAACGCGCCGATGCGAGCGCGGAGATCGGGTTGGTGGATGCGCACGGCGTGCGCCAGGTGGTGTATGTCGATCCGTACCGTGCGCGGGTGTTGGGCGCCTTGCCCGAGCACGGCACGCTCAGCTGGACGATCCGCCGGCTGCATAGTCTTGCGCTGGTGGGGCCATATGCCCGTGGCCTGATCGAAATGGCCGGCGGATGGGCCATCGTGCTGGTGCTCACGGGCGTGTATCTGTGGTGGCCGCGCGGGCGACGCGGCGGCGTGATCAGCGTGCGCGGCAAGCCGACACAGCGGCTGTTCTGGCGCGACCTGCACGCAGTGACCGGTGCCGGGGTTGGTGCGATCCTGCTGTTCCTGGCGCTGACCGGCATGCCGTGGTCGTGGCTGTGGGGTGCGCAGGTCAATCGCTGGGCCAATGGGCATGATTTCGGCTATCCCGCCGGGCTGCGCGTGCAGCAGCCGATGTCGCAGCAGCGCTTGGCCGACAGTGGCGAGCCGGCATGGTCGTTGCGGCAGGCGCGCCTGCCGGAATCTGTGGTGCCTGCACAGCCAACTGGCGCGGTGGATGAGCACGCGCATGGCGAGCACGCGCGTGCGTTGCAGGTGGGCGACGAGCATCCCGAGCGTTCCCGGCAGGGAGCGCTCACGACAAGCGCAGCGCATGCAGGCCATGAAGAACACGCAGGGCACCTGGCCCAGGCGGAGCACGCGGCCCAACACGCGCATTCGGCAGACAACGCGCATGCCGATCACGGCGACTCCGCTGGATTCGCTGCGCCGGGACGCGGCGCGATCGGTCTGGATGCAGCGATGGCGCGTTTCGAGGCCCGCGGCATCCAGCCGGGATATAGCGTGGCGCCGCCGCGTGGTGCGACCGGGGTCTATACCGCGTCGGTGTACCCGGCCGATCTGCAGCGGCAGCGCGTGATCCACCTGGATCAATACAGCGGTGCGGTGCTGCTGGACATGCGTTACCGCGACTACGGGCCGCTGGCCAAGCTGCTGGAATGGGGCATCAACGTGCACCTGGGGCAGCAATACGGCACTGCCAATCAGTTGATCCTGTTGTTCGCCTGCATCGCCATCGTGCTGTTGTGCGTCAGCGCGGCGGTGATGTGGTGGAAGCGCCGCCCCAGCGGGGGCCTGGGTGTACCGCCGTTGCCGGCCGACCCGCGCACGCTACGCGGCTTGATGGTGCTGCTGGTGCTGTGCGGGCTGATCTTTCCGCTGGTCGGCCTGTCGTTGTTGCTGATGTGGGCGTTCGATCGTTACTGGATGCGGCGCACGCACACCGGTGCCCCGGCGCGGTGACGGGCGCGCCGGTGCATGAGCACAGCGCGCAGTGCACCACCATTGCATCCTGGATGCAGCCTGCCCATGCAGCTGTAGCACATGCTGGTCAAGCGTCACCCGCACAGGTGCACGTGGCCGCTGCCGCTAGATATCTTCGTGGATGCCGCACTCGCGCTTCAGGCCGAAGAAACGCGTGTCTTCCTCGCGCATGCCGGGCTCCCAGCGACGGGTGGTGTGGAAATCGCCGATGGACACGTAGCCTTGTTCCCAGAGCGGGTGATACGGCAGATCGTGTGCTTGCAGGTATTGCCACACATCGCGATCGGTCCAGTCGGCGATCGGGCTGATCTTGTAGCGCTCGCCGCGCTTCTGCACGATCGGCGTCTGCGCGCGGCCGCCGGACTGGCTGCGGCGCAGGCCGGTAAACCAGGTGCCCACCTCGAGTTCGTCCAGGGCGCGCCGCATCGGTTCGACCTTGCGCAGGTTGTTGTATTGATCGATGCCGACCATGCCCTGTTCCCACAGGCGGCCGTGGCGCGCTTCCATCCAGGCGCGGCTGACCAGCGGGCGATACACCTTGAGGTTGAGCTTGAGTCGCTCGGTCAGGGCATCGGCGAAGCGGTAGGTTTCCGGAAACAGATATCCGGTGTCGATCAGGATCACCGGAATGTCGGGGCGTTGCTGACTGAGCAGATGCAAGGTGACGGCCGATTGCGCGCCGAAGCTGGACGACAAGGCCGCGTTCTGCGGGCCATGCTGCAGCGCCCAGGCCACGCGTTGGTCGGCGCGCAGCCCTTCCAGCTGCGCATTGAGCGCGTCCAGATCGTCGAACGCAGAAGAGGTAATCGATGCAGCAGGCAGCGCGGTCATGCGAGCAATTCCAGGTCGAGGCGACGGTGCGTGGGGTAGGGTGGCAACGCGATCACGCCGGCGCGATGCAGGAAATCGCCGAAGCCTTCATCGTTGGCGTGGTCGCCTTCGGAGGCATAGCGCGCCAGCAGCGGTTGCAATGCGGCCAGGATCTCCGGCTCGTTGATGTTTTCGCGATACAGCGTATTGAGGCGTTGGCCGCGGCGGTCGCCACCCAGCATCAGGTTGTAGCGCCCGGGGGCCTTGCCGACCAGCGCCATTTCGGCCAAATACGGGCGCGAGCAGCCGTTCGGGCAGCCGGACACGCGCAGCACGATCGGCGTGTCGGCCAGTCCGTGTTGTTGCAGCAGCGGCTGCAGCGCGGCGCTGAAATCGGGCAGGTAGCGTTCGGCCTCGGCCATCGCCAGGCCGCAGGTGGGCAGCGCCACGCAGGCCATTGCGCCGCGCGCCAGGGCGGTGGCGGCGCGGTTGCCGGCATCCAGCGCGTACTGCGCCACCAGCGCGTCGACGCGTGCGCGCTCGCTGGCCGGTACGCCGGCGATCACCAGGTTCTGGTTGGGCGTCATGCGGAATTCGCCGACGTTCAACTGCGCGATTGCGCGCAACCCGCTCAGATGCGCAGCGGTGTCGGTGTCGGCAATGCGGCCGGCCGGCAAGGAGAGGGTCAGGTGCCATCGCCCGTCTTCGCCTTCGACCCAGCCATAGCGGTCGCCGTTGTGGTCGAACGCGAACGGCTGCGCCGGTTGCAATGCGAAGCCGGCGCGGCGCGCGATTTCGGCCACGATGGTGTCCAGGCCGTGGTCGTCGATGGTGTATTTGAAGCGTGCGCGCTTGCGCACCGCCCGGTTGCCGAAGTCGCGCTGCGTGGTGACCACGGCCGTGGCGATATCGAGCAACTGGTCGCGGGTGACGAAGCCGATCACGTTGGCGACCCGCGGCCAGGTCTCGGCATCGCCGTGCGAGGCGCCCATGCCGCCACCGATGCTGACGTTGTAGCCCAGCAATTGCCCATCGCGCAGGATGGCGATGAAGCCCAGATCGTTGGCGAAGACGTCCACATCGTTGAGCGGCGGTGCGGCGAAACCGATCTTGAACTTGCGTGGCAGATACCGCTCGCCATAGATCGGCTCCTCCTCGCTGCCTGAGCCGGCCACACGCTCTTCGTCCAGCCAGATTTCGTAGTACGCCCGCGTGTTGGGCAGCAGGTGTTCGGAGACGCGCGCCGCATCGGCATACAGCGTGGCATGCGCCTGCGACAGCAGCGGATTTGCGGCCACCTGCACGTTGCGATTCACATCGCCGCAGGCGGCCAGCGTATCGATCAAGGTGGCATTGATGGCCTGCATGGTGGCCTTCAATTCGCGCTTGATCACGCCATGGAACTGGAAGGCCTGGCGCGTGGTGACGCGCAGCGAATGATTGGCATAGCGGGTGGCGATGCCATCCAGTGCCAGCCACTGCGTGGGCGTGATCACCCCGCCCGGCGTGCGCGTGCGGATCATGAACTGGTACGCCGGCTCCAGCTTCTGCCGCCGCCGCTCATCGCGGATGTCGCGGTCGTCCTGCTGGTAGCTGCCGTGGTACTTGATCAGGGTCTGATCGTCCTCACGCAACGCCCCGGTCACCGCATCGGCCAGGCTCTGCTGCAACGATCCACGCAGACGGCGGCTTTCGGATTTGATGTCTTCGACGGAGTGGCTCATGGGAATCGGGAATGGGGAGTGGGGAATCGTGAAATGCGGCGCAGTTGGTCGGAACACCTCGGACATGGGCTGTTCCCATTCCCGATTCTCCACTCCCGATTCCCGGCACTAATACACATCCCGCGCATAGCGCCCCTCCACCTGCAATTGGGTGAGATACGCGGCGGCGGTCTCGGCATCCAGGGCGCCGTGAGTGGCGACGATGTCGAGCAGGGCGGCGTGCACGTCCTTGCCCATGCGGGTGGCGCCGCACACATACACGTGCGCGCCGCCCTGCAGCCAGGCATGGACCTCGGCGCCACGCGCGCGCAGGCGGTGTTGCACGTAGAGCTTTTCGGCCTGGTCGCGCGAGAACGCCAGGTCCAGCGCATGCAACTCGCCGCGTTGCAGGGCCAGCTGCCATTCGGCCTGGTACAGGAAATCGGTATTGAAATGCTGGGCGCCGAAGAACAACCAGTTACGGCCCTTGGCGCCGGTTTCCGCACGCTCCTGCACGAAGCCGCGGAACGGTGCCACGCCGGTGCCCGGGCCGATCATCAGGATGTCGCGATCGGTATCTGCCGGCACGCGGAAGCGGTGGTTGGGTTCGATGTACACCGGCGCAGTGTCGCCTTCGGCAAGCGCGGCCAGAAAGCCGCTGGCCGAACCCAGATGCGCATGCCCATGCGCCTGGTAGGCGACCTCGTCCACGGCCAGATGCACCTCATCGCCCACGCGCTTGCGGCTGGAGGCGATGGAATACAGCCGCGGGGTGAGCGGACGCAGCGCGGCGAGCAGGCCGGCGTGGTCCCAATCCGCCGGCCAGCGGCGCAGCACGTCGATCACCTGATGATCGGCGAGCAGCGACGCCAGGCCGGCAGTCTGGGTGGGGGCGAGCAACGCTTGCAGTTCTTGCGCGCCTGCGCGCTCGGCATGTGCGGTGAGAAACGGCCGCGACAGCTTGGTCAGTTCGCGCTGGGTGGCGAGCCATGCATGCAAAGCCAGTGTCTGCTCGCCGACGGTGACAACGGCGTTGCCGTCCAACCGCAATGTCTGCAGCACCGCATCGACCAACGCAGGCGGATTGCGGTGGCGGATGCCCAGCGCATCGCCCGGCTCATAGCTCAGGCCACTGCCTTCCAACGAAAATTCCAGATGACGCACGCGCTTGCCGGGGACCGCGTAGACGCGAAATCCCGGGCCCTTGAAATCGCGTCCGCTGATGATCTGATTGGACAACAGCTCGGCGGCGAACGGCTGCTGCTGCGACCACACCGGCGTGGCCGGGGTGCTGCGCAGTGGCGTGACCGTGGCCGAGTGCAGGCCGCCCTTGAGTTGCTCGCGCGCATGCGTGAGCGCCTGCGCGCGCCACGGCACGGCGACGCTGTCGATGTCCAGATCGGCTTCGCCGCGCGGCTGCACGCGGCGGCCGCCCAGTTCGGCCAGGCGCTCGTCGATGCGTCGGGCGATACCGCAAAAATCGGCATAACTGGAATCGCCCAGCCCCAGCACTGCGTACTTGAGCTCGGGCAGCTTGGGCGCGCGACGGCTGGTCAGGAATTCCACCAGGCCGATCGCATCGTCTGGCGGGTCACCTTCGCCCTGGGTGCTGATCACCACATACAACAGCCGCTCACTGGCCAGCTCGCGGGTGGGGTAGGCGTCGGCGCGCAACAGGCGCACGCTCAGACCTGCGGCTTCGGCCTCGGCGGCCAGGTGCTCTGCCTGGCGACGCGCGTTGCCGGTCTGGCTGCCGTACACCACGGTCAGGCGCTGACCTTCCAGGGCGATTGCCTGTGCTTGTCCGCCCGGCAACACGGCCAGCGCGCGCGGCGGATGGCCCTGCGCCAGCCCGGCGGTGTAACCGGACAGCCACCACAGCGATGCGGTATCCAGGCCGTCGACCAACCGGTCCAGCAGCGCCTTGCGCTCGTCGGGCAAGGGGCTGGGCGGTAGCGCGGAACTGGCGGCGGTCATTCGGATCCGGGGGATTTGATGAGAGGGACGATGTTAGGGAAGCGTTGCGCCCACCAGAAAGGAATTGCCGTTATCGCGTTATGCCGGGCGCTTATTTCGCGCAGTCATCAGGGCGGCACACACTGCAGCGCCTTGCCCTACCATCGGCTGGTCTGCCCGCCGACACCCACGACATTCCGATGACCCTGCCGCCGCTGTCCCATCTCGACCGGCTCGAAGCCGAAAGCATCCACATCCTGCGCGAAGTCGCCGCCGAGTTCCGGGCTCCGGTGATGCTGTATTCGGTGGGCAAGGACAGTTCGGTGCTGCTGCACCTGCTACTCAAGGCGTTCGCGCCATCGCGGCCGCCGATTCCGCTGCTGCATATCGATACACGCTGGAAGTTCCGCGAGATGATCGCCTTCCGCGACCGCCGCGCGGCCGAGACCGGCGTGGACCTGCGCGTGCACATCAACCCCGACGGCGTTGCGCAGGACGTTGGCCCGATCAGCCACGGTGCCGCCGTGCACACCGACATCATGAAAACCCAGGGCCTGAAGCAGGCCCTGGAGCACGGCGGCTTCGATGCGGCGATCGGTGGGGCACGCCGCGACGAAGAGAAATCGCGGGCCAAGGAGCGCGTCTTTTCGTTTCGTACCGCACGCCACCGCTGGGACCCGAAGAACCAGCGCCCGGAGTTGTGGAATCTGTACAACGCGCGCACCGGTCCGGGCGAAAGCGTGCGCGTGTTTCCGCTCTCTAACTGGACCGAGCTGGACATCTGGCTGTACATCTACCGCGAGAAGATTCCGGTGGTGCCGCTGTACTTCGCCGCCCCGCGCCCGGTGGTGGAGCGCGACGGCGCCTGGATCATGGTCGACGACGCGCGCCTGCCGCTGCGCCCTGGCGAAACCCCGCAACTGCGCTCGGTGCGCTTCCGTACGCTGGGCTGCTACCCGCTCACCGGCGCCATCGACTCCGAGGCCGACACGCTGGAAGCGGTCATCGCCGAAATGCTGGTCAGCACCAGCTCCGAGCGCCAGGGCCGCATGATCGACCACGCCCCGGGCGCATCGATGGAACAGAAGAAGCTTGAGGGGTATTTCTGATGGGCAGTGAATGGGGAATGGAGAATGGGGAATCGCAACAGCGGTTGCCGGAAGACGTCACGTTGGCGGAGAACGCTTTTGCGATTCCCGATTCCCGACTCCCAATTCCCGGCACCATCGGCGCCTACCTCCAGCAACACGAATCCAAGCCGCTGCTGCGCTTCATCACCTGTGGCAGCGTGGACGACGGCAAGAGCACGCTGATCGGGCGGTTGCTCTACGACAGCAAGCGCTTGTTCGACGATCAGCTTGCCGCGCTGGAAAGCGATAGCCGACGGCATGGCACCCAGGGCGGGGGCATCGACTATGCCCTGCTGATGGACGGGCTGGCGGCCGAACGCGAGCAGGGCATCACCATCGATGTGGCCTACCGCTATTTCGATACCGACCGGCGGAAATTCATCGTGGCCGATTGCCCCGGACACGAGCAGTACACGCGCAACATGGCCACCGGCGCGTCGACTGCCGATGTGGCGGTGGTGCTGGTGGATGCACGCAAGGGCCTGCTGACGCAGACCCGCAGGCATAGCTACATCGTGTCGTTGCTGGGCATCCGGCATGTGGTGCTGGCGGTCAACAAGATGGACCTGGTGGATTACGACGCGCAGGTGTTCGCCGACATCGCAGAAGGCTACACCGCACTTGCCGCGCAGCTGGGCATCGCCCAGGTGCAGTGCATTCCGCTGTCGGCGCTGGCGGGCGAAAATCTGTCCAGCGCTTCGACGCAGATGCCGTGGTACGGCGGCCCGCATCTGCTGCAGCACCTGGACACCGTGCAGTTGGAGTCGCCGGACGCTGGTAGCGGCCTGCGCCTGCCGGTGCAATGGGTTAACCGCCCCAACGCGCAGTTCCGTGGCTATGCGGGCACGATTGCCGCCGGCCAGGTGCGTGCGGGCGATGCGGTGGTGGTCGTGCCGTCCGGGCGCCGCACGCAGGTGGCAAGCGTGCGCGATGCCAACGGCGAGGTCGACAGCGCACGCGCCGGACAGGCAGTGACGCTGACCTTGCGCGATGAGATCGACATCAGCCGTGGCGACATCATTGCCGCCGTCGACGACCCGCCGGAGGTGGCCGACCAGTTCGCCGCGCATCTGCTGTGGATGGACGATGCTGCGTTGCTGCCCGGCCGCCCGTACTGGCTCAAGATCGGCACCCGCACCGTGACCGTGAGCATCAGCGAGATCAAGCACAAGGTCGATGTGAACACGCAGGAGCGGCTGGCCGCCAAGCGCCTGGAACTCAACGAGGTGGGTTACTGCAACCTGGCACTGGACGAACCGATCGCGTTCTCGCCTTACGCGCGCAACCGCGTGCTCGGCGGATTCATCCTGATCGACCGCCAAAGCAATGCCACCGTGGCCGCCGGCACGCTGGAATTCGCGTTGCGCCGCGCCGGCAACGTGCACTGGCAGCATCTGGACGTGGATCGCAGCGCACGTGCGCGCATCAAGGGCCAAGCGCCACGCGTGCTGTGGTTTACCGGGCTGTCGGGGGCCGGCAAGTCCACGGTCGCCAACCTGGTCGACAAGCGCCTGCACGCGCTGGGCTATCACACCTTCATCCTGGACGGCGACAACGTGCGCCACGGGCTCAACCGCGACCTGGGCTTCACCGACGAAGACCGCGTGGAAAACATCCGTCGCGTGGCCGAAGTGGCCCGGCTGATGGCCGATGCCGGCCTGATCGTGCTGGTGAGTTTCATTTCGCCATTCCGTGCCGAGCGGCAGCTGGCGCGCGAACGCTTCGACCAGGGCGAGTTCGTCGAGGTCTTCGTGGACGTGCCGCTGGCCGTTGCCGAAGCGCGCGATGTGAAAGGGCTGTACCGCAAGGCGCGCGCCGGGCAGATTCCCAATTTCACCGGGATCGACTCGCCGTACGAGGCACCCCAGAACCCGGAGATCCATCTTCACGCCGATGGTGAGAATGTAGAGGCGCTGGCGCACCATGTGCTCGAATATCTGGGACTGGAACGCTAAGCGCGGCTAGTAAAACTCCTGCGCAGCCGCCAGGCGGGCGCGGCCGGTGCTCGATCGGCATGTACCACTCGTACACTCCGGTTCTGAGTGCGCCGTCCGCACCCACCTGACTGCTCGCTACGTTTTGTTAGCCGCTCTAAGGGCGGCTAACACGACAGGGCATGCGGTCGTCAGGCAAACGCGGTGCGTGTACGCAGCGGCGGTGTATGACCCCATACACGCCGTTATTGCATACCGGCGGCGCCCGTCTGGCGAATGCGCGGCCAGGTGCTGGCCGCGCTGACCAGCGCATCGTGCCAAGGACAGCAAGGGTCTTTGGTCATGGTGCAAAGCGCGCCCTTTCTGTCAATTCATGGCGGCTAGGTCGGTAAACTTTCGACGTACCCCGCCAGGATGTTCTGATGCCTGTTCTGCCCAGCGCGCGCGTTTGCGCCGCGCTCTTGTTGGCCGCTGTCCTGGCCGGTTGTAGCCGTCAGGCCAGCACGCCGGCCGCCGCCAAACCCATTCCGGTCTCGGTGCAGACGGTGGCCACCCAACCCTGGAACTCGACCGTGCAGTCGATCGCCACCGTGCGTGCGCGCGAATCGGTGGCGCTCACCGCCGCGGTCAGCGATGTGGTGGAGCAGGTGTATTTCGACAGCGGCGACGAGGTCAAGGCCGGGCAATTGCTGCTGCGTCTGCGCGGCAATTCGCAGCAGGCGGCACTGACCGCCGCACAGGCCACCTTCGAAGAGACCGACCAGTTGTACCGCCGTCAGTTGAGTCTGGTTGGCCAGCAACTGGTGGCCAAGTCCACCGTGGACACGCAGCGCGCGCTGCGCGATGCCGCACAGGCGCGCGTGCAGCAGATGCGCGCGGAAATCACCGACCGCGAAGTGCGCGCGCCGTTTTCCGGTGTGCTGGGCATCCGCCAGATCAGCCCTGGCTCGCTGATCACCTCCAGCACGGTGATCGCCACGTTGGACGATGTGGCGCGCATGTACGTGGATTTCCAGGTGCCGGAATCGCAGTTCGGCCTGGTGCAACTCGGTAATGCCGTGAGCGGCAGCGCGGCGGCGTATCCGGGCGCGCAGTTCCAGGGCGAGGTGGTGACCATCGATTCGCGGATCGATGAGACCACGCGCTCGGTGACGGTACGTGCGGATTTCCCCAACGACGATCGCCGGCTGCGTCCGGGCATGCTGCTGGATGTGCGGCTGTTCCAGCCGGCGCGGCAGGCGGTGGTGATTCCGGAAATTGCGGTGGTGCAGGTGGGGCGCGAATCGTACGTCTTCCGGGTCAAGCCCGACAGCACCGTGGAGCGCGCCGATGTGCGGCTGGGCGAGCGCCGCGACGGCAAGGTGGAAATCCTCGAAGGCATCAAGGCCGGTGAGCGCATCGTGGTCGATGGCACCGGCAAGCTGCGCCCGGGCCTGAAGGTTGCCGATCAGGCCGCGCCCGCAGCGCCACGCCCGCAGGCGGCCGCACAATGAAACTCTCCGACCTGTCGATCACCCGCCCGGTGATGGCGGTGGTGATGAGTTTGCTGCTGATCGTGCTGGGGGTGATGTCGTTCACCCGCCTCACGCTGCGCGAGTTGCCGGCCATCGACCCGCCCATCGTCTCGGTGGATGTGGAATACACCGGCGCCTCTGCCGCAGTGGTGGAAAGCCGCATCACCCAGGTGCTGGAAGACGCGCTGGCCGGCATCGAGGGTATCTCCACCATCGAGGCGCGCAGCCGTAATGGCTCCTCCGACATCAGTATCGAGTTCGTGCAATCGCGCGATGTGGAAGCGGCCGCCAACGACGTGCGCGATGCGGTCAGCCGGGTGTCCGACCGCATGCCCGACCAGGCGCGTCCACCGGAGATTTCCAAGGTCGAAGCCGACGCCGACCCCATCCTGTGGCTCAACATGAGCTCCAGCACGATGGACACGCTGCAGCTGTCCGACTACGCCGAGCGCTACGTGGTCGACCGCTTCTCCAGCCTGGATGGCGTGGCGCAGGTGCGGATCGGCGGGCGCCAGCGCTATGCGATGCGTATCTGGCTGGACCGCGACCAATTGGCGGCACGCGAACTCACCGTGGCCGATGTGGAAGCGGCGCTGCAGAACGAAAACGTCGAGCTGCCCGCCGGCAGCATCGAATCGGCGCAGCGCGATTTCACCTTGCGCGTGGAGCGCAGTTATCTCAAGCCCGAAGACTTCGCCAAGTTGCCGTTGAACAAGGGCGAGGGCGGTTACGTGGTACGGCTTGGCGATGTGGGCAGGGTGGAGCTGACCTCGGCCGAGCGGCGCGCCTATTTCCAGAGCAATGGCGTGCCCAACGTGGGGCTGGGCATCGTGCGCAACTCCACCGCCAATGCGCTGGACGTCGCGCGTGAGGCGCGCGCGCAAGCCGAAGAAGTGCAGAAGTCGCTCCCGAAGGGCACCAACATCTTCGTTGCCTTCGATACCACCACCTTCATCGATGCGGCGGTGGAGCGCGTGTATCACACGCTGGTGGAAGCGGTGGTGCTGGTGCTGGTGGTGATCTGGGTGTTTCTGGGCAGCGCGCGTGCCGCGCTGATCCCTGCGGTGACGGTACCGGTGTGCCTGATTGCCGCGTTCATTGCGCTATACGCCTTCGATTTTTCGATCAACCTGCTCACCCTGCTGGCCTTGGTGCTGTGTATCGGCCTGGTGGTGGACGACGCCATCGTGGTGGTGGAAAACATCCAGCGCCGGATCGATCTGGGCGAACCGCCGCTGGTGGCCGCCAAGCGCGGCACCGGGCAGGTGGCGTTCGCGGTGATTGCGACCACGGCCGTGCTGGTGGCGGTGTTTCTGCCGGTCGGTTTTCTGGAAGGCAATACCGGGCGGCTGTTCCGCGAATTGGCGGTGGCGCTGGCGGCGGCAGTGGCGATCTCGGCCTTCGTGGCGCTGACGCTGACGCCGATGATGTCGTCCAAGTTGTTGCGCGCGCATGGGCAGGCCAAGCCCAATCGCTTCCACCGCTGGTTCGATGGGCGCATGCAGGCGGTGTCCGGTGCGTATGGGCGCTCGCTGGAGCGGCATGTGCACCGCACCTGGATCTTTGCGCTGTTGATGCTGTTGGCGCTGGGCGCCAGCGCATGGCTGATGGGCCGCATTCCTTCCGAACTGGCGCCGGCCGAAGACCGCGGCAATTTCCAGATCATGATCGACGGCCCGGAAGGTGCCGGCTTCGATTACACGGTGGGGCAGATGCATCAGGTGGAAGATATCCTGCGCCCCTTCGTGGGGCCGGACAAACCCATCGTGCGCGCCAACCCGCGCGTGCCCGGCGGCTTTGGCAGCAGCGAGGAAATGCACACCGGCCGGGTTAGCGTGTTCTTGCAGGATTGGGAAAAGCGCTCCCGCCCCACCACCGAAGTGGCCGATGAGGTGCAGCAGAAACTCAATGTGCTCAGCGGCGTGCGTGCGCGCACGCAGGTGAGCGGCGGGCTGGTGCGTAGCCGTGGACAACCGTTCCAGCTGGTGCTGGGCGGGCCGGATTACGCGGAGATTGCGCAATGGCGCGACCGCATTTTGCAGCGCATGGAAGCCAACCCCGGTCTGGTCGGCCCCGACTCTGATTACAAGGAAACCCGCCCGCAGATGCGCGTCAATATCGACCGCCTGCGCGCGGCCGATCTGGGCGTGCCGGTCACTGCCATCGGCGGGGCGCTGGAAGCGTTGATGGGCTCGCGCCGCGTCACCACCTTCGTCGACAATGGCGAGGAATACGACGTGATGCTGCAGGCCGGGCGCGAAGGCCGCATGTCGCCGGAAGACCTCACCGCCATTCGCGTGCGTTCCAACCGTGGCGAACTGATCCCGCTGTCCAACCTGGTGACCTTGAGCGAAGTGGCCGAAGCCGGCACCTTGAATCGCTTCAATCGCCTGCGTGCGATCACCATCACCGCCGGCCTGGCCCCGGGCTACCCGCTTGGCGATGCCATCGCCTGGGCGCAGCAGGCCGCGCAGGAAGAACTTCCCGAATATGCGCAGGTGGACTGGAAAGGCGAATCGCGCGAGTACCAGCAATCGGGCAGTGCGGTGTTGCTGACCTTCGGCATGGCGCTGCTGGTGGTGTATCTGGTGCTGGCCGCGCAGTTCGAAAGCTTCGCGCACCCGTTGGTGATCATGCTCACCGTGCCGTTGGCCGTGCTGGGCGCGCTGGTGGGGCTGTGGCTGACCGGCGGCACGCTCAATCTGTTCAGTCAGATCGGCATCGTGATGCTGGTGGGGCTGGCGGCCAAGAACGGCATCCTGATCGTGGAATTCGCCAACCAGTTGCGCGACGAGGGGCGCAGTGTGCATGCGGCCATCGTGGAGTCGGCATCGGTGCGTTTGCGCCCGATCCTGATGACCTCGATTGCGACGGTGGTCGGCGCGATTCCGCTGGTGGTGGCCGGTGGGCCTGGCTCGGCCAGCCGCGCCACCATCGGCGTGGTGGTGATCTTCGGCGTCTCGCTGTCCACGTTGTTGTCGCTGTACGTGGTGCCGGCGTTCTACAGCCTGATCGCGCCGTTTACCAAGTCGCCCGAAGCGGTGGCCCGCCAGCTGGAAACCCTGGAAGCGCAGACGCCGTCGGTGGGTGGGCATGCGTGAACGCGGTCGGCAGCGCAACGGCTGCCGGCGTCCGTCGAGGCGGGGAAGGTGTCAGGCCATCGAGGTGCTGGGCCGGTATGTGCATTCGTCCATCTGAGCGGCCGGTGTCGCTGTGCTGCGCGGTACGTTGCATGCGGCCGCGATGCCGCGCGCTGCGATACGTCTCATATGGTTGTGCACGGTAGGCCGTCGCTGCGAGCCTCATAACGGTGCCTAGCCAGGACTGGCGCGCATTGTCGCCGGTCCTGTGGGCGCGGCACAGCACGGGTGCGCGCCAGTCGCCAACCAATGGCCCATGACAGTCACGGGTGGATATGGTGCACTTCGACGATTGCCATGACCGGAGTTGTCGATGCGTCGTCTTGCCTGCCTGCTTGCTCCTTCCCTTCTCGCGTTGTGCTGCGGCAACGTGCTGGCACAGTCGTCCGGCGAGCCGGTTCCCAATGGTCGTCTACCGACCTGGGCAGTACCGGAGCGCTACAGCCTCGCGCTCAAGATCGACCCGGAGCAGACGCAATTCAGCGGCCGCACCACCATTCGCGTGCAGCTCAAGCAGGCGTCCGACCATCTCTGGCTGCACGGCAAGGAGCTGAAGGTCAGCAAGGTCACCGTCAAGCCCGGTAAGGGCAAGGGCAAGGCGCTGACTGCACGCTACGTGGAAGCCGATGCGCAAACCGGCGTGGCAAGGCTGGATTTCGGCCGCACGCTCTCGCCGCAGACGCTTACCGTGGAGATCGCCTACAGCGCGCCGCTCAACCAACAGCTGCAGGGCCTGTACCAGGTGAAATACCAGGGCAAGGCGTATGCGATGACGCAGATGGAGCCGATCAGTGCGCGCTACGCGTTCCCCGGCTTCGACGAGCCGGCGTTCAAGACGCCGTTCGACATCAGCCTGACCGTGCCCAGCGATGACCAGGCGCTGGCCAACACCATCGCGACCTCGACCAAGCCGGCCGGCAAGGGCTGGAAGACGGTGACGTTCGCCCCGACCGTGCCGCTGCCGACCTATCTGGTCGCCTACGCCGCCGGCCCGTGGGACGTGGTGGATGTGGCGCCGATGCCGGCCACCCCGCAGCGCCCCAACGCCACGCCGTTGCGCGGCATTGCCGCCAAGGGCCAGGGCCCGCGCATCACCCCCGCACTGGACCAGACCCCGGCCATCATCGCCGCGCTGGAGGACTACTACGCCTTCGGTTATCCGTTCGACAAGCTCGATCTGGTCGCAGCGCCGGACTTCAGCGCCGGCGCGATGGAAAACCCGGGGTTTGTGACCTTCCGCGATTGGCTGCTGTTGTTGGACAAGGATTCGCCGGCCGAGAACGTGCAGCGTTCCTTCAACGTCAATGCGCACGAGCTGGCGCATCAGTGGACCGGCGACACCGTGACCATGGCGTGGTGGGACGACCTGTGGCTCAACGAAGCGTTCGCGACCTGGATGCAGCAGAAGATCACCATGCAGCTGCATCCGGAATACCACGCCAATCTGGACCGTATCGGCGGTGCGCAGCATGCGATGGAAAACGACAGCCTGGTGAGCGCACGCAAGATTCGCCAGCCGATCACCGGCAATGGCGATATCGAAACCGCCTTCGACGGCATCACCTACCAGAAGGGCGCGGCGGTGCTGGCGATGTTTGAAGCCTTCGTTGGCGAAGGCGTGTTCCGTCAGGGCATGCGCGCCTATATCGCCAAGCATAAGTTCGGCAACGCCACCGCCGATGACCTGGTCGATGCAATCGCAGAAGCGGCCGGCAAGGGCGATGATTTCAAGGCCGCATTCCGCAGCTTCCTCAACCAGCCGGGCGTGCCGTATCTGCAGACCCAGGTGGCGCGCGAAGGCGGCAAGACCGTGGTCAAGCTGCAGCAGCAACGCTACCTGCCGCTGGGCTCCAGCGGCTCTGCCGCGCAACAGTGGGGCGTGCCGGTGTGCGTGAAGTACGGCAAGGGCAAGAACCAGGTTGGCACCGCCTGCCAGTTGCTTGAGGGCGGCAGCGGCAGCATCGTGCTGGAAGGCGCCGGCAAGAACACCTGGGTGTTCCCGAATGCGCGTGGCGCCGGCTATTACCGTTTCTCGCTGCCCAGCAAGCAGTTGGCGGCGCTGGGCAAGCAGGTCGGCCAGCTGGACGATAACGAACAGCTCGCCTACGCCGATGCGATCAATGCGGCGTACCGTCACGGTGATGCCGACAACGCGGCCGTGCTGGCAGCGCTCGCGCAGTTGGCGCCGTCGGCATCGGCCGATGTGTCGACCGCGTTGCTGGACCGCTTCGGGTGGATCTGGCGTTACCAGGCCACCACCGAGGCCCAGCGCGGCGCATTGCGCAAGGCCGCCGAACAGGCGTACCTGCCGCGTCTGCGTGCGCTGGGCTACACGCGGCGCAGCGGTGAGTCGATCGACGACACCGCACTGCGCACGTCGCTGGCCAGTGTGTTCGCCTTGCGTCTGCAGAACGCAGAGGTCCGCAAGGCCCTGCTGGCGCAAGGCGATGCGGTGCTGGCCGGCGGCAAGGGTGCGCTGGATTTCTCCGCCGCCAACCCGGACTTGCTCGGCACCGTGCTGGCAGTGACTGTCCAGGAACGCGGCGCACCGGCAGTGCAGGCGCTGATCGATGCATTGCGCACGCATGCCGACCCGGCCCAGCGCAACGCCATGATCGCCGCACTGGGTGCGGTGCAGGACCCGGCGCTGCTGAAGCAGGTGCGCGATTTCGCGCTGACCGACGCGATCAAGGTGGGCGAGATGAAGAGCCTGCTGATGCGCGGGCACAGCGATGAGCGTTCGCATGAGTCGATGTGGGCCTGGTTCACCGCCAACTTCGACCGCATCGTGCAACGCAGTGGCTCGTTCGATGGTGGCGGGTTGCCGGCGCTGGGTGCTTCCGGTGGCTGCAGCGTGGACGAGGCCGATCGCCTGGATGCGTTCTTCAAGCCGCGCCTGGCCAAGCTCAGTGGCGCCGACCGTGGCCTGGCGCAGACCGGCGAGACCATCCGCCTGTGCGCTGCGTTGAAACAGGCGCAAACCGCCCAGCGCTGAGTTGCGGCGTGCGGCCGGTGTGCGCAGTATCGTGGGAGTCGCTGCTGCGCATGCCATGACCAACGCAATGGACCAATCGCTGATCGTGCACGGGGAAGGCTTCGTGCTGCGCCGCTGGCGCCAGGACGACCTGGATGCCTTGGTGCGGCATGCCAACGACCCGCTGGTGCCGCGCGGATTGAGCGAGCGATTCCCTCACCCATATACCCGTGCCGATGGCGAAGCGTTCCTAGCGGGTAGGGTTGTCGATTTGCGAGACCCGGTGCTGGCCATCGAGATCGATGGCCAGGCCTGCGGCACGATCGCAGTGCGCCCAGGGCAGGGCGAACGTCGCTACTCGGCCGAGCTGGGGTATTGGATCGGTCGCCCGTACTGGGGCCGCGGCTGGATGACACGCATCGTGGGCACGTATGTCGCCTGGGCGATGCAGACACGACCGCTGTATCGCGTGCAGGCCACCGTGCTCGATAGCAATCCTGCATCGGCCACGGTGTTGCTGCGCAATGGCTTCGTCGAAGAAGGCGTCAGCCGCTGTGCGCTGCTCAAGCCGGATGGGCTGCACGATTTGCGTGTGTTCGCGCGGGTGAATCCACCCGTTGCGGTTGGCGTGCCGGTGTGCGCATCCGCCCCTGCGTGATTGCATGCGCATGATGGCCAGCTGCAGGACGGGAAATGGCCGCCGCAGGAGTCTGGCAGATGCTGCTGGCCTTCGGGTCGCGTCGACGCCTCCTGCCGGGCGGCACGACGTTCAACATGCCTCAGCGCAGCCGCCATGTACGGACCATCGCGCCGGTGGCTTACCATCGGCGTCACTGCCTGTGCGGCAGCGGCCCTACCGGTGCTGCAACACGATCGACACGCAGACGGCGAAACGGCCGGAAGCAGCCGTTCCGCACTGCAAGCAACTCGAACTCCTGGATCCGACAATGACACAGCATGATGGACGCGGCGGACGGCCGCCACGCGACGGCGGCTCCGGCCCCTCGCACAACCCGTGGGGCCGCGCTGCGCCGCGCACACCTGCACCGCGCAGTGCCGCACCCCGCGCTCCAGCGCAGCACACTTCCGCTGTCACGCCACCTGCCGCTGCAGCAAGCGGCAACGCGCGTGAGGTGCGGCTGTACGGCATCAACGCCGTGCAGGCCGTGTTCAAGGCGCGCCCGCAGGCGCTGCGCAAGCTGTACCTGAGCGAGGCGCGCATTCCGCAGTTCAAGGCGCTGCTGGCCTGGTGCGTGACCCAGCGCATCGGCTATCGGGTGGTGGACGAGGCCGATCTGAGCAAGCTCGCTGCCAGTGCGCACCATGAAGGCATCGTCGCCGAGGTGCTGCGCGTCGCCCCGCAACCGTTGCAGGAATGGCTGGCAGCGTTGCCGCAGGGCCCGGTGCTGGCGCTGTGGCTGGACGGGGTGGGCAACCCGCACAACTTCGGGGCGATATTGCGCTCGTCGGCGCACTTCGGTGTGGCCGGTCTGTTGTTGCCGGCCGGCTCCACGTTGGGCCTGTCGGGCGCGGCGGCACGCGTGGCCGAAGGCGGCGCCGAAGCGGTACCGCTGGTGCAACTGCCCGACACTGCAACGGCGATGGCGCAGCTGCGCCAGGCCGGTTTTGCGATTGCCGCGACCTTGGTCGATGGTGGCCAGGACGTCTTCGCCGCCGCGCTGCCGCAGCGCCTGGTGTATGTGATGGGCGCGGAAAGCGAAGGCATGGACCGCGCCTTTGCGCGCGATTGCGATCTGCAGTTGTCGATCCGCGGCAGCGGCAAGGTGGAAAGTCTCAACGTCGCCTCGGCCACTGCGGTCTTCCAGGCCGCCTGGCACGCGCGCGTGCTCACCGGAGAACACTGATGGCGCGTTTTTGTGCGTTGTTGCTTGCGACCGGTTGCCTGTTCAGTGCCAACGCGTCTGCCGCCACGCCGGCGGCACCTCCCGAGGTGCGCACCGATCATGGTGTGGTGCGTGGCCAATGGCAGGACGACGGCAGTGCGGTCTTCCGCGCGATCCCCTTCGCTGCGCCGCCACTGGGCGCGCTGCGCTGGCGCCCGCCGCAACCGGTCGCCGCATGGACGCAGGTGCGCGACGCCACTCAGGCCGCCACGCCGTGCGTGCAGCCGGCGCTGGGCTGGAACAACGCCATGGCCAGGCGCGGCACCGAAGATTGCCTCTATGTCGAAGTGCAGACACCGCAGTTGCATCCGGCCAAGCCGCTGCCGGTGTTCGTATGGATCCACGGTGGCGCGAACGTGGCCGGCGGCGCCGACGGACATCTGCCCACCAACCTGGTGGCGCAGGGCATGCTGGTGGTGACGCTGCAATACCGGCTGGGCGCGCTGGGGTTCCTGTCGTTGCCGGAGCTGACCGATGGCGACAACGAAGCCGCCGGCAATGTCGCCTTGCTCGACCAGATCGCGGCGCTGCAATGGGTGCGCGACAACATCGCGCAGTTCGGCGGCGACCCCGCGCGAGTCACGATTGCCGGGCAGTCGGCCGGCGGCCAGGACGTGGGCTTGCTGATGCTCAGCCCGCTCGCACGTGGCCTGTTCTCGGCAGCCATCGAACAGAGCGGCACTGCCGGCTTCGGCCTGCCGGTGCGCAGCCTGGAAGACAATCGCGCGCTGGGTGTGAGCATTGCCAAACGTGCCGGCATCGACGATTCGGCCACACGGCTGGCGCAACTACGCGCGTTGCCGGCCGACCAACTGCTCAAGGCCGCGCAGGGCGTGGATGTGCCGGCCTTGGATGACGACGGCTATATCTGGCTGCAGGCGGTGGTCGACGGGCGCGTGCTGCCACGTGCGCCGGCCGAACTGCTGGCTGCCGGCGCGCAGGCAAAGGTGCCGCTGTTGATCGGTTACGTGGTGCAGGAACTGCGCTATGGCGGCGAGGACGGCGCCGAGAAGCGAGTGCGCCGCGACTATCCCGACCACGCCGAGACCATCCTGCAAACGCATCGTGCCGCTATCGCGCAGCGCGCCGCGCGGCAAGGCAATGCATCCATGCAATTGTCCACCGATCTCACCTTCCGCTGCCCGGCGCTGACCGTGGCGCAACGCCAGGCTGCGCTGGGCGTGCCGGTGTGGCATTACGTGTTCGATACGGCGGTGCCCGCTGGGCAGGTGACGCATAGCGCCGAGTTGCCATTCCTGTTCAAGAATCTGCTGATCGGCCAGCCGCCGGTGTCCCTGCAGCGCTATTGGGCCGCGTTCGTGCAGCAGGGCAATCCGAATGCCAAGGGCCTGCCGGCCTGGCCGGCATTTGCGCCGGCACAGGCGGGGCTGCAGTTCGATGCGCGTGGCGTGCAACCCATCAAGCACGCGCGTCCGGCGGTATGTGCAGGCGTGGAGTTGCCCTGATCGATCGCGCGCACCCAACGGTGCGCGCGATCGACCCAACGCAACTCGATTCAGTGTTCGCAGCCCGGCCCACCGAAATAGAAACCACCATTGTGCATTTCCGGCGACAAGCCGGTGCGGGTGACGCCGGCATCCAAGGCATACGGATAACTGTAACCGGCCATCGCCAGCGTGTAGCAGGACGGATGCTCCACGCTCAGCGATGACAGGCGCTGCACGGGATGGGTGACCATCGCCGCATCGCGGTAGAAGTGGTTGGCCTGGAATGCGGCCTGGCGATAGCCGGCCGCTGCGAACTGACCGCTCCCCATGCGTGTGCTGGCTACACCGCTGTTGGTCGAGACCTCGCCGCCTGCGCTCACGTACGCAACGCGTCCATCGGCGAGATCGCCCGAATACAGTGATGCCTTGTAGTAACCGATCCATTCGCCGTCCAGGCGCAGCCACCAGTTGCCGTCGGTATTCTTCTGGAATTCGACACCCAGCAGGGTCTGCTTGCCGCCTGCAATGCTGAATCCTGCGGCCGGCTGAGCGCCCAGGACATGTCGCGTGCTGGTCTGCACGAAATCGCTGCAATCCAGATTATGACAACCTGTAGTGACGTAACCGTCCTGGGTGGAATAAATGAAGACGATCGGCTTGTTGCCCCAGCCTGCGTCTGGCTGGATCTCCCAGCCCACTTCAAGTGTTTGCACTTGCTCGCTTGCGCTTTCACCAACGATCCATATCTGACTGATGGTTTGTTTCTCGTTGGTGGAGCGTAACGTGGGTGCCCAAAGATTGATGTCGGCTCCCGCGCCTGTGACCGATGTGCCGGCGGTATCCAGAAAGACGCTGGAGTAGTAATGCGTTACCGGCGCCGCTTCCTGCACCGCCGGCACAGCGTCAGCCTGCTTGGGAGCCATCGCGCGCGGGGTTGTGCCGCGTAGAAAGCTACGCAGATTCGCATGCTTGCTCATCTCGGCCAAGCCGATGCGTTCGAACGGCACGCTGCCGGTGTCGCAACGTTGACCCGGGTTGACCGGCGCCACCGTCCCCTTGTTACTTGAGAGGGAGGGGGGTGCCGCCGGCGTGCTGCCATCGCGCAAGGCAGGTTGCTGCGCACTTGGAATGCAATCGAACACCTTGCCGTCCTGTTGCACGCTGCGCAGCACGGTCAGACCGTTGTAACGATTGAACAGATAACGCTGCATTTCGGCGAAGGCGGTGGGATCGCTGACCTTGGCCGCAGCACCACGTGTTGCGTAACTGAGCTGCGCCTGCGCATCCAGAAACGCCTTGAAGTCGCGCGTGACCTGCGGAAATGCCCGGGATGCAGCCAGCGACGTGCCAAGCGCGTCGCGTTGGGTAGTTGCGACGCTTGCGGTGGCCGGTGTGCGAAGCAAGGGTGGCATCAGTGTATCAATGCTGCGGTCGCTGGTCGTCGAGATCGATGGCGATAGCAGCGTGGCAGCGCCGGCTGTGGGAGCCAGTGCAAAAACGCAAAGCGCAGCAATCGCGTGGCTGATCGATATCGGCCGATGAGAACGGAAGGTCATGTGTTGTCCCTTGGCGCCGGAATGAAACTGCCTGCACGCGGCGTACCATGCAGGACAGCAGCTTCAGTCCGCAGGTGCATTCCGAGTTCCGTTCGGGGCGCATGCCTGCGTTGAAGGCGTGCGCAGTCTAGCTGCGCAAAAAACAACTGGATGGGCAACAATGCATTGCGTGACATCAGGCACGAAGCAAGCGCAATGCGCTAAGCGGATGCCATGTCAATGGTCATGCACACCTTTGCGTACGGCGTTTGCTATTGCGCAAAGGTGTGCCAGTTCACTCCACTATCAGCATGGCTGCTCTTACTTTTTTTGCAGCCTCACTGCAGCGCCGCCGCCTGCAGCAAGCGCAAGCTGCAATGTGTCGTTACGTGTGAGCCTGCGTGTGTCGATGCGTACGTCGCTCGGGGTCTCTCCATCGGTATAGATGGTGGCGGTCCAGCTGCCTTCGCCCAGGAACGAGAGCGGCAGGGTCAGCGTGCGCGCCTGCTCGTTGGTCATCGCGCCCACATACCAGTCCTTGCCGCTACGCCGCGCCAGTGCGATGTGCTCGCCGATGGCGCCATCCAATGCGCGCGTCTGGTCCCAGCTTGCAGGCACATCGCGCAGGAACTGCGCGGCGGGCACGTTTTCGTATTGCTCGGGACTGTCGGCAACCACCGCAAACGGACTCTCGTAGACCACGTACATCGCCAATTGCTGCGCGCGTGTGGTCATCACCTGCGGCCCGAAGTGCTGTGGCTTGAACTCGGCCGGGTGGACATTGCGAAAGCCGCCAGGGGTGTAATCCATCGGTCCAAGCAACATGCGCGTAAACGGCAAGGTGAGGTTGTGGGTCGCGGTGATGCGTGCGCTCCACTTGTTGTACTCGGCGCCGAGCACGCCCTCTTGGGTGAGATAGTTCGGATAGGTGCGGGTCAGCCCGGTCGGGTGATACGCACCGTGCAGATCCACCAGCAACCTGTGCTCGGCGGCCTTGCTCAGCAGACGATGATAGAAGTCCACCATCTGCTGGTCGTCGCGGTCCATGAAATCGACCTTGATGCCCTTGATGCCCAGCTGTTGGTACCAGGTGAGCGCTTGGTCCATGTGCGCATCGAGCGCGCGCCAGTGCGCCCACAGCCACAGCCCCACATCGCGCTTGCGTGCGTAGTTCACCAGACCAGGCAGATCGAGTTGCTCGACCGGGCGGAGAATGTCTGCATCGGCGTTGTACTGGCCATCGCCGGTACTGCCGTAGTACCAGCCGTCGTCGATCAGCATGTATTGCAGCTTCAAATCCTGCGCATGATCGATATAGCGCTGGATGGTGGCGGTATTCATGCCCGGGTTCGCCACCCCGCTGGCCAGGCTGCCCGACCACCAATCCCACGCCGATTTGCCCGCGCGCACCCAACTCGCATCGAAGGCGGGCGGCGGGTTCAGCGCAGAAATCAAATTGGATTCGATCAGGCTCGCGGGGTTGTCGGCCAGCATGATCACCCGCCATGGCGTGGCGAAATCGCGTCCCTTCGCATCGATGCTGACCGCCACCGTGGGGTCGTCCAGGCGCGGCGAGAGTTTTGCCGACACGCCCAGGCCGCCATCGGAACGACCGGTGAGATACAAGCCGGCGTAATCGCGCAGATTCGCTTCGCCGATCGCAAGCGTGGTGCCGTTGGCGTCCGTCTGGCACACCAGCGGTAACTCGAGCAGATGATGCGCGCGCAATCTGGATGCGGCGATTGCATCGTATTCGCCCTCGTGGCTGGTTCCGAAGCGGCCCAGATTCAAGTTCCAGCAGCGGTAATCTTGGGGGAATGCAAAGCTGGTGAGTTCGTCGCGAATGCGCACCTGGCCCGCATCCGGCAAGACATAACGCAGCGCAACGCCGTCGTCATACGCACGCAATTCGATGTTGAGCCTGCGGCGTTGCGTATCGGCCAGTTGCACGCGCAGTTCTCGATAGTGGTCGCGTGCTTGGCGCGTCTTTCCCACCGTCAAGGTGAAGCGGCTGTCGTGCAGTTCGGTCGTGCTGCCTTCTAGCGTCATGTCACGGCCGAGCTTGTTGCCTCGGCCCAGATCCAGCCCGAGCGGTGCATCGTCGAGCACCAGCGTGTTGCGATACAGCACGCGATAGCTGGGCACGCCGCCGTCGCGCAGCGTGAATTCAACTTGCGTGCGTGCATCAGGCGACTGTACGCGCAAGCTCTGTGCTGCAGCGGGTGCAGCGATCAAACACAACAACGCACATGCCGCGGGGACTGCGGACTGGATCAGGTTTCGCATGATTCCCTCCTCCTGGGATTGCCAACCCTAACGCAGAAAGGTTGTTGTCGATATCCAGCTGGGGTAACGTTACCTCGCACCATGGCCGCTGAAACAGGGGCGGCAGCCACGGGCGGCATCACGGAGGTCATGACGCAGAACGTCTGCACGACGGGTTGCCGATTGCATCGAAGCGGTGTGCACCGTTGTGTGGCAGTAGAGCTTGGGAGAGGCCTCTAATGCTGATGGTTCGCAAGGCGTTCCGCCGCGGAGCGCTGTGGGTGTTGTGTGCTTGCATGGGTTGGACTGCAGTGGAGGCAGCGCCTGCCGACGATCCGCCCGGTCCGTATGACGTGCGCGTGCTTGCCGGCGGCGTTGCGCTGACCAAGAAGCTCGCCGCCCAGACGCCGTGGTTGTCTGCCGATGCGGACTGGAGCGTGGTTGGATGGGTGCGCCCATCACGGTCGATTACAGGTCCTGCATTGATTGCAGGCGTCGGCGATCCGCAAGGCGCAGGCCGCTACTTCGCGATCGATGGCGGCACACTCGGCTTTGCGCAGGGCGCCGACAATGTGCTGCGCAGTACGCAGACCTTGCGTGCAGGCAGCTGGACGCAAGTGGCCGCAGTTGCCCAGGGAGAACGCCTGACCCTGTACGCCAACGGCCGCAAGGTCGCCAGCGGTCGTGTGCAACGGACGGCCATCGCGCCGACGCTCGTCTTCGGTCCACGCCAGCAACCTGCGGCGTATACGCAACACTTCGGCGGCGATATCGCGGGCTTTACCGCGCAGGCGGGCGCGCTGGATGCACAGGCCATTGCACGGCTTGCCGCAAACGCGCCGGATCCGGCACTGCAGCGCTTCGAAGACGCATCGCCAGGCTGGCGCTTGCAGGTCAAGCAGATGGCCGGCCAGCTTGCGCCGCAGCCGGCTGCGACGTTGCCGCGCAGCAGCGCAGCGTTCTCGGCGCCGGTTGCACAGCCAGTACCGGATGCGCCTGCGCTGCAATCGCTGGATGCCGCATCCTGGCGCGTGGATGCATGGCAACTGGCCGCAGCACCGGAGCTTGGTGCAGCGACCGGCGCCACGCTGTCGCGTCGTGATGACACCACCGGCAATGCGTCGTGGCGCGTGGCGACCGTGCCCGGTACCGTGCTCACCACGCTGGTCGACCGTGGCGTGTATCCGGATCCGGACATCGGCCTGAACAATATGGCCATTCCCGAAGCGTTGAGCCGTCAGGACTGGTGGTACCGCAGCAGTTTCGATCTGCCTGCCGCCGCGCAAGGCAAGCGTCTGGAACTGCTGTTCAACGGCATCAACTATGCCGGCGAAATCTGGGTCAACGGCGCGCAGGTCGGGCGCACGCGCGGCGCATTCGCACGCGGTCGTTTCGATGTCAGCAGGCAGCTCAAGCCAGGTCGCAACGTCATTGCGGTACGGGTGTCGCCGCCACCGCATCCGGGCATTGCGCACGAACAATCGATGCGCGCAGGCGTCGGCGAAAACGGCGGCATGCAGGCCCTGGATGGGCCGACCTTTATCGCCAGCGAGGGTTGGGACTGGATTCCCGCGGTACGCGACCGTAATGCCGGTCTGTGGCAGGACGTGCAGTTGCACGCCAGCGGCCCGCTCGCACTTGGCGACATCCAGGTGCTGACCGCGCGCTTGGCGCCGGATCATCAACGCGCCGAACTGGAAATCAACGTGCCGCTGCGCAACGACACGCCTGCCGCAGTGCAGGGCAATGTGCAGCTGGCCTTCGGAGATGTGACCATCCAGCGCCAGGTCACGGTGCCGGCCGGCGGCAGTACGCTGAGGTTCACCGCGGCCGACACGCCGCAGTTGCGCCTCGTCAACCCGCGCCTGTGGTGGCCCAACGGCTACGGCGAGCCTGCGCTGTACACGCTGCAAGTGGGGGTCGATGTGGAAGGCGCGCGCTCGGATGCGCAGCAGCTGCGCTTCGGTATTCGCGAAGTAACCTACGAGCTGTCGTTATTCGACGACGATGGCGCATTGCGCCGTGTGCTGGTCGATCTCAACCAGGCCCGCCAGCGTGGCGAACGCATCGTCGATGTACGCCATGCGGCGATCCGGTCGGTACCCGGCGGCAACGCGCAGTCGCTGTATCCCGGTGCGCTGGGCTCGCCGGCAGTTCAGCAGCTGGAGGATTCCACGCTGGCCCCGCATCTGGTCATCCGCATCAACGGTGTGCGCATTGCGGTGAAGGGCGGTAACTGGGGCATGGACGATTGGCGCAAGCGCGTGTCGCGTGAGCGGCTGGAGCCGTACTTTCGCCTGCAGCGCGATGCGCACTTCAATGTGGTGCGCAACTGGGTGGGGCAGAACACCGAAGCAAACTTCTTCGAGCTGGCCGACGAATACGGCATGTTGGTGCTCAACGATTTCTGGCAGTCCACGCAGAACTACAACATGGAACCGGCCGACGCGGCGCTGTTCCTGGACAACGCGGCCGAGGTGATCAAGCGCTTCCGCAATCATCCGTCCATCGTGTTGTGGTTCGGGCGCAACGAAGGCGTGCCGGCCCCCATCCTCAACGAAGGCCTGGACAAGCTGGTCGCCGAACTCGACGGCACGCGCTGGTACACAGGAAGCTCCAACGAGATCAATTTACAAGGCAGTGGGCCGTACAACTATCGCGAGCCGGTGGCCTACTTCAACAAGCTGGCGCAGGGCTTCTCGGTGGAAGTGGGCACGCCATCGTTCTCCACGCTGGAGTCGTTCAAGGCCTCGGTGCCGGCGGTTGGCGACCAATGGCCAATCAGCGACGCCTGGGCGTACCACGATTGGCACCAGTCCGGTAATGGCGATACCAACAGTTTCATGCGCACGCTGACCGACAAACTGGGCGCGCCGACCAGCCTGGCCGATTTCGAGCGCAAGGCGCAGCTGCTCAATTACGAAACCCATCGCGCCATCTTCGAAGGCTTCAACGCGCAACTGTGGAGCAAGAACAGCGGCCGCCTGCTGTGGATGAGCCATCCGGCGTGGCCGAGCAACATGTGGCAGGTGTATAGCCACGATTACGACACCCACGCCGCGTATTACGGCGTGCGCACTGCAGCCGAGACGCTGCATGTGCAGATGAATCTGCCGGGGCACGAAGTGGTCGTGGTCAACAACGCTGCCACGCCGGTGCGTGGATTGCGTGTGCGTGCACAGGTGTACGCACACGACGGCACGCTGCTGCAACAGCGCGAACGGCCGCTGGACGCCGCGGCAGTGGCAGTGTCGGCACCCGTGCTGCAGTTGGCGCCGTTGCTGAAGGACACCAACGGGCTGGGCTTTGTGCGGCTGCAGTTGCTCGACCGCGACGCGGTGGTGCGTTCGCGCAACTTCTACTGGGTGGCGCGCGATGCGGTGGCGATGCGTGGGCTGGATGCGCTCGCAAAGGTGCCGTTGCAGCTCACCACGCAATTGCAGCAGGGCAACGAGGCCGTGCTGCGCGCCACTGTCCGCAACCGGTCGCAGCAGGTGGCCCTCAACACCAAGTTGACCCTGGTGGATGCGCAAGGCCAACGCATCCTGCCGGCCTATTACAGCGACAACTATCTGAGCCTGGTACCAGGCGAAGAGCGCGTGGTGGAAATTCGCGGGCCGTCCGCTGCCACCTTGCGCAACGCCACGCTGCAACTGCGTGGCTGGAATGCCGAACCATCGACAGGCGTCGCCAACGGGGCTCCGTAGCGACGTCTGCGTGTTGCCGCGCCGTGCCATGCACGGTGCCTCGCACTGACGCACCGTCTGGTACGTCAGCCAATACCGCATTGCCGTGCCGGCAATGCCAGTCGAAACGGTCGTGGATTTGTCATCCCTGGGAGGGGACCATGAACAAGCTGCATTCGAATACCCGCCATACCCCGTTGGCCGCCGCGCTCGCGGCTGCGCTCACCCTGCTTGCCGGCGGCGCAAGCGCGCAAGACATCGCCACCGCTCCAGGCGTCACCGAACTGGACAAGGTGATGGTCAAGGGCGTGCGCGGCGCGCAGGCCGAAGCTATCGAGAACAAGCGCAGCGCGGCGCAGATCATCGATTCGATTTCTGCCGAAGACATCGGCAAATTGCCCGACGTCACCATCACCGATTCGTTGCAGCGCGTGCCTGGCGTGCAGATCCGGCGGTCGGCCGGCGAAGGTTCGCAGCTCAATATCCGCGGCATGCCGCAGGTGCAGACCACCATGAACGGCGAGTTGTACCTGAGTGCAGGCGGCGGCGATCAATATGGTCAGCCGAACATCGGCCGCGCGCAGCCGGATTTCGTGGACATTCCACCCACGCTGTTCAGTGGCGTGGACGTGATCAAGTCGCCCACTGCCGCCGATCTGGATGGCGGCATCAGCGGCACGGTCTCATTGAAGACGCGGCGCCCATTCGATCTGCCGGAAGGCTGGACCTTCAGCGGCCAGGCCGAAGGCTCGTACGGCGACCGCGTGCAGAAAGCCAACGCGTTGTATTCGGGGTTGGCCAGTTTTCGCACCGCGCGTTGGGGCGCGTTGCTGGCGGTGTCGTATTCGGATGCCACGCTGGAAAACAAGCACCCCAGCGTATATTCCAACGGCGCACAGAAATCCACCGAACAGAACGTCGGCTTCGACTTCAACGGCGATGGACGTATCGGCAGCAATACCGACCCGGGCAACCTGCCGCGCGACTACTTCTACAACTGGGTGGCGACCGAACTGGATAACCGCAGCACCGATCGCCAGCGCACCGGCATCAATGGCTCGTTCCAGTTCAACATCAACGATTCGTGGACCGTGTTGGCGGACGCGGCCTACACCAAGCTGGAAGACCACGACACCTCGGTTGCCGCGCAGCTGCACACCGGTTGGGCGACCAATCAGTTGCAGCCGGGATCTGTGGTCGATCCCAACGGCGTGTTGGAGTACGGCAATTTTCGTTACAACCGCTTTCAGGCGCATTCGATGGCCGGGGTGGCGGATTCGGATGCGCTCAATACCAATCTGGAATTGCGTTACGACGACGGCGGCCCATTCCGTGCCTCGTTCCGCTGGGTGCATGGCGATGCGCAGCGTACCTACGACGAAGCGCGTGCCGATGCAGCAGTGACGCGCGGCGACCAGATCCCACGTGCCGGCGGCGTGACCCAGTGGGCTAACGTCAATGGCCTGCCCACCGTGGATGCATCGGTGGATTTTCGCGGCACCTACCCGGCGGTCAACCTCGCGACCGATGTGTCCAATCCAGACAATTGGCAGCTGATGTCCACCTGGGCGCAGGGCAACAAGATCGACGCCAAGATGGACGCGTTCCGCGCCGATGGCACCTTCGAGTTCGACGAGGGCGTGGTACGCGGCTTCCAGTTCGGCATTCGCTACGGTGAGCGCGATTTCAAGCTCGACACCTATCGGTATCTGTCGCCGGTGTCGTCCAGCTGTGCCGACCCGAACCGTTCGCTGTACTACTACAAGGATCCGCTGATCGTCGATACCTGCAGCGGCGTGTCCGAAGCGCGCTTGCTGCCGTTCAATGCGATTCCCGGCTACTGGGCGTATTTCAACGACTTCGATCCGCTCAAGGTCACCGGCCTGGGCAGTCAGGGCCTACCGGCGATCAACCCACAGGCGATGAAAGACCCGGTTGCTTATCTCAACAGCCTGTATCCGGGCAACGTGGCGTATCAGCAGGCAGCCGATTCCTACCAGGTCACCGAAAAAACCAGCTCGGCCTATTTCATGGCCAACCTGGAAGGCGGTACCGGCACGCGCGTGCCGTGGACGGCCAACATCGGCGCGCGCATCGTGCAGACCAAGCTGGCGATCGACCAGTACCTGAGCAGCGGCAACGTCTATATCGGCAATGTCGAATGGAACGGCGTCAGTCCCGCGATCGGCACCAACCGTCTCAATCGCCAGTACACCGATGTGCTGCCCAGCGCGAACCTGTCGCTGGACGTCACCGACGCGCAGAAGCTGCGTTTCGCCTACAACAAGGCGGTTGCGCGTCAGGACCTGCCCGATCTGGGCCGTGGTCTGGTGAGCTTCTATGCGGTCAACGGCACGCCGCCGCGTAATCCGTCGCTGCCATCGGATGCGGTGCTGTTCCTCAATGGCCGTTCGGGCAATCCGGATCTGGATCCGTACCGCGCCACCAACTACAACGCCTCGTGGGAATGGTATTTCGCCGATGCCTCGTTGATCAGCGTGGGTGCGTTTCTGATCGACGTGAAGTCGTTCCCCACCACCGTCACCAATATCGAAGCCTTGCCCGATGCCGATGGCGTCGTGCGCGCGGGCGGCCCGGTCGAGCGCATCGTCAATGGCGGCGGAGGCAAGATCAAGGGCTTTGAAATCGGCTACCAGCAGGCCTTCGATTTCCTGCCGGGCTGGCTGAGCGGCTTCGGCACCAACATCAACTACACCTTCTCCGATGCCGATACCGACAACACCGATATCGACGGCAACACGCTGCCGATCGGCGACAACTCCAAGCACCAGGCCAACGCGGTGCTGTGGTATCAGAAGGACAAGCTGCAGGCGCGCGTGGCCTACAACTGGCGCAGCAAGCGCTTCAGTCAGGTCAACAGTTCCGCATGGGGCGACGAGCTGGCGATCTGGAACGACGACGTCGGCTACCTGGACGCGTCGCTGAGCTACGACGTCAACGATCACCTGACCCTGTACGCCCAGGCCACCAACCTGACTGGCGAAAGCGAACGCCGTTACGCGCAGTGGACCAATCACTACTTCGACCAGAATATCTTCGAGCGTCGCTACTACGCGGGTCTGCGCTTGCGCTTCTGATGCCATGCACTGATGCAAGACACTGATGTACCGCACGGTGCGTCCCCGCGCCGTGCCGCACATGCGGTTGTCCTCCTTCCTCTCCAAGCGGTCGTTGCGCGTTCTTCCCGTCGCCGTTTGATACGGCGCTGCAGTACGTTCGGCGGTGACGTCGAATACCCTCCCATTCGGCTACATCGTCGGGAAGCGATGTGGCCGTTTTTTTTGCGTGATTGGGCGGGCGTCTGCGCAATCACGCCGGCAGTTGAATGCTGCAACTGTCAGTCTGATTGCTGTTGAAACGGCAGCGGTCGGCCGCGACGGCGCAGCGTGCGCATAGATTGAGGTGATGCGTCTATGCCGAACCGGGATGGTGATGGCGCGCTGTGGCGCTATGTCTTCGGCGGCCCTGCCGTCGAGCCACGCTTGACCAGCGTGTACTTCATCACCTGATGCACGCCGGGTGCGGTGTCGCCCTTGCGGCGTTGACGAACCGCGTCGGCCAGCAGTGACACAGCAGCACGACCCATCGCAGTGACCGGTTGGTGCACGGTGGTGAGTTCGGGCCAGATGGTGGTGGCCACCGGCGTATCGTCGAAGCCGGCGATGGAGACATCTTCGGGCACGCGCAAGCCCAGTCCGTGCGCGACCGCCACCGCTGCGGCCGCCATGTCGTCGTTGCTGCAGAAGATCGCCGTGGGTGGTGGCCGCTGCGCCAACAGGCTGCGTGCGGCCAGAAGACCGGAGTGATAGGTGAACAGGCCCTCGGCGATCAAGCCATCTGCGACCGACACGCCGGCAGCGTGCAGGCTGTCGAGATAGCCGTTGGCGCGCAGTGCGCTCGGGGTGTGTTTGGGGTCGCCCTTGATCAACGCAATGCGACGATGCCCGAGCTCGATCAGGTGGTCGACGATGGCGCGTGCGGCCTGGTAGTCGTCGATCCGCACCGAGCTGATTTGCGCCATCGGTGCGCCGCTGGCCACCGCCACGACCGGAATGCCGCGCGCATCGAGTTCGGCGATGGTCTGGCGCGAGTCGCATAACGGCGGTGGCAGGATCACCCCATCGACGCCGGCAGCGAGCAGGCGCTCGGTGGCCGCACGCTGGCTGCGGATGGCGCCGCACTTCTCCACCATGACCTGGCTGCCGGTGAGGCTGCTCTGCTCAAGCAGGCCGAGCATGAATTGATTGAGGTATGCGGCGCTCGGGTTGCTGTACAGCACGCCGATACGCAGCAGCCCGCTGGTCCGCAACGAGCGGCCGGCGAGGTTGGGCCGGTAGCCCAATGCCTGTACCGAGGCCTCCACGCGCGCGCGCATCGCTTCGCCCACATGCGGGTGACGGTTGATCACACGCGAAGCGGTCATCGGCGAGACGCCGGCGTGTTTGGCGACATCCAACAACGTCGCCGCATTGTTCGCACTGCGTTGGCGCTTGGCCACCATTGTGTGTGCTCATCCTGGAGTAAGAGCGAATGGGCGCGCTACCGGTTCGACGTGTGAAGCGACCACGAAAAACAACCGACCCATCACCTGACGCAGTACCAGCGGCGGCTGCCGGTCATCGCCGAATCCACCGCCTACGCACCGCTGCCGAGCAAGTGATGTGCCTCTACCCGGTACGACCCGCGGCCAGTGGCAGCCGCTTCATCGCAACTGCGCACTTGCCAGACGAACGCGCCGTTCTGCGCAAGCAGCAGCGCCAGGCATCGTGCGATTCCTGCATGCGCCTGGCGCTTGAAAACCGGCAAATCACGGCCGAATCGAGCGTTCGGCGCATGCCCCGCATCATCCTGGCCACTCACTCGCTCGGCGGTTGCACGCTCTTCGCGCGGCTGCCGAAATCGCCATCGGCTTCTGCGGCGAGATACGCGAACACGGTGTAGGCGGCCACGTTCTGCGCGAGCGCCTTGGGGTCGATCTTGTCCAGCGTGTCGTCGGCGGTGTGGTGCAGGTCGAAGTAGTCGGTGCCATCCTGCGCCAGCCACCCCCAGGCTCCACCCTTGGCGGAAATCGGCCCGACATCCGGGCCGGGGCCGCCCTTGCCCGGTTCATACGCGATGCCCAGCGGTGCCAGCACCTCGGCAATCTGCCTGGTCGCTGCACGCGAGTCGTCCGGTGCGGCCGCGCCGGTGTTGAACGCATAGATGCGTCCGGCGCCGAAGTCGCTTTCCGCGCCGATCTGATGCAGTGCCATGTCCTTGGCATCGGTGCCGTGCGCGGCGGCATACGCCTTGCCGCCGTACAGGCCTTGCTCCTCGTTGGCGAAGGCCACCACGCGGATGGTGCGCTTGGGTGGCTGCTTGAGTTGGCCGATCAGGTGGCCGGCAGCCATCGTGATCGCCACGCCGGCGCCGTCGTCGATGGCGCCGGTGCCCAGATCCCATGAATCCAGATGTCCGCCGATCACCACCACTTCCTTGGGCTTGCTGCGCCCGGTGATTTCGCCGATCACGTTGTACGAGGTGGCCGTGCCGTCCCAGCCGCAATCCAACTTCAGGCGCACGCGCGTGCTGCCCAATGCGGTGAGCCGCGCGAGCTGGTTGGCATCGGGCACCGACAGCGCTGCAGCCGGCACCGGCGTCAGGCCCTCATCGAAGCGGGTGATGCCGGTATGCGGCACGCGGTGCGAGTCGGTGCCGGCCGAGCGCATGACAAATCCAATGGCACCCTTGCGGATCGCTTCGGACGGCCCCTTGCTGCGCACGGCGCCGCCATTGCCGTAATCCTTGCCGTCGCGCGCCTTGACCATCTGGTAATCGACGAAGGCAATCTTGCCGGCCAGCGAGCCGGCTGGCGCGGCCTGCAACGCAGCCAGCGTTTCGAAACGCACCACCTCGCCCTCGACGGTGCCGCCCGGGCTGCCGCCCAATGCGGTGATGGTCAACGGCTGCGCATGCGCCCCGATCACGACAGCGTGTTCGCTGCGACGCTCCCATTTCGGAAAGGTCACCGGCTCGGTCCATACCTTGTCGAAACCCAGTGAAGCGAATTTCGCCTTGGCCCAGGCCACCGCACGTGGGTCTGCTTCGCCACCTGCAATGCGCGGGCCCACCTCGGTGGTCAACGATTGGACCACCGAAAAGCCGGTGTTGTCTGCCAGCGCCTGCTCGCGTAGCTGCGCTGCGGTACGCAATGCGCTGTCGGGGATGCTGGTCTGCGCGGCGAGTGCGGAGGAGCAGGCGAGTAGGGCAGAGATGGCAACAGCGAGACGACGCATGCAGGGCGGCTCCAACGACAAGGGGACCCCGAGCTTATCAGCGCCAGGTCCCCCGTCTGCGTGCGAAAGGTCATCCTTCTGCGCGAAGTTGCGCCACAGGATGCGCCAGTTGGTTGTGCCCGCTTACAGCGCGCCCGGCGGCTTGAGCGTGTCGTTCTTGAGCGCGTCGCGAATCTCGCGCAGCAGCAGTACTTCTTCGCTCGGGCCCTTCGGCGCGTCCGGCTTGCGATGGGTCACGCGGTTGATCAACTTGACCACCAGAAAGATCGCGAAAGCGATGATCAGGAACTGCACGACGGTGTTGATGAAATCGCCGTAGCCAATGGCAACGGCCGGGATTTCCTTGCCGGTGGCATCGACGCCGGCCGGCTTGAGTACCCACGCCAGGCGCGAAAAATCCACATTGCCGATGGCCCAACCGATCGGCGGCATGATGATTTTCTCCACCAGCGCGGTGACGATCTTGCCGAACGCCGCACCGATGACCACACCGACCGCCAGGTCGATGACATTGCCGCGCATTGCGAATTGCTTGAATTCGCTGACCATTCCCATAGTGCACTCCAACTGCGGTCGCGGACCAACTGCCGCAGCCCGATCGTAGCCGGCTCGATGTCAGCCCGCGATGATGCCGTGGCGCTCGGCGACGTTCTCCAGGCGCGCACTGAACTGGTCGCCCGGCAGCAACGGGCCGACGCCGGCCGGCGTGCCCATGAAGATCAGGTCGCCTGCGCGCAGTGCATAGAGTTTGGAAAGCTCATGCAGGATCTCCGGCACGTTCCAGATCATTTGATCCAGCAACGACTGCTGACGCACCTGGCCGTTGACCTCCAGCGACAGATTCAGCGCCTCCAACGCGCCGACTTCGCCGGCATGCACCAGCTCGCTGATCGGTGCGGAGTGATCGAAGCCCTTCGCGATATCCCACGGCAAGCCCTTGGCCTTGGCCGCGGCCTGCAGGTCGCGACGGGTCAGATCCAGGCCCACGCCGTAGCCGTAGATCAGGCGCTCGGCCTGTTCAACCGGCAACTCGCCGGCCGGCGCATCGCTGCCCAGCGCCACCACCAGTTCCACTTCATGGTGCAGTTCCTTGGTGCCGGGCGGGTAGGGAATGTGGTCGCCGTGGCCGACCACGATGGCATCGGCAGGCTTCATGAAAAAGGTCGGCTGGCCACGCTCGGCCTTGGAGGCTGGTGCGGTGGCGCCCATCTCGCGCGCATGGTCGGCAAAGTTGCGCCCCACGCAGTAGATGCGATGCACCGGAAAACTACCACCACCCACCACAGGAATGCGCGGAACATCGGCGGCGGGAATCACATCGTGGGTCATGCGCGCATCCTCAACATACGGGCAGGTGAGTCTAGCGGTTCGCCTGTGTACGACGGAACCATGACGCTTGCATCCAGTGCATGACATGGCCGATTTGGCAGCGCTGCGAGGCCTCTGAAGCGTCGACGCGTGAGTGGCAATGGGTACAACCAGACGATTGCGAACCCACTACAGAGCTGGCAGTGCGCCGCTGGCGTTCGATGCGAGCGCGGTGTGCATTGATGCGGCAGTGAGAAGACGTGCGCGCAGGGCGGTGAACTGGTGCTCGAAGCAGCACCCAATGCGCCTGTAGCCCATCAGCGCAGCGCAGCACCCGGCGACATGGCACTGCTCAACGCGCGGCAAGCCATCGCACGCCAGGTGTGGCGTGCTGGAATCAAATCATCATCGATGCAGGCATCGGCCAACCCCCGCAACTGCTGCGCAGGTCGAGACCGCGGCGCGGCAATGTAGTCAGCCAGGTGTCAGTGCGACAACGGCAACGCGGGCTTGCGCACCACGTGGTACTCGGCGTCGACCACGCGTGCCTGCTGCGGCGTGCGGCGGTTCGGCTTGCTCAACAGCTTCCAGGCGATGCCGCCCAGGATCATCGCTGCGCCAACGAACACGCTGAAGAAGATCAGCACCGCAAGGATCACCAGACCAGCCAGGCCGGCGGCAACGCGCACCAATGGGTGACGCGGCTTGCGCGGCGCAAACAGGTGATGGAAGTTGCCGAATTGGAAGAGGCGTGCGGGCATGGCGGTGGGCTGCCGGGCAGGAAACGAGCGCGCAGTATCGTTGCGGTTTCATGTCATTGAGTGAAAAGTTCGTTAATTGACACTGCAATTTGCGAAGACGATCACGTGCGGCAGGCGTTGATGACGTCTTATACGGCCAGTTGTGGCCGGTTGGCTGGGCAATGGCGTTGTCCCGCAGTCGCCGTCTGAGGCTCCCCGTATTGGCCAGGCGCGCATGCCACAATCCAGGCCCATCGCCATCGTTGCCCGGTCCCCTGCATGTCGTTGCCATCGCCCACCACGCTTGCCACGTTGACGCAGATTCCCGATGCCGGGTTTCTGGAAGTGGAAGCACTGCTGGAGAGCGGTGCCGAATCGCTGGTGCTGTATCGCGAAGGCACCCAGGTCCGTGCGTGGTTGAATATCTGCCCGCATGCCGGCCGCCGGCTGGACTGGGCGCCGGGGCAGTTCCTGAAGACCAAGGAAGGCCAGTTGGTCTGCGCCGCGCACGGTGCGGCCTTCGAACTCAGCGGTGGCGAATGCGTCAGCGGCCCATGCCGCGGCCAATCGCTGTTTGCGGTGCCGGTGCGGGTTGAAGATGAGCAGGTGCTGCTGGGGTAAGCGCCAGCAACGATTGCCGATGACGCTTTGTCGGCCGCTCGAAAAAAGCGCAACGCCGGATCAGCGCGCCGCCCACCAGAACATCAGGTTGATCACCGATACCATCACCACGATGTAGATCAGCGACAGCGGTGCGCCCACGCGCCACAACTCGCGCGGTTGATAGTTGGCCGGGCCGGCCACCATCGAGATCACCGGGTTGGACGCGGTCATCAGGTTGTTGGACGCCGACAACGCCACGATCAGCGCGAACGCGGTGGGGTTGCCGTTGGCGGCCAGCGCCAGATTGACCGCAATGGGCACCATCACGATGGTCGCGCCCACGTGGCTGATCACCAAGGAAAAAGCTGTGGTCAACAGTGCCAGGCTGATTTCCAGCGCCCACACCGGCACGCCTTCGGGCAGGCGGTCGATGGTGTGGCCGGCAACCCAGGCCGCGGTGCCGCTGCTGTCCATGGCCCAGCCCAGCGGAATTAGCCCGGCCATCATGAAGATGGTCTTCCAGTTGATCGAGGCGTAGGCCTCGTCCATGCGCAGCACGCCGCTGACCAGCATGCAGGCCACGCCGGTCATCAGTGTCAGCGCCACCGGCAGGCGCGAGGTCAGTGCGATCAGGATGGTGAAGGCGAAGATCGCCATCGCGATCTTGAACTTGTGCGGACGCTGCTCGCCTTTGGGGAAGTCGGTCACCGGCACGAAATCGCGGCTTTCCGCCGCCTGCACCAAGTCCTGCCAGATGCTGTGGAAGACCAGCATGTCGCCGGCGCGCAGCGGCACGTTGCGCACGTCTTCGCGGATGACCTGCTTGTCGCGGTTGATTGCCAACAGGCTGATGCCCGCCTGCTTGCGCAAGCGCAATTCGCCGGCGCTCTTGCCGATCAACCGCGAGTTCGGCGGAATCAACGCTTCGGAAATACCGGCCAGGCTGGGATTGAACAAATCGCCCAGGTTGCGCAGGCGCGAGGACATGCGCAGAAACTGGTTTTGCGCAAAGTCGGCCACTTCCTGGCGCGGGCCCATCGCGCCGAGCACGCTGCCGACCCAGATGCGCATATCGGCCGGCGGTGCCAGGCGGGTGTCGTTACCGGTCTTGAGCGCAAGCAGCAACGGTGCATCGTGCAAGGCTTCGGCCTCGCCCAGGGTCATGCCCACCAGCGGGCTTTCGGCGGTGACGGTCAGCTCGAACACATCGCCGTCGATGCCGTAGGTCTTGGCGAAATAGCTTTCGGTGCGCGAAGGCGTCACGCCTTCGTTGATCAGGCGTTCTTCTTCGATCAGCTTGCGGTCGCCGTAGAAGCGGAAGTACAGCAGTGCGGCGATCAGCAGCGCCACGCCGATCGGCAGCGGCGCGAACATCGTCAACGGCTCGATGCTGGCCATGCCCGAGGGCAGGTTGTTGTTGGCCGAGACCAGCAGGTCGTTGAGCAGGATCAGCGGCGAATTGCCCACCATGGTGAGCGCGCCGCCCATCACGATGGCCGCGGCGATCGGCAGCAGCATGCGCTGCAAGGTGAGCCCGGTGCGTGCGGCCAGGCGCGAGGCGACCGGCAGGTACAACGCCATCACCGAGGGGTTTTGCATGAACGAGGAGTTCAAGCCGGAGATGGCCAGCGTCATCATCATCAGGCGCTGCTCGCTGCCGTGCGAACGCCGCAACAGCCAGCTGGCCAACCGGTTCAACGCGCCGGTGCGCTCCAGCCCCGCGCCCAGAATGGTGGTGGCGATGATGCTCATCACCGCATTACCGGAAAACCCGCCGAACAATTCTTCCGGCGCCACCAGTCCGGTGACGCCCAAGACCACCAGCACGATCAATGCCACCACGTCGGCGCGAATGCGCTCGAACAGGAACATCGCCATCGTGAAACCGACCAGCCCGAGGACGAGCTTCATATCGTTGGTCAGCGTCAGCGCGGTGTCCATTGGGGGCCGGGAATGGGGAGTCGGGAATGGGGAATTGGCAGAGCGAAAATTGCGGGCGCTGTGGGTTATCCGGGCGACGCGGGCAGTTGCCCTTGCGATTCCCGATTCCCGATTCCCGAATCCCGGTCATAAAGCAAATCCCACACACCGTGCCCAAGCTTCTGGCCGCGCGTCTCGAAGTGGGTTTGCGGGCGCCAGGCCGGGCGTTCGACGTGGCCGCGCGGGCCGGCGCGATTGACCAGGCCCGGGGTGGCATCGAGCACGTCCCACATCTGTTCGGCGTAATCGGCCCAGTCGGTGGCCGCATGCAGGCGGCCGCCCTCGCGCAGCTTGCGCACCAGCAACTGCGCGAATGCCGGCTGGATCAGGCGGCGCTTGTTGTGCCGCTTCTTGTGCCATGGATCGGGGAAATAGATACGCACTTCGTCCAGCGCGCCGTCGGCGATTTCGTGTTCCAGCACTTCCACCGCGTCGTGGTGATACAGGCGCACATGGGTGCTGCCGTCTTCGTCCAGCGCGTTGAGCAGGCGGCCCACGCCAGGAGCATGCACCTCGATGCCGATGTAATCGCGGCTTGGGTCCTGCTGCGCGGCAAAGCGCAACGCGGCGCCATTACCGAAGCCGATCTCCAGCACCTTGTGCGCATCGCGTCCGAAGGTGGCAGCCAGATCGCGCGGCGCACCGGTGTAGTCCAGCCCGAACCGCGGCCACAGGTCGTCGAAGGCGCGTTGCTGCGCGGGGGTGAAACGGCCCTGGCGCAGCACGAAGCTGCGCACCTGCCGGCGGCCCTCTTCGATGGTGAAGGGCTTGGGCGGCATCTTGGCGCCGTCGCTGGTGAAAGGATCAGTCATGAATTAAGTCATCGGCAAAACGAAAGCCCCTCTCCCACCGGAGCGAGGAGGCACAGTTTGCGCGCCATGGGCGCGCGTGCCTGGGAGCGCCCGCGACGCAGGCACGGGCCAGGGCGCGGAGCGGAGGTTGGGGTGAGGGTACGGCGCGAGGTGGCGCTCGCAGCAACGCGCGATCTGGCAGCGGTCATATCCGGCACTCCGCACTGCCAATCATTGCGCCTCGGCCGCAATGTCAACGCAGACCGCCCACTCATCCAATCACACCATCCACCGGGCTCGACGCCGATGCATAGCGCTTGCGCGGAATCCGCCCGGCCAGGAACGCCTCGCGTCCGGCCTCGATCGCCTTGCGCATCGCGCTGGCCATCAGGATCGGGTCGCGCGCACCGGCAATGGCGGTGTTCATCAGTACGCCATCGCAGCCCAGCTCCATGGCAATTGCCGCATCCGAGGCGGTGCCCACCCCAGCGTCGACGATGATCGGTACCTTGGCGTTGTCGATGATTTCCAGCAGGTTGTACTTGTTCTGGATGCCCAGTCCCGAGCCGATCGGCGCGGCCAGCGGCATCACCGCCACACAGCCGATCTCTTCCAGGCGCTTGGCCAGGATCGGGTCGTCGGAGGTGTAGACCATCACCTCGAAACCATCGGCGACCAGTTGTTCGGCAGCCTTGAGCGTCTGCACCACATCCGGGTACAGCGTCTTCTCGTCGCCAAGCACTTCGAGCTTGGTGAGGTTGTGGCCGTCCAGCAGTTCGCGCGCCAACCGGCAGGTGCGTACCGCCTCTTCGGCGGTGTAGCAGCCGGCGGTGTTGGGCAGCAGCGTGTAGCGCTCCGGCGGCAGCACATCCAGCAGGCTGGGTGCGTTGGGGTCCTGGCCGATGTTCACCCGGCGAATGGCGACGGTGACGATTTCGGCTGCGGCGGCTTCGGTGGCCAGGCGGGTTTCGTCCAGGTCCTTGAACTTGCCGGTGCCGGTGAGCAGGCGCGAACGGTAGTGTTTGCCGGCGATGACCAGCGCATCAGAGGGGGCGGGATTCGTCATGCGCCAATTATCACCGATCGGACGCGGATGCGCCGGCTTGCGCGGCGCATCAGCCGCCGCCCAGCGCGTGCACGATTTCCACCACATCGCCCTCGCGTAATGCGTGATCTGCATGCCGTCCGCGCGGCACGATTTCGCCATTGACCTCTACCGCGACGCGGCGTTGTGCTAGGCCTTCCTGCTCCAGCAGGGTGGCCAGCGGCAAATTGTCCGGAAGCGTGCGCGGGGTGCCGTTGAGTTGGATGTTCATGTCATCATTGTTGCATCGCGTGCCGCTCCGGCGCGCGTTTTTGCGTTATGCGGCAATGCAGCGTGAGCGCGGGCGGCCAGGGTGAAACCATGTGCCATTCGCCAGCGTACGTATGCACGCCGGTCCGGTCCCACTCACTTCAAGCAGGCATTCCGATGGCTTCCACACTTCGCCCGATCCGCTCCCTGATGGCTATGGCCATCGCTATTGCGGCCGCCCCGGCCATGGCCGAGTCGGCCTTCGACCAGACCGTGTTCTTCGGCGACAGCCTCACCGACAGCGGGTATTACAACCCGCTGCTGCCGGCCGCTTCGCGCGCGGTCACCGGCAAGTTCACCACCAACCCGGGTTGGGTGTGGGCCGAATATGTCGGCGACCATTTCGGCACCAATGCCGCGCCCAACGGGAACGGCCAGACCGGCGACAACTACGCTGCCGGCGGTGCGCGCATCCAGGCCAGCTCGGTCAGCGCACTCGGCGCTGCGCCGTCGGTGACCAGCCAGATCAACACCTATCTCACCGCCAACGGCGGCCGTGCCAACCCCAATGCGCTGTACACCGTATGGGGCGGCGCCAACGACCTGCTCGCCGCGTCCCTCGCTCCGGCCCAGGCCCAGGCCATCATCGGCAGCGCAGTCACCGCCCAGGTCGGTGCCGTGGCCACCTTGCAGAATGCCGGTGCGCGTTACGTCATGGTGCCGACCATTCCGGACGTCGGCCTCACCCCGCGCTTCCGCGCCGGCGGCGCCGTGGGAATGGCGCAGGGCACCGCTGCGGCCACGGCCTATAACACCGCCTTGTTCAATGGCCTGCAGTCCGCTGGCCTGCGCGTGATTCCGGTCGACACCTTCCACATGCTGCAGGAAATCGTCGCCAACCCGGGCACCTATGGTTTCAGCAATGTCACCAGCACCGCCTGCAACCCGGCCGTGCCGCTGCCGGCCTGTAACCCGACCAGCCTGGTCGCCGCCAATGCGCAGAACACCTATGTGTTCGCCGATGGCATCCACCCGACCACGGCGGTGCACCAGATCCTGGGCGAATACGCCATCTCGTTGCTGGAAGCGCCGCGTCTGCAGCAGGTGCTGACGCATTCGGCGCAGGCCGGCGGCCGCGCGCGCGCCGATCAGGTGGCCTGGCATCTGGACGGCAAGCCGGACGCCGACGGCATGCGTTGGTGGGGCAGCGTGCGCGGCGACATGCAGCGTTACGACCACGCGGACCTGTACGACGGCATGGCGCCGGCCGGCCTGTTCGGTGTGGATTGGACTGCAGGCGACCTGGTGTTCGGTGGTTTTGCCGGTTTCGGCCGCATGGACGCCGACTTCGGTAACCGCAACGGCAGCTTCAAGCAGGACGACACCACCCTGGGCGGCTTCTTCGGCTGGTACACCGGCCCGGTGTGGGTCAATGCGCAGGTCAGCTACAGCTGGCTGAGCTACGACGTGGACCGCGAAGTCCAGCTTGGGCCAGCCACCCGCGTGCACAGCGGCTCCCCCGACGGCAGCAACCTCACCGCCGCCCTCAACGCCGGGTATTCGCTGGGCGAAGGCAACCTCAAGTACGGCCCGGTGGCCGGCCTGACCTGGCAGAAGATCAAGCTCGACGGCTATACCGAAAGCAACGACAGCGCCACCGCGCTGGGCTACGCCAATCAGGACATCGATTCGCTGGTGGGCCGCGTTGGCTTCCAGGTGCGTCTGGACGGCGCCATGGTCAAGCCGTACCTGCAGGCAACCTACGACCACGAGTTCAAGGACGGCGGCGAAGCCAGCGCCTGGCTGCAGTCGATGCCGGAAGTGGGCATGTACACCGTTCCTGGCCAGAACTTCGATCGCAACTACGCCACTGTCGTGCTGGGTGCCCGCACCGGGCTGTGGGGCTTGCAGAGCAACATCGGCCTGAGCACCACCACCGCCCAGCGTAGCGCCCGCGACGCGACCTTGTTCGTGAACTTCAGCGGCAACTTCTGAGGCGCGGCAAGCCACAGATAACTCACACGCAACATCTGAGGGCCGGGCAACCGGCCCTCGTTCTATCTGCGCACATTGCGCCGGACACCTGCGCCCGCATAAACTCTGTCAGCGCCAGGCGGGCGTAGCTCAATGGTAGAGCTGTAGCTTCCCAAGCTACTGACGTGGGTTCGATTCCCATCGCCCGCTCCATATCCGGCACGTTTTCTTGCCGAGCGCATCGCTCCGCAGTTCACTCTCCCCGATTGATGCAGCCGGTGATCAGGTGATCGGCGCTACGCGATTGCGCATCACTCTGAGCCACAGCGCATCGACGTTGGTCATCGCGCGTTCGGTGTTGGCAGCGTCCCGCGCTGTACATGACGCATCGTGCGCAACGAGCGGCGCAATGTGCATGCTGATGAAGTTCGCCTCTGGCACCCGTCTGGTCATTGCTTCGGCTGAATATCCTCCAGCGAATTTTCGCGTGTCATCAATAGCGACAGAGCGCGCTTATCTGCCTGCGCGCCATCCATCACACTGCGTGCCCGCTCTGCGCATGGAAGACATCTGAAGCCTGCACAAAGAACGAGCAAAAAGGATGGGCATCGCGGATGGATTGGCATACAGTGCCCGCCCCTGCGCTGGCATTGGTTGCCGGCGCAGATGTCAGGTTCGATGGAATGCTTGACCAGGCCGACCGGCTGCAGTGGCACTAAGGCAAGACACGCGGAGCGCAGTCTGCCGATTGGAAAGGAAGTGGCTGTTGAAGTTGTTGAAGTTGTTGAAATGCTGGGTGTTGTCGGTACTGGTGCTTATTGCTTTACCTGTAAGTGCTGCAGAGCTGGTTGGTCGTGCAACGGTGACCGATGGTGACACCATCACCGTTGCCCATCAGCGCATCCGTCTGTGGGGCATCGATGCGCCGGAGAGCGCGCAACAGTGCAGCGCACACGATGGCAGCGCCTGGCCGTGCGGCCGCCGCGCTGCAGCGGCATTGGATGGCTATCTGCTGGACAAGACCGTGCATTGCCAGCCGAAAGATACCGATCGTTATGGCCGCAGGGTCGCCGAATGCTTCGTGCAGGGGCAGTCCGTCAATGCCTGGATGGTGCGCTCTGGCTGGGCGGTCGCCTATCGTCAATACGCTACCGCGTTCGAGGTAGACGAGCGCCTCGCGCAGCAGCAGCGCCGCAATCTCTGGCAGGGCGCGTTTCAGATGCCGGCAGACTACCGCCGCGACAAGAAGGCGCGGACAGCAACCACGCGCCAGGTTGCAGCATCGGCGCCAATCAACTGCAGGATCAAGGGCAATATCTCCAGTGACGGCAAGAAGATCTTTCATATGCCGGGCCAGCGCGATTATGCAAAGACGCGCATCTCGCCGGCGAAGGGCGAGCGCTTCTTCTGTTCGGTGAATGAAGCGGCCGCTGCGGGGTGGACACCGGCGCGGCGGTGATGGTGTTGCGGCGTACCGAGGCCCGCCGGCCTCCCGGCTTCTGAATTTTCTTGCGCAGAGTCGGGGAGATCCCGATTGAGCCTGCTCTAGCGCCGCCGCATAGTGCAGGCATGACCACCCATTCCCAACTCGTCGGCGCGCTGATCAAGGGGATGCGCCGTGCCGAGTCTGCGTGGGTGGCGTCGATCGCCTACGGCGCCGGGCTGGCAAGGCACGTGCGCACCGGCCATGTCACGCCGGACAATGCGGGCAAGGTCCTGGACATGTTCGCGCTCGATCCCGAACAGATCCGCGAACTCGGGCTGATTGGCGTGGAGGAGCTGGGCGAGGCGGTCTACCACGCCTGGTCGATCAATGCCGGCGAATTGGATCGGGTGGTGCAGTGGTTTCGCACGCCGCGGGTGGAATTCGTCGGCAAGCACTGCAGCGAACTGATCCGTGCCGGGCGAATCGGCCCGGTCCTGACCATGGCCCGCGAGCACGCCCTGCTGCGCCATCGCTGAGCGCCAGCAGACCCGCACGGGCCCGGGCGCTTTACGCTGGGCGGCCCAGCGGCAATACTCGTTGACCCGCCCATACCTCATGTTTTGCCAATGCGCCAGGATTCGCCCGCTTCACCCACCGCCGCCGCCCGGGCTCAACTGCTGGAAGAGCTGCGCAAGCTTGAGCAGGAAGAAGCGCAGCTGAAATACGCCCAGACGCTGGAAGCCTTCGACCAGGTGATCGAGGTACTTACCCAGTTCGGCAACCGTTTCAATGCCAAGCAAAAATCCCAGATCGCCTCGCTGGCGATGACCGGCAAGACCAAGGGGCCGCTGTCTTCCACCGGCGAAGTGGTCGCCAAGTACTGGATTCCGCATTCCGGCGAAACCTGGTCCGGCCGTGGTCGTACGCCGCGCGCCTTCAAGGCCTGGGAAGGCACCAGCTCTTATAAAGAGTGGAAAGCCAATCATCCGGACAAGCGCTTCCCGCTGTATCCGGGTTGAGTCGCCCCACAAGGGATGTCGAAGGCCCGCAATGGGCAAGGCGTTGCTTTTGGCCTTCGATCTTTTGGTGAATGTCTGGCGCACAGCGCCCTGCTTTGCGCTTGTTATTCCAAGACACTTGGCTGATTTCGGTGGTCTGCGGAGCCAGGCCGGACTTTTGATGATCTGGCAGCGATAGATGTTGTGGTGTTTGCACGCTTCAAGTCCGGTTGGCCGCAGATTTTTTGGTGGCGTCTGCTGGCTTTTGGCCGTGGAATGAACACTCGAGTGCCGCAAGTTGCGTGTCTTCAAACAACGCATTCAATTCCCGATTTCAAGCAAAACCCACGCGCTCAATCATTGCGAGAAAGCATTCGCCGTGTTTCCCGCGCAAATCCCGGCGATGGATGCTGACCTGCTGATTCCTGATCCAGGGAGCAAGCAATGATGACGCGGCCAACGTGAGAGATCGCACAGACTCGCTGTGGTGTTGCCATCGGCACCATTACCCTGGCCACGCGCAATCCGCGTAGCGCACGCAAGACCCCTCCGTCATTCCATCGTCGGAAACAAAAACGCTTGCTGCCTCTCCGATGCCGGCAGGCAGCAAGCATCGCTGCTGAGTGCGCGTTGCTGGGGCAGCTTTACTGGTCGCTCTTGCACTCGAAGACCGACACGCTGCGCGGCGGGGCCAGGAATTCGCTGGCACCGGCCGGCATCATGTCTACTTCCAGCGCTTCGTCGGTCGAGAGCACCAGCTTCCAGTGCACCGGCTCATCGGAGGAGGGCAGGGTGAAGGTCACGCCCTCGTGATAAGCATTGATGACGATGAGCAAGGTGTCGTCATTGGCCAGTTCCTTGACCCCCGAGGTCTGCGCCTTGCCTTCCAGCAGCAGGCCCACCGAGCGCGCGGCGGGGTCGGTCCAATGCGCATCGTCCATTTCGATGCCGCCTGGATTGAGCCAGGTGAGATCGCGCAGACCGGCTTCTTCGTTGTATTGGCCGTTGAGAAAGCGGCCCCGCGACAGGATCGGGTAGCGCTTGCGCAGACGGGTCAGTGCCTTCACGAACTCGGTCAGGCGGCCGTCGGTCGGATCGTTTTCCCAGTCCAGCCAGGTGATTTCGTTGTCCTGGCAATAAGTATTGTTGTTGCCCCCCTGGGTCTGCGCACGCTCGTCGCCGCTGAGCATCATCGGCGTGCCTTGCGATAGCAGCAGCGTGGCAAGCAGGTTCTTCATCTGCCGCTCGCGGATCTGCAGCACCTCGGCGTTATCGGTGTCGCCTTCTTCGCCGTAGTTGCAGGAGCCATCGTTCGACGAACCGTCGCGGTTGTCCTCGCCGTTATCGATGTTGTGCTTTTCGTTGTAGCTGACCAGATCGCGCAGGGTGAAGCCATCGTGCGCGGTGATGAAGTTCACCGACGCCCACGGGCGCCGGCCGCGGCGATCGAATAGATCGGCCGAACCGGTGAAGCGGGTCGCAAATTCCGCCAGCTTGCCGTCTTCGCCTTTCCAGAATTCGCGCGCATTGTCGCGGAACTTGTCGTTCCACTCCGACCAACCCGGCGGGAAGTGGCCTACCTGATAACCACCTGGGCCGCAGTCCCACGGCTCGGCAATCAGCTTGACTTCCGACAGCAGCGGGTCCTGGTTGCAGGCATCCAGGAAGCCGCCACGTTGATCGAAGCCACTCGGCTCGCGGCCAAGAATGGTGGCCAGATCGAAGCGGAAACCATCCACATGCATTTCGCCGGCCCAGTAGCGCAGCGAATCGTTGACGAACTGGATCACCCGCGAATTGCTCAGATTCAGCGTATTTCCGGTACCGGTATCGTTGATGTAGTAGCGCTTGTCGTCGGCTAGGCGGTAATAGCTGGCGTTGTCGATACCCTTGAACGACAGGGTCGGCCCCAGCTCGCTGCCTTCGGCGGTGTGGTTGTAGACCACATCCAGAATCACTTCCAGACCCTGCTTGTGCATGGCCTTGACCATGTCGCGGAACTCATCGCGATGACCGCTGGACAGGTAGCGCGACTTCAGCGCGAAAAAGCCGATGGTGTTGTAGCCCCAGTAGTTACGTAGCCCCTTGTCGAGCAGATGCTGGTCGTCCAGGTAGGCGTGTACCGGCAATAGCTCCACCGCGGTGATGCCCAGGTCCTTGATGTACTGGAGTACCTGCGGCTGGGCCAGGCCGGCGAAGGTGCCGCGCACTGCCTCGGGTACCTGCGGATTGCGCATCGTGTAGCCGCGCACATGGGTTTCGTAGATGACCGTCTCATTCCACGGCTTGAGCAGGCGCGTGTCGTCTCCCCAGTCGTAGGTGTCTTCGACCACCACGCACTTGGGCATGAAGGGTGCGCTATCGCGCTCGTCGAAGCTCAGGTCGCCATCGGGATGACCCACGGTGTAGCCGTAGAGCTCGTCGGACCAGATCAGGTCGCCATCCAGCTCGCGCGCATACGGGTCCAGCAACAGCTTGTTGTGATTGAAGCGATGACCTTCGGTCGGCGCATAGGGACCATGTACGCGATAGCCATAGCGCTGGCCCGGCTTGGCATCGGGAAGATACCCGTGCCAGATTTCCTTGGTGTACTCCGGCAGGTCGACGCGGGTTTCGTTGCCCTGTTCGTCGAACAGGCACAGCTCGACACGCGTGGCATGCGCGGAAAACAGCGCGAAGTTGGTGCCCTTGCCGTCGAAGACGGCACCGCGTGGGAACGGGCGCCCCTGACGGATGCGGGAGGGATTGGCATAGGCCGCGCTTGCTGGACGTCGCATGGAGAGTCTCGGATGCGCCGGCACGCCGGCATTGAGGGGCCTCAAGCATTGCGTCTACAGCTGTGCAAAACGCGTTACGGCAACAGGGGTGTGGCGTGAGGGCGGCCGTCGGAATCGTTGACGTGGCGTGCCCTCGCAACGTCCCGTCGGCGCGCACGCGCGCCACAGTGCGGCCATGCGCAAGCAATCGGGCAAGGCCACCGACTGGTTGCGATCTGGGTGAGGTCCGCGCGAAGTGCGTTGCGCAACCACGCGTCTGCGTTGCTTGAGCGACGCGCCAACGCCCTGCTAGCATCGATCCGGTTGAGGCCGTGCAGCCACAGCGTTGTTGGACTTGTCGCGGTACTTCGCTCTTTCATTCTCGGGGCCGTCGCAGTCGGCCTGATCGCAGCGTATATCGCGGGCCTGCCGCGAACGCGCAATCGGCCTGCACTGTACGGACTTGGGTCACTTCGTCATCAGACTCTGCCCATGTCCAAGCCGCGCCGCGTACCTGCCGCGATGAAAATCGCCATCCTTTCCCGCAACAGCAAGCTGTATTCGACCCGGCGGCTGATCGAAGCCGGACGCAAGCGCGGGCACACCGTGCGCATCCTCGACCCGTTGCGCTGCTACATGCGCATCGCCGCCGACGGCTTCAGCCTGCACTACAAGGGCAAGCCGATCACCGGCTTCGATGCGGTGATCCCGCGCATCGGCGCCTCGGTCACCCGCTATGCCACCGCAGTGCTGCGCCAGCTCGAGTTCATGGGCACCTACACGCCCAACCCGTCGGACGCCATCCTGCGCTCGCGCGACAAACTGCGCGCGCATCAGTTGTTGGCCGCGCAGGGCATCGACATGCCGGTCACCGTGTTCGGCGACAACCCCGACGACACCCAGGACCTGCTCTCCATGCTCGGCCCGCCGCCGCATGTGGTGAAGTTGAACGAGGGTGCGCAAGGCGCCGGGGTGATCCTGACCGAAAAGGCCAGCGCCTCGCGCGGCGTGGTCGAAGCGCTGCGCGGGCTGTACGCCAACTTCATCGTGCAGGAGTTCATCGGTGAGGCCGAAGGCGCCGACCTGCGCTGCTTCGTGGTCGGCGACAAGGTCGTCGCGGCGATGCGCCGCCAGGCGGCCGAAGGCGATTTCCGGTCCAATCTGCACCTGGGTGGCACTGCAGCCGTGGCCGAGGCAACCGAGCAGGAGCAGGAGGTGGCGGTGCGCTCGGCACGCGCCTTGGGCCTGGCAGTGGCAGGGGTCGACCTGATCCGGTCAAAACGCGGCCCACTGGTGCTGGAGGTCAACTCCACCCCAGGTTTGGAAGGAGTGGAAGGCGTGTGCGGCGTGGATGTGGCCGCGGCGATTGTCCAGCACCTGGAGCAGTCCGTCCGCCGATCGGCCGGCTAACGGCTTTATCAAAAAATTAACGAAAATCTAATTACGGCCTCGCTAGCCTCTTCCGACCGTAGCTCCGCTCTCGGCAGTGACGGTGATCGGGATGAACTTTTGGCCCAAGTGCGGTGTCGCACTTGGGCCTTTTTATGGACGGCTTGCCGCTGTAGGGGTTCGCGTCTACATTCGCCAATGTTAAATCGGTCGGGCAAGGAGGCGTCGCATGGCAAAACGGTGGAGTGTTACGGGACTGCTGCTCGCGACGGGCCTGATGAGCGGTCATGCATTGGCGGTGGTGCTCGATCTGGACAAGCCGTTCAAGCCTCAGGCGGCGCAGGTCCGCACCGACCTTGCCGACGGCGAGAAGTACTCCGAGATCAGTCAGGATGAGCGCGCTAAGGTGAACGCTGCGCTGGATCGGATCGAAGCAGCATTCCAGACGCAGCCAGATATCCAGGCACTGCAGCCAGAGCAATTGGCAGCGGTTCGCAACGATCAGGAGCTCGTCACCCGAATTTTGACCAAGGCACGCGAAGATAGCCGGCTGATTTGTCGGCGCGAGCGCGCGACTGGGTCGCAGATGAGTACGAAACAGTGCATGACGGCTGCCCAGCGGCGCCGTCAGACCACGGTGAGTCAAGACGAAATTTCTCGGCGCCAGCGCTAAAAACAGCTTAACGAACGAGGTTCCAGTGCGAATTCTAGTAATTGAAGACAACAGCGATATCGCCGCAAATCTCGGCGATTACCTCGAAGACCGTGGTCATACGGTGGACTTCGCCGCCGACGGGGTGACTGGCCTCCACCTTGCCGTGGTGCACGAGTTCGACGCCATCGTGCTCGACCTCAACCTGCCTGGCATGGATGGCATCGAGGTCTGCCGCAAGCTGCGTAACGAGGCGCGTAAGCAGACCCCGGTGTTGATGCTGACCGCGCGCGACTCGCTGGACAACAAGCTGGCCGGCTTCGACTCCGGCGCCGACGACTATCTGATCAAGCCGTTCGCGCTGCAGGAAGTGGAGGTACGCCTCAACGCGCTGTCGCGTCGCGGCAAGGGTGTGCACACTCGCGTGCTGGAAACCGGCGATCTGGAATACAACCTGGATACGCTGGAAGTGCGTCGCCGCGGCAAGCTGCTGCAACTCAACCCGACTGCGCTGAAGATCCTGCAGGCGCTGATGGAAGCCTCGCCGGCGGTGGTCACGCGCCAGGAACTGGAAACCCGCGTGTGGGGCGAAGAACTGCCCGATTCGGATTCGTTGCGCGTGCATATCCACGGCCTGCGCGCCGTGGTCGACAAGCCGTTCGATGTGCCGATGATCCAGACCCGCCACGGCATCGGCTACCGCATCGCCTCGCCCGATGCCTGAAAGTACGGGCGAGACGCGGCCGGCGCGCAGGCGCGGCCGCTATCGGCGGCGCCTGCGCAGCCGCATCATCCTGTCGTTCGTGTTGTTGGGCTTCTGCCTGACAACGCTGTTCGCCTTCGCCACCAACTGGGCGCGCTCGCGCGTGGAAAACCAGTTGGTGGAAGACGTGATGAACCGCAACATCGACGCCTTCGCGCAACGCTTTTACTCCGATCCGATGCGCAATCCCGATCTGCCCCTGCAGCAGATGCGCGGGCGCGTGGTCAAAAGCGACAAGTTCGAAGCGCTGCGCCGCGAACAACCGGAGTGGTACCAGCTGCCCGACGGCATCCACACCATCACCGGCGTTGACGAAAGCGGCAATACCTATTCGTACAAGCTGGCGGTGCGCAAAACGCCGAGCGAATGGTTCTTCCTGGCCTACGACATGACCCAGGCGTTGAAGGGCGAAATCCAGCTCAAGCGCACCCTGATCTTGTCGGTATTGGTGTTCAGCGGGTTTTCGCTGCTGATCGGCTGGTGGTCTGCGTCCAAGGTGATGCGCCCGGTCTCCGATCTGGCTGCGCGCCTGCGGGCCTATCGTGGCGGCACCAGCCAACCCAAACCGCTGGCGGCGCATTTTCCGGACGACGAAGTCGGCCAGCTGGCCGAAGCGCTGGACGACTACTCGGCGCGTCTGACCGAAGTGGTGCAGCGCGACCGCGAATTCAACGCGGACGTGAGCCACGAACTGCGCACGCCGCTGGCGGTGATCCGCGGCGCTACCGAGCTGCTGCTGACCAAACCGAACCTGGACGAAAAGGTATTGCAGCGGCTGCAACGCATCCAGCGCGCCGAGCAGCAATGCAGCGATTTGATCGGCTCGTTGCTGTTGCTCTCGCGCAACGAGCGCGGGCAGGGCAGTAGCAACGTCGCCAAGGTGGCCGAACAACTGATCGACTCGCACCGCGCGCAGCTCGGTGGAAAACCCCTGGAGCTCGTGCTGGAAGGCGTGCGTGACCTGGTCATCGATGCCCCGGAATCGGCCCTGTCGGTCGCGCTCGGCAACCTGATCGGCAACGCCGTCAAATACACCCAGGATGGCCAAGTGCGCGTGCGCGTGCTGGGCGATGCAGTGGAAGTGATCGATTCAGGCCCCGGCCTGAGCGAAGAAGACGCCGCCAAACTATTCCAACGCGGCTACCGCGGGACCCATGCCGGCCACTCGCAAGGCGGCGGCATCGGCTTGTCGATCGTCAGCCGTCTTTGTGATCTGTACGGCTGGCGGGTCAGCGTACGGCCAGGGCAGGAGCGGGGCGTGATTGCGACATTAGCGTTTCATCGCTAGTTCGGCATTGCAACCTGTCATGTTTTGCGCTCCCGTCGATGGGGTGCGCGGAATTACAGGAAAGACGCGCTAATTCGTACGCTGGCGATAGCGCGCGTCGAGCTCGTGCGCCGCTCGAATCAGATGTGCCGGCTGGCCATCGTTGACCACGACATCGTCCGCCAGCGCAAGACGCTGCTCGCGGGACGCCTGCGCAGCGATCATCTGATCCGCCAATTCCGGCGTGCTGCCATCGCGGCGCATCAATCTTGCATGTTGCAGTTCGACTGGCGCATCGATCACCAGCACGCGATCCAACCAGGGATAGGCTGCGCGGCCACCCGCCTCGGTGAGCAAAGGGATCGCGACGATGGCATAAGGACCTTCAGCCGCCTGTGCCGCGCGCTGCAACTCTGCACGGATAGCCGGATGCGTAATTGCTTCGAGCGCTTTGCGTTGCGTCAGATCTGCGAAAACAATTTTGCGCAGCGCGGAGCGGTCCAGCGTGCCATCCGGCAGCAGGATGCCCGGTCCAAAGTAGTCGATGATGCAATCGAGAACAGGACCCGGCATGACCACCTGCCGCGCAACCACATCGGCATCAATGACCGGTACACCCAGCTTCTCAAACTCGGCGGCCAGCGCGCTCTTGCCGGACGCGATGCCGCCCGTAAGACCGACGATGAAATCACTCATCGTCGTGCCAGGGTCAACGCAGACCCGCGAATTGCAGGTAGCCGTCCACCAGGTCGTTGCCCCAGAAGAACACCACCCAGCCAGCGATGGCGAGGTACGGGCCAAACGGGATTGGGGTGGCGCGGTCGCGGCCCTTGGCGACCAACCAAGCCGAACCCAGAATGGCGCCGACCAGCGAGGAGATCAGGATGATGGGCAGGATGCCTTTCAACCCGCACCAGGCGCCGAGCGCGGCCAGTAGCTTGAAATCGCCATGGCCCATGCCTTCCTTGCCGGTGAGCTGCTTGAACAACCACCAGACCGTCCATAGCGACACATAGCCAACCGCCGCGCCCAGCAGAGCAGGTTTGGCCGGCATGTAGAGGTTGTCCATCGAGCCGACCAGACCCAACCACATCAGCGGCAAGGTCAGCTGGTCCGGCAGCAGCTTGTGGCGCAGGTCGATGCCCGACATCGCCACCAGGAAGCAGCTCAGCACGATCGCGCCGAAGCCCTGCCAGCCAAAGCCGAAGCGCCACACGCTGGCGACGCACAGGATTGAGGTGAGCAACTCGACCAGTGGATACTGAATCGAGATCGGCTTGCCGCTGTAGCGCGACTTGCCACGCAGCATGACCCAGCTCAGGACCGGAATATTCTCCCACCACTTGAGCTTGTCGCCTGTCACCGGGTCGTGCGAGGGCTCCACCACGATCCCCGGCGGCGGCGGCTCGTAGATGTCCGGCAGCTCCAAAATCTCGCGCGCATCCCGCCGCCACTGCCACTCCATGCGCTTGGGCAAGCGCAGGATCACCACATTCAGGAAGCTGCCGATCAGCAGTCCCAGTCCGGCCGCGGCAGGAAAGCCGAGACCGGGATGCTGGTCGAGAAATGCCATTACGTCTTATCCAACCACCGAAGCGAGCTTGAAGATGGGCAGGTACATGCCGATGACCATGCCGCCGACCACTGTACCAATGAACACCATGATCAAGGGTTCGATGAGGCTGCTAAGTGCATCTACAGCATTGTTTACTTCCTGCTCGTAGTACTCGGCTACCTTGAACAGCATGGCATCCAGTGCGCCCGCTTCCTCGCCGATCGCTGTCATCTGGATCACCATGTGAGGGAACAGATTGACCTGTTTCATAGACACGTTGACCGGATAACCCACCGATACGTCCTCGCGCATACGCAGTACGGCCTTCTCATAGACTGAGTTACCGGTGGCGCCAGCAACAATGCCGAGTGCCTCCACCAGTGGCACGCCCGCCTTGAAGGTCACTGCGGTAGTGCGCGCAAAGCGCGCAATCGAGCTGTTATGCATGATCTGGCCAATGATCGGCACCTTGAGCACCAAGCGATCCATTCCATGCTGCATCGCAAGCGAGCGCTTGTAGGCAAAGATGAAGCCCACGATCGAGCCAACGATCACAAGCAGCAGTAGCCACCAATACGAGACCATGAATCGGGACGCATTGACGATCAGCTGGGTGAAGGCTGGCAGTTCTGCGCCGAACCCCTTGAACACATCCTCGAACTGCGGCACGACCCAGATCAACAAGATCGAGCTGACGAGCAGGGCAACCGCCACGACCATCGCGGGATAGAACAGCGCCTTCTTGATCTTGCCCTTTAGGGCTTCCAGATTCTCTTTATACGACGCAATTGTGTCCAGGACGGTTTCCAGCACACCAGCGCCTTCGCCGGCCTTGACGAGGTTGCGATACAGCTCGTCGAACTGCACTGGATGCTTGCTTACCGCTTCGTGCAGAGAAGAACCGCCCTCGATGTCGGTACGGATTTGTCCGACCATCTGTTTCATGCGAGGGTTTTTGTGACCATTGCCGATGATCTCCAGCGACCCAACGATAGGCACGCCAGATTTCATCATGGTGGCCATCTGGCGACTGAAGAACGCAATTTCCTTAGGCGTGATCTTCTTGCCTGCCGCGCCAAACAATGGCTTGGGCTTGGGCTTGACGACGCTGGGCGTGATGCCTTGGCGACGAAGTTCTGCCCGTAACATATTGGCGTTGCGGGCGATCTGTTCGCCCTTCATTTTTACCCCCCGCTTGTCTGTCCCCTCCCAGACGAACGGGCTCATCTGTTGATCGGCGCTAATGGCCGCTGGCTTGCTCTTGATGGTGCTACGGACTGCCGACATGTCTGATCCCCATCCGCCATCCCCAGGCGGATACCCAGGCGATGGTAACGGGTTCTTCATCTTATGGCATCTCTATGGGCGCTCTGCTCCCAGTGGAAGCAGGCGGCTGACCCCCCGCGTCACTTATTGACCCATGCGGGCCTTGGCGCAACTCCGTCTCAAATCAGAGCAACCCGCATGCTTGCGTCGCAAGAGTAGGGCATTATCGTCGCTCAGGAGTTGAATAGCAGCGCCGCCGCGACGTTGGCACGCATTTTGCTTTACAAATCCTGCACGTGGCACCCGCCGCGCGGCGCCCAAAGGGAGTGGCCCGCGGGCGGACAACTTCACCAACTCTAGGGGATACCTATGAAGAAGCAGCAAGGCTTTACGCTGATCGAACTGATGATCGTGGTCGCGATCATTGCCATCCTGGCCGCCATCGCGCTGCCGATGTATCAGGACTATGTCGCCAAGTCGCAGGTGACTGCTGGTCTGGCCGAAATCACCCCGGGCAAGACTCAGTTCGAAGTTAAGACCAACGAAGGCAGCACGATGAGCACCCCCGCGCAGATTGGTCTAAGCTCGTCCACCACGCGTTGTGGCATCACGGTTTCCGCTACTACCATTGTTTGCAACCTTAAAGGAAACGCGGCAAAGGTCAAGGATAAGAACGTGACACTGACGCGTACCGCTAGCACGGGAACTTGGGCTTGCAGCAGCAGTGTTGACGCGAAGTACAAGCCGGCTGGCTGCAGCTGATATAGAAAATCATGTAGAGAAAGCCCCGTATATCGGGGCTTTTTTAATTGTGATTGGCTGTTGAGTGGCATGTCCCTGGGGGAGAGGCGATCATGAGCACGTCTAAAGGCTTTACATTAATAGAGTTGATGGTCGTCATCGCAGTCATTGGAATACTGGCCGCAGTAGCTTTGCCTATATATCAAGGCTACGTGGCGCGGACCCAGGTTACTTCGGCGCTCGGTGAAATTTCGGTCGGGAAGACGAGCTACGAGCTCCTGATCGCGAAGGAGGCAGCAGCCTCCGAATTCACTGCAGAAGGCATTGGCTTGCAGGCAAGCACAGTGCGATGCAGAACCGTCGACGTCACTTTTCTTCCTGCAACTTCAGCAGGATCGATTAAGTGCTCAATGAACGGCGCGCTTGAGGTTCAGGGTAAGGAGATACGCTGGCAAAGAGACTCCTCCGGCAGTTGGTCCTGCCTGAGTACGGTAGGACAGCGGTACATACCTAAGGGCTGCCTGGCGTCGTGACCAAATTTGGCTGAATTACATGATGAAGCTTTGCCAGGCGTGAGATGAAAAAGAATACAAAATTTGTCTTCTTGCTTTTTTTGGCGGCAACAATCGCTTGTAGTCTCTACATCCCCGGGCTGAGCGGCGGTTTTATCTTTGACGATTACCAGGCAGTGGTTGAGAATACGTCCATAAAGTTGGATCACATCACGTGGGACGGTCTGGCAGCCGCCGCCCGTGCATACGGCGGACCAATAGGTCGCCCGGTGGCGACGCTGAGTTTTGCCGCGGGTTACTGGCTGCACGGAATGAGTCCGTTCAGCTTTAAGCTGGAAAATCTGGCGATTCACTTCCTGAACATCCTGCTCGTGGGGTTTTTAGTACGAGGCATCATTCGCTTGGCGTGGCCGGAGGAATCTGAAAGAAGCCAATCCATCGCTACTCTTCTTATTGCATTGATATGGGGCCTACATCCTCTGCAGGTCTCATCCGTCCTGTATGTAGTTCAGCGAATGGAATTGTTGGGCAACCTGTTTTTGCTGATTTCGCTGAATTTTTATGTGGTGTCCAGGCTGCGCTGGATTCAGGGCCGAGAGTATGGAAGATTCCTTGTCTTGGCTGCATTGAGTTTGATATTGGGACTTCTCTCAAAAGAAAATGCGATTCAGGCCCCCCTGTACACTCTGTTTATGGAGCTGGTCTTTTTTGGCTTCAAGGGAAAGGATGGGCGAAGCCTGTCACTAAAGGTCATATATGCTTCTGTTTTCCTCGTGGGTAGCTTGCTGTTTTTTGGATTGCTGCTGCCGCGAATCGCTTATCAATTTGATATGCGTGACTTTACAATGCTGCAGAGGGTGCTGACGCAGTTTCGCGTACTCCCGTCATATCTGGGCTGGATGATTTGGCCATCGCCCGAAAATCTTACCTTTTATCATGATGATTTCGCTCCGTCGCGCGGCCTGTTCAGCCCTCTGACGACAATTATAGGTGGCGCGGCTCTTGGATCTCTTTTAGTCGGAGCTTTCTATTGGCGGGTGCGTGCTCCACTAGTCAGCATAGCTATAGGCTTTTTCTTCGCGTCGCATGCAATTACAAGTGCACCCTTGGCACTTGAGCTTGTTTTTGAGCATCGCAATTACCTTGCTATTCTAGGTCCTGTTTTGATTGCAGCCTCGTTGGTACGAGCGCTCCTAAGAAAAAGGCAAATGGTTATCGGCTATTCGTTGATCACTGGCTGCATTTTAATGCTGATGTTTACAACGTTGCTGCGTAGCGCTACGTGGGGAGATCGTGTTCTACTCGCGACAGCGTCTGCAATAGATAATAAGTGGTCTCCAAGGGCTTCATACGAGCTTGCAAGCATTTATATGGAGAGAGCAGGGGGCGAGGCTGACTCTGTTAACTATAATTTCGCCATGGCCGAGTTGGAGCGTGCTATGGGCCTCCCGCGTTCATCCCCGTTACCAGAGCAAGCTTTAATCCTCATAGCTGTCAATGGTGGGCGGCAACCAGAAGAAAATTGGACGCGATCCATTGTCAAGAAGTTTGAGACCCGCCCTTTGGGGCCTCAGGAGTTCAGTGCGTTTTATTCACTTATCAGTGATAGAATGAAAGGCGTTAAAGTTTCGGACAAGTTAATTGTCCAGCTGAGCGAGTTGTACACTCGGAGGCAGCCCAACTTATTGGATGCGCATCTGCTCTACGCTGATTACGCAGGAAGGATTTTGCACGATTATTCTCTCTCAGCTAGAGAATATTGTTATGCTGTGGGGATAAAAAAAGATTCAGGTTATGGGGTCCGGCTCATCTCATCTCTGGTCGAGCAAGAGCGATTAAATGAGGCAAAGTTATTGGCGCCTTGCGTCTTGAGGAACAGCGATGCCAAACAAGCCTAACGATGTAGCGTCCTTCTCCTCGAAGGCCAAGTGTTCTAGTCCCATATATCCTGAAATCGGACCGGCATGGCCAAGTGCAGGCTGGAGCCCTGCGCCCCGCTATCTTCTTCGGCGAGCTCGCATGCTTGCTAATTTAGTAGATATAAAACCTGGGCGGACTCTTGAGGTAGGTAGCGGTTCAGGAGCTTTCTTGTATGAGTTGAAGGCAAGGGGTTGCGACTGTGAGGGTGTTGAAATATCTCCTGACGCTATCTCCCTGTTCAAAAGACTTCACGATGAAGAAATCAAATTATCCAGCGAATTGCCCTCGCTCAAGGAAAGTTTCTCGCTTATTATTGCTTCGGAAGTCCTGGAGCATATTGAAAATGACGATCAGGCACTTCAGGAATGGATCGACCTTTTGGCACACGACGGACTCTTAATCTTAACAGTGCCAGCGCATATGAAAAGGTGGAGTGCCTCTGATGATTGGGCAGGCCACGTCCGAAGATACGAAAAAAAAGACCTCTTAGAAAAAATTCGTGACTGTGGACTTACCATAGTCAACTTCGAATGTTACGGATTTCCGTTATCTAACGTGTTGGAAGCTTTCTCCTCAGGATTTTACAAAAAAAGAATAATCCGCAATGCGGCAGGAGAAGTCGAGCGATCCTCAAACAATCTGCGGAGTGGCGTGGATCGTGGCCCGGCGATAAAGTTCTTCGGCCTGATCTCGTCCCGTCTTGGGAGGGCATCGCTTAGGATATTTTATAAAATACAATCCTTGTTTCTAAAGCGCGAGCTTGGCTCGGGCTACCTGGTAGTTGCAAAAAAATTGTGAGGTTTTTAAGTAAATCATTGTTTTTAGCAATTGGATTGATGGCTTTCGGCGCGCTTGTGTACTTTGCTTGGGCTCAGCGTGATGCGTTTTTAGGCTTTGATTTTTTTAGCGCTGATTTTGTTATTCGATTTTTATTAAGTGCAATCTTCTTTTCTGCCATTTATCCAGTAAGCGGAATTGCCTATCATTTGCTGGTGCGGCATAAGTCCCCGTCCAGTACCTGGATATTGCAAACCAAGATCGTCAGTGTGGGGCAGCTCGCTAGATATTTGCCTGGGAACATCGCGCAGTTGATCGCTAGAGGTGCCATGCTGAAGGCCCAATCAGTACCTATGCTCTTGATAGCCAGCTCAATGGTGCTGGAAACCAGTCTGACTATTGTTGCGGCATCTTTTTTGAGTCTGCTTGGTCTTTTGACTTTCGGCTTCCAGCTACCTAGCTCTTTGGACTTCAGTGCCAAAAGCCTTCTTGTATTGAGCGCCTGTTCAGTAGCACTTTTATTGTTAATAAGCTTCAAATCAATACGTAATTATTGGCTCAGACAAGTGCTGTCTTTGTTGGATGGGTTGACTATTTCGATTTTAGCTAAAATTCTAGTTCTATACCTAATTAACTTTTTTCTTGTAGGGGTCGGTTTCACGATATTGGGCGGTTTTTTTGGCGTGCCGCTAGCTCAAGTCCTCTATATGTCCACTGCTTTCTCACTAGCATGGGTGATCGGATCCGTTATACCTGGGCCGCCCGCTGGTTTAGGGGTTAGGGAGCTAGTGTTGTTTTCACTGTTGTATCGCGTGATTCCCCATGATTCGGCTGTTGTGCTGGTGTCTATGCATCGTCTTAGTACTTTGCTTTCGGATGCAGTAGTTGGTTGCGCCGCTTGTTTGGCTTACTTCAAGAACGACCTAAGATGATAATTCAGAGATAATGCGCATCCAGTTTTCCTTGATCGGAGCATGGCTTAGGTAATTTTTATAAAAATTTTCTGCGGATATTGAATATTTTTCACGCTCTAGTGGATTATCTCTTAGGAATTGGATTGCTTTTGCCAAAGCGTTTGGATCATCGGGTGGTACTTTCAGTATTGGCAGGTGTTCCTGAATGCCGGCTGGCAATGAATAGTTGCTCTGACTAATGACGCACCTGGCGAGCATCATGTAGATATATAACTTATAAGGCAGGACTCTGCGCGACTTCTCGTCACCGCTGAAGATGCCTAGGCAGATATCCGAATGAGTTATCGCTTCAGTCAGTTGGCTTGGAGATTGCCACGTTCTAATCCATTCTATGGCAGGAAAGTCTTTATCGCTTTTTATGGCAGTTTCCAGTTTGTAGGCTTCAGCGCCGTCACCTATGAACTTGAAATTAAAATTACCGTGGCTTTTCAGTAATCTCATTGCCTCGATGATCACGCCTATGCCGTGGAGGGGAATGAAAGTGCCTACGAAGAGTACTGACGTCACTTCGGGAGTGCTATAATTCTGAGTGGGTTGCTTGCTTTGGACAAGCTTTAGTCCAAGAGGTATGGCCTCTATTTTTTCTTTCGCGATAGAGAAAGTTTTTGCGATGTAGGCTGAGTTGGCTGTTGTATCAACGATTATTCTCGTGCATGTAGTTAGTGCAATTTTCTCAAGTGAAAAGAGAATTTTTGCAAATATCCTCGAGCCTTTAGCTCGATTCACGGACCATGATTCCCATAGTGAGATGAATGCATCTGCGACCAGAACAGGCCGGAATTTGACAGGCACTAACGACATTATTAGTAAAAAGAATATTCCAGGATATCTCACGTAAATGATATCCCCAGGCTTTTTGACTCGTAAAACTGTTAACGCACTGTAGAGATTGCGAGTTAGCAATTTCCACAAAACATCCATTTTTGCCAGGGGGCGCTTTTCGATTGATTCCCAAAGTTTTGTGCCGGGTGGCATTGAATAGCCACAATCTACGACATTTACATGGCTGATGGTGCCCAATATTTCCTGCGTAATTTCACCGTTGGGATACCCTGATCCAGTTGCATAATAGCCTGCAATCAAGATTCGTTGAAAGTGGCTGGGCAAGCTAGTCATCTTTTCGGTATGTCAAGGAGGTGATTTGTTCGGAAACTAATCCGATAAGAAATATTATCACCGACGCACTAAATAGCAGAAGGCTCATATTTGTAAACCTCATGGAGGTTATATATGTCCATGAATAATAAGCAAGGCCGGTAATGAAAAATCCTATCGATATCGGTGCGAATAATTTCAAGGGTGAGTAAAGTGTGGCGATTTTGAATATGATCAATAAAAATCTGATGCCGTCTTTTATTGGTCGTATATGGCTCGCAGTTCCAACTCGCTTCGCCACTGGGATAGATACATAAGCAACGGGGTAAGCGCTTCGGAAGAATGCCATCGTGCTGGTGGTGGGGTAGCTAAATCCGTTTGGGAGTAAGTGAATAAATTCTTTAAATCTTATCGAGCGCGCTGCTCGGAATCCTGATGTTAAATCTTTAACATCGAATCCGGTCATCTTGCTTGCCAGCCAATTGTAGAACGCATTCGCTACACCTCGATGTCTACTTGCCTGTCCAGCGCTATCGCGCGCTCCGACTACCATGTCGTATCCTTCATCGAGTTTATCTAGAAGGTTCCGTATATTGGCAGGGTCATGTTGACCATCGGCATCCATGAATATCAGGATGTCTCCCGTGGCTGCTCTAGCCCCCCGTTTAATTGCGGCTCCATTCCCCATTGAATATGGACTGCTGAGAACTAGTGCCCCTAATTCTTTCGCGACTGAGGCCGTTGTATCGATTGAGCCATCGTCGACGACAATGATCTCGGCATCTGGATAATAAGCCCTGAGCTTTGGGAGTGTCTTCCTGAGTCCCTCGGCTTCGTTTTTGGCAGGTAGCACTATACTAATTGTGTTCAAAATCTTTCCCCAGATGAACAGGACTTATTCTAGTTGCATCAATCATGACTTGCTACACCTACGTGCATGACAGTGATTGTATGGCCGCGGCCGCCTCGTCTGCTGCGCAGAAATCGGCGTTCCTCGTAACAATGACGCCCGTCCATCGAGTCTTGGTCATAGCGGGGCAGAATTTGTTTGCGTAGTTGCTACTTAGAATCTGATTGTGTAATTGGTACAGTGTGACTGAAATTCTGGGGAGCGAAGGCTAAAGCTAATGACCGCAACACTCACCGCAAACTTGGTTGGTATCACTGGCATCGCCCGGCGACTGGTTCAGGACGGCGCGCTTGACGAAGTCGCGGCGCGCGCTGCGATGGAGCACGCGAGTTTGGCGAAAATTCCTTTGCCACAGTGGTTCGCAGAAAAAAAACTCGTGACGGCGTCTCAGCTGGCCGCTGCAAATGCAGTCGAGTTCGGCATGCCGTTGATGGACGTATCGGTGTTCGATGCTAATCAAAATGCGGTCAAGCTGGTCAGTGAGGAGTTGCTCCAGAAGTACCAGGTGCTGCCGCTGTTCAAGCGCGGTAACCGGCTGTTCGTGGGGGTGAGCAACCCGACCCAGACTCGCGCGCTAGACGACATCAAGTTCCATACGAATCTCGTGGTCGAGCCCATCCTGGTCGATGAGGACCAGATCCGTCGCACCTTGGAGCAGTGGCAGGCCAGCAATGCTGCGCTGGGATCTGCGCTGGGTGACGACGACGAAGGTATGGACAACCTAGACGTGTCTGCTGGCGACGAGGACATGGGCGCCGGCGGGGATTCCGGGGTCGATGCCAAGGGCGACGACACGCCGGTGGTGAAGTTCGTCAACAAGGTGCTGGTGGATGCGATCAGGCGGGGAGCCTCGGACATCCATTTCGAGCCCTATGAAGACGACTACCGGGTGCGCTTGCGCATCGACGGACTGCTGAAGAACGTGGCCAAGGCGCCGGTGAAGCTGAACCAGCGCATCGCAGCGCGCCTGAAGGTGATGTCGCAGCTGGATATCGCCGAGAAGCGGGTGCCGCAAGACGGGCGCATCAAGCTCAACCTGTCCAAGACCAAGCAGATCGACTTCCGTGTCAGCACCTTGCCGACCCTGTTCGGTGAAAAGGTGGTGCTGCGTATCCTGGACGGCAGCGCGGCCAAGCTGGGCATCGACAAGCTGGGCTATGAGGCGGACCAGCAGAAGCTGTTCCTGGAGGCGATCCACAAGCCGTACGGGATGGTGCTGGTGACCGGGCCGACCGGCTCGGGCAAGACGGTGTCGTTGTACACCGCGCTTGGAATTCTCAACGACGAGACACGCAATATCTCCACCGCGGAGGACCCGGTCGAAATCCGCTTGCCTGGCGTCAATCAGGTGCAGCAGAACAACAAGCGTGGCATGACCTTTGCCGCAGCGTTGCGCTCGTTCCTACGCCAGGACCCGGACATCATCATGGTTGGCGAAATCCGTGACCTGGAGACGGCCGAGATTGCGATCAAGGCGGCGCAGACCGGTCACATGGTGTTGTCGACGTTGCACACCAACGATGCGCCGCAGACCATCGCACGCTTGATGAACATGGGCATCGCGCCCTACAACATTACCTCGTCGGTGACCTTGGTGATCGCGCAGCGTCTGGCGCGGCGGTTGTGCAACAACTGCAAGCGCAAGTCGACGCTGCCTGACAACGCCTTGCTGGCCGAAGGATTCACGCCCGCACAGCTTGCTGCCGGGATCGAGCTGTATGAGGCGGTCGGTTGCGACGAGTGCACCGAAGGCTACAAGGGGCGTACCGGTATCTACCAGGTCATGCCGATGACCGACGAGATCGGCGCGATCGTGCTGGAGGGCGGCAATGCGATGCAGATCGCCGAGGCCGCGCAGGCGATCGGTATCCGCGATTTGCGGCAGTCGGCCTTGATGAAGGCTGCCCACGGGGTGACCAGCCTGGCCGAGATCAATCGCGTGACAAAGGATTGAGTCCAGATATCAGAAGGCTCTACAGCTGCACATTCCTGCCGGGTGTGCAGAAATTATTCCTGGCTGACGTCGCCCATTGAGATTTAATGCCAGCTGGGCGGCGGCATCGTGGACACCAAACCTATCATTCCGCCCCATAGCATCCCATTTTTCGGTCCAGTCGGAGTTGTGGGTGATCGATCACAAATAATCGTTTGATAATGCTCATTGCGTTGACAACGGCCAAGTTGCGTCCAGATAATTTTCGGGCAGGGGATTCCCAAATGCTGTGCTGATCTGAGCCTCGTCGATTGGCAGAGTGCCGAAGGAGTTGCGCAATGATTGAGCTAAAAGCCCATCATTTTGCTGTTTTTCTGTGTGGAATTTTGTCTTGTAGTTCAGTGGATGCTGCGGTCAAAACGATTACGGCTAGCGCTCGTAATGGTGGTTCGACGCAAGGGAGCGCGATAGCGTCAAACTTATCAGTTGTGACCTGCACACAAGCAACTGGAGGAGGGGAGGCGGGCACCTTCTGCTCGGTTCAGGCTCCTGGGTGGAACGGGGTTCTCTCGGTAGGTGAATCGATAGGTACAAATGCCCCAGGTAATGTCGTTCTCAATTGCATCGGTTCCTACGCAGCAAGTGGTGGTGGTCTGAGCTGTGCGGCAAGAATTGATGACACGACGTGTTCACCCGAGCAGACCATCTTTGGCTCTGCGCGGAATGGCAGCTCGTTCCGCGGTCTGGCTCCTGTCAAATCTGCAGCCATCATCCAATGCACTCAGGCCTCGGGCAGCGTTACCGGTACAACCTGTGGCATACAGTCTCCAGGCTACAGCGGAAGTTTGACGCCTGGTCAGTCAGTGGCCTCAAATGGACCTGGGACTGTATCGCTTTCCTGTGGCGGGCAGTACTCGGCAAACGGTGGCGGTCTTTCCTGCTCTGCGCAGGTAAGCCAAGTTTGTCCCTGATGATCATGCGAGTCTTTTGGGAGGCGCTGTCAACAAGAAATCTCGGGCATGATTTCAAGTGAGCTCTTGAAGTCAGTGCGTTTTTCGTTGGAGCTTAGATCTGGCAAGATTTAAGCTCCAATTCCAGATTTTCCAGCGGAACGTAGTTAAGCAGTATCGTAGGTGCAGGACAAGCGACTCGATCATCTGATGCATTCAGTGAGACATTGTGAGCTTTACCGCTGCTGCGAGAACTTCTAACTAGGCAGGGAAGAATTTCTTGGTCAGCATTGGGTGCAAGGCATTCAAGCGTCACGCACGATGCTTTTCCCGGCTACGTGTTCCTTCATAGCGAGGTGCATTGCGAGTGGCAACTCAGTCCATCCCCAGCTTCTTCAACTTATAACGCAGCGCGCGAAACGTGATGCCCAGCTGCGCCGCAGTCTTGGTCTTGTTCCAGCGGTTTTCTTCCAGCGCCTTCTGGATCGCGGCGCGCTCCAGTTGCTCGATGTAGGACGGCAGCGCGGCTGAGGCCGGGTCGATGTCCACGACGGCTTCGCGCGGCTCGGCCGCGGCACCTCCGTTGGGGACGGCCAGACGGTGGCCGCCGTGAGCGGGCAGGCGCAGGTCGGTGGCGCTGATCTGGTCGTCTTCGGCCAGGGCCAGGGCGCGTTCGAGGATGTTTTCCAGTTCGCGCACGTTGCCTGGGAAGCCGTAGTGATTCAATGCGTCGAGCGCCGACTGGGTCAGCAGCGGAATGGGGCGGCCATGGCTGTGCGCCAGGCGCGCGATGATGGCAGCGGCCAGCTGCGGCAGGTCGCCACCGCGTTCGCGCAGCGGCGGCACACGCAACTCGATTACGTTGATGCGGTAGTACAGGTCATGCCGAAAGCGGCCGTCGGAGACCAGGTCGCCCAGGTCCTTGTGGGTGGCCGAGAGGATGCGCACATCCACCAGCGATTCGCTGGATGCGCCGACCGGTCGCACCGACTTTTCCTGGATGGCGCGCAGCAGCTTGACCTGCATCTGCAACGGCAATTCGGCCACTTCGTCCAGGAACAAGGTGCCGCCGTGCGCGGCCTGGAACAGGCCGGGCTTGTCGGCATGCGCGCCGGTGAAGCTGCCCTTCTTGTGGCCGAAGAATTCGCTTTCCATCAATTCGGCGGGAATGGCGCCGCAGTTGACCGGCACGAACGGGCCGGCGGCGCGTGCGCCTTGTTCGTGGATGGTGCGTGCGACCAGTTCCTTGCCCACGCCGGATTCGCCGACGATGTAGACCGGCGCCTGGCTGCGCGCAACCTTGCCGATGGTGGCGCGCAGGCTTTCCATGGCACTGGAGTCCCCGAGCAGGCGGCTGGCCTGTTCCGGTGGCGGCGGTGGCGGAGCGGGACGATCGCGATTGTTCAATTCCAGCGCGTGCTTGACCAGGCCGCGCAGCACGCCGATGTCGACCGGCTTGCTGACGAAATCGAAGGCGCCGGCTTTCAGCGCTTCCACGGCCAGGTCCATGCTGCCGAAGGCGGTGATCATCGCCACCGGTGTCTGCGGGTAGTGTTTTGCGATTTCGGTGACCAGTTCGATGCCGTTGCCGTCCGGCAACCGCATGTCGGTCAGGCACAGATCGTAGGGGTTGTTGGCCAGCAACTCGCGCGCCTCGGCCAGGTTCGCCGCGGTGCTGATGCGCAAGCCCATGCGGCCCAGGGTGAGAACAAGCAACTCGCGGATATCACGCTCGTCATCGACAACCAGGGCGCTTTTGGGTTCGTTCATGGGACGCACGATAGCCCAGCGTGATGATGGTCGACAATTGTCGAGCAGGTCGCGGCCCACCGATTCACCTGCTGCGCGGGTGCATCGCTGCGGCATTCAGCGCGTTTGCAAGGTGCCGATGCCAGTCGGCGATGCGGGGCTGTCGATGGGCTGCGTTGCCAACGCGTCTGCCTCCGAAAGCCTTGCTGGCGTAAGCCCGCACGACCCGCAGCCAGGCACCGCGTTGGGTGTGCGTCTTCGCCAGTTGCAACGTTCTGCTATCGAACAAGTGCCGCGCTGCGCGATATCGCCACATCAGGCATCCCGCTCAGCCGATAGCCGAGCACTCACTTGCCGAGCAATCCGTTGGGTCCTTGCAACGAAATCCGGAAGCACGCACCGCCGCCGGGGACCGCGACATAGTCCAGTTGCGCCTGGTTGGCGCGGCAGAGTTCCTGGGCGATGTACAGCCCCAGGCCGGTGCCGTGCTCGGAGGTGGTGTAGAACGGGCGGAACAGTTGCGCCGCCACGGCCTCCGGGATGCCTGGGCCGCGGTCGATCACATCGATCACAGCCATGCGCTCGAGGCGCTCGACATGCAGCTTGACCCGCGCCGGTTCGTCCATCACCCGGCCGTACTTGAGTGCGTTGTGCACCAGCGCGGTGAGGATCTGATGCAGGTGCTTGGGATCGACCAACGCATGCACGGAGCTCCCCTGGATGCTGGCCTCCAGGATGTCGGTTTCCATCGACAAGGTCTGGCGATATTCGACCACGAAGCGGCGCACGAATGCGGCCAGGTCCAGGTTGTCCGGGGTGGCGCGTTCCCGGCGTGCCAGTGCGAGCACGCTTTCGACGATGCCGTTGGTGCGCTGACATTGCTGGTGGATGATCTGCAGCAGGCGGCGGTCGGCATCGCCGATGTCCGGCGATTCCTCCAGCAACTGCGAGGCGTAGCTGATGGCGGCCAACGGGTTGCGGATCTCGTGCGCCAGGCTGGCCGAGAAGCGTCCCATGGCCGACAGGGTCAGCGACTCGGCACGGCGCGACACCACCGTGGCATCGTCCAGGAACACCAGCACCAGATCGCTGTCGGCGAGCAGGCGCACGAAGCGCGGCTGCACTTCCGGGCGGTCGGCGCCGAGTTGCAGCGGGGCTTCTTCCTGGCGCCAGCCGCTACGCCAGCGCTGCAGCCGGCGCGCCAGCTCCGGGGTGAGCGCCACCAGCGACAGGTCGGTGGACGGGGTGCGTTGGTCACCATCGCCCAGCAAGCTCAGCGCTGCTTCGTTGGCCAACGAGATGTGGTTGTGGGTATCCACCACCAGCACGCCGGTGCGCATGCGCCGGATGATCAGCTCGTTGATCTCGTACAGATTGGCGACCTGGGCGCCGCGTTCTTCGGCCAGCATCTGGTTGCGACGGGCGCGGGCGGCGATTTGTTCGCAGATGAAGGCCACCGCGACGTAGCTGGTGGCAAACATCGCAAGCTCGGCCACCGGACGAGTGGCGCCGCCGCCTTCGAGCAGGGTCCACAGGTATTCCAGCAGGATGGCGGCGCTGGCGAGCACCGCGATGCTCATGCCGTAGCGCAGCCGCAACAGGATCGAGGCGGCCGCCACGTTGAACAGCAGCATCATCGCAATCCCGGCGCTGGCACCGGGCAGGGCGTGCGTGGCCAGGGTGGCGGCAAGGATGTCGGCCACTACCGCGCACAGCACGGTGGGGGTGAGGCGGCGTTCGCCGCGGCCCCAGAACAGCAGCGGGATCGCCATGCACAGGTAGCCGATCGCCACGCCGGCGGCCAGGCGCGGGTAGCGCGGATCGGGAATGGCGTCGGACAAGGGGCTGAACACCAGCGCGGCGATCAGGCCGGCCACCAGCACCCGGTACAACGAGAAAAAGTACAGCTCGCGCTGCGGCGCGGACTGGATCCGGGCGATGAGCGATGCGATGGATGCCAAGCCGATTCCCCGCTGGAGCGAGCCGCGAGTATAGGCAGGTGCGCGGCCTGCGCAGCGCTTGCGCACAGAGTCGGCCTGCGCGCAAGCGCTGCGATCGGGCGGCCAATCCCGGGCAATTTTGCGCCGCACGGCGTGGTCGGCCACAATAGGCGGCCCGTTCGCGTCCCATGACGTGCCGCCCCGGCGGTCTGCGTTGCACGCAGCGGTCGTTTCCTTTTCCCACGGTGACGCATGAATTTCCACGAATACCAGTCAAAACAGCTGCTTGCCGAGTACGGCATCCCCGTTCCGGCCGGCAAGGTCGCGGCGACCCCGGACGAAGCGGTTGAAGTCGCCAATTCCCTGGGCAATGGCCCCTGGATGGTGAAGGCGCAGATCCACGCGGGCGGCCGCGGTAAGGCTGGCGGCGTCAAGTTCTGCAAGACCACCGACGACGTGAAGGCCGCAGCCGCCAAGATGCTCGGCACCAAGATGTCCACCTACCAGACCGCCGGCGTCGAGCTGCCGATCAACCTGGTGCTGGTCACCACGGCCGGTGAGATCGTCAAGGAGCTGTACCTGTCGATCCTGGTCGACCGCGGCACCAAGACCATCACATACATCGCCTCTTCCGAAGGCGGCGTGGAGATCGAGCAGGTCGCTGCCGAGACGCCGGAGCTGATCCACGCGCTCAACGTCGATTTCGTCGAAGGCGTGCAGGGCTACCACGGCCGCGATTTCGGCTTCAAGCTCGGCCTCAACGCCAAGCAGGCCGGCCAGTTCGCCAGCATCATGGTGAACCTGTATCGCCTGTTCAACGAAAAGGACCTGGCGCTGGTTGAAATCAACCCGCTGGCGATCCTGGACGACGGCAACCTGTACGCGCTGGACGGCAAGTTCGACAGCGACGACAACGCCGCGTTCCGTCAGAAGCAGCTGGTCGCCATGCGCGACAAGACGCAGGAAGACGAGACCGAAGTGACCGCGTCGGAGCTGGACATCAACTACGTCACCATGGACGGCAACATCGGTTGCATGGTCAACGGCGCAGGCCTGGCCATGGCCACCATGGACGTGATCAAGCTCAATGGCGGTGAGCCGGCGAACTTCCTGGACGTGGGCGGCGGTGCGAACAAGCAGCGCGTCATCGAAGCGTTCAAGCTGATCCTGTCCTCGGACAAGGTCGAAGGCATCTTCGTCAACATCTTCGGCGGCATCGTCCGCTGCGACATGATCGCCGAAGGCATCATCGCCGCGGTCAAGGAAGTGGGCGTCAAGGTTCCGGTCGTGGTGCGCCTGGAAGGCACCAACGTGGAAGAAGGCAAGCAGCTGCTGCGCGATAGCGGCATGGCCATCATCCCGGCCGACAACATCAACGACGGCGCCAAGAAAGTCGTTGAAGCTGTCAAGAACGCCGCCTGATCCACGACACCGAAGGAACTATCCATGTCCGTTTTGATTAACAAGAACACCAAGGTGATCGTGCAGGGCTTTACCGGCCAGCAGGGCACCTTCCACGCCACTCAGATGGTCGAGTATGGCACCCAGGTCGTCGGCGGCGTGACGCCCGGCAAGGGCGGCACCACCCACATCAATCTGCCGGTATTCAACACCGTCGCCGATGCGGTCCAGGCCACCGGCGCCGATGCGTCGGTGATCTACGTGCCGCCGCCGTACGCGGCCGATGCGATCCTGGAAGCGGCTGCGGCCGGCATCAAGGTCATCGTCTGCATCACCGAGGGCATCCCGGTGCTGGACATGCTGCGCGTCAAGAACGTGCTGACCCGTTCGCATCCGGACACCGTGCTGATCGGGCCGAACTGCCCCGGCGTGATTACCCCGGGCGAGTGCAAGATCGGCATCATGCCGGGCCACATCCACAAGCCGGGCAAGATCGGCATCGTGTCGCGTTCGGGCACGCTGACCTATGAAGCGGTCAAGCAGACCACCGAAGTGGGCCTGGGCCAGAGCACCTGCATCGGCATCGGTGGCGACCCGATCAACGGCCTGAACTTCGTCGACTGCCTCAAGCTGTTCAACGAAGACCCGCAGACCGAAGGCATCATCATGGTGGGTGAAATCGGTGGCGACGCCGAGGAAGCCGGTGCCGAGTACATCAAGAACCACGTCAAGAAGCCGGTTGTCGGCTTCATCGCCGGTGCCTCCGCGCCGGCCGGCAAGCGCATGGGCCATGCCGGTGCGATCGCGTCCGGTGGCAAGGGCACGGCCGAAGGCAAGTTCGCGGCGATGGAAGCCGCTGGCGTCAAGACCGTCCGCTCGCCGGGCGATCTGGGTGCGGCGATTGCGGCGCTGGTGAAGTAAGTCTTACCAGTGTGGTATCGCAGAAAGCCGCCTTCGGGCGGCTTTCTGCGTTTACGGGGATACCTGATGCAGATGGCAGGGATTGCGCACTGCACGAGGCACGCTGGGCCGACTGTTCGGCTCCATACCTATGTTGATGCTAAAGCCCTGAATTGCACAAGGAGCGTGTCATGCAAGGTGTGTCACAAGTGTGCTACTTTGGGTCCGCCATTCGGTCCCCCGAGGTTGCCATGTCCACGACCACCATCCGTCTGCCCGACGAACTGAAAGCGCGTGTCGCCAGGGCGGCGAAAGATGCCGGAACCACGGCGCACGGCTTTATCGTCGACGCCATCGCGGAAAAAATCGATGCATACGAGCGCCGCACGGCATTTCATGCCGAGGCGCAGCAACGCTGGGCTGCCATCCAGGAGGGCGCCAACACGCTGTCCTGGGCGGACGTACGCCAGTACATGCAGCAACTTGCCGACGGAGACGACCCCGCGCCACCGGTGGCCAGCGCCGTCGAGCGCTGACAGGTGACCAGGATCGTGCTTGCCGCGCGCGTTGCCGACGATGCACGCCGTCTGGTCGCCTATCTGCTGGAACACGATGCAGCCAATGTGCAGCGAAAACTCGCAGGTGTCTTCCAGGCCATCGATGCATTGGCGGACAATCCACTGATAGGGCGCGCGGTGCAGGGCGGATTCCGCGAACTGGTCATCGGTCGCGATGCCAGCGGCTATCTTGCGCTCTATCGTTACGCACCGTTGGACGACACCGTGTACGTGCTGGCGATCCGTTCGCAGCGCGAAGCGGGTTACCTTGAAAGCCTGTTTTGATGGAGTCAGCAGTGACAGCACACACCCTCCGCATCGCCATGGCCCAGTTCGACTTCCCGGTCGGCGGCGTGACGCAGAATACCGATCGCATCATCGAGTACATCGCAGCGGCGCGCGACGAGTTCGAGGCCGACATCGTGCTGTTCCCCGAATTGGCGATCAGCGGGTATCCGCCGGAAGACCTGCTGTTACGACCGGGATTCCTCGCTCATTGCGAACAGGCGCTGGCGCGGATTGCGGCGGCCACGCGCGGCATCGTGGCAGTGGTCGGCTGGCCGCAAAGCGCCGGCAGCGTGGTCTACAACGCCGCCAGCGTGTTGCGCGACGGGCGGATCGAAGCCACCTACCGCAAGCGCGAATTGCCCAACTATGCGGTGTTCGACGAGCGTCGTTATTTCGACGTGGATCCGGATGGCGAGAGCTGCGTGGTCACGGTCAAGGGCGTGCAGGTGGGCGTGGTGATCTGCGAAGACCTCTGGTTCGCCGAGCCCTTGGCCAACACGGTACGGGCGGGCGCGGAGTTGGTGCTGGTGCCCAATGCCTCGCCGTACGAGCGTGGCAAGCATGCCCAACGCGATGCATTGCTGGCCGAACGCACCCGCGAGAGCGGGGCAGCGATTGCCTATCTCAACGTCGTGGGCGGGCAGGATGCACTGGTGTTCGATGGCGCCTCGGTGGTGGCCGATGGCGATGGCACCGTGCATCCCGCCGCTGCAGCCTTCGTGGACCAGTGGCTGGTGGTGGACTACGCGGCCGGCGAGCGCAGCTTCACTCCGGTGGTGTGGGTGGATGACGGCGACGAGAGCATGGATGCGCTGGCCTGGCGTGCGGTGGTGCGCGGGCTGCAGGACTATTGCCGCAAGAACGGCTTCAGCAAGGTCTGGCTGGGCTTGTCCGGCGGCATCGACTCGGCACTGGTATTGGCGATGGCGGTGGATGCGCTGGGCGGCGACAACGTGACCGCCGTGCGCCTGCCGTCGCGCTACACCGCCACCCTGTCCAACGACCTGGCCGACGAGCAATGCCGCGCGCTGGGGGTGAAGCTGGAGACCATCGCGATCGAACCGGCTTTCGAAGGCCTGCTCGGCGCGCTGGGGCCGATGTTCGAAGGCACCCAGCCGGACATCACCGAAGAAAACCTGCAGTCGCGCAGCCGTGGCGTGATCCTGATGGCGCTGTCGAACAAGTTCGGCGGGCTGGTGCTGACCACCGGTAACAAGAGCGAATACGCAGTGGGTTACGCCACCATCTATGGCGACATGTGCGGTGGCTATGCGCCGCTCAAGGACCTTTACAAGACGGAGGTGTTCGGCCTGGCGAAATGGCGCAACACCGTCGGCGGCGCGCCGGTGATTCCGCCGGCGGTGATCTCGCGCCCGCCGTCGGCAGAGCTGCGCGCCAACCAGACCGACCAGGATTCGCTGCCGCCGTACGATGTGCTCGACGGCATCCTGTATCGCTACGTCGACCAGGAGCAGTCGCGCGACGACATCGTTGCGGCTGGCTACGCGGCCGATACCGTCGAGCATGTGCTGCGCCTGGTGCGGCTCAACGAGTGGAAGCGCCATCAGTCCGCGCCCGGGCCCAAGGTATCGCGGCGTGCATTCGGTCGCGAACGGCGCTATCCGATCACCAACGGGTATCGCGGGCAGTAATCCGGACGGCTAGTCTGGTCACTCGGCTGACGCAGTGGCTGCCGCTGCGCTGGCTGGCGGCTGGGCGAACCGCGTGAGCAGATCCAGGGGCGGTTTTGGTCGGGCCAGGTCGTACATCAGGCCAAAGTGGCCTTCAGGCCCCTGGATGGTGGCCTGGTCCAGTAATTCGTAGACATTCACCTCGGCCACCACGTCGGCGTAGTTGTCACGCACGTTGCGCAACAGTTGCGCCAGGCTGTCGTAACAGCCCCGATCACCTGCGGTGCCGCCAGTGGTGCTGCCTGTATAGATCTCCGCACAGTTCAGCTCGTTGAAGAACACCGGGGTGTTGTAGGTACGCGCGGCAGTGCGCAGCTGGCCCAGATACAGGTCCGTCCAATAGCCGGCATCCTGGTAGAACGCGTAGTAGTGGAAGCTGATGTGGTCGAAGTTGAAGCCGGCCGCCTTGGCTTTTGCCAAAAACCACAGCGAGCCGTTGCGATCGCCCGGGCAACGCGCGTTGGCGCTGCGATCGTCGCTATTGCAGGCGGTGATGTTGATGGTGAAGCGCAAACCTGCGCCCAGTTCGTCGGAAGCCTGGCGCATGCCCAGATACATCGTGGTCATTGCGGCGATGCGGGTATCGGCTTCGGCGCGGACCAGATCCTGTTCGTTGCCGATTTCCCAGACCTTGATGTCTGCGGCATAGCGGCGTGCCAGCTGGTAGCCGATCTCGCGCGACATCGGGTAGACCATCGGGCGCAGGGTGATGCCGTACTTGCGCGCCAAGGGGACGAGCGCATCCAGCGTGGCGTAATCGCGCGGATCGATATCGAACCGGTAGCTGCGCAGGTTGCGCGCTGCCAGCAGTTTGAAGCGTGCCTCGGCCTGGGTCATGGCGTAGCCGGGACGGCTGTCGTGCGCGTTGACGCCGTAGACGATAGGGGCCGCGGTGGCGCTGGCGGTCAGGGCCGCCAGCGAGAGCATAAGCAGCAACGCGATGGTGGCACGAGACATGCGGCTTCCTTGGCTGGCGCTCGAAGGAGTCGGAGCTGGTTCGGGATGAGTATAGACAGCAGACCCAAGGGCATTGGGTGACCTGGTGCCGGTTCCAGGATGCGCGCACCGGCTCCAGCCATGCGTCTGCGCGCGTGGGAACCAATTGCTCGGTGGGCGCATCAGCGGCGGCAATCGCCGCCGATCGTCGTCGGTGCAGCACTTGCCGTCCTGCCGTCATCGTCGCGGCAACAAAAAAGAGGCCTTTCGGCCTCTTTTCGGTCGTGCGCTGCGCCTGATATCTCAGTCGCGATTCATCTGCGAATTGCTCTGCCCGGTCGCGGCAGATTTTTCGCCGGCAAACGGGTTGAGCTTGCGGATGGCCCACGGGTATTTCGGCCAGTTGCCGGTCAGCCACGGGTGCTGTGGGTCGTTGAGCTCCAGCACGCGGCGTGCGTCGGCTGCCAAGGTCTTGTTGCCCAGGTGCGTATAGGCCTCGGCCAGTACCGCGACCGCGTCGTACTGGAAGGCGCTCTGCGGATAGGTTTCGAGCAGGTAGTTGGCACGACCGGCGGCCGACACCCAGGCATCGCGGCGCAGGTAGTACAGCGCGTTGTCCAATTCGTGCTGGGCGAAGATGTCGCGCAGCTCGATCATGCGCTTGCGTGCGTCGGCGGCGTAACGGCTGTTCGGGTAGCGATCGGTGACGTTATTGAAATCGTTGTAGGCCTGCTGCGGCGAAGACAGGTCGCGGCGGCTCGGGTCCAGCGACCACACGCGGCGCAGGAACACCGTGTCGCGGTTGCTGTTGGCCAGGCCGCGCAGGTAGTACAGATACGAGATGTTGCGGTGGGTCGGGTAGGTCCGGATGAAGCGGTCGACGCTGGAGACCGCGTCGTCGTGCTTGCCGGCCTTGTACTGGGCGTAGGCGGTTTCGATCATCGCCTGCTCGGTGTACGGGCCATACGGGTACTGGGCGATCAGGCGCTTGTAGCTGGCTTCTGCGCCGGCCCAGTTGCCTTTCTCCATCAGGTTATGGCCCTTGCCGTAGAGCTGCTCGACCGGCATGCCCTCGTCGGGATTCTTGTCCTTGGCGCCGCGGTGGCAGCCGGTGACGACGAACGCCATGACCAGCATGAGGGCAATCAGGCGCGCAGGCGCGGAAAACGTGGACCGTCGGATCATGGGTCTGGGCAGGACGCATCAGGAAAACGAGAGCGCGATGATAGCCTAGTGGCCTGTCCGGCGACTGACTCCCGCCGCCCGGACCCCAAATTCCCGCTTTTTGCCCGAGTGCCCGTGTCCATGTCCGACCCATCTGCCGAACCCCTCGACCCGTCCATCCGCCAGGCGATCGTGCCCGACAACGCCGCCGGACGCCGTTTCGACGCAGTGCTGGCCGAGCTGTTCCCGGAATTTTCGCGCTCGCGGCTGTCGGAATGGATCAAGTCCGGCGACGCGCTGCTGGACGGTGAAATGGCGCGCCCGCGCGATACCTTGCGCGGCGGCGAGAGCGTGCAGCTGCAGGTGGTGCTGGAAACCCAGACCCACGCCGCGCCGCAGGACATTCCGCTGAGCGTGCTGTACGAAGACGAGCAGGTGCTGGTGATCGACAAGCCGGCCGGCCTGGTGGTGCATCCGGGCGCCGGCAATCCGGACCAGACCCTGGTCAATGCGCTGCTGTTCCGCGACCCGGCGCTGGCCTCGGTGCCGCGCGCCGGGGTGGTGCATCGCCTGGACAAGGACACCAGTGGCGTGATGGTGGTGGCGCGCACCGTGCAGGCGCAGACCGCGCTGGTGGAGCAGCTGTCCGCGCGCGAGGTGCATCGCCAGTATCTGGCCGTGGTGGTGGGCGCGCTGGTCTCCGGCGGCACCGTCAACGCCCCGATCGATCGCCACCCGCGCGACCGCCTGAAGATGGCGGTGCGCGACGACGGCCGCGATGCGGTCACCCATTACCGCCTGCGCGAGCGTTTCCGTGCGCACACCGCGCTGGAGTGCCGGCTCGAAACCGGGCGTACCCACCAGATTCGCGTGCACATGGCGCACCTGAAGTCGCCGATCGTCGGCGACCCGCTGTACGGCGGCGCGCTCAAGCTGCCCAAGGGCGCTACCGACGAGCTGGTGCACGAACTGCGCGGCTTCAAGCGCCAGGCGCTGCACGCCGAAACCCTGGAATTCCTGCATCCGGTCAGCGGCGAGCCGGTCCGCGCCAGTGCGCCGGTGCCGGCCGATCTGCAGCGCCTGATGACCGTGCTGCGCGAAGACAGCGCACGCGCCGCCGAGCTGGCACGCCGCTGAGATGCCCATGGCTGCGCCCTTCACCCTGCCAGCCGACTGGCCGGCGCCACCGCGCATCCGTGCGCTCACCACGCTGCGTCACGGTCTGGGCGGCTCGCTGCCGCCGTTCGACACGCTCAACCTTGGCAACCGCAACAGCGCCGAAGGCGATGTGCCCGAGCAGGTGGAGCGCAACCGGACACTGCTGGCCGCGGCGCTGCAACTGCCGAGCACGCCGCATTGGTTGCGGCAGGTACACGGCGTGGATGTGGTACGGGTGGATGCACCGCCCGCTGCACCCGATTCCACCGACCACGCGGCGGATCAGCCGCCAGGTGCGCAGGAACCGGTTGCCGATGCTGCGGTGACCTCGGCGCCTGGCGTGGTACTGGCAATCCTCACGGCCGATTGCCTGCCGGTCGTGTTCGCTGCCGTCGATGGCAGCGAGGTCGCTGCTGCGCATGCCGGTTGGCGCGGGCTGGCCGACGGCGTGCTGGAGCGCAGCGTGGCGGCGATGCGGACGCCACCGCAGCAACTGGTGGCCTGGCTGGGTCCTGCCGCGGGGTCCCAGGTGTATGAGATCGGCGAGGACGTGTTCGGCGCCTTCGTTGCGCACGATGCACAGGCGCAACAGGCGTTTGTCGCCACGCGCCCGGGGCACTGGCGGGTGGATCTGTATGCGCTGGCACGTCAGCGGCTGCAGCGGGCCGGTGTGCCGGCCGATGCGGTGTATGGCGGCGGGTTGTGCACCATTTCCGATCCGCAGCGCTTTTTCTCGCATCGCCGCGATCGCCGCAGCGGACGCATGGCCACGCTGGCCTGGATCGCGCCCTGAGCGTGCCGCTGTTCGCACAGGTGCTGGGGCAGGACGCGTTCGCGCAACTGCCTGCGCCGGTGCGCGCGCTGCATTCGGTGCAGCAGCGGCAGACCTTCGCCGGCCGGGCCAGGATTCAACGCGGCACGCATGCGCTGGTTCCGTTGCTGGCGCTGCTGAGCCGCTTGCCGCGCACTGGCGAGGTGGCGGTGGAAGTGGATTTTCTGGCCGACGCGCGCGGCGAGCGCTGGCATCGGCGCTTTGATGGCATGCCGATGCATTCGCGGCTATGGCGTCATGGAGCCAGCTTGCGCGAACACCTGGGTGCGGTGCGCTTTGAATTTTCGCTGCAGGCCGATGCGCAATCGTTGTATTGGCAGGCTACTCGCGTGTGGGCGTTCGGGATGATTCGCTTGCCTGCCCGCTGGTTCCGGCAGGTGTGCTGCCGCGAGCATGCCGACGGCGGCCGTTACGGGTTTCTGGTGGACGTGCAGTTGCCGCTGGTAGGACCGTTCATTCGTTACGAGGGCTGGCTTGAACCGCGCTGATCAATCGCCTGTTGCGCCGCCTGCGGCGCGCGCCACCATCGTCTTCGACGGCGTGTGCCTGCTCTGCAATGGCTGGGTCAAATTCCTGCTGCGCCACGATCGGCATGGGCGCTATCGCTTTGCTGCCATGCAAGGGCAAGCCGGGCGCGCACTGTTGCAGCAGCACGGTCTGGACCCGGACGACCCCCTGTCGTTTCTACTGGTGGACGCCACCGGTGCCTGGACCGACAGCGACGCGATCGTGCGCGTGCTTGCGGGATTGGGCGGACTCTGGCGGCTGAGTGGGGTGCTGCGCCTGGTCCCACGTCGCGTGCGCGATCTTGGCTACCGGCTGATCGCACGCAATCGTTATCGCTGGTTCGGCCGCAGCGATCACTGCATGCTGCCCACGCCCGAGCAACACGCGCGGTTTCTGGACTGAGGCACTACACGTGCGTCGTGCGAGGCGATTGGCTGGCGCACCCGGCGATCCCGACCAATGGCGCGTAGGAGCGCGCCTGAGCGCAAGGAGCATTCCGGGGAACGCCCGGTCGCGCCCGGGCGCGCTCCTACGAATCGCTAGGCATGCCGGGCTTATGCCGCGTTGTGGAAGCTGGCGCGCGCGACGTGGGAGGCGCCGGGACGGGTGTCGGATTGCAGGCGGAAGATCGAGACCGCATCGGCCAGTTCCACGGCCTGTTCTTCCAGGCTGCGCGCAGCGGCGGTGGCTTCTTCCACCAGCGCAGCGTTGCGTTGGGTCACCTCGTCCAACTGCGCGACCGTGCGGTTGACCTGCTCGATGCCGCTGGACTGCTCGGCGCTGGCCGAGGTGATCTCGCTCATGATGTCGGTGACGTGTTTGACCGAGCCGACGATCTCGCGCATGGTCGCGCCGGCGCGGTGCACCAGGCCCGAACCCAGTTCCACCTTGTCGGTGGAGTCGGCGATAAGCGTCTTGATTTCCTTGGCCGCATCGGCCGAGCGCCGTGCCAATGCACGCACTTCCGAGGCAACCACCGCAAAACCGCGGCCCTGTTCGCCGGCACGCGCGGCTTCCACTGCGGCGTTGAGCGCCAGGATGTTGGTCTGGAACGCGATGCCGTCGATCACACCGATGATCTCGCCGATCTTGCGCGAGGCGGTGCTGATCTGGCCCATGGTGGCGACCACCTCGTCCATCACCTGGCCGCCGCTCTGCGCCACGTCGCCGGTGCCGACGACCAGGCGATTGGCCTGCAGCGCGCTCTCGGCGTTTTGCTTCACGGTGGAGGTGAGTTCTTCCATCGAGCTGGCGGTTTCTTCCAGGTTGGCCGCCTGTTGCTCGGTGCGCTCGGAAAGATCCATGTTGCCGGCGGCAATTTCCACTGCGGCCTGGCGGATGGTGTCCGATGCGGCCTGGATGCCGCCGATGATCTCGGTGAGGCGGGTGACGGTCTGGTTGGTGTCATCGCGCAAGCGCGCGAAGATACCGTGCGCATCGCCGTCCACACGCTGGGTGAGATCGCCTTCGGCCAGCGCGCCGATCACGCGCGCCAATGCGGCCAGATGGGTTTCCACCGAGTCGTAGATGCGGTTGATGCCTTGCGCCAGGGTCAGCAGCACACCGTCCATGCCATCGATCTGCATGCGACGGCTGAAATCGCCGGCCGAGGCGGCGTCGATGATCTGGATCAGTGCCTGCTCGGCGTTGACCTGCGCGGTGACGTCCATCCACTGCGCGATGGTGCCGAGCTTGGTGCCGTCGGCGGCGATGATCGGGCTGTACACGAAGTCGATCTGGCGGCCGAAGAATGGCGCACGCACGGCCTTGGAGGCATTCAACGCGCGCATGCGGTCGATCGCGGCCTGGCTGTCGGGATAGATGTCGCCGATGCTGCCGCCGACGAAGCCTTCGGCATGGAAGCTGGGACGGAAGCTCTGCACATCCGGCTCGATCAGCTTGAGCATGGCGAGCAGTTTGCGGTTGGCAAACAGCACCTGGCCATCGTCGTCGGCGATGCGGATCATGGTGTCCAGATCGTCCAGCGCCTTGATCACGAACTGGCCATGGCGCAGGCCTTGCTCCATCACATCGATGCGGATGGCGAGCTTGTCCTGGGCATCCTGCAGCGCGTGCAGCAACGGTGCGAGGTCGCCGGAGGCGTTGCGCAGGTCCAGTCGCTGGGTGCGTCCTTCGCCGATCGCCACCACCGCACGCATTGCCTGTTGCAACTGCGTGTCGTGACGCCGGCGCGACCACCACCAGAGCCCGGCGCTCGCCGCGCCCAACACCAGCAGGGCGGGCAGCACGCGCCCGAGCCCGCTCAGGAAGCTGCCGGGTACCAGCGTGGCGGCATAGCAGGCCAGCAATGCCAGCAGCGCGACATGTGCAGCGGCGGGCAGCCATGTAGTCCAGGTGGCGCGCGCAACGTGCCGACCGGCGGGCGGTTGGGCAACGGGGGCGGCATCGTGTGCAAGCGACATAGGCTGAGTCCAGCTGGATGATCTGAGAAGGGGGAGCGGCATCGGCAGTCCATGGCCCGCAATGGGGGTATCGGCGGCTGAGTCCGAATCATGATGATGTGAAGGTGCCGTTCGTCGGAATGTGACAACCAGGTCCCGAAATGGCGTGATGTCCTTGATATGAAAGCGATTTCAGTTCGGCAGGGTATGCGTGCCCGTGGCGATCGATGCGCTAACACGTTGACTCAAATGTAAATTCTGCGTGAAAAATGTCCGCGCGGAGCGAATGCCCGGCATGTCAGCGAACTGCTATTGGGAGCGGGCAAATCCCATCGAAGTTGGGGCTGATTCGGTTGCCAACGGCCTGCGCGCTGGATTCGCACTTGCGCAGCATCTGACTGCCGCATGGGAGCGCCATCCTGGGAGGTTGGCCTGGGTTCGGATGTCTGAAACTCAGGTCTGACAGCAAGCGCGTTGGCCACGCGTCATACGCTGGGCCGACATCGCCGGCTTTGCCCCCAGGTGCCTTCGCCGTAGCGGCAAGCGCGCACAAAAAAACCGGCCGTCTCGCGACGACCGGTTGATTGGTGCATCCGTCGGCCCTGGACCGACGGCAGGCGGCCTATGCGCCAGAGCGCAGCCAGGCGGTGATGCGCAGCGGCCAAGGCAGTGCAGACTGCATGCGCTCATGCGCATCGGCGTACCGCCTGGCCGCGTGGTGCTTGGAGCGCTGCCGTTACTTGGCAGGCGCGGCCTGCGCATCGTCCGGCAGGGCCCAGGCAATGACGCTGTCGCCCGACTTGGTTTCCATGCGGTCGTGTCCACCGACGGCGGCCACGATGTATTGCTTGCCGTTGATGGTGTAGCTCATCGGCGCTGCCTGCGGGCCGGCGGGGACGCGGGTCTCCCAGACCTGCTTGCCGGTGCGGGTTTCGAAGCCGCGCATGAAGTCGTCCAGGGTCGCGCCGATGAAGGTCACCCCGCCAGCGGTGGCCAGCGAGCCGCTGTTGTTGGGGGTGCCGATTTCGAACTTGGTCTTGGACGGGATGCCCATCGGCCCCTGGTCGTAACCGGTGCCCAGCGGACGGCGCCAGATCACCTGCTGCGTGCGCAGGTCCACGCCGGCGATGTAGCCCCACGGCGGGGCCACGCACGGGGTGTTGAGCGGCGACATCCACGGCTCCTTGCGGGCGCCGTAGGCCAGGCCCTTCTGTGCCATGTAGCCGGGCGTCTTGCTCTTGCCGTCGAACACCGACACCACGCCCAGCTCATTCATTTTTTCGCGGGTATACACCTGCAGGGTGTACGGCAGGCGATTGCTGTTCATCACCATGATGCCGCGCTGCAGGTCCACCGAAACACCGCCCCAGTTGATGCCGCCGTGGTTGCCGGTGAAGGCCAGCGACCCCTGCAGGGTGGGCGGGGTGAACATGCCTTCGTAGCGCAGTTGCTTGAACTGGATACGGCAGACCAACTGGTCGAACGGGGTCATGCCCCAGGCATCGGATTCGATGATTTTTTCGAACTCGCGGCTCGGCGCGCCCACAGTGTTGGGCATGCCCGGCGAGATCGGTTGCGTGGCAGCGGTCCAGTCGCCGTGGTCGGTTCCCTGCGGTACCGGGATCTGCTTGACCGGCATGATCGGCTCGCCGGTGGCGCGGTCCAGCACGAACACCTGGCCGGACTTGGTGGCCTGGATCACCGCAGCACGCGTACCGCCGCCAGCGACCGGCCAATCGACCAGGTTCGGCTGCGGGCCGATGTCGTAATCCCACAGGTCGTGGTTGACGGTACGGAAATGCCAGCGTTCCTTGCCAGTAGCGGCATCCACCGCAACCAGCGAGGCGGTGTATTCCTCGTCCTGCGGGGTGCGGCCCTTGCCGAAGAAATCGCCGGACGCATTGCCGGTGGGCAGATAGACCAGGCCCAGCTCGTCGTCGGCGGCCATCAGCGACCATACGTTCGGGGTTGAGCGCGTGTAGGTCTGGCCGGCCGGCGGCTCGGCGGTGATCGCCGGGTTACCCAGGTCCCAGGCCCAGCGCAGCTGGCCGGTGAGCGCATCGAAGCCGCGCACCACGCCGGACGGCGCATCGCCTTCCTGGCCATCGCGGACCTGGCCGGTCGGCTGGATTACCACGCCGCGCATCACCACCGGCGGCGAGGTCGGGCCGACGAAACCCGGCTTGGTGTTGCCGGTGCCCGCATTCAGATCGACATAGCCGTTGTTGCCGAAGCTGGTGCACAGCTTGCCGGTCTGTGCGTCCAACGCGCCAAGGCGGCCATCGACCATCGGCCAGAAGATCCGGGTCGGGCACTCGGCGGTGCCTTCGGGCGCTTGGTAATACGACACGCCACGGCAGGTGGTGGCAGCCACGCCCGCCATCGCCTTCGGGTTGGTCTGCGGATCGAAGCGCCAGCGCTCCTTGCCGTTGGCTGCTTCCACCGCGATCACCTTCTGGGTGGGGGTGCAGATGTAGAGCAGGTCGCCGACCTTGAGCGGGGTGTTCTGGAAGGCGTAGCCCAGCTTGGAGTCCTTGGGCTTCAGGTCGCCGGTGTGGAACTCCCACGCAACCTTGAGATTCTTCACGTTGTCCGGGGTGATCTGCGCGCCGGGCGTGTAGTGGTTGGACAGATTGGAGCCCGCATAGGAGGTCCAGTTGCTGGCGTCGTGATTGGCCGCGACGTTGCCGTCGGGGCTGGGCACGGTGCCGCGGCTGAAGGCCGTGGCGCTGTCGGCCGGCAGCTTGGAGGCATCGGCCAGCTCGACATTGCGCGGCATCAGCAGCGGCCACAGGATCAGCGCCGCACCCAGGATTGGCAGCACGCCGGTCACCAGCGCATAGCCCAGGCCGGACAATGGCTGCATGCGACGACGCGCCACACCCCAGAACGGCAGCAACACCAGCCCCAGCACCGACATCATGGCCAGGCGCGGTACCAAGCCCCAGCCATCCAGGCCCACTTCCCACAGTGCCCAGGCGATGGTGCCGGCCAACGTGGCGCCAAACAGCCACAGCCCGGCGCGCTTGCCCAGCGCGAGCAGGACGCCCGCAAGGAACAGGGCAATACCCGCGATCAGGTAATACCAGGAGCCGCCGACGGCCACTAGGCGGCCGCCTTGATAGGCGAGCACCGCGCCAAGCACGGCGATCACCACGGCATAGGCCACCAGCAACCAGGTGCCTAGCCCACGTTTTGAGGATTGATCAGTCATTTTGAGATGTCAGGAAGGACTCGGGCACCAGCGAGCGGTGGCGAGTCGTGGAGGGAGAGCGATCGCAGGCGCCATCACGCGGCCCGGATCCAGAGACGAACGTTGAACGCTATGAACGCGCAGCCCCTCCCAGGGTCCTCAGCGCTAATCATGTGAATATTTTAGACCCCCACACGCCCTTTGTCCGTGACGGAATAGGAACCAGCGTTCCAACCTGCACGTTTGGCATAGCGGAAACATGTGGCTGTCGAACGCTTTGCCAAGTGCGGTCCGTTGCCTGCAGAGCCGGGTCGACATGCGCTGCTACTGAGCGCGACCACGATGGAAGCGCAGGGCGTAGCGGCGCACGTGGCGTTGCCTGTGACTGCCGTGTCGAGTGCAGCGACAGGCTATCGAGGTCCGAGGTATTCATCCCCTTGCGAGCCGGGGCAGCGCGGTCGGGCATCGCCGCGGCTCGATGTGGCTGCATCACGCAGGAAATCCTCTGGAAACTACGGACTTCAGGCAGATTGCGCCGCACCTTCATCGGCCTTTCGGCCACTTTCTTCCTCATGAAGCAGGACAATGTCGCGGCGGAAGAAGGTTTGTCCTACACCTCAGAGAGCGCTTGCAGATAGCGCTGGCGCCAGTGGTTGATGTTGTTCTTGCGCAGGTGGTCCATCATTGCATGCCAGCGTTCGATGCGGCTTGCCAACGGCATGCTTGCCGCTGTGGCGATCGCGTCGGCCACACCGTCCAGATCGTGCGGGTTGACCAGCAGCGCTTCCTTCATTTCATCGGCTGCACCTGCAAACAGCGACAACACCAGTACGCCCGGGTCTGCCGGGTCCTGCGCGGCCACGAATTCCTTGGCAACCAGGTTCATGCCATCGCGCAGTGGCGTGACCAGACACACCGAGGCCGCGCGATAGAAGCCTGTCAGCGTGGCATGGCTGAAGTTCTGGTTGACGTAGCGCAGCGGCGTCCAGTCCGGCTCTGCATGTCCGCCATTGATGTGGCCGGCGATCTGTTCGAGCTGGCTGCGCAATTGACGGTATTCGGTGACATCGCCGCGCGAGACCGGTGCAATTTGCAGATAGGTCAGGCTGCCGGATTGATCCGGATACCGCTCCAGGTAACGCTCGAAGCCCTGAAAGCGCTCCGGCAACCCCTTGGAATAATCCAGGCGGTCCACGCCGATGGCCAACTGTCGGCCACGCAGACTTTCGCGCAGATCACGCACCGCCTGCTTGCCGGCAGAGGCCTTGGCCTGGTGGGCAATCAGGTCGGTATCGATCCCGATCGGGAACGAAGAGGCGGTGAAGCGGCGCCCACCGGGGCCTTCCACCAGGTCGCCTTCCAGAATGCGGCCACCGCCGAACAGGCGTACATAGGCCTTGAAACGTTCGGCATCGCGCTGGGTCTGGAAGCCGACCAGGTCGTATGCGTAGAAGGTACTGAACAGGCGCGCGTGATCGGGCATGGCCTGCACCAGATCGGCCGACGGCATCGGCACGTGCAGGAAGAAACCCATCTTGCAGCCCACGCCCAGCTCGCGCAGCATCGCGCCGAGCGGAATCATGTGGTAATCGTGGATCCACAGCGTGTCGCTGTCTTTCAGCAGCGGCGCGAGTTTTTCGGCAAACAGCCGGTTGACGCGCATATAGCCTTCGCGGGTGGCGCGATCGTAATCGACCAGGTCCAGGCGGAAGTGCAGCAAGGGCCACAGCGTGCGATTGGCGAAGCCGTTGTAGTACGAATCGATGTCGCGCTTGTTGAGGTCCATGGTGACGAAGGTGATGTCGCCTTCGGTCTGCTCGTGCATGCCGCCGCTGTCGCCGCGCACGGTCTTGCCGCTCCAGCCGAACCACATGCCGCCGCGTTCCTTGAGCGCCGCCAACAGGCCAACCGCCAGGCCACCGGCGCGGGTTTCGCCGGGCACCGCAACGCGGTTGGATACCACCACCAAACGACTCATGACGCCTCCTGCCAGCTCCGCGACAAGCGCATCGCTGCGATGATCAAGCCAACATGCGAATAGGTCTGAGGGAAATTGCCCCAGGCTTCGCCGTCCTCGAACGATAGATCTTCCGACAGCAAGCCCAGGTGATTGCGGCGCGAAAGGATGCGCTCGAACAATTCACGCGCCTCGTCCTTGCGCCCGATCGCCGCCAGCGCATCGATGTACCAGAACGTGCAGATGGTGAAGCTGGTTTCCGGCTCACCGAAGTCATCCGGTGCGATGTAGCGGTATAGCGCATCGCCGTGCTTGAGCACGCGACCGACCGCCTCGACCGTGCGCACGAAGCGGCTGTCGTCGTTGGCGACGATGCCGATATCGGCCAGCAGCAACAGCGATGCATCGAGCCGGTGGCCGCCGAGGGTGTCGGTGAAATGGCCGCGCTCCTCGCTCCAGGCCTCGCTCAACACGCGTTCGCGGATGCTGTCGGCACGTTCGCGCCAGTAGCTGCTGCGCTCGGGCAGCACCAGCCGGTCGGCGATCTTGGACAGGCGATCGCAGGCCGCCCAGCACATCGCCGCGGTGTAGGTATGCACTTCGGCACGGCCGCGAAATTCCCACAGGCCGGCATCGGGCACGTTATGCAATGCATAGGCGCGCTCGCCCAGCGGTTCAAGCCGGCGGAACGTGTCGGCATCGCCTTGATCCTTCAGGCGCAGGTCGAAGAACAGCTGTGTGGACGCCAGCACCACGCTGCCGTAGACATCGTGCTGTTGCTGGATCCACGCCAGGTTGCCGCGCCGCACCGGCCCCATGCCGCGGTAGCCGGCCATGGTGTCGACTTCGTGTTCTTCCAGCTGCGATTCGAAGCCGATGCCGTACAGCGGCTGCATGGTGCCGTCGGTGGTGGCGATATTGAAGATGTAGCCGATGAACTGCTCCATCGTGCGGGTCGCGCCGAGCCGGTTGAGCGCACGCACCACGAAGGCGGCATCGCGCAGCCAGCAATAGCGGTAGTCCCAGTTGCGCGGCGTGTTGGGCGCTTCCGGAATCGAGGTGGTCATCGCCGCGATGATCGCGCCGCTGTCTTCGTACTGGCACAACTTTAGCGTGATTGCGCTGCGAATCACCGCTTCCTGCCAGTCCAGCGGAATGGACAGGTAGCGCACCCATTCGCGCCAGTATTCTTCGGTACGTTCCTGCGCTTCCTGCACGTAACCGGTGAGCGAGCGGGTCAGCGATTCGTCCACGCCCAGCACCAGGCTCACCGGATGGCTGAGCACGAACGGCAAGCCGTCGCGTACGAAGCGCACCGGCACATCGGTGGTCAGGCGCAGGGTGAATTCCGGCAACACCCAACGGATGTGATTGCTGCCCCAGGTGGTGTCCGGCGTGCGGCCGCCCCAGTCGGCCAGCGGGCGGGCGCGCACGATGATGCGCGGGTTGCCGCTCAGTGGCCGGATCTGGCGGATGATGCTGACAGGCCGATAGAAGCGTCCGTTGTTGCGCCAGCGCGGCGCGAAGTCGATCACTTCCAGTTCGCCACCGTGGCTATCGCGCAACACCGTCCGCAGCACGGCGGTATTGGGCAGGTAGTGCTGCTCGCTGCTGGCAAAATCTTCCAGTTCCACGGCAAAGTCGCCGCCTTCGGTCTTGGGCGAAAGCAGCGTGCAAAAGGCCGGGTCGCCGTCGAATGCCGGCAGGCAACTCCACACCACACGTGCCTGCCGATCGACCAATGCACCGAAACTGCAGTTGCCGATGACGCCCAGATCCAGGTTTGGCTCGGTCATGGAGTGCAAACGATCCTGTTGAAGTGAATGAGAGAAGGTGCGCTGTGCTCAGCGGCTGCGTGCGTTGCGTTGCAACCACGCATGTACGTGGGCGGTGCCACCGACGCGAAAGCGCGCGCTGGTCTGTGCGCGATCGCCGACCAGCACGCTCCAGCCGCCGAGCCGGTTGGCGGCGTCGAAGCCGAATTCGTCAGTGAGGTCGTCGCCGACGAACACCGGGGTGCGGCCGGCGAAGGTGCCGTGCTGCATCAGCTGCTCGACCGCCAGGCCCTTGTTGCTGCCTTCGGGCACGAATTCCACCACGTGGTCGCCTGGCTGGAGGCGATAACCGGAAAGCTGTGCGATTTCCTGCTGCGCGAAGGCGAGCACCTCGGGGCCGGCCTGCGGTCGGGCGCGCCAGTGCAGCGCCACGCTGGCACCCTTGTCTTCGACCAGCACGCCTGGATGCTGGTGCGTCAGCGCGGCCGCGCGTTGATGCAGGCCGTGCAGCCACTCGGACGTGTCCTGCGGCATGGCCGCGCGTGCCGCGAGATCGCTACGCAGTTGGTGCCCGTGCAGACCGGCGGCCGGCAGCAGCAATGGCGCGAACAGGGCGTCCAGCTGGGCAAGCGGCCGGCCGCTGACCAGCGCAACGGCGCCGTTGAGACGCTCGCTCAGCAGGCCGATGGCCTCGCGCACTTCGGGCAATAGCTTCACCGCCTCGGGGCGGTCGGCAAAGTCGATGAGGGTGCCGTCCACGTCCAGAAACAATGCACAGGCATCGTCCAGCAATGGCGGCGACGGTAGGGGGGAATGCGCGTCTGCCATTGCGCTAGTGTGCGCAATGGGGTGTGAGATTCAGGTTATGGAACGGCGGAGATTCGTGAGTCGGGATTGGGGATTCGCACGAAGTACGATGTTTGCCAATCCCGAATCCCGAATCAGAAGCTGTACCGCACCCGCCCATACCAATACGCGCCGTTGCTGCCGATCGGCGAGAGCACGTCGTAGGGCAGGTTGCCGAAGTAGGCGATGTCGTCGATGGAACGGTCCGAGTAGTTGTCCAGGATGTTCTGCCCGCCGATGGCCAGCGTCCATTGCGTGCCCAGGTGATATTCGGCTTCCAGGTCCAGTTGCCACTCGGCGCCGTAGGTCTGGCGCGGCACGAAGCCGCCACCGAAATCGAACACGCGCGTGGCGCTGCCGTAGCGGTTGACGCGGGTCTGCAGGTTCCAGTGCTCGTTGCTCCAGTTCGCGGCAAGCGAGGCGCGGGTGCGCGGTGCGGCGTCGGTGAGCGTGTTGCTTTCTTCCACGCCGAACAGCACGTACTCCGGGTTCAATGCGAGCAACTGGGCCGGGGTGGCGATGATGTTTTCCAACTCGGTCTTGGCGTAGCTGTAGGTGCCGGTCAGCAGCAGGTCGCCGCCGAAGGCGTACTGACGCCAGTTGGCGACCAGCTCGGCGCCGCGGGTGCGGGTATCGGCGGCGTTGAGGAAATAGCTGGCGCTCTGCACCCCGGTGACGCCGTAGTTCTGCTGCACGAAGCTGGTCAGCGCATCGCCGGTGATGTCTTCGGACAGCGCAATGCGGTCGTCGATATCGATCTGGAAAAAGTCCAGCGACACGTCGAAGTGATCGCCCAGCTTGCTGGTGAAGCCCAGGCTGTAATTGACCGACTTTTCCGGCTTCAGATCGGTGGCGCCCAGTCCGCGCGCGATGGGGTTGTTGACCGACAGCAGGCGACCCTGGGTCAGGCGGCCGGCGGCGTCGTAACCGGTGGAAGTGGCTTCATAGCCGATCTGGCTGAGCGAAGGCGCACGCACGTTGTTGGAGATGGCGCCACGCAGCGCAAAGGCCGGTGCGAATGCGTAGCGTGCGGCCAGTTTGCCGGTCCACTGGCTGCCGAAATCCTGGTAATGCTCGTAGCGGCCAGCCAGGTCGGTGGAGAACTTGTCGCCGAACTGGCTGGAGACGTTGGCGTAGGCGCTGGCCACGTTGCGCGACAGGTCGGCTTCGTCCTGCGGGGTGAGCCCGCCGCCGGCCTGCGAGCCGGTGGGACGATCGGTGAACGGGCCGGCCGCGTAGCTGGCCGGATCGCCGGCGTGGGTGCGGTATTGCTCGCGGCGGAACTCGGCGCCGGTGCCGAAGGTATGGGTGGCGCCGGCGGCGTCGAACACGCGGGTCAGGTCGAAATTGCCCACCGTCTGCGCGAAGGCGAAATCACCGGTCTTGAAGCGTGTGGGGCTGCCGGGTCCCAGCGATGCATTGAGCGAATTGCGTAGCCGGTAGGTGAAGTCGTTGCGGCCGTAGTTGACGCTGGCGTCGTAATCCCAGCTGCCCCATTGCCCGCGTGCACCAGCCACGAGTTGCAGGTCGCGATTCTCGCCTTCAGAGATCGGGCGGTAGCCGTTGGGGTAGATCTCGCGCCAGTTGGCGCTGCCGTCCGGGTAACGGAAGTAATTGGCGCCTTCGGTATCGCGCTGGTTGTAGGTGCCGAAGGCGTAGAACTCGCCGCTGGCGCTGAACGGCACCTTGGTGTTGAGCCAGGCATTCAGGCCCTTGGTGGCGCCATCGCCGAGCACGTAATTGCGCTGGCCCCGCAGCGCCAGATTGGCCGGGGTCTGTTCTTCGAACGAGGGAATCTGGTCGAAGCCGGCGCGGTTGGTCGCCTCGCGGTTCTTCAGCTCCACGCCGACCTTGAAGAAGCCGCCGTCGTCGCCCAGCAGCGTGCCCACCTTTGCGCTGGCATAGCTGGTCTGGCCGTCGGTGACGCGGCGGTCGATCGGCTTCACGTCGGTGTTGTAGGCGCCGAAGCTGGCTTCCAGTTCGCCGCGCTCGGGGTTGTCGTCCAGGATCACGTTGATGACGCCGGCAATCGCATCCGAGCCGTATTGCGCGCCGGCCCCGTCGCGCAGCACTTCGATGCGCTTGATCGCGTTGATCGGGATGGAATTGAAATCCACCGGCGTGGTGCCCTTGCCGATCTTGCTGTCGGTGTTGACCAGCGCCGAGGTATGGCGGCGCTTGCCGTTGACCAGCACCAGCACCTGGTCGGGCGAGAGCCCGCGCAGCTGCGCGGCGCGGATATGGTCGGCGCCGCCGGAGTTGGACTGACGCGGGAAATTGAAGGAAGGCAGCAGCGCCTGCAGGGCGCTGCCCAACTCGCCGTTGACCACGCCGGCCTTGCGGATGTCTTCGGCGGTGAGCACGTCCACCGGCACGGTGGATTCCAGCACGGTGCGGTCGCTGGCACGGGTGCCGGTGACGATCACGGTGTCCAGGGTGGTGGCACCGGCATCGGCCTGCTGGGCTTGCGCGTTGGCGCTGAGCACGGCGGCGATGGCCAGGCCAATCACCGAAAGGGTGGGGCGGGTCATGCTGTTCTCTCTCCTGCAACTGCAACGCGCCGCGCGGTCGGCATCCGGCCGGGCTGGGGCGCAAGGGGGCGGGTCGTCCACATTCATCCGGATGGAAAGATATTATCGCGTTGTTCAGGGCGGCGCGAGATGGCACAGTGCGTGCGCGCCGGCATGAGCTGATATCGGCCTTGCATGAGCCTGCCCCAAGTGCCCCCCCCCCCAGACCTGTTGTGGAGAAGTCGATGAAGTTGCTGCCGTCTTGCCTGCTTGCCGCCATGCTGGCGTTGACCGCTTGCGCCACCGCGCCCGGCACCGTGCCGACCGCGACCACTGCCAGCCTGCAGGGCGATGCAGCGCGGCCGGCGGCGGCACGGGGTTGGGTGCGCAGCGAGTTGTATTTCGGCGTGGGCGAAGAATCCGGCCCGGCCGACCGCCCGCAGACCCGCACCATCGACGAAACCCAATGGCGCGCGTTTCTGGACAAGGAAGTGACCCCGCGCTTTCCCGATGGTCTGACCGTGTTCGACGCCTACGGTCAATGGTTGTTCCGCGGCGCAAAGGAGCCGAACCGGCTGGGCACCAAGGTGCTGGTGATCCTGCACGAGGACACCCCGCAACGGCGCAACGACATCGAAGCGATCCGGCTGGCCTGGAAGCAGGCCACCGGACACCAGTCGGTGCTGTGGTCGCGGCAGCCGGTGGAGGTGTCGTTCTGAGTCCGCTGGCCGGCTTGCGCACCGACAGGTGCGTGCAGTTGCCGACCGCCACGCTCACCAGCGTCGATCGGCGTATGTCGCGCGTCTTCATGCATTGGCGGGCATCGCGTGCGCAGCCGGCGAGCGAGTGTCTGCGCACCGCTTCGAGCCAGCTGCGCATGCGCCTTGGCTTCTTGCATTTGTCGCCCGTCCGCGCCGCTCGCGCACTGTTGGTTGCGATGGCAGGCGGGCTGGCGTTCGGCGCTGCGGCAGACGACACAAGCCTTCGTCTGACGCTGGATGCGCAGACCCGTGCGACCGCCACCTTGGTCGGCCAGCGCCTGCATGTGGTGCTGTCTCCCGGCGATGCCGAACAGTGGTTCGACGCGAATGTGGACGATGGCGAAGGCGACGTGCAGCTGCGCAGCGACGACTACAACTTCGACGGGCGCCCGGATCTTGCGGTGTCGGCGATGCTGGGTCAGGTCAACGAGGCGGTCTGGGTCTTTGTGTTCGATCCTGCACAGCGCCGCTTTCATGCGCTTGCTGCACCGACGCGCCCGGCGGTGCAGTGCGAAGGATTCTTCAATCTGGTTGCCGATCAACAGCAGCGCAGCCTGACCAGTTCCTGCCGCGGTGGGCCGATGTGGTATGCGGATGTCTACCGCTACGACGCTGGCGGGCGGTTGTACGTTTGGCGGACGCAGCAGCGGATCGAGTCGCCGCAGATCCAGGCGTTGCTGGATTCGGGAAGCGAGGATGGCATGCCGCTGTCGGTGTGGCCGATGTACGACCCGCGCGGCGTCAAGGTGGCAAGCGAAATCGGTACCACGCTCGAGGAACCGATGCCGGTGCAACTGCACGTACAGGTGAGGCGTTTGCCGCTGTACGCCACGCCGACGGCCACCGTCACCAAACGCTATCTGGTGCGCGGCGATCAGGCCGATGCGCTGGACGTCAGCGCCGATGGTACGCGGTTGCAGGTGCGTTATCGCAGCGCCGGCCGCAGCGACAGCGTGGGCTGGATCGAGGTGGATGCGGCGATGCAGTAGCGGGCGATGGCGCCGGGCTGCCTGCTCACGGACAGCCCGACGGCCCCTGGCCACGACACGCTCTAATCCACCGCGCCGCTGTCGTCCCCGCAATGCAGCGGCTACCATCGGCCGACCCCCACGCTTCTCTGGTTCTCATGTCGGCTCCCTCTTCGCGTCCTGCGGCTGCGCCGCGCTGGTTCGTCGCTGGCGATCTCAATGGTTTCTTCGGCCTGGTGGTCGACAACCTGTCTATCCTTGGCTTCATCGCGATGGCCCTGGTCGGCATCTTCCAGTTCCCGGCCGACGTCGTGTTCCAGCGCATGTTCCCCGGCACCGCGTTCGGCGTGCTGGTGGGCAACCTGCTGTACACCCTGATGGCGCGGCGGCTGGCCGCACGCACCGGGCGCGACGACGTCACTGCCATGCCGCTGGGCCTGGATGCGCCCACCAGCATCGGCATGGCGCTGCTGGTGCTCGGCCCGGCATTTGCCGGCTTCAAAGCGCAAGGGCTGGATCCGCAGGCCGCCGCGATCGCCACCTGGAAACTGGGCATGGCCGCGTTGGTGGTGATGGGCCTGCTCAAGCTGGTGCTGTCCTTCGCAGGCGAAGCGGTGACGCGCGCGCTGCCGCGGGCGGCCCTGCTCGGTTCCATCGCCGGTATCGCGCTGGTGCTGATGGGCTTGCTGCCATTGCTGGAAACGCTCCGTTCGCCGGTGGCCGGCTTCGTTACCTTGGGCCTGCTGCTGTATGTGCTGCTCGCCAAGGGCCGCCTGCCGACCAAATTGCCCGGCGTGCTGGTGGCGTTCGTGATCGGCACCGCGTTGTATTACGGGCTTGGCCTGGCGGGATTGGGTGCCCCCGGCTTCGCCTTGCCGGCGTGGAATCCGCCGCAGATCGTGCTGCCGCTGCCGACGCTGGGCTTTATCGACGGCCTGCCGGCCACGGTGGCGTACCTGCCGTTGCTGTTGCCGTTCGGCTTGTTGATGGTGGTGGGCGGCATCAACGTCAGCGAGAGCGCGCGCGCGGCCGGCGACGATTACCGCACCCGCGACATCCTGCTGGTGGAAGCCTTGGCCACGCTGGTGGCCGGCGTCTGCGGCGGCGTTGCGCAGACCACGCCCTACATCGGCCAGCCCGCGTACAAGCACATGGGCGCGCGCTCCGGTTACACGCTGCTGACCGGGGTGTTCATCGGGATCGGCGGCATGCTTGGCGTGATCAGCGGCTTGGTGCAGTGGCTGCCGCTGGCCGTGCTGGCGCCAATCATCGTGTATGTCTCCATCGACATCACCACCCAGGCATTCCAGGCCACGCCCAGGCAGCATGCCGGTGCGATGGTGCTGGGCTTTCTGCCGTCGGTCGCGTACCTGCTGACGATCAAGGCGCCGGGCTGGATTGCACCGGATCAGCTGGTCGCGCTGACCACCAAGGTCGATGGCCACGGGTTGCCGGAGCTGGCAGTGATCTTCGCGCTGGGCAATGGCTTCATCATCACCGCGATGCTATGGATCGCCACGGTGGCGGCGATGATCGACGGCCGCTTGCGACGCGGCGCGGCGTTCCTGCTGGTAGCTGCCGGGCTGACCCTGTTCGGCCTGATCCACTCGGTGGACCCGCGCGGCGGCATCTACCTGCCGTGGTCGCTGCAAGGCCTGGCGCGGGTGATCAGCTGGCAGTTCGTCGGTGCCTATGTGGCGCTGGCGGCGACGCTGCTGCTGCTGTCGCTGCTGCCGGCGCGCAAGGAGGCGTTGCAGTGACTTATCGGATGCGTGTCGTGCAGAGCATTGTGGCTGGCGCTTTGGTGCTGAGCGCTGGCGCCGCATGGTCGGCGTCGTTCGACTGCAAGCAGGCGGGCACGCCGGTGGAAAAGCGGCTGTGCGCGGTGCCGGCGCTCGGCCAGCTGGACGATCAGCTGGATGAGGCCTACCGCGGCGTGCTAGACACCACACCGCGCGCCTCGCTCACCGCAGTGCGCGATCAGCAACGCGCCTGGTTGCGCCAGCGCAATGCCTGCGCGCAGGACGCCAAGGTGGATGCCTGCCTGCAACGCAGTCTGAAGACCAGGGTCGATGCGCTGGGCAAGACACTCGACGCCCAGCAGCAAACGCTGGACCGCATCATCGCCAGCATCCCGAAAACGCCAGCGGACGCTGCGCGCCAGTTGCAGGGCTACGACGCGCCGCTGGCATCGGCATGGCTGGCGTATCTGCATGACTTCGTGCCTGCCGCTGGCGTGGATGCGGCGTTGGCGAGCGCGCGTTTTGAAAGCGCACGCAAGGCGTTGCGCAAGACCGACGATTTCGCAGCATCCTTGCTCGACGATGTGGAAGGCGCGCCCGCCATGCAACAGCAACAGCGTGTGCTGACCTTGTTGCGCATGTGGATCGAGCGCGAAGATCGTTCCGAGCGGCCGTATGTGCATTGCTTCATCTTCGCTGCAGTGGGCGAGCCGGCTTATGAGGCGTTCGGCCCGCTCTATGGCTCGACACGCGACAGTTTCGCGCCGATCTGCGAGCCGCCCGGTGGGCTGTTCGCGCGACCGAGCTGGAAACAGCTGGATGACGGATTCGCAGGACTGATCGAAGCCTTGAGCAAGGACGCAGGCACCATTCGCTATGCCAGCTACGCCGAGTGGCAGATCATCGCGCTCCGGGCTGCCGTGTCGCCGGCACTGTATCTGCAGCCGGAGTTGCGCAAGCGCTACGGCAACGATCCGGAGCAGGCGATTGCTGCGTGGTCCGGCGACGACAGCGACTGGCCGGCAGCCGAGCGCAACGCTGCGCGCGCGCTGTTGCCGAAGGTGCGCGCAGAAACGGCCGCCTGGCTGGTAAGCGAAAAGCACATGCCGGCCAGGCAGGCCGAACAGGTTGCCGCTGCAATTGTCGCGGCTTGGGTGAACGCGCGATTGGATTTCGTCGGCTAAGCGGCGTGGATCGCGCAGCGAAGCTTCTGCCGGTCCGCTACACGGCCCTTGCCCGCCCACCATCGCAGGACACGCTGCAAGTACGTCCCTGTGGCTCCTTGGCGGCATTCATGCCGCCAAGAGTCCCGCGACAGTAAGACAGCCGGCGAGCCGGGCGCTGCGTTTCCCGTGGTCGCGGGCGTAGTGCGCCGCGTCCAGCGTCAAGCGGCTCAACGAGCGACACCGTAAATCGATGGAACCACCGCAGCATCCCACGGTCACACACTGGATGTTGTCGATGTCAGGAGTTCCACGATGCAAAGCAAATCCTCGCGCTGGCCGTGGTTGTTGGCGGTCCCCTTGATCGCTGGCGCCGCGTGGTGGCTGTTCAGCGGCCCGCCCGATCCGCAGGGCACCTTGCCTGCACCCATCAGCCGTACCGCCAGTGCTGTGGCCGCTGCGGTCAGCCCACAGCCGACGCCGGCCAGTGGCGAGCCGCGTCATCCGGTGCCGGCAGCATCGGCCGACGCTGCCGATGCTGCGATTCCTGCGTTGGCGCAAAGCGACGATGCCGCGTGGCAAGCGCTGCTGGCGTTGGTGCAGGACGATGACGCGTTGTCGATCGTATTGCGCAAGCACCTGATCGAACGCGTGGTGGTGATGATCGACAACCTCACCCAACCCAGCATCAGCCGCCGTGCCTTGGTGCTGCAGCCGGTGCCTGGCGAGTTGCAGGTGGCCGGCGCAGGCGATCATCCGGTGCTCGATCAGGCCAATGCGGCCCGCTATGCACCTTACGTGGCCGCATTCACCAGCGTGGATGCGCAGGCCATGGCGCGCGGCTATGTGCGCTTCTATCCGCTGTTTCAGCAGGCGTACGCGGATCTGGGCGCGCCGGATCGTTACTTCAACGACCGCGTCATCGATGTGATCGACCACTTGCTGCGCACGCCTGAGCCGACGCAGCCGATCGGCGTGCAACGCGACGACCGTGGCCGCTACCGCTTCGTCGACCCATCGCTGGAATCGCTGTCGGTGGGGCAGAAGGCACTGCTGCGCCTGGGGCCGACGCAAGCGGCTGCAGTCAAGGCGCAACTGCAGCGGATTCGCACGGCCTTGCTGCAGGGGCGCTGAGGCCGCTGGCTTCCCACTACCGGAGAGCGAACGCCGCATGTCAGGCGACCTGCGGCCTTCGCACCTGGGTGGGTGCGTACGTACACGACGTAACGCTGCACGCGTCGCTCAGGATCAGGTGGCGTTGTTGCGTGATCGCTCGCAGCAATGAGCACCGCGGGCCGCGCCGCACCCTTATGCGGCGCCAGCCTGTTGCGACCGGCCGCAGCGCCCTCGCTGCCGCTGCCTATGCCGCATCCAGCTCCGGGTAATGGCGGAAGATGCCGTTCGTATTGAAGGCCACACGTCGTTCGGACGCCAGATAGGCCGCAACGCGCGGCCGTTGGGCCACGTGCCGCTGCAGCGCCTTCAGTCCTGGCAAGTTTTTTGCCAACCTCGCCATGCGTTTGGGGAACATGTACTCCAGGCCACTCACCAACTGGAACAACGATAGATCCAAGTACGAATGCGTGCCGAGCACGTGCGTGCCGCCAGCCTGTTGCAGGACCTGCTCGAAATAGCCCAGGAATTTGGGCAAGCGGTTTTCACGCAGGTCCTGCGCACGCTTGGCCGCTTCGGCTTGTTGGTCTTCGTAATACAGGCCGGTTGCGATCGGGTGGTGCGTATCGTGCACCTCGGCCACCAGATCGGCGATGGTCAGCTGCAATTGCAGCGCCTGTAGCCGCTGTGGTTCCGAATCGGGCACCAATTGCAGCTGTGGCCCGATGAAGTGCAGGATCGCCGCGACCTGCGCCACCACCACGTCGCCGGCTTTGAGAAATGGTGGTGCGAACGGCTGCGCGCCCACCTGCTCGCCTTGCAAAAACGCCGTCATGACCTCGTCGCCCTGGATACGTGCGACATCGGTGTAGGCCGCGCCGGCGTCTTCCAGTGCCAGTCGCACGAATTCGCCGCGGCCTTGCAGACCGGTCCAGTAATACAGCTGATAATGCATGCGCCGCTCCGCATGTCGGGCGCTGCAGGGTAGAAAAACGATGGCTAGACACGCGTGATCGATGCGTCAGCAGGTTGTGACTCCGCACCGTTCGGTTGTGCCTGCAGCCAGGCGAGCTTGCGCGCACGTGGCTGGCGCTTGAGCGCGCACTCCGCGCGCGAAGCGCTGGCGCGGTCGGGGTACCGGTGGCTGGCGAGCAGCTGCACGGGCGGATTGGCACGCGTGTAACGCGCACCAGTGCCACGCAGATGGGCCTGGAAGCGCCGCTCCAGATCGTTGGTAATGCCGGCGTAATAGCTGCCGTTGCGACATAGCAGCAGGTAGAGGTGCCAGGGCTTGGGAGCATCCATCGGCGCATTATCGCCACTCATGCGCGATTGCGCAGCGTGCATGCATGACAGAGCTTGTTGCATTCGCTACCGCCAACGCACCGGGACTGATTAACCGCCTAAGCATTGGTTACTGGACGCTTGGGGCGCCGGCAAACAGCATGCCGTATCGCATCGCTCGGTCGAGCCGGTCTTGTTGCCTGCACGCCAGTCGTGCGGCGCCGGGCCGGTCGTGCGCAGGCGCAGGCGCTGGACGCGGTGAGCCTGGGCATGCGCGGCAACGCGTGGCCGTCCGCGCTGTCCGGCGGCCAACGTCGGCCGGTGGCGCTGGCACGTGCATTGGTGCATCGGCCGCGGCTGTTGCTGCTGGACGAACCGCTGGGGGCGCTGGATGCATCGAGCCGTATCGTGATGCAGCAGCTAATCGTGATGCAGCAGCAAATCGTGCGGTTGTGGCGGCAGCACGGGTTTGCGTTGGTGTTGGTCACCCACGACGTGGCCGAGGCGAGCGCGCTGGCCGATCGCATCGTGGTGCTCGATCACGGCAAGGGCGGCCTGGGTGTGGCGGGCCCGTGCCGCATCCGCGTGCGCCCGGGCTGCCGGCGCTGGCGACGATCCAGGCACAGGTGCTGTCGCGTCTGCTTGGCGCGACACAGGTGCCGGAGCCAGCTGCCCCGAAGGCGCAGATGCGCCATGCGGCACCCCGCGAGACGACGGCACAGGAAGTCTCGCCGTTGCAACGCATCCCAGCCCCGCGCGTGTGGGGCTCAGCTCCCGCGACCATGCCGGCCCCTGCGCGCCGTTTCACCCACCGCCCAGGGCGACACGCGGCGTCGCTGGCGGGTGCGTCACCCCTGCGTAGCCATCTGCACGTACCGCTTCGCCAAGCCCGCCTGGACAGCGCCGGCCTGGCCGCTTGCATCTCCAGCACCGGCAAACCTTGAAACCTCGCTCGCCAACCGCATTTGCACGGTATCGCCGGCGGTGCCGGCCACCTGTTCAGAGGATCTCCCATGCGGATGGACAAGCTCACCTCGCGGTTCCAGCAGGCGCTGGCCGACGCGCAGTCGCTGGCTGTGGGCCGCGACCACAACATCATCGAGCCGGTGCACGTGCTGGCCGCGCTGCTCGACCAGAGCGGCGGCAGCACGCGCCCGCTGCTGTCGCAGGCCGGCGTCAACGTGCCGCTGCTGCGCGAGCGCCTGGGCGAGGCGCTGGACACGCTGCCCAAGGTGTCCGGGCAGGAAGGCAATCTGTCGATCGGCAACGATCTCAATCGCCTGCTCAACCAGACCGACAAGCTCGCCCAGCAACATGGCGACGCGTTCATCGCCAGCGAGTGGTTCGTGCTGGCCGCTGCCGACGATGCCAGCCCGCTGGGCGTGGCGTTGCGCGCGGCCGGTGGCGACAAGAAGAAGATCGAAGCGGCCATCGACAAGCTGCGTGGCGGAGAAACCGTGCAGTCTGAAAACGCCGAAGAACAGCGCCAGGCGCTGGAGAAATACACCATCGACCTGACCGCACGCGCCGAGAGCGGCAAGCTCGATCCGGTGATCGGCCGCGACGAGGAAATCCGCCGCACCATCCAGGTGCTGCAACGGCGCACCAAGAACAACCCGGTGCTGATCGGCGAACCCGGCGTGGGCAAGACCGCCATTGTCGAAGGCCTGGCCCAGCGCATCATCAACGGCGAAGTGCCCGAAGGCCTGCGCGGCAAGCGCGTGCTGTCGCTGGACATGGGCGCGTTGATCGCCGGCGCCAAATTCCGCGGCGAATTCGAAGAGCGCCTGAAGGCGGTGCTCAGCGACCTGTCGAAGAACGAGGGCCAGATCATCTTGTTCATCGACGAGCTGCACACCATGGTCGGTGCCGGCAAGGCCGATGGCGCGATGGATGCCGGCAACATGCTCAAGCCAGCGCTGGCACGCGGCGAGCTGCATTGCATCGGCGCCACCACGCTGGACGAATACCGCAAGTACATCGAAAAAGACGCCGCACTGGAGCGCCGTTTCCAGAAAGTGTTCGTGGGCGAGCCGACTGTGGAAGACACCATCGCGATCCTGCGCGGCCTGAAGGAGCGCTACGCGGTGCATCACGGCGTGGAGATCACCGACCCGGCCATCGTGGCCGCGGCCACGCTGTCCAACCGCTACATCACCGACCGCCAGCTGCCGGACAAGGCCATCGACCTAATGGACGAAGCGGCCTCGCGTATCCGCATGGAGATCGACTCCAAGCCCGAAGAACTCGACCGCCTGGAGCGCCGCCTGATCCAGCTCAAGATCCAGCGCGAGATGCTCAAGAAGGAAAAGGACGAGGCCTCGCGGCAGCGCCTGGCCGATCTGGAAAGCGATATCGACAAGCTCGAACGCGAGTTTTCCGACCTCAATGAAGTGTGGAAGTCGGAAAAGGCCGCGCTGCAGGGCACCACCAAGATCAAGGAGCAGATCGAGCACGCAAAGCTGGAACTGGAGGCCGCACAGCGCCGCCAGGACTACGCCAAGATGAGCGAGATCCAGTACGGCGTGCTGCCGCAACTGGAAAAGCAGATGCTGCTGGCCAACGAGGTGGAACACCACGATTTCAAGCTGGTGCAGGACCGCGTGACCGCCGAGGAAATCGCCGAAGTGGTGTCGCGCTGGACCGGTATTCCGGTCAACAAGATGCTGGAGGGCGAGCGCGACAAACTGCTGCGGATGGAAGACGAACTGCATGATCGCGTGGTTGGGCAGAACGAAGCGATCAAGGTGGTATCCGACGCGGTGCGCCGCTCGCGTGCCGGCCTGTCCGATCCCAATCGTCCCAGCGGTTCGTTTCTGTTCCTGGGTCCCACCGGCGTGGGCAAGACCGAGCTGTGCAAGGCGCTGGCGGATTTCCTGTTCGACAGCACCGAAGCGATGATCCGCATCGACATGAGCGAGTTCATGGAGAAGCACTCGGTGGCGCGGCTGATCGGTGCGCCTCCGGGCTATGTGGGCTATGAAGAGGGCGGTTATCTCACCGAGGCCGTGCGTCGTCGTCCGTATTCGCTGATCCTGCTGGACGAAGTGGAAAAGGCGCACGCAGATGTGTTCAACATCCTGCTGCAGGTGCTCGACGATGGCCGTCTCACCGATGGCCAGGGCCGCACCGTGGACTTCCGCAATACCGTCATCGTGATGACCTCCAACCTGGGTTCGCACCAGATCCAGGAGCTGTCCGGCGACGATAGTGCCGAGGCGTACACGCAGATGAAGGCGGCGGTGATGGGCGTGGTGCAGGCGCACTTCCGTCCGGAGTTCATCAACCGGCTGGACGACATCGTGGTGTTCCACCCGCTGGACAAGGCACAGATCAAGTCGATTGCGCGCATCCAGCTGCAGGGCCTGGAAAAGCGTCTGGCCGAGCGCGGCCTGAAGCTGGACCTGGACGATGCGGCGCTGGAGCTGTTGGGCAATGTCGGCTTCGACCCGGTCTACGGTGCGCGACCGCTGAAGCGCGCAATCCAGTCGCAGGTGGAAAACCCGCTGGCGCAGCAGATCCTGTCGGGCCAGTACGCCAGCGGCGAGACCGTGCGCGTGCGTGCGCAAGGTGGGCATCTGGAGTTTGGCAAGGGGTGATCGTAGGATGGGTCGTCCCGCAGGATGCGGGGTGACCCATCCTTGTCATGCCGTGGGTCTGTAGTGCGTCCACGCTGCCGCGTTTCGCCCCCCAACGCGTGATTCATCTGGCAAGGAATTTCAGATGCGCCTTGTGTATGTTCCGATCTACATCGGTGTTGCCATGGGAATGGCCGGTAGCCTCTACGCAGGCGACGCGCCGGATATCTTTGCCGCGCTCAAGGCCTATGACGCCAAGGACTATGCGCGTTGTGCCGAGGTGATGGACGCACTGCAGCGCGCGTCCAGCGAACTTCCAGAAAACGGTGAACTTCTGCGTGCAGAATGCCTGGCCGCGGCGGGAAAGACAGACCAGGCCCTGCGGTATCTCGATGTCCAGATTCCGCGCGGGCGGATCTCCATCGATGATCTGCGCAGCAAGGACCTGCCGGGCCTGAATCGGCTGCGAAAGATGGATGGGTGGCCTGCGCTGCTGGCGAAAGCCGAGCGCGTCAATGCGCAGCAGCAGGCAACACTGAATCCACAATTGCGCCAGGAGCTGATCGCGCGCGTAGAGAAGGATCAGCATGTGCGCAATGCGGCGATCGCCGCTGGGGGCAAGCCCGCCGACTGGGCATCCATTGCGCCGGTGGATGCCGACAACACCGCATGGCTCAAGCAAGTCGTCGCGACCCAGGGTTGGCCGGGCCGGCGCCTGGTGGGGGAAGATGGCGCCAAGGCGGCATGGATCCTGGTACAGCATGCCGACGCCGATCCAGCGTTTCAGGCGCAGGTTCTGGCGTTGATGGAAGCGGCGCTGGCCACGCAGGAGGTGGCGCCTGACGATGTTGCGTTGCTCACCGATCGCGTCTTGCTTGCGCAAGGCAAGCCGCAGCGCTACGGCACCCAATTCAAGAACGATGCGGATGGCGGCATGTCATTGCAGCCTACCGAAGACGAAGCGGGGCTGGACGAACGCCGCCGTCGTATGGGGTTACCGCCCATGGATCAGTACAAAAAGATGTTGCAGGACGCTTACCGACAGCCTGCGCATTGATCGGCGCATTGAGTGGGGGCAGTATCGCCAGGGCCACTGTATGCGAGTGGGTCCGCCATGCCGGACGTGATCGTTGGCGATGTCGTCATGGCGCGCCGTCATAAGAGGCGATGCGGCAGCCGCGTATCGTCGGGCCCTCTATCCAGAGCGAGCCTTGCCATGACCGATCCGCAGTGGAAGCCAGAAACCATCGCCGTGCATGGGGGCTATCGTCCCGATCCCACCACCCGCGCGGTGGCGGTGCCGATCTACCAGACCGTGGCCTATGCCTTCGACGATACCCAGCATGGTGCGGATCTGTTCGATCTGAAGGTGCAGGGCAACATCTACAGCCGCATCATGAACCCCACCAACGACGTGCTGGAGCAGCGCGTGGCGGCGCTGGAAGGCGGCATCGGGGCGCTGGCGCTGGCATCCGGGCAGGCGGCGGTGACCTATGCGATCCAGACCATCGCCGAGGCCGGCGACAACATCGTGTCGTCCAGCGCGCTGTACGGCGGCACCTACAATCTGTTCGCGCATACGCTACCGCAGTTCGGCATCGCTACGCGCTTTGCCGACTATCGCGATCCGCAGGCCTTTGCCGGGCTGATCGACGAACGCACCAAGGCCGTGTTCGTCGAATCGATCGGCAACCCGCGCGGCAACATCACCGACATCGAAGCGGTGGCCGCCGTGGCGCATGCGCACGGCGTGCCGCTGATCGTGGACAACACCGTGGCCACGCCGTCGCTGCTGCGGCCGATCGACTTCGGTGCCGACATCGTGGTGCATTCGCTGACCAAGTATTTGGGCGGGCATGGCAACAGCATCGGCGGCGCGATCGTGGATAGCGGGCGCTTTCCGTGGGCCGCGCACAAGGCGCGCTTCCCGCGCCTCAACGAGCCGGATGTGAGCTACCACGGGGTGGTGTATACCGACGCGCTGGGCGAGGCCGCCTACATCGGCCGTGCGCGGGTGGTTCCGCTGCGCAATACCGGTGCGGCGTTGTCGCCGTTCAATGCGTTCCTGATCCTTCAAGGCATCGAAACGCTGGCGCTGCGCATGGAACGCATCAATGCCAACGCGCTGGCGGTCGCCCGTTATCTGCAGCAGCATGCGCGCGTTGCCTGGGTCAATTACGCCGCGTTGCCGGATCATCCCGAGCATGCATTGGCGCAGAAGTATCTGGGCGGCCATGGCTCGGGCGTGCTGACCTTCGGCTTGCCCGGCGGGCGCGCGGCCGGTGCCCGCTTCCTGGATGCGCTGCAGCTGTTCACACGGCTGGTGAATATCGGCGATGCCAAGTCGCTGGCGACGCATCCGGCCTCCACCACGCACCGCCAGCTCGGCCCGGCCGAACTGGAACATGCCGGTGTGAGCGAGGACACCGTGCGCTTGTCGATCGGCATCGAGCATATCGATGATCTGCTGGCGGATCTGGAGCAGGCGCTGCAGGGGGCGTGAGATGCACACAAGGCTGCGCTCGCACCCTCATCCGGCGCTGCGCGCCACCTTCTCCCGAAGGGAGAAGGGAACAGGCCCCTCTCCCTTTGGGAGAGGGGTTGGGGTGAGGGTACGTAGGCGAAGCCCACTCGTATGTGAGAGATGAAGCTCGGTGGCGGACATGCGTGCAACCAGCATGCTGCTTCCATGCATCGCATGAGGCTTTGCTCCATAGCCTCATCCGGCGCCGCGCGCCACCTTCTCCCGGCGGGAGAAGGAATTGGCAATTCCCTCGTTAGGCGCTTGGCGACGCGCTGCGCCTGGTCGGCCGCCACCCCCGGAGCGGCGCCGCCAATCCTGTTACCATGCGTGCCCCTGAGGTGACTGCCGGCTGACCGGTGGTTTAAACGGGAATTCGGTGCGCGCATCGCCTTGGCGGGACGCAATTCCGGAGCTGCCCCCGCAACGGTGGGCGAGACAAGGGTCTGCACGACACGCCACTGTGCATCGCATGGGAAGGCGCAGATCCGGGGAGCGACCGCTTCCGCTCGCAAGCCCGGAGACCGGCCTGAAGGGATTGACCCGGCACGCGGTGGGCGTGGCCCTGTGCATCCGGTGCTCGCGCGCCGGACGCCTGGCCCGTTGCTGCCTGTCGACCCCATTGCCTCCGCGCGGGTAGGCGCGGTTCCAGGAGCAGCAGTCGATGTCCGTTTCTTCCGTTTTGCCGCGTCGCACCGTGCTGGCCGCGGCGCTGTCGCTATGCGCGACCAACCTGGCGCAGGCCGAGGCTGCCATCGATTTCGACGAGGTGGTGGTGACCGCCTCGCGTACCGCACAGACCCAGGACCAGACGCTGGCGCCGGTCACCGTGATCGACCGCGCGCAGATCGAGCGCCGCCAGGTCAACTCGCTGCAGGATCTGCTGCGCGGCGAAGCGGGCGTATCGCTGGCCAACAACGGTGGTCCCGGCAAGGCGACCTCGCTGTTCCTGCGCGGCACGGAGTCGGACCATCTGGTGGTATTGATCGACGGGGTACGCATCGGTTCGGCCACCGCCGGCGGTGCGGCGTTGCAGGATCTGCCGATCGAGCAGATCGAACGCGTCGAGATCGTGCGCGGGCCGTTTTCCAGCCTGTACGGCTCCGAAGCGCTGGGCGGGGTGATCCAGATCTTCACCCGTCGTCCGCAAGGCCGTTTCGTGCCCACACTCAGCGTGGCGACCGGCAGCGACAACGCGCGCCGCTACGGCGCGGGCATTGCGGGGCGCAGCCCCGGCGATCCGAGCGAAGCCGGTGGTTGGTATGCGGTGAACGCGGTGCACGACGAAACCGACGGCATCAACGCCTATCTGGACACCGGCTCCAGTGCCTACGATCCCGATCGCGACGGCTATCGCAACGATTCGTTGAGCGCGCAGGGCGGCTGGCGCTTCAACCGTCAGTGGGATGCCGATGCGCATGCCCTGCGCACGCAGAGTCGCAACGAATACGACGGCTCGGCCTTCGGCGGTAATCTCGGCAAGGGCGTGCAGCAGGCCATCGGCGGCCGCGTGCGCTATGCGCCGAGCGAGGCGCTCACGCTCACTGCCAGCGTGGGCAGCAGCGCCGATCTGAGCGATGCGTATTACCAAGGCGCCTACCTGTCGACCTACGACACCCGCCGCAAGCAGGGTGCGTTGCAGGCCGATCTCGACACCGGCCCCGGTCTGCTCACGGTCGGCTTCGATTGGCAGCGGGACGCCATCGCCAGCAGCGACAATTACAATGCCGACAGCCGCATCGACCGCGCCGCATTTGTGCAGTGGCAGCAGACTTTTGGCAGTCAATCGCTGCAAGCCAGCCTGCGCCGCAACGACAACAGCCAGTTCGGCGGCAAGACTACCGGCAGCCTGCTGTGGGGTTGGGATTTTGCCGAGCATCTGCGCCTGACGGCCAGCTACGGCACTGCGTTCAAGGCACCCACCTTCAACGAGTTGTACTACCCCGATTACGGAAACCCGCTGCTCGGGCCGGAAACCTCCAAGAGTGCCGAGCTCGGTCTGCGCGGTCGCTACGATTGGGGCACCTGGACGCTCAGCGCGTTCCAGACCCGTATCGACGATCTCATCGCCTACGACGCGTCGTTGGTGGATGCCACGCACCCGTTCGGGCAGCCGAATAATATCGATCGGGCGCGCATCCGCGGCGTGGAAGCCGGCTACGACACCGCGCTGGCCGGCTGGACCGTGCGCAGCGCGTTGACCTGGCTTGCGCCGCAGGCCGATGGTGAAGTCAATCATGGCAATTGGTTGCCGCGGCGTGCACGCCAGAGCGGGCGTATCGATGCCGACCGCAGCATCGGTGCATTCGGCATTGGCGCGAGCCTGTTCGGTTCGGGTGCTCGCTACGACGATCTGGCCAATACCGATCGGTTGGCCGGCTACGGCTTGCTGGATCTGCGCGTGAGTTATGCAGTGAATGCGGACTGGAAGGTGCAATTTGCCGCCAACAATGTGTTCGACCGCCACTACGAAACCGCACGCTGGTATGCCCAGCCAGGCCGCAATTATCAGCTGACCTTCCGCTACCAACCGGCGCACTGAGAGCAGCCGACGACACGACCGCGCAGCCACCGCATGGTTGCGGGCGGTGCCCGGATCCGCATGGACCAGGCGGATACTGCGTCTGCTCATGCTGTCTGCATGCGCCTGGCGAGTGCGCGCGACATTGTGTTAGCCCGTCCAAGCGCGCCGCCGACACCGGCTGCGCGGTCGGCGCTTGCCGCTGGGTGCAAGGATCGCTACGGTTTGCAGGGGGCGATCATTTGCCAGATGTCTGTTGCGCCATCCGGGTGGCGATCGAAAATCTGAAGGAAACCATCGATGCCACCTTTATCCCGCTCTTGCGAACGCCTGGTGTTCATCGCTTCGATGCTGCTGATGACCGCGACCCGCTTCCATCATGTCAGTGACTGGCTGCACCTGCCGGATGCCTCCATGGCGGTGTTCTTTCTCGGTGGCCTGGCATTGCGGCGGCACGGCGACTTCGTTGCCTTGCTGGGGTTGTCGGTGGCGATCGATTGGGCTGCAGTGCGCCTGGCCGGCGTCAGCGACTTCTGCATCACGGCGGCCTACGCGGCCTTGCCGGTGGCCTATGGCGTGCTCTGGTACGCCGGGCGCGCATCTCTCGCACGTGGGCGGCCAGGCGCTGCGTCGCTGAGCATCGCCTGGGGTCTGGGCACCTTGGCCGCCGTGCTGTCGTTCTTGATCTCCAATGGCGCGTTCTACTGGTGGGGCGGGCGCTATGCCGACCCGCACTGGGCGCAGTACCTGCAGCGCGCCTGGCAGTGGGGGCCGTTGTTCGTGCGCACGACAGCGCTGTATCTGGCGGTGGTGCTGGCAGCCGCATGGTGCGTGCTGCGCTGGCGTCATCTGCACGCCGCAGCGCCGTTGTCCACGCCATCGGATGTGTCGTGATGGTGGCGCGGCGCGCTGCAGCGACACCGTTGCCGTTGCCGTTGCACGGCACAGCGGCCAGAGCGTGCGGCATCGCACTTGCCGGCTTGATGGTCTGCGCGCGCGGCGAGCATTTTGCAAATGTGGATGCCTTGCCCACGGCCTCATGGGCGGTATTTTTTCTGGCCGGTGCGCTGCTACGCCCGCTGTGGATGTTGCCGCTGCTGTTCGGGATCGTATCGCTGCTGGATCTGATCGGCCTGGCCTCGGGCAGCAGCAGCGACTGGTGCCTGTCGCCGGCGTACTGGGCGTTGGCATTGGCGTACGCCGCGTTGTGGTGGGGCGGGCTGCTGTTTGCATCGCAACTGCAGCGCCAGGCCTGGCGTCGCGTCACCGGGCCGCTGTTGGCCTTGCTGATCAGCGGCAGCGCCGCCTATGTGCTCTCCAAGGCCGGTTTCTATTTCCTGTCTGGTCGCTACCCGCATGCCACGCTCAGCGGGTTCATTGCGCGCGTGCCGGCGGACTATCCACACGCACTTGCAACACTGGCCGGCTATATCGGCCTGGCTTTCGCCCTGTTGGCTGCACACCGCGCCGCTGGTGCACGTCCACCCATGGGAGCACGCGCATGACCACCCCCGAGCACGATGAGGCGCATTACCGCGAACGTGCGCAGCGCAAGAAGGAATTGATCGACCGGCGCATCGCACGTGCAGTGATCGACCGCGGTGTGCTGCTGGTCAATACCGGCAATGGCAAGGGCAAGAGCTCGTCCGGCTTCGGCATGCTGGCGCGCTCGCTTGGGCATGGCCTGCATTGCGGCGTGGTGCAATTCATCAAGGGCACGTTTTCGACCGGCGAAGAGGCGTTTTTCCGTCGCTTTCCGGATCTGCTCGATTACCACGTCATGGGCGAAGGCTTCACCTGGGAAACCCAGGACCGCGCACGCGACATCGCCGCCGCGCAGGCGGCCTGGCAGCGTGCGCGCGGCATGCTGGCCGATGCGCGCTACGACTTCTTGCTGCTGGACGAACTCAACATCGCCCTGGTGAAGGACTACATCGCGCTGGATGAGGTGCTTGCCGCCGTGGCCGCGCGGCCGCCCGGCCAGCATGTGGTGATTACCGGGCGCGGCGCGCCGGCCGGGTTGATCGAGGTCGCCGACACCGTGACCGAGATGCGCCTGGTCAAGCACGCCTTCAATGCCGGCATCAAGGCGCAACTCGGCATCGAGCTGTAGCCGTGGGCGTGCGCGCGCAATGCCTTGCATGGCTCGGCATGTTGGCTGGCATGCGCCGGGACTGCACGCCATGCTGCTGGTGACTGCCACCGTTGCCGTGCTGCTGGATTTGCTGCTCGGCGAGCCGCGGCGCGGACATCCGCTGGTGTTGTTTGGCACCTGGGCGCAACGTATCGAAGCGCGCCTGCACTCCAACCGACGCAGCGCGGGCGTCCTGGCGTGGTGCGTGAGCGTGTTGCCGTTGACCTGTATCGCTGCAGTGGTGCAATGGGGGCTGTGGTGCGTGTCGCCCTGGGCGGCGGCCGCGTTTGCCGCGATCACGCTGTATCTGGCGCTGGGCCTGCGTAGCCTGGGCGAACACGCGCAAGCGGTGATCGATGCGCTGCAGGTCACTGATCTGCCTGCCGCCCGCGCTGCAGTGGGTCGTATCGTCAGCCGCGATACGGCTGCGCTGGACGCTACCCAAGTCGCTGCCGCAGCGACCGAGTCGGTCTTGGAAAACGGCAGCGACGCCGTGTTCGCCGCGCTGTTCTGGGGCGTCGCGCTGGGCGCACCGGGCGCGGTGTTGTACCGGCTGTCCAATACGCTGGATGCCATGTGGGGCTATCGCACGCCGCGCTACGTCAACTTCGGCTGGGCCGCGGCGCGCATCGACGATGCGTTGAACTGGCTGCCGGCGCGGCTCACCGCAGCGACCTACGCCGTGCTGGGTCGCACCCGTGCGGGCATGCGCTGCGCGTGGCGGCAGGGACGCGGCTGGAAGAGCCCCAATGCCGGCCCCGTGATGGCGGCGGGCGCAGGCGCGCTGCATGTCCGATTGGGCGGGCCTGCGCCGTACCACGGCCATTGGCAGCCGCGCCCCGCGCTGGGCGAGGGCGCGGCAGCAAGCGCAAACAGCGTGCAACGCGCATTGCGGCTGGTGCGCGCCGGGGTCGCGTTCTGGCTGCTGCTGGGCGCGCTGGCAACCGCGCTGGCGATGCGATGATCGGCACGCGGATGGCCTGGCGTTGCACCAACACGCACCGGCGCACCGTTCACGCCGGCGCAGGTAGCGCCGCTCCATTACCGGGAGTGCGCAATGCTTGAACATGGCGGGCGCCTGCGCCGCGCTGCGCAGGCTTACAACATTCCGCTCGCGCACTGGCTGGACCTGTCCACCGGCGTGAGCCCGTTCGCCTGGCCGGTGCCCGCCATTCCGGAACATGCGTGGCAGCGCTTGCCGGAAGACGACGATGGCCTGGCAGAGTGCGCGGCGGCATATTACGGCGCGCCGCAGGTACTGCCGGTGGCCGGCTCGCAGGCGGCGATTCAGGCCTTGCCACTGCTGCGCGCGCCCGGCCGCGTCGGCGTACTTACGCCTGGCTACGCCGAGCATGCACAGGCATGGCGGCGTGCCGGGCATCAGGTCGTGCCGATGAGCGCCGCGCAATTGCTGCACGCGGGTGAGACGCTGGATGTGGCCGTGCTGATTCATCCCAATAATCCATGCGCCGAGTGCTTCGATCCCGACACGCTGCTGCAGTTGCATGCGCGGCTTGCAGCACGCGGCGGGTGGCTGGTGATCGACGAGGCCTTCATGGATGCGACCCCGCGACACAGCGTCTGCGCTTTCAGCCAGCGGCCCGGTCTGGTGGTGCTGCGCTCGGTGGGCAAGTTCTTCGGCATGGCAGGCGCACGTGCGGGCTTTGTCTGCGCAGATCGCGCATTGCTGGATGCCGTGCGCGAACGCTTGGGACCATGGACGCTGAGCGGGCCGGCGCGATGGGCCGTGCAGCAGGCATTGGCCGATACGCCGTGGCAGGTTCAGGCACGTGCGCGCCTGCACGCGGCATCGCAGCGGCTTGCGCAGCTGTTGCATGCGCATGCGATCGTACCTACCGCAGGCACGGCGTTCTTTCAGTGGTGCCGGCGCGACGACGCGGCTGCCTTGCACGTCGCGCTGGCGCAACGCGGCATTTTGACGCGGCTGTTCGACACACCGAACAGTCTGCGCCTGGGTCTTCCACCCGACGCCGCGGGCGAGGCGCGCCTGGACGTGGCACTGCGCCAGGTGCTGGCATGAGCGCGCGCGTACTGATGGTGCAGGGCTGCACCTCCGATGCGGGCAAGAGCACGCTGGTGGCCGCGCTGTGCCGGTGGCTGCATCGGCAGGGCATTGCGGTGGCGCCATTCAAGCCGCAGAACATGGCGTTGAATTCGGCAGTGACGGTGGACGGTGGCGAAATCGGCCGCGCGCAGGCATTGCAGGCACAGGCATGCGGGCTGGAGCCGCAGACCGATTTCAACCCGGTGTTGCTCAAGCCCAACAGCGATGCCGGTGCGCAGGTCATCGTGCACGGGCATCCGGTCGCCACCCTGGATGCGGTGGGCTATCACGCCTACAAGGCGACCGCATTCAACGCCGTGTTGGCCTCGCACGTGCGCCTGGTCGAGCGCTTCGATGTGGTGCTGGTGGAAGGTGCCGGCAGCCCGGCCGAGATCAATCTACGCGACAACGACATCGCCAACATGGGCTATGCCGAAGCGGTGGACTGCGCCGTGATCCTGGTGGCCGACATCGACCGCGGCGGCGTGTTCGCTCATCTGGTCGGCACGCTGGCGTTGCTCTCGGCCAGCGAGCGCGCACGCGTTGCCGGTGTTGTGATCAACCGGTTTCGCGGAGATCTGGCGCTGCTGCAGCCCGGCCTGGCGTGGCTGGAGCGCGAAACGGGCAAGCCGGTGCTCGGCGTCCTTCCGTATCTGCACGGCCTGCAGCTGGATGCCGAAGATGCGGTGCCACGCAACGCGCCGCAGAAACCACAGTCGCAATTGCGCGTGGTGGTGCCAGTGCTGCCGCGCATCAGCAATCACACCGATGTCGACGCGTTGCTGGCGCATCCGCAGGTGGATGTGCGCTTGATCGGTCCCGGGCAGACGCCGCCGCCGTGCGATCTGATCCTGCTGCCGGGCAGCAAATCCACCCGGCACGATCTGCAGTGGCTGCGCACGCACGGGTGGGACACCGCCATTGCCCGTCACCTGCGCTACGGCGGAAAACTGCTTGGCATCTGCGGTGGTCTGCAGATGCTGGGCACCCATCTCCACGACCCGGATGGCATCGAGGGGGCAGCGGGCAGCAGCCCCGGTCTTGGGTGGCTGTCGCTGCAAACCACGCTGCAGCCGCACAAGCAACTGCATCGCGTGCACGGGCGCCTGCTGCTGGGCGATGCCAGTGTCAGCGGCTATGAAATTCACTGCGGTCTCAGCAGCGGCGCCGCGCTGGCACGGCCATTGCTGCAGCTGGACGATGGGCGTACCGATGGCGCCATCTCCGACGACGGCCAGGTGCTCGGCACCTATGTGCATGGGGTGTTCGACCACCCGCAGGCACTGGCTGCATTGCTGGCGTGGGCCGGTCTGGCGCAGGCCGCGCCACTGGATCTTGCCGCGCTGCGCGAAGCCAGCCTGGAGCGTCTGGCCGATGCGGTGCACACGCATCTGGATACCGCGGCACTGACACGCCTCATCAGCAGGGAACCGGCATGCAGCAACTGATTCTTGGCGGCGCCCGTTCGGGCAAGAGCGCGCTGGCCGAGCGCATCGCGGCAGCGTCCGGGCGCGCAGTGACTTACCTGGCTACAGCGCAAGCCTTCGATGACGAAATGCATCGGCGCATTGCCCATCACCGCAGCGAACGCCCCGCGCATTGGCAGTGCGTGGAAGAGCCCATCGCGCTGGCGGCGACGTTGCAGGCGCATGCCGCGCCGGATCGCTGCGTGCTGGTGGATTGCCTGACCCTGTGGCTGAGCAATCTGCTCGGCCACCCGGATGCAGGCATGTTCGCGCGCGAGCGCGATGCGCTGCTGGCAACGCTGCCGCAGTTGCCGGGGCAGATCCTGCTGGTCAGCAACGAAGTGGGGCAGGGCATCGTGCCGTTGGGCGAACTCACGCGTCGGTTTGTGGACGAGGCTGGCTGGCTGCATCAGGCATTGGCGCTACAGTGCGAGCGTGTGGTGTTGGTGGTGGCAGGATTGCCGATGGTGTTGAAGGAGAGCGCGTGTGAGTAGCGATTGGATTTTTGGTGCCTGCGCAGTGCCGGACGCGCGCATGCGCTCTGCCGCGCTTGCCCGGCAGGAACAGCTGACCAAGCCGCCCGGCGCATTGGGCCGGCTGGAACACCTGGCAGTGCAGCTGGCCGCCTGGCAACGCACCGATCGGCCCGGAGTGCAGCGGGTCTGGATCGCGGTGTATGCCGCCGACCATGGCGTAGCGGCCGAAGGAGTCTCGGCTTTTCCGCAGGCAGTGACCGGCGAGATGGTGCGCAATTTCGCACGCGGTGGCGCCGCCATTGCGGTACTGGCGCGCGAGTTGGGCGCGCGGCTGGAAGTGGTGAATCTGGGCGTGGTCAACGACCCCGGCGACCTGCCGCGGGTGCGGCGTGCCTGGATTGCGCCTAGCAGCGCCAATATCTGCGAGCAGCCGGCGATGACGGCCACCCAATTGCGCGATGCGCTCGCCGCCGGCGCCGACAGCATCGCGCAGGCCAAGAGTTGCGATACCCAGCTATTTGTCGGCGGCGAGATGGGCATCGGCAACACCACCGCCGCCGCGGCGCTGGGCTGCGCCTTGCTGTCGCAGTTTCCGCAGGCGATGGCCGGCGCAGGCACCGGCCTGGATGCCGAAGGCATTGCGCACAAGGCCACCGTGATCACGCGTGCGCTGGCCTTGCATGCCGATGCATCGAGCCCGCTGGAGCGTCTGCGCCGGCTGGGCGGATTCGAAATCGCTGCCTTGGTCGGCGCCTATATCGCCGCCGCGCAGGCCGGCATCCCGGTGCTGGTGGATGGCTTCATCACCACGGCGGCGGCACTGGTGGCCACTCGCCTGAATCCCGGCGTGCGCGAGTGGTTGTTGTTCGGGCATCGCTCGCAGGAGCGTGGGCATGCAGCGCTGCTGCGCGCAATGGATGCCGAGCCCTTGCTGCAACTGGACCTGCGTCTGGGCGAAGCCAGCGGCGCGGCGGTGGCGATTCCGCTGCTGCGCAGCGCCTGCGCCTTGCATAACGGCATGGCGACGTTTGCCGAAGCCGGGGTGTCGGACGCATGAGCGCGCAAATCACCTTGTTGCGGCATGGCGACACCGGGCAACGCAGCTATCGCGGCCAGCTCGACGACCCGCTCACCGAACTGGGCTGGCAGCAATTGCGTGCGGCCACTGCCGATGGCACGTGGGACGCAGTCGTGGCGTCCACGTTGCAGCGCTGCGCGTTGTTCGCCACCGAGCTTGCCCACGCGCGTGCCATTCCGCTGCAGCTGGACCGGCGCCTGCGCGAATATCACTTCGGCCGCTGGCAGGGCGTGCCCGTGGCCGACATCGATCGCGACGAAGGGCAAGCGCTGGGCCGCTTCTGGGCCGACCCGCTGCGCCATCCGCCACCGCAGGCCGAACCGTTTACCGACTTCTGCGCGCGCCTGTCGGCCGCGCTCGATGCCATCGTCGCCAGCTACCCGGCACAGCGCGTGCTGGTGGTCACCCACGGCGGCGCCATCCGCGCGTTGCAGTGCCTGGTCGCCGGGAGTGGCTTCGGCCGGATGACCGAACTGGCAGTGCCGCATGCGTCGCTGCATTCGCTGGCCTGGCCGCCGACCGACGCGGCTGGCGGCTTGAGATCGCCGGTCTCATCCACGGCATTGCCACTGGCGCACGACACCGAATGATCGACGGGTTGCTGGCGGCGATCGGGTTCCTGACCCGCATCCCGGTGCCCGCCCGGGTGTTCACGCGCGCAGGCGCGCAGGCGCGCTCGCTGTGCTGGTACCCGCTGGTGGGCGTGTTGCTCGGTGGGGTGGTGTGCGGGTTGGCCTGGTGCCTGCGCGAGGTGGCGCCGTTGCTGGGCGCAGCGCTGCTGTTGAGCGCCTGGGTATGGCTGACCGGCGCGTTGCATCTGGATGGCCTGGCCGACACGACCGATGCGTGGGTCGGCGGCATGGGCGAGCGCGCGCGCACGCTGGCGATCATGAAGGACCCCGCCAGCGGCCCGATGGCAGTCACCGCAGTGGTGCTGGTGTTGCTGCTCAAATGCGCCGCACTGGCCAGCCTGCTGGCGCAGGCGCCGACCACGCTATGGCTGGCGCCGCTACTGGCGCGCAGCGCGCTGGTTGCCGCGTTCCTAAGTACGCCGTATGTGCGCGCCGGCGGGCTGGGCAGCGCGCTGTCGGGCGCCCCGCGTGCAGGCCTGTGGCTGGCGCTGAGCGCCGGCACCGCGGTGTGCATCGTTGCCGGGCTGGCCACCGCGGCGTTGTGCGTTGGTATCACCGCACTGGTGTTCGCACTCTGGCGCCGCGCCTGCCTGCAGCGCCTTGGCGGCATGACCGGCGATACCTGCGGCGCATTGGTGGAACTGACCGAAACGGCCGTGCTGGTGACGCTGGCGCTGTGGTCGGCTTGAACAGGCAGGCGCTGCAGCTGACGCAATCGTCCTCACGACTGATGCCCCAGCCCCCGAGTCGTCTGCGCCTGCGTAGCGGCCGTGGGCGCTGCGACCAACGGCATCCGTCAGCGTGCGTCATCTGTTGAGTTCTCCGGCGCAGGTGCAACGCCAGCGTCGCTCGTGGCTTCCCGGCACTCAGAGAAGTCCCTTGTTTGGTCTATAAGCCTAACGAGGGCATTCCGCAACAAGGCTTAGCATTTCCGACGTCGCTGCAGCACAATCGACCTGGAAGCGCCAGGTTCCGGCAGAAGCTTCAAAATTGCGTACTCAAATTTTGAGAACGTCTTGATATCAGTAACATACGTGCGCGGTAGAACGCGAGTTTGTAAAACGGGTAAGGAAGCGCTCATGACACGACAAATCACAAAACTCGTAATCGGTGCGGGCATGATGGTCATCGCAACGCAAGTCGGGGCCAGCAAGTTTCTGATCGATATGCAAGGTGCAGCCGGAAAGCGTGTCAACGTCTACGCCAGTGACGCAATTATGGACCACACACCGATCAATGCTGATCTCGCAAATCCTGACTCAAGCCGTGTCATTCAGATTGATTTGACGATGGTCTATGAAGCGGTCGACCAACCCCTATGGTTGGAATATCAACTTCAGTTCAAATGCCCCAAGTCGCTTCGGCGCGGCCGTGGCGCACCCAAGCGCAAGGCTGATTCAACCGGCATATTGGACACGCCGGATTCCGTAGAATTCCGGGTGGCCAGCGGCGCAAAGACCATGAAACAGGATCCGGCGATCATCGATCTCCAGCCCACCGATTGGCAAAGCACGACCAGCTACACGATGCGACAGGCATGGAATGTAGCCTGCAACAGTGCCAGCATTGGCGATGCCAAACAAGCTGCGGTGGTCGATCATGTAATTAAGTCCGATACATTGCGAGCGAAACTGGCAGCCATTGGCTTGAATGGACTGGAACTGGTCCCCGCCGGACTGTCGATGAGTTCGCTTGCCGATTTTACCTGGGAAACGCTGTGGTCTGACGTGCCGAAGCCCGCGATCAATGGCGGCCGCAAGCTGACGCCAGCAGAATCGACAGCGCTCAAGGCAAAATTGGCACAAGCGCAGCAACAAGTAGCCGAAGCCCAGGGGAAGGTGCAGGGCAATCTGGCAGCAATGAAGGCCGATATGGACTTTACTCAGACCGCCGCTGAATACCGTGGAAAAAGGCGTTTATCGCGCAGTGAATCGCTCCTGATCCAGGTGTGGCTGGGTAAGACTGAGCAAGAGGTCGTCGCCGCAAACGGCAACCCCGCTGTCCGTCAGGCCGGGATCGCGCGGACGCTCTCTTATGGGCAGGCCTTTGACAATCGCGTCATGTGGCAGAATCTTGTGACCGGCGCGACTTACAATGGCGGCGGTTATAAAAGTTGCAACGTCCGCTATGCGCTAATCCCGGACAGCGCCGGGATGCTGAGGGTTGCCGATGTGAATATCTTCGTTGAGTCAAGTGGCGACACAAGTGGGATGGGTCGCGCCTGCACCGACATCTTGAACGTGCCAAACGGCTGAAGTGATGGTCTATTTTCGAGCCGCGCTCATGCAAGCCGAAAGCTGGCGATACGCCAGCTGCAACTGGACAACTTTTGACCGGAACACCTCTTTCCCCTGAAGCTGGATGGCGAGCTCATTACTGTCCGGCTTTTCCTGTACCGATTTCTGCACGTCGATGGTCAGCAACAACGCCCCACTGCTCTGGCCAGGCATGCTCACATGGGCGGCCTGAACATTCTGCGTAGGGTGGTTGGTGGATGACAACGTGATCGGAGCAATCTCGGGCTTTGTCACCGGGGGGATTGCCTCGCTGATGAACCAAAGAGTGCCATGACCCTTTTTCGCCATCCCAGCGTCGGCGGGACCGCGAAACGACAAGGTGGAATTTGGCGTGATGAAATTAACCGAGCAGTGGTAACCGGTGTTGACGGGTTCGCGTACCAGCACCCAATTGCCCTCAATCCCTTTGTAGAAGGATTCGCTGAACATCGGCTTGTTCGGATCCGCGCCCCCGAGTAACTCAGGGGCGATTTGAGCAGCGCAGGGGCTAGTCCATGCCATGGTGACTACTAAGCCGATCAGCCAATTCTTCATCTGAAATCGTTCTCCATTCGTTGGTCATTGACATACGGTTTCGTGCATTCTTGTCGTGACCCCATGCAAGCGGCTACGGGCCATAGCTTAGCCTTCCAGGATTGCAGTGGGAGTTCTACCCCGTTTTCACGGACACTGACAAGAAGGTCGACTCAGGCCATGATGAGTTGTCCGTGTCAAAGCCTAGGAAGGTCAGTGCCGAGTTCAAGCGCGGTGCGGTTGAGCAACGGTTCCGAGCGTGCAGCTTCCAGCATCCGGCGCCATTCCTGCGCTTGGCAGGCGGTGAGCGACAGCCATGCCAAATCTTCCGGGAGCAGCTCGCGACCCTCGGGGAGTGATCAGGCGATCACCGAGGAAATAGAACCGGTCCGAGGGCTGGTCAGATCTATACGCTGATGCGGGTCGAACTCAATCATGCCGCGATCTCATCCTTGGCCGGGGTCTGAGGGCGCAGGCAAGAGCGGAGCCAGAGGCCAACTGATGGATGGTGCGCTGGCAATTGCTGCCGGTCCGGGGTAATGCTGCCTGGGGGCAGCTAAAACCGCTAGAAAGTTGCGGAAATCGCACCAAACCCGACATGTTGCTCGTCATTGACATGCAAGAAGCCGGAATTTGAGAGGTCTAGCGGGCCATTCAGACCATCCCTAGGAGAATTGCCACTGGGCAACGATCCGTTTGGCTAACGTCTACGAAATTTCTGTACAGCTACTTCGAGTCACCTCAGGAAATTGCGGCAACAGCATATCTGCCTGTGAGCCTGCTGACGCACGCCTGAGGGTTGTTCGTCCGCAATCGGTAAGTCAATGCCCCTCCGTTAGAAACACCATCTGCGGCGGCGGGTGCATCAGGAACTGCTGGTGCGAAATATTCCACGCATAGGCACCGGCCAGCGGGAAGGCCAGGCAATCGCCGGGTGCGAGTGCGGCGACATGCTGGTCGCGTGCCAGCACATCCTTGGGCGTGCATAACTGGCCGACCAGGGTGACCGGCGTGTCGCTGATCACGGGGGTGCGGGTGCCGCGCAATACGCGGAATGGATGATCGTGCGCCTGCGCGGCCGGCGTGCGGAAGTGATGGGTACCACCGCGCGCAACCGCAAACCAGGCGCCGTGGCTGCGTTTGAGATCGAGCACTTCCATCAAGTACCAACCGCAGCTGGCGCTGACATAGCGCCCCGGTTCCAGGCGCAGGCGCAGGTCGGTGCCATGTTCGCCCAGCAGGGCTGGTAGCCCGGCGCAGAAGCCGGCCCAGTCAAACGACGCGTCCGGTGCCCGGTAGTCCACACCGAAGCCGCCACCGGCGTTTACCCGCAGTGGACCAAGCGCATAGGTCTGTCGCCATTGCTGCACGGTGCGCAGGTAGGCGGCCACCAGATGCAGCTGCGCAGCGGCGCTGCGTTGATGCGACATCAGATGGAAATGGAAGCCTTCCAGGCGCAGCGATGGATTGGCCTGCACTCGCCGGATTGCTGCATCCAGATCGCTTGGATCCAGGCCGAACGGCGAGGGTTGCCCGCCCATCATCAAGCGCGTGCTCTGCGCGCCGGGTACGGCGATATTCATGCGCAGGAACACGGGCACGCAGCGGCCGGCGTGCGCTGCAATTGCCGCCAGGCGTTCGAGTTCGCTCAGGCTTTCCACATGCACGGTGCAGTCGGGCAGGGCGGCTGCCTGCGCGAGTTCGGTATCGAGTTTGCCCGGGCCACCGAACAACAACGGTGCCTGCGGTTGCTGCGCATGCAGCCAGGCGAGTTCGCCGCCGGATGCGGCTTCGAAGCCATCCACGTGCGCTGCCAGCGTTTGCAGAATCGGCGGTTCTGCATTGGCTTTGGCCGCATAGAACAGCTCGCACTGCGCCGGCAGCTGTGCACGCATCCAGGCCGCGTGTGCGTCCAATGCCGCCAGATCGTAGACATACGCGCAGATCGGGCCTTCGCAGCGCGCGCGCACCTGCGGCAAGGCCGCAAGCAGTGCGGCGGTATCGATGTGCAGACTCACGCCGCCACCTGCCGCTGCGCCGTGATGCGGGGGATGGGGTTGGGCAGCGCGGTGTAGTCGGATTGGCGGTCGGCACGCTGCCATAGACGGGTCCCCAGATTGTTCTTGCCCGGCAGCGGCGCGCCGTCGACCAGACCCTGCAGCGCCGCTTGCGCGCCATGGCGTTGTTGCCAGCGCAGCGCGATCTCGCCCACGCATTGCCATAGCCGCGCTTCGAGTGCGGCATCGCCTTCGCCCAGATGAAAGATCGCCTCGGCCAGATTGTTGACCAGCGCGCAATACGCCACCCGGTTCCAGCCCTGTTCTGGCGTGTAGTACAGCGATTGGCGTGCGCGTTCGCCGACGCCGCGCAGGCGCGCGGCCGGCCAGTGATGGGCGAGCAGCTTGGTGCCTTCCAGGTCGCGAACCCATACCCGCGTTGGCCAGCCGTCGGCAAAGCCGATCACGGTGTTTTGCAGATGCGGCTCCAGCGCGATGCCGTGCTGGAACAGCGCGCTCCACACTCCGTCCAGCAGCAGGCCGGCGTAGGCGCGGAACCACAGCAGCGTTGCGGTTCGGTGGCCCATCTGCGCGCTGCCGAGCGCCCGCAGGCGCGCGGCGCACACGCTATTGCCCTGCGCATCGCAGGTGAACAAGGCCGCAGCCACCTGCGGTTGCCAGCGTGCACGTTGCGCGGCGGGAATGTTTTGCCGGTACAGAATGCCGAAGCTCTCCGACAAGGTGCGCGCCGCCAACGGGTCGGCGGCATGCAATGCGGGATCGACCGACGCTACGTCCAGCGAAGTCGCCGCCGGCTCCAGCATCACATCGAAGCCCGGCACCTGTGTGGCCAGGGCACGCCAGCTCGGTGCCAACAGCTCGGTGAGCGCAACCGCGCTCTCCAGTTCGTACCATGCATTCTTGCGCACGCAGTTGGTGAGCCGCACATGCACCGAGCACTTGAGGAAATACGCAAGTTCCGGGTGGTACAGCGTGCGGACCGACGAGGTGGGCCGCAGTGCATCGCCTAATGGGCCGACCGGCGTAATCAGGCCGCGTGCCTGCAAGCTGCGCAGCAAGGGGGCGTCGAGCAGCCGCTGCGCTTCCCAGGGGTGGCAGGGATAGAGATCGTCGCTGCCGCTGAGCTGCTTTAATGTCGCGCGCACGTCGCGTCCCTGGATGCGCAGCAGGCGCGGGTCGATGCGGAACCAGAACAGCTGGAACGACGCGCGCGCTTCCGGTGCGCAGGCCAGCACCTGATCCAGATCCACGCCTTCGCGGCTCTTGGGCGTCGGGTGCAATGCATGCCCCCACAGCATCGATTGTTCGGCGTCGATCATTACCTCGCCGGTGGCGGCGGCGACCTGGGCCTTGCGCAATAACGCAGCGGTGACGGCCACGCTATTGGCGCTTTGCGCCAGCAGCTCCGGGTTGATGTCCTGCGCGCTGCCCAGGGCCTGCAACAGGCAGCGTGCCAGCGTTTGCGCATCCAGGCTATGCCACGGCTTGCCGGCGCTCTTGAGAAACGGCGCGGAGGCGAACCGGCAGCGGCCCAGGCGATCGGCATAGGCGATGCGCACGCACAGCGTACCGACCTCGCCCAGATCGATGCGCAGCCAGCGTTGTTCGGCCACGCGCGGGCCGGGTCGATCCAGCCCGCGATAGTCGAACTGCACTGCACGCTGCGGAATCGCGAATTCGCGCAGATAGCAGTTCAACCAGCAGCTGCAGGCCTGCGCGTCGGCCATGCTGTCGTACCAGGGGTCATGCATCGTGTGCGGCGACATCGGCAGTTCTCCTCGAAGGAAAGCGCACCAGAACGGTGAGCGCAGCAACGGTCGCGGCCAGCGCCGCAGCCAGGAAAGGGGTGGCGGGGCCGGACGCCTGTGCCAGTGCGCCGGCAGCGGCACCGGCGAACACGCCGGCCCATTTGCCGCAGGCATCGAAGCGGCCGAACAGGCGCCCGGCGCCATGCCCGCTGGCAATGTGCGCCAGGCTGCGGTTGAGCCCACGCAGCCCGAACAACATGCCGAAGCCAAACAACAGCCGCGCTGCCGCCAGTGCGAGGGCATCGTGCAACAGCGCCTGCCACACGCAGGCCACCGCAAACAACGCCAGGCCCGGCACAAGCCACGCCTCGCTATCGCCGCGTCGCCACCAGGGCAGCACCACCAGATAGACCAGATGCGGCAGGCTGTAGAGCAAACCGGCAAGCGCATCGTGGCCGGCGCCGCGCGCAAGCGCATACGGAATGAAATACGGGAATGTCACCACCATCGCAAAGCAGAACAAGAACTGCGCGAGCAGCAGGGCTGGCCACAACGGCGCGGCATGGGTGCGCGGCGATGCAGGCGATGAAGCTGCGTGCCCGGAAGACGTAGCAGCCTTGCCGGCAGTGTGTTCTCGCGCAGCAGGCCGATCGGCCGGCAGTCGCCACGTCAACGCAAACGCCATCAATGGCAGCAACGCCAGTGCGCGATACAGCGATTGCGCAGGACCCAGCGCCAGTGCCATGCCCAGCAGTGCCGGTGCGCTTACCATGGCAAGGCGGGCCGAATACTGTGTCCAGTCCAATGCACGCGCCAACGGGCCGGCCTGCGGCTGGCTGGCCAGATACGCATTTGCCGCCGCCAGCGAACCACCACAGGTGCCTTGTACGAGCAGGCCGATCACCAGCCAGGTCAGCGACGGCGCGAAGCCGGCAATCGCAAAGCCCAGCGCCAGGCCCAGTTGTGCGCGCAGCAGCGAACGTTTGCGTCCATGGCGGTCCGCCCAACGCCCCCAGCTGCTTGCCGTCAGTGCAGTGCAGAGCGTGGGCAAGACATACAGCACGCCGCTCCAGCCCACCGCGGCCGATGGTGCGAGTTCGGCCAACACCTGCGGCAGAAACAGCGGCATGCCCAACGCCGTGAATGCCGCCAGATAATGCGCAGCCAGCACCGGACCCAGGATGCGCCTCATCGCGGCACGCCCGCTTGCCTGCGCGGCGGTTGTCGCGTATCCGCGAACGCATCGCCGAATGGATTGGGCGCGCTGTCGCCGTAGAACTTGTTGATGTCGGTGGCGCCGGTGAGGTGCTTGCTGAGCAGGCTGCCGGCGCTGAGCAGGTATTTCACCGGCAGCCGTGGCGCAGCCAACAGCCGGCGCGCAGGGCCGGTATCGATGCCATCGGCGTCCAGTTGCGCCAGCGTCGCAACGAACTGGTCCTGCAGCTGCGCGTATAACGGTGCGCGCAATGCGGGTTGCCATTCGGCCAGGCCTTCCAGCACTGCCTGCAGATCCAGCTGCAGCACGATCGTGCAGAACATCTGCGTCAACGCCTGCGGATCGTCCACCGCAATACGCGCATCCTGCAGCGGGCCCATTGCATCCGGCTCCGGCAGCGCCGCGCGCAACTGGGGCAGCGCAATCCGCGCAGCGTCGTTGTCCTTCATCAACAGGCGCGTGGCTTGGCCATCGGCATACACCAGCACGCTGTTTTGCTGATTGGCTTCCAGTGCAATGCCATAACGCAGCCACAGGCGCAGATGTACGGCAAGCAGCAGTTCGGTGTAGTCGCGCCACCAATGCAGCAGGTCGCCATGCGCAAAACGCTCGGCAAGATGGATCGCCATCGGGCGGCCATCGGGCATGGGCGCGCATAGCGCAGCCACCGGGACCAGCGTGGCATCGTCCAGCGCGGGGTAACGCCGCACCAGATAGGCCAGATGCCGCGTCTGCCCGACATGCCCGCCGTGCGACTCGTCGACGAACACGCAGCGGCCTTGCAGCGCAGGATCCAGCGCATCGATGCGCCGCAACGCGCGCTCCATCCAGTGCCCGTCATACAGCGTGGACGGCTTGATCAAACGCAGGTTGAGGGCGCCCAGCGTGCGCATCGGAATGGGCAATTTGAGATGCAGGTGTGGATGCCGCAGCGGCACCAGCGTGCGCACCGACAGCGTCGGGCGCACGTCCAGCCAGGCGTTGGGCGCTCGCAGCACGTCCTCGGGCAGTGCGAAGCCCTCCTGCTCCAGGCGCTCCCACACCAGCGGATGCACCGGCCAGGGCAGATGCGTGGCGGCCAACTCGGGCGGCAGGCCCAGGCTGGCGAAATCCGGCCACAGCTCGGCCGGCGGGGCGCTGGTGCATTGCGCCAACGCCTGCGGAACCGCCAGCCAACGCAGCGCGAAGGTCGGCGCGAATTCCGGCGCGTAGTGGCGCAGCTCGGCCGCATCCAGCCCGGCCTTGGCGCGCGCGGTGGGATAGAACGGATGGTCGCGGTAGCTGGCCAGTTGGTCGCAGCGGTAGGCACGCTCGGCGGCATCGCGGTGATGCAGCGCAGTGCGCAACGCCGGTGCCTGCGCGTGGTAGGCCTGCCGCGCCAGCCCGCGGTGCGCGGCGGCGCAGTCGGCTTCGTCGGCGTAGGCGCGATGCAGCTGTTGCGTTTCGCTGTCGAGTTCTGCGCTCAGGCGGTGCAGCCAGGCGTGCGCGCCACGTTCGACATGCACGCTGTCGTCGCTGCGCACAATCCAGCTGTCGCCGCAGGCACCGATGTCCTGCAGCACGCCTTGACGATGGATCGGCAGCCACATCGTGCCGCCGGGCAGGTGAGCGATGCGCCACCATCCATGCACCGGGCTGGGGTCGGTCCACTGCGCCAGCACCTGCGCATCCGGCACCGCCGCACTGCCGCGGGTCGCAATCCCACGCAGGTCTTCGCGCAGGCAGGCATCGATGATGCGGGTGGCGATGTAGCGTTGGTCGTCCGTGCTGCTCATGCGCGCAGTTCCGCGCCGTCGATGCGCCACTGCAGGCCCGCTTCGGCCTGCACCACTGCGTGTTGCAGTGTCTGCGCATCGCGTGCCAACGCACTCAGCACGCCCAGGTAATCCTTGTTGGAATGGCTCAGGCGGATGCGCTCGCCCGGTGCGCGCATCCGCCGGTACTGCACGTCGCTGTGCGCATCGCGCTGGCGGCGGTCTTCGCTGGCGGCGACCAATTCGCCGTCGTGTTCGGCCACGTAGTAGCGCAGCAAAGCATGCGCATGGGCACTGCGGAGCTGTGGCAACGGCAGGCCCAGATGCGGTGCCAGCGCCGCGTTGAACCATTGCTTGGAAAACATCTCGTCGAGCAGGAATTCGCGCCGATCGCCGATGCTGCGGTAATTGATTTCCACCAGCACCGGGCCATCGGCGGTGAGGATGAATTCGCTATGGCACAGCCCGAAGCCGACACCGAACGCGCGCAGCTGTTGCAGCGCCTGCGCGATCACCGGCGTGTCCACGTTGGCATCCCACTGCGCTTCGCATTCGACGAAATGCGGAGGCGGCGACAATCGCACCTTGAAGCCGCCGATGGCTTGCAGGTGCTTGCCATCGCCCAGCGTTTCCAGCGTAAACAGCGCACCTTCCAGCATGCTTTCCAACAGCACGGTGCGCTGCGGATGGCGCTGCCATCCATCGTCCAGGTACGCCTGCAATTGCGCTGCATCGGTGCAGCAGCGCACATCCAGGCTCGCCACGCCCTCGCGGGGCTTGGCCACCACAGGCCATGGAATCTGGGCCGTCAACGCCGCGCCCGGCGCCAGCGTGCAAAACCACGGGCAGGGCAGTCCACGCGCACGCAAGCGTTGGCGCATCGCAGCCTTGTTCTTGGCGGCGTAGCACACCTGCCAGTCCTTGCCCGGCAGGCCAAGCGCTGCGGCCACCAGCGCGGTGCTGGTCTGCAGATGGTCGCTATTGCTGAACACCGCGCGCGGGGTGATGTCTGCATCGTGCAGTACGTCGAGGACGCCGAGCGGATTGAACACATCGCATTCGATCACCCGCTGCGGTGCATGGGCGGGATGCTCGCGGAAATAGGCCAGGTGATCGAGCCGGTGGTCGGTCAGCAACCATACGGGCAGGCCCAGCGCGCGCGCGGCGGGCAGGAAACCTTCGTTGATGGCCGGATGGCAGACATGGGTGAGGATCACCAACGGTGCAGCGGATGTCGCAGTCATGGCAGCTCTCGTTCGACAGGACGGTGGGGGAAACCGGTACTGAACGGGCTGCCTGGCGCCATGGCGGCGTTGGGTGGCCTGCGATACGTCGATCGCATGCCGCGTGCTGCGGCAATGATGCGTGCCTCATGCACGCCGTGTTGTCTTGGCGGCTGTCAGTACGACCGCCGTCGCTTCGCGCGCAACCTACGCCTGTGTGCGTCGGTCGTGTGCAGCGCTTGCCAGGTGATGCAGGTTCAAAACGTGTACTCCAGTCCGGCAGTGACGGTGCGCGCAGGCGCGGCCTGACGCCCCCAGGGGCTGGTGTCCACGCCACGGAACCAGTATTGCCGGTCGAACAGGTTGTTGATCGCCAACGATGCGCTGAACTTCTGTCCATCGCGTTCGAACAAGGTATGGCTCACTTGCGTGTTCCACACCATGTAGGCCGGCAACTGACCCACCGAAGCGATGGCATTCTCCTGCACGGTGTTGGCAGCGTCGCTGAAGGCCTTGCTGAAGTAATAGCCGGAAAGCGCGACAGTGGTGTGACCAAGCGCGTAAGTGCCGCCCAGCGTGATCTGGTTGCGCGAGGTGTAAGGCACGCGCAAGCCGCGGAATGCACCCGATTCCTGGCTGGCATCCAGATAGGCATAACTGGCGTTGAGGGTGAGCGCACGCAGTTGCTCCGGGCTCCATTGCAGTTCCAGCTCGCCACCTTGATGGCGGGTCTTGCCGAGATTGCGGAACACGCGCGTGGTGTTGTCGAGCTGAATCTGCTGATCGAAATCGATGAGGTAGCCGCCCAGCTGGACACGTGTCCGCTCGTTGGGCTGATAGCGCGCGCCCGCCTCGTAATTCCATGCCAGTTCGGCATCCAGGTTGTTGCCGAAGATGATCTGGGTGACCTGCGGCGCACGCATCGAACGCTGCCCGTCGGCGTAGAAAAACCATTGCTCGTTTGCCTGGAAGCCCAACGTCAGCCCCGGCAGGACATCGCGCGTCTGGTTGAGCGTGCTGACGCCGGTGGCGCGATTGAAATAGCGCGAATCCAGGCGTTCGTAGCGCAGGCCCGGCGTAATCGTCACGCGCTCGCCCGGCAGGGTGATGGCGTTGCTGAGGTATGCGGCCAACGCGCGGTCTTCGAACCGCCAATCGCGCACGGTGGTGAACAGCCCGTCGCGCAGACGCAGATTGCCCACCAGAAAATCGATGTCCTCGCGCACTGCACGCACCCCGGCTGTCCACTGCTGACGCACGCCACCGGCATCGCCCATGCTCCAGCTCAGCCGTGGCTCGCTGCCGACCACGCGGAAATCGCGCGGTGCGGTCTGGCGCAGTTGCGGCGGCAGGTCCGAGCGCCACGTTTCGGTGGAGGCCTGGCGCATGCCGACAATGAAATTGCGACTGCTGCGTGCACTGAAGTTGCTCCAATCCAGGCGCACCTCCTGCATCGGACCCCAATCGCCCAGCAGCTGTTCGTAGCTCAGCGACGCACGTGTGGTGCGGCCGTTGAAGCTGTCCAGCGGGCGGGTGGACTGGCGCGGGTCGCGCCGGTAATCGTCCGGACTGAGGGCACCGGCCAGGTCCATGTCGACCAGATAACGCTGCACGCTGGCCTTGAGCAGCTTGGTGTCGTCCAGCCACCATTCGGCACGGACGCGCAGATTGCTGATGTCGGTGTCGCTATGCGCGCGCCAGTACTCGCCATAGGTGCGATTGGCATCGACCTGCATCCCGAAGTTATCGGTGAGATATCCGCCGCTGCTGAGCGCACTGTCCTGCAGGAACCGGCCCTGGCCGCCGGCAGTGACCTTGTGCGCCAGCGTGGTGCTCCACGCGCTCGGGATCTCCTTGCTGACCAGGTTGATCACCCCGCCCACGTTGTTCGGCCCGTACTGCACCGCCGCGCCGCCGCGCACGATGTCGATGCGGTCGATCTGGCTCAGTCCTACCGGAAACAGCGACAGGCTGGTCTGCCCATACGGGGCCAACGCCAATGGAATGCCGTCTTCGAGCACCTGCACGCGACCGCTGCGGCTTTCGTACAGACCGCGCAGCATCAGCTGCGGCAGTGCGCCGGTGCCGGTTTCGTCGAAGATCTTGATGCCGGGCACGCGCTGCAATGCATCGTCCAGAGAACGGTTGCCGCCATTGCGCAACTGCTCGCGGTCGATCACCTGGCGGCTGCCGGCATAACGCTGCACATCGTCGGGTTTGGAGCGACCGAGCAGGCTGCCTTGCACCTGGATCGCATCCAGTGCACGAATCGGCGTGCCGCCACCGCTGGCATCAAGCGCATCGGTCGTCGGCGTATCGCTTGCGCGCGCCAGCTGCGGCAGCGTCAGCGTGCTCGCCGCAATAGCGATGGCCAGGGCGTGGAGACGGAACGTCGACATCTACGGCGTGCTCCTGCAGGCGGGAGGTGATTGGAGGACGGCAAGGCTGGCCAAATGGCCGCGCAGGGCGCGTTGGATCAGCGCGCGGTCTTCGCCGGCCAGCAGCCAGCGCAGCTCTGGCTGCTGCAGCCAGTGCGCACGCTGCGCGTCAGTGCGCGGGTTGGGGCAGAACGGGACGTTTGCAGCAACGCACTGCGCATGCAGTTGCAGCAGCAATTCCCACACCTGCGGGTGGGTGGGCTGCGGGCCCAGACCCAGATCCAGCGCAAGATCCAGCGCACCTTCCATCACCAGGGCCACGCCTGGGATGGCAAGAATCTCCGGCAGGGCAGCCACGCCGGCGGCGCTTTCGATCATCGGCACGATACGGGTGTTCGCATTGGCATGCGCGATGTAGGTGGGCAGATCGACATTGCCAAAGCCGGTGACACGGCCGCCGGTGATGCCGCGCCGGCCCAGCGGCGGGAAGCGCGCCGCGGCGATGGCGTCGCCGATCTGCGCCGCAGACTCGGTACGCGGAATCACGATTCCGCGCGCGCCGGCATCCAGCACGCGGCCAATCAGTTTTTCGTCCACCTCCGGCACGCGCACCCAGGCCTCGCAGCCCGACAACTCGCAGGCGCGGATGGCATGCTCCAGCGTGTCGGGCGCGTGCAGCACATGCTCCAGATCGAGCACCACGAAGCCATAGCCGAGGCGGCCCAGCAACTCGCAGAGCTGCACGCTTGGCAATGCATTGAGGATGCCGACTGCAACCGCCATGGAAGAGGCCGCCGAGGAAACGGGCGCTCATCCTGCACTTGATGGGAATGATTATCAAGTGTGTCTAGCGGTCTTTTTGGGTAACCACTGCGGCGTGATTCCGATGGGTTAGCTTGGAGCCTGTAGACAGTCATCCCCCACACCCGGATCGTTGCTGCGCACTTGGAACTGTTTAACAGCACGTGTCTTACGCCGAACCCAATGTTGTTGCTGCCCAGGAAACGCCGTAGCCTTGAGGAAACAAGGCGTTTATCGGCCAACCACTATGTACCGCACTTCAGCCGCGCTGCTATACATCTCTCTGACGATTTCGCTGTGCGCGTGCGGAGCAAAGGAGACCACGATGCAATCGAGGGACGCGCAGGCGCGCGACGAAGACGGCGATCCGATCTATCGGAAGAACCAGCATCCGAAGCAGGCCTATAGGGTGACCATGACCATTGAGAATGCGCCGGGGCCGTTTGGGGCTGCGTCAGCTAAAGCGTTTTACGACATGAAGGATCGTGATCAGTGCGCGCCATTCGATGCTTCATTGGGGATGTCGACAAAGCCAAAAGAACACGCGATACCTGTTTCTTTTCAGAAGATCAACGATACGGTTTTCACGGCGATGATTTATATGGATGGCATGGTCGATGCTGACTACTACGGCAAGGGCGTCTGCCACTGGGAATTTGGAGGTTTCGGTGTTTCCCTGAAGGCGACAGGTGGCAGGGCGGAAACAGCTTTCTCGCCTAGTCTAGAAAAAAAATACTTTGACGAACTTAAGCAAAAAACAACTTTTTTTTGGTCAGGGGGGTATCCCAGGAGTAATTTGGAAGACTATGTCGATTTTGGCGAAGAGTCTGCTGACAAATACGCAGAGCCAAATCGAAGTAACTTATTTCGTATAAATCTCAAGGCGGAAAGGGCGCCCCATGAGTCTCACCAGCCAGCAGTACGCCGCACTGACCCGCGATGGCTACGACAAGCCTGAAGATACCGGAGAGCGAAGCGCTGTTGTAAATATCGGCGGTCTACCTGTCCGACGTTTGCAATACGTGGACAAGCCGTCAGGCTACCAAGGCGTCATCTACGAGAGAGCCGATACCAGGGAAATAGTGGTTGTCCACCGAGGAAGCGAGTTTGATCGCCAGCCCTTACTGGACGGTGCACTGGCCGACGGTGGGATGGTCGCGACTCGCCACAATGCGCAGGTAGCAGACGCCATCACGTTTACGCAGCGCGCCTTGAAATATGCAGAGCAAAAGCATCTCAGTACCGGTCTACCAATCCCCGATGTGACGGTTGCTGGCCACTCGCTCGGTGGCAATTTGGCACAAGTCACTGCGCATCACTTCGGCCTTAAGGGGCAGACCTTCGACGCCTACGGCGCGGTCAGTCTGGATCGGCGGATTCCGGAAGGCGGCAGCGATGTGATCAATCACGTTATGGCCGGCGATGCAGTCAGCGCCGCAGGCCGCCATTACGGCCAAGTCAAGGTCTATGCCATACCGCAGGAAATTGCTGTCCTAAAGGCCGCGGACTACGTCAACGACCGCAGTGCGCTGGACGCGCGTGATCCGCTTTCGGCGGCTGTCAGGTTGGGTGAATCGCATCGCATGCATAACTTCCTGCCAGTCGATGGGGCCGGCAAAGCGGATACCTCCGTCTTGGAAGACCCTTCAACGCAGCAGCTCGCTCGGCGGTACGCGCCGATGATCGAGAAGTATCGCGGCGACATCGAGACGCTACGGTCCGGCTTGACGGTGTACTCGCGTGGAATCCCTGGGCTGGCCCGCGATGGGGTCGATCACCTGCGCGGTCCGTTGGAACCGGGAACAGGACGTCGAGAGATGGATGCGCCGACCTGGCAACAGCAGATGCAGCAATTCCAGCATGACCGCGAGCGCAGCCATGTGCCGCAGGCGTGGCAGGTGCCGCTCAAGGGAGAGGCGCAGGGAGCGCATGATGCGCGTGCGATGTCGCCGACTCACAGCGGAAATATGCCCTCGTTGAAGGACGACCCAAGCGCATTTCTCGATCGCATGTTGGCCGCCGCACAGAGCGGCGACCGTGATCAGTTCCGTCAGATGACGCAGAGCCTTGCCAATGAGCCGCATGGCCGCGCATTGCACGCCGAGGCCGTCGAGACGGTGAACCAGCAGGAACAGCAGGCGGCCCGGCAGGCGATGCAGGCACAGCGGCAACAGGCCGAGTCGCAGCAGCAAGAGACCATGCGCATCGGCGCACGCAGCCTGTAGTCGTCATCACCAGGAAGACTGGAGGCACGATGGACGTACAAGACCCGATGGCGCTGGTCAGCAAAGCCGCCATGCTGATGGAACAGTTCGAGCGTCGATGCGCCGAACTGGAACAACTTCAACGCCGCCTTGCCCAGCAGTTGGAGCAAGTCGCCCAGTCGTTGCCAAACGTGGTCACCCGTTCGGCCGAGCAGACGCTGCAGCGCGTACCCGACACCTTGATTCGGAGCATTCAGCAGGGCTTGGATCAACCTGTCGCCGGTTTCGAAAAGCGGCTGCAGCAGGCCGGTGGTTTGATCGGGGAAGGCGCGCAATCATTGTCCGATCAGCTCAAGCGCATCGAGCGCGGGCAGCGCCTGCTGCTGTGGAAAGGCGCTGCGGTTGTCCTGGGAGGTCTACTGCTGTTGTTGGGCGGCGGTGGGTGGTTGTTGACCCAATATCGTCAGGAAATACGTGACAATCGGTTGCGTGCCGAGTTGCTGCGCGCTTACAACGGCGCCGACGTAATGCTTTGCGGCGACCGTTTATGCGCGAACGTGGACACCAAGGGCGCTGCGTACGGCGATCGTCGTCAGTACCGACCGGTCAAGCCACGCTGATGTTGATAGCGGCTGTCGTGTGTCTTGGTGACGGCCGCGTGGCGATGCAATCGGCAGTAGCTACCCCATAGTGAGTCCATTGGGTAATGTGCGTCGTCTTGGCGCTGAGCACTGGGGGCATCGAACCAGCAACTGTCACGACGCCGGCACGTTCAACGCGCGGTACGGCGGGGTGGACATCACCATTTCGGCCAGCGAATAGGCCAGTTCGCGCTCGGCCAGTACCGCGCCGTCGGCGCCGTGTTCGAGCAGGTGCTTGACCTCGGCGTCGCTGTGGGCGCGCGCCAGCAGTGTCAGCGAGGGGTTGATGGCGCGCAGCTTGGCCAGTGCTTCGCCGGCTTCCAGCGGCTGCGGAATGGCCAGGATTGCGATCTTGGCATGCTCCGGGCGTGCCTCGGCCAGCACGCGGTCGGCCGCTGCGCTGCCCCGGATGCCGGGAATACCAGCCGCATGGGCCTTGGCGACGTGGTCGCCGTTGTCGTCGATCACCAGCACCGGCACGCCGCGGCTGCGCAGCAATTGCGCCAGCGAACTGCCGACGCGGCCGTAGCCGATCACGATGGCATGCCCATCGGCCGGCAATGGCGGGCCAGGCGGTAGTTCCGGTTCCACGGCGGCGGGCGCGTCCTGCGCCTGCTTGGCCTGCCAGCGGTCCAGCCACGAGAACAGGAACGGGTTGGCCACGATCGACAGTAGCGCGCCGGCCAGGATCAGGTCGCGCCCGGTTTCCGGCAGGATCGCCAGTTGCACGCCCAGGCCGGCCAGGATGAAGGAAAACTCGCCAATCTGCGCCAGGCTGGTGGAAATGGTGAGCGCCGTGCCGGTGGGGTGGCCGAACGCGCGCACGATCAAAAATGCCGCCAACGACTTGCCCACGGTAATGGTCAGGAAGGTCGCCAGAACCTGCCACGGGTGCGCGATCAGGATCATCGGGTCGAACAACATGCCCACCGACACGAAGAACAACACCGCAAACGCGTCGCGCAACGGCAGCGAATCGTTGGCGGCCTTATGGCTGAGTTCCGATTCCTTGAGCAGCATGCCGGCGAAGAACGCGCCGAGCGCGAACGACACACCAAACAACGTAGCCGACACGAATGCCACGCCCAGCGCGATACCGAGCACGGCCAGGGTGAACAGTTCGCGTGAGCCGGTTGCCGCCACTTTTTCCAACGACCAGGGAATCACGCGCCGGCCGATCACCAGCATCGCCGCGACGAACGCCACCATCTTGAGCAAGGTCACGCCCAGCGCGGCCAGCAGCGAGGGCGATTGCGCATCGTGCGTCGTGGCTGGTGCGCCGCTACCGAGCACATCCGCCAGCGCCGGGAGCAACACCAATGCCAGCACCATCACCAGGTCTTCGACAATCAGCCAGCCCACCGCGATGCGGCCGCGCTGGGTGTCCAGCAAACGGCGTTCTTCCAGCGCACGCAACAGCACCACCGTACTGGCCACCGACAGCGCCAGGCCGAACACCAAGCCGTGAATCAGCGACCAGCCCATGCTCCACGCCAGCGCCCAGCCGAGCAGGGTGGCCACCACGATCTGCGCCAATGCGCCAGGCACCGCGATCCACTTCACTTCCATCAAATCGTCGAGCGAAAAATGCAGCCCCACGCCGAACATCAGCAACATCACACCGAGTTCGGACAACTGGTTGGCGATGGTCTGGTCGGCCACGAATCCGGGCGTAAACGGCCCTACGCACACGCCGGCCAGCAGGTAGCCGACCAACGGCGAGAGCTTCACCTTCTGCGCGAGCGTGCCAAGGATGAAGGCGACCGCGAGGCCGACGGCGATGATGTCGATGAGGCTGGTGTCGTGATGCATTCCAATCCGTTGTGAGAGTGTCCGGGAGATCGTCGAGCCAGCCAACGGCACTGCGCCGGGCATCGCCTGCGGGCATTGCGTGGTCATGGCTGGAGTCCGGCAGGGGGAACTGGACCGCAAAACAGGTCCAGTTGGCCGGGCGCCCATAGTACACAGCGCATGATTAACGCGATGCGACACGCGGCGCATGCGTGCAAACAGATGCATGCGTCAGGTGGCGCGCGTAAACCGCTGTCGCCTGCGCCTGCGCCTGCGCCTGCGAGCCGAGACGCACGGCGCAAGTCCGGCATGCCGAGTCAACATTGACGACACCGCTTCGCGCTTGCGCAAGGCCGGGGCGCGATGCGTGCAGATAATCGGGGCATCCCGTCGAGCACCTGCGTCCTTTGGCAGGTGTACGCATGCATCGCCCCTATTTCGGGGGTGATGCCACATGAGCCAGGCTATGCATCTCAGCGATTTGGCAACACCCCAGTTCCGCCACGATCCCTATCCGACCTACGCACGCCTGCGCGAAGAAGGCCCACTGGTGCAGGTGGCGGACGGGCGGCTGATGTCCGGCCGCTACGCCGTGGTCGATCGCCTGCTCAGCGACCGACGGGTCGGTCGCGACTATCTGCAGAGCGTTCGTCTGCGCTACGGCGAGGCGGCGGTGCACCTGCCGCTGTTCCAGGGCATGAGCCGCATGTTCCTGCTGCTCAATCCGCCGCTGCACACGCAGTTGCGCGGACTGATGACGCAGGCCTTCGGTGCGCGGCAGATGGAGTCCATGCGTGAGGTAGCCAGCGATACCGCCGCCGGGTTGATCGACGCTTTCCAGGCCAACGGCCACTGCGATCTGCTGGCCGAGTTCGCGTTCCCGCTGCCGATCGCCATCATCTGCCGGATGCTGGATATCGATGCAGCCGATGTCACCGCGCTGAGTCACGCGACCAGCGCGCTGGCGAAAGTCTTCGATCCGATGATGACGGCGGAAGAACTGCAGGCCACCAGCGTTGCGTACGACCAGCTGGCAACATATTTCCACGGCGTGATCGCGCAACGTCGCAGCGCTGGCGGCGACGATCTGATCGCGCGCTTCATCCAGGCCGAGGACAACGGCCGCCGCCTGAGCGAGGAGGAGATCGTCTCCAACGTGATCCTGCTGTTCTTTGCCGGCCACGAAACCACCTCCAACATGATCTGCAATGCGCTGGTCGCGCTGCATCGGCATCCGCAGCAATTGCGCCTGCTGCAGGAAACCCCGGGCCTGCTGCCCAATGCAGTGCTCGAATGCATGCGCTACGACAGCTCGGTGCAGATGGCCACGCGCACCGCCTTGCAGGATTTCGAGATCGAGGGCGTGGCGGTTCCCCGGGGCGCCATGCTGTATCTGATGCTGGGCGCGGCCAATCACGACACGCTGCAGTTCACCGACCCGCAGGTGCTGGATATCCGCCGCCAGCAGGGCCGCGCGCTGTCGCTCGGTGGTGGTATCCACCACTGCCTGGGCAACCGGCTGGCCATGATCGAAGTGGAAGCCGCGCTGGCCTGCCTGCTTGCGCGTCTGCCGGCGCTTCGGTTGGAGCAGCTGGACACGCTGAGCTGGAACGACCGCGCCAACCTGCGCGGTGTCGACACGCTGCTCGCCTCCTGGTGAGCAGCGGTCATCCAGTGCAGTGACGTGACCAGCCGGGACGGCATCGCAGCGGCAATCACTGCGCTGGCGATCGTCGCGGCAGATGACGCGCAGCCGCGGCACCCGAATCGAGATGCCCTCAACGACAAACACCGCCGATCACTCGGCGGTGTTTGCGGATACACATGCGCGGATCGGCAGGTTCGCTCGAGCCGGCCGATCAGAAGCGGTAGGTCACCCGGCCGTACCAGTAGCGACCGTTGAAGCCGAACGGCGACAACGAGGAATACTGCAGACCGCTGGCGCGATCATCGTAGCCGGTGGTCAGCTGTGCCTTGGTCGGATACTGGTTGGTGACGTTGTCGGCACCCACGGTGAAGGTCAGCGCCTGCCAGGTGTAGTTGGCCGCCAGATTGAGGATCCAGCGCGCCGAATATGTCTGGTCCTGGCTGCCGTCGGCCGGATCGCCGATTCGCTTGATCGCGCCATAGCGGGTGGCATTGCCGTTGAGCGAGAAGCCGCCCAAGGTCCAGTCCGCTGCCAGCATGTACTTGGTGCGTGGCGTGGATTCGGTCAACAGGCCCTGGCTGGCACGTCCGAAATTCGGATTGGACAGCTCCAGAATCTTGGTCTTGTTGTAATTGGCGCTGGCGCTCAGGTTGAGGCTGCCGCCGGCACCGAGATCGGCCCGATAGCTGTTCACCCAGTCGACGCCGCGCGTGCGGCTGGTGGCGCCGTTGACGAAGAATTGCACCGCACCCACCTGGCCGATCGGCTGGGCGAGCTGGATCTGGTCCGAATACAGGATCTGGTCCCAGATGCGGATCTGGTACACGTCCAGCGTCGAGGTGAAGTTGGCGGTCGGCTGCCAGACGCTGCCGATCCCGTAGTTGGTGGACTTTTCCGGGCTCAGCGGGCGCGCGCCCAGCTGCACGGCGATCGGGTCGGAAGTGCGATAGGTGCCGACCTGGATCAGCTGCCCGTCCTGCGGCAGGGTCACCACCGAGGCGTAGTTCTGCTGCGCCAGCGAGGGCGCACGGAAGCCGTTGGAAACCGTGGCACGCATGGAGAACGTATCGGTGAACGCATAGCGTGCCGACAGCTTGCCAGAGCGGGTGGAACCGGCATCGCTGTAGTTCTCGTAACGCCCGGCGATGCCACCGGACAGCTTGTCGGTCAGGTCCGCTTCCAGCGCTGCATAGGCCGCGTTGCTGTGACGGCCGAACTTGCCCGCTACCGAGGGCTCCAGACCGGAGAACACCTGCGCACCGCCGGGGTACGGGGTTCCGGTTTCCGGGTTGATGGTGTCGGGGTCGAAGAAATACGACGCCGGCGAGCCGGCGACGATCTCGTAGCGGTCCTGGCGATGTTCCACACCGAAGGCCAGATTGACCGGATAGGCCAGGCCCCAATCGAAGGACTTGTTGAAGTCGGCGTTGAGCGTGCCTTGTTCGGTTTCGAAACCGCCGGAATTGAAGTTCGTCGGCGAGCTGCCCGTGCTCCAGTACAGATTGGTGTTGATGCTGTTGAGGATGTTGAAGGTCATGTCGTTCTTGCCATAGGTGGCCGACACGTCCCAATGCCAGTCGCTGGCCGTGGTGCCCTTGACGCCGAGCACCGCCGAGCGGTCGTTGATCGGGTTGTAGATCTGCGGCAGGAAGCCGTTGGGATACACCGCCTGCACGTTGCGGTCGGTGTTGTCGTAGGCACGGTAGTAGCCGTTGGAGGTCACTTCGCGGCGGCTGAGGCTCAGATGGCCATACAGCTCGACGTTGGGCGTGAAGTCATAACCGAACGCGACCAGGCCCTGGTAGAACCTGGCATCCGGATCGCCATGGCGCTGGTAGGGCACGCCGCTGGGATTGGCGGCGCCGGCAAGCGTGGTGGCGCGATTGGTGTTCTCGCTGCGGTTGGTGTCCATCGAATTCTGGTAATTCCACGACAGCCGCACCCAGCCAGGCGCGGTGTCGCCGCTGGTGGCGCCGAACGGCAGGCCGACCGAGCCGTCGACGCCGTTCTGTGCGCCGTCGCCCTTGTCCATGATGCCGCCATTGACCGAAATGCTGTTGCTGCCGGCCGCGGCGCCATGCTTGAGCACGATGTTGACCACGCCGGCGATCGCGTCGGAGCCGTATTGCGCCGACGCGCCATCGCGCAGCACCTCGATGCGGGCGATCGCCGACATCGGCAGCGAGTTGAGATCGGCCGGCGCTGAACCACGACCGACATAGGGGTTGTAGTTCACCAGCGAGGAGGTGTGATAGCGCTTGCCGTCGACCAGCACCAGCACGTTGTCCGGCGACAGCCCGCGCAGCGTGGCGGGACGGGCGGCGTCGTTGCCGTCGGCGATGGCCGGGCGCGGGAAGTTCAGCGACGGCAACAGCTTGCCGAGCGCGGTGGCGACATCGGTGGCGCCGGTGGCCTGCAGGGACTCCTCGGAGATGATGTCGATCGGCGATTCGGATTCGGCCACGGTCCTGTCGCTGACGCGCGTACCGGTGACGATCAGGGTGTCGAGGGTTTTCTGCGGCTGGGTCGATTGCGACTGCGCACTGGCAGCGAAGGAACAGACGGTGAGTGCGACTGAAATCGCCAGCGAGAGTGCGTTGGAGTTGTGCATGGGAGTCAAGGCTCGAAAGGAGTGATGGACGTAGCGACGAAGCACCGTAAATACCGGGGGAATGCAACTGCGAACGGGTAATCGGCCATGCCTGCGCGCCGCATGCGTCCGCAGGACGGAGCAATGCGCACGAGTGCAGCAACCGGCAATGCGCGGTGTGGCGCCTTGCGCGCTTTGCTGCGCGCATCCTTGCTGAAGCGGTGCAACGTGCAACGTGCAGCGGAAAGCGTCTAACCTGGCCACCTCATGTGTGCGAGGGTGGCCAGGGACGGTGACGTCGGCGACACGTCGAACATGCAGTGCCGCGCGACTCAAATGCCGGCCGTGACCGACCGGCATTTGGGAGTTACCACTTGTAGTTCACGTTTGCATAGACCAGCGCGCCGTTGAAACCGAACGGCGAGGCGCTGCTGTAGGGCAGGTAGGTGCGCGTGCCCAAGCCGGCTTGCTGGCGGTCAGGATATTCGTTGAGCACGTTGTCGCCACCGATGGTGAAATTCCACGCGCCCAACTTGTAGGACGCGGCCAGATCCAGCGTCCACTTGGCCGCGTAGGTCTGGTCGCTGCCGGCGTTGGTGCCGAACGTACTGAACTCGCCCCAGCGCGTGGCGGTGCCGGTGAACGACCAGTTGCCCGGCGACCAGGTCCCGCCAAGGAAGAACTTGTCGCGCGGCGTGCCTTCGGTGATACGGCCGATTTCGGCGCGACCGATGCGCACCGCACTCGGATCGATCGCCATCAGCGCTGCCGGGTTATCGGCGATGCGTTTGATTTCGGTCTTGTTGTAGTTGTAGCCGGAGGTCAGCTCTGCGCTGCCGCCATCCAGGTTCCAGCGATAGGTGCCGACCGCATCGACGCCTTGCGTCTTGGTGTCTACCGCATTGGTGAAGTAACGCCCGCCACCGATGCCCGGGAAACCATTGGCCTGCAGGTAGTTGCGGACCGCAGTCGAGGTGAGGTTTTCAGACAGCACGATGCGGTCGTCGATATCGATGCGATACGCATCCACCGTGATGTACAGATTCTCCACCGGCTGCAGCACCACGCCCAAGCCGTAATTCTTGGACTCTTCGGCCTTGAGCGGTTCGGCACCGAGCGCGATCGCGGCAGGGTTGTCGGTACGGAAGGTGCCGATCTCGAACGGAATCGCGGTCACCGTGCCGTTGGGCTGCGCCACGTTGAGGAACTGGGTGGCGATCGACTGGAAGTTCTGCTGCTGCAGCGACGGCGCGCGGAAGCCGGTGGATGCAGTCGCACGCACCGCCACCTTGTCGGTAAAGGCATAGCGCAGCGACAGCTTGCCGGTGGCGGTGTCGCCGAAATCGCTGTACTTCTCGTAGCGCCCGGCCAGCCCGGCCGAGAACTTCTCGGTCAAATCGGTTTCCAGGTCGGCGTAGAACGAATGACTGTTGCGGTTGTAGTAACCGGCATCGGAGGGCTTGAAGCCCGGAAACACCTGCGCGCCGGGAATCAACGACCCGTTGGCCGAGGGAATACCGCCGTTGGCCGAGGAAGCCGCATCGCCAGGCGATTCGTTGAATTTCTCGCCGCGCCATTCAGCACCGAAGGCCAGCGTCACCGGATAGGCCAGGCCCCAATCCAGCGTCTTGGTGAAATCGGCATTGAGCACGTTCTGCGTCACTTCCAGCGTACCGGCGTGGAAGTCGGTCGGGCTGGCCAGCCCCAAGCTGTTGTTCAAGCTGTTGCGCACATCGAAGGTGAGATTGTTCTGGCCGTAGTTGTAGCTCAGATCGATGTTCAAGCCACCTTCGGTGGAGGTCTTCAAGCCGCCCACCCACGAGACGTCCTTGCTGACGTTGTAGATCTGCGGCAGGAAGCCGTCCGGATAGATCTCCGGGCGGTTGCGATTATCACCGGCAAAGCGGAAATAGCCGTTGGACAGCACTTCGCGCCGGCTCACCATGCCGAACGAATAGAACGTGAGGTAATCGGTGGGGCTGTATTCGCCGTTGAACGAGAGCGCGCCCTGGTCGATGTCGGGGTCGCCATAACGCTGCTCCACACGGCCCTGGAACGGCAACGCGCGATTGGTCTGATCCGAATGCCCGGCCTGTGCGGCCAGGTGCACCTTGCCGGTGCCGGCGAAGCTGAAACCGGCATCGCCGGACAGTTGGTACTGCTCGCCGTCGCCAGCGCTGTACTTGCCGTAGCGGCCATTGATGCTGCCGCCTTCGCCGCTGCCCTTGAGCACGACATTGATCACGCCGGCGATGGCGTCCGAGCCGTATTGCGCAGACGCACCATCGCGCAGCACTTCGATGCGCTCCACCGCGGCGATCGGGATGGTGTTGAGGTCTGCCGGCGAAGAGCCACGCCCCTGGGTATCGTTGAGATTGATCAACGCCGTGCTGTGATAGCGCTTGCCGTTGACCAGCACCAGCACCTGATCGGGCGACAGGCCGCGCAACTGTGCCGGGCGCACCGCGTCGGAGCCGTCGGAGATGGCCGGGCGCGGAAAATTGAGCGAGGGAATCGCGCGTGAGAGCGCGGTCGCCAATTCGGTGGTGCCGGTCGATTCCAGTGCCTGCGGCGAGATGATGTCGATCGGCGATGCCGATTCGGCGACCGTGCGATCGGCCACACGCGTGCCGGTCACGATCAGGGTGTCCAGTGTTTTCTGGGCCGGCGCCTGCGATTGCGCAGACGCGGTTGAAGCGGAAAACGACAGTGCAAGAACAACGGCGACTGCGAGTGGACTGGTCTTGCAATTCATGCGGTGACAACTCCGAGTGGGGAACGGATGCATCGCAGGGGCCCCCTCCCGGGCCGCGTCCAGCGCGGCAGCTGCGGTGCGTTCTCAACCATTAACCACGCGTAACCGCATGTCAAATTTTGGTTACGTTGCGCAAGCAACTGTCATCTCTGACGTGCTACTGGCAACGTTGTCATCGTGCACCAAAGTGATGCGACGCCTGCACCAAACCTGCTGGGGCAGGCGCTCGCTTGCACCATAGTGGACGGCAATACCAGTTATGAAACTTGTGCATCAGAATGTGATCTGCACCGCATCAGCACTGCGTTGCGCAACACCATGGAAGACCGCTTCGATGTTGTTGCCGTCCGGATCGAGCACGAACGCGGCGTAGTACTGCGGGTGATAGGGGCGCAGGCCGGGCGCACCATTGTCGCGACCACCGTGGGCGAGCGCCGCCTGATGGAAGGCATGCACCATTGCCACATCGCGTGCCTGAAATGCCAGGTGGTGGCGGCCGGTGAGCACGCCCTGTGCCACCGTGTCGCGGTCGGAAACGAATAATTCGTCGGCCCAGAAGAACCCATCGCCTTCGCCGCCGACCGGAATCCCAAGAACGTCCAGCACGGCCTGGTAGAAGCGCCGGCTGGCCGGCAGGTCCTGCACCACCAGGTGCAGATGGTCGATCAAGCGTCCGCGCGACAGCTGCGATGTTTCCATGGAGCGTGCTCCGGCAATGACGGGAGCACCGTTGATACCACCGCAGCTGCCGGCAGGTCTTCACCTCGCAGCGATACGGTGCGCACAGTGGCGACCAACGCGTCGCGCGTAGTCCGTCAGGTGCGCGCCGACGGCGACACCAACCGCAGTGCACACAGAGTCGATGCCGCGGCCGCGTCCGCCTGGTGCCGGCAGCGAGTTTGTGTGCCGTTCCAAAAAGACCTTAGGCAGATGCGCACACGCCCCAGGCTGGCCGGGGCGCGTGGTCGACCCTGGATGTCGAAGGATGCAATGGCGACACGCCATGCATGCAGCGACGTTGCATTTGCCGATCACAGCAAATGCGGCGGATGTCTCGCGCTGATCGCGAGATGGCCGATCGCATCGCCCGCCTCACGATCACAAAGACAACCTCGGCTGCTCAAGCGCAGCGCTTACCAGCGGTAGTTGATGCGCCCATACACGTACGCACCATTGAAGCCGAACGGCGACAGATTGCTGTACGGGAATTGTCCGCTGGTGGAATTGGCGAAGTTGTTTTCGTCCGGGTATTGATCCAGCACATTGTCTGCGCCCAGCGTCAGCGTCCAGCGATCGATCTTGTAGCTGGCCGATGCATCCACCACCCACTTGGCGCCGAAGGTCTGGTCGTTGCTCGCGTCCGCTGGGCGGGTGCTGTACTTGCCATAGCGCGTGGCCCCCAGGGCCAGCGTCCAGTGTTCGGAGTTCCAGCTGCCGTTGATCAGGAACTTGTCGCGCGGGAAGCCTGCTTCGATGCGGCCACGCTCGGTGCGGTCGATGCGCTCCAGGCTCAGCCCGTTGGCCGACAACGCGGCCGGGTTGGCGGCCACGCTGCGCACTTCGGTTTCCGAATAGTTATAGCCGGCAGTCAGGTCCACGCTGCTGGCGGCCAGCTGCCAGCGGTAGCTGCCCACCACGTCCACGCCGCGCGTACGCGTATCCACCGCATTGGTGAAGTAACGCCCGCCATTGATGCCGAAGATGCCCTGCGACTCCAACAGACTGCGCACGCCCGCGCCGGTCAGGTTGGACGACAGCACGATACGGTCGTCCACATCGATCTGGTACGCATCCACGGTGAGGTAGAGCGCATCAGTGGGCTGCAGCACAAGGCCCAGGCTGTAGGACAGCGAGGTTTCCGCATCCAGCGGCTCGGCGCCGAGCGCGCGCGCCACGGTGCTGTCGGCGGGGAAGGTGCGAATCTCGAACGGGTTCGGGTTGCCGGCCAGGAAGGTGGTGCTGGTGGACTGGAAATACTGCTGCGCCAGCGACGGCGCGCGGAAGCCCGAGGACACCGTGCCGCGCAATGCGATCCTGTCGGTGAACGCATAGCGCGCGGAGAACTTGCCCGAGGCCTGGCTGCCGAAATCGCTGTAGTCCTCGTAGCGGCCGGCCAGGCCGGCAGAGAACTTGTCGGTGAAGTCGGCTTCGATGTCGGCGTACAACGCGTAGCTGTCGCGCGAGTAGCGGCCCGACACGCTAGGAGCGAAGCCGCCGAATCCCTGCGCGCCACCGGCCAGCGTGCCGGCCTGGAAATACGAGCCCACTTCGCCCGGCGACTGGTTCCACTTTTCGTTGCGGTATTCGGCGCCGAAGGCCACCGTTACCGGATACGCCAGGCCCCAATCGAAGCCGCGCTTGACGTCCAGGTTGACGATGTTCTGCGTAGTTTCCAGCGCGCCGTCGTAGAACGCCGTGGGCGAGGTCGGCCCCAGGCTGACATTGAGCGTATTGCGGGTGTGGAAATCGATGCGGTTGTAGCCGTAGTTGTAGCTGGCGTCCCAGTCCCAACCGCTGGCAGTGGAGCCGCGCACGCCGGCCACCAGCGAGCGGTCCTTGGCGTAAGTCTGGATTTCCGGCAGGAAGCCCTGCGGATACACCGACAGGATGTTCTGGCTGCTGCCCGGCGCGCGGAAGAACGCGAACGAGGTGATGTCGCGGTTACTGGCGGTGGCGAACGCATAGCCGGTGATGCTGTCGCTGAAGGCGAATTCGGTATTGGCCGAGACCGCCTGCGCATTGACCTCCGGGTCGCCGATCTTGAACGCCTTCTGGCCGACTGCCGGCTGCGAGACGCTGGGCGCGCCGGCGTAGGCGCGTGCACGGTCGGTCGGGTCCTGCTGGTTGAGCTGGGCGGCCACGTGCAGCCAGCCACGGTCGCCGCCGTAGGCCACGCCGGTGTCGCCGGAGAGCTCGTAGTTGTTGCCGTCGCCAGCCGAATACTGGCCGAAGCCGGCTTGCAGGCTGCCGCCCTTTTCTGCGCCCTTGAGCACGATGTTGACCACGCCGGCAATGGCGTCGGAGCCGTACTGCGCCGAGGCGCCGTCGCGCAGCACTTCCACCCGCGCGATGGCCGCGACCGGGATGGTGTTCAGATCCACCGCCGCCGCGCCACGACCGATGGTGCCGTTGAGGTTGAGCAGCGAGGAGGTGTGGCGACGCTTGCCATTGACCAGCACCAGCACTTGGTCGGGCGACAGGCCGCGCAGCTGCGCGGGACGGATCGCGCTGGTGCCGTCGCTCAGGGCAGGGCGCGGGAAGTTCAGCGATGGCAGGGCGCGCGCCAGTGCGGTGGCCAGTTCCGGGGTGCCGGTGGCTTGCAGCGATTCGGCGCTGATGATGTCGATCGGCGACTGCGACTCGGCCACGGTGCGGTCCGACACGCGGGTACCGGTGACGATGACCGTATCCAGGGTGTTGGCCGGGGCGGCGGTCTGGGCCAGGGCGGGGGAAGCAAGCAGTGCAGCGACCACGGCGGTCGCAAGCGCGGAAAGGGGGGCGTTCATGACAACTCCGAAAACGTGGGTCCAGGCAGGACCAGGCAAGGCTAGGCAGGCGGCGGTCGCGGGAGGGCGAACAAGACGGCGGCCACGCTGAAGGCGCTAATTATTCGTTAACGCTAGAATGGCGTCGCAGGAATGCTGCTCATCTGCTCATTCCTTTTCGTTCTATCGGACTGTCCATCAATGATTTCCCTGCGTAACTTCTCCATGCGACGCGGCGAGCGTCTGCTGCTCTCCAACGTCGACCTGACCATGCACGCCGGCTACCGCGTCGGTGTGGTGGGCCGTAACGGCACCGGCAAGTCCAGCCTGTTCGCTGCGGTGAAGGGCGAGCTGGAGGCCGACAAGGGCGATGTCGATCTGCCCGGCAAGGTGCGCACGGCCAGCGTGTCGCAGGAAACTCCCTCGCTGCCCGACCCGGCGCTGTCGTTCGTACTGGGCGGGGACATCGAGGTGTCTGCGGTACTGCAGGAAGAAGCCGCAGCTACCGCGCGCGAGGACTGGGAGGCAGTGGCCAATGCACACCAGAAGATGGCCGAGATCGGCGCCTACGACGCCGAAGCGCGCGCCGGCAAGTTGCTGCACGGCCTGGGCTTCCCGGCCGACACGCACCATCGCGCGGTGTCGTCGTTCTCCGGCGGCTGGCGGGTGCGGCTGAATCTGGCGCGCGCGCTGATGATGCCCAGCGACCTGCTGCTGCTCGACGAGCCGACCAACCACCTGGACATGGATGCGGTGCTGTGGCTGGAGCAGTGGTTGCTCAAGTACCCGGGCACGCTGCTGCTGATTTCGCACGACCGCGAATTTCTCGACAACGTGGCCACCCACACCCTGCACCTGCATGGCGGCACCGCCAAGCTGTATGTCGGCGGCTACACCGATTTCGAACGCCAGCGCATCGAGCATTTGCGCCAGCAGCAGATCGCGCACGAGAAGGAACAGGCCGAGCGCGCGCATCTGCAGAGCTTCATCGACCGCTTCAAGGCGCAGGCCAGCAAGGCGACCCAGGCGCAGAGCCGCATGAAGCGGCTGGCCAAGATGGCCGGCACCGAGGCGGTGCGCGCCGAGCGCGAGTTCCGCATCCAGTTCGCGCAGCCCAATCGGCTGCCGTTCTCGCTGATCCGGTTGAATCATGCGGCTTGCGGCTATGCCGCTGTGCCGCGGGAATCGGGAATGGGGAATGGGGAATCGCAAAAGCGTGGTTCCAGCGATGCCATTACCGTGCTGCATGATGTTGGATTCGGGCTAGAGGCGGGTGACCGGATTGGTTTGCTTGGGCCCAATGGCGCGGGTAAGTCCACCCTGGTCAAGACCTTGGTGGGCGAACTGGCACCGCTGGCAGGCGAGCGCAGCGCGCATCCGGATTTGCGCATCGGCTACTTCGCCCAGCACACGGTGGAGTCGCTGCACGAAGGCCAGTCGCCGATGGACCATTTCCGTGAGTTGTCGCCGGATGGTTCCAACCAGGCGTTCCGCGACTTTTTGGGGAAATGGAATTTTGCCGGCGACCGCGCCTTCGAAGTGGTGGATGGTTTCTCCGGCGGCGAGCGCGCGCGCCTGGCGCTGGCGTTGATCGCCTGGCAGCAGCCGAACGTGCTGCTGCTGGACGAACCGACCAACCACTTGGACCTGGAAATGCGCGAAGCGCTGGCCGAGGCGCTGAGCGATTTCGAAGGCGCCATCGTGATGGTCTCGCACGATCGCCATCTGATCGGCCTGGTCTGCGACAGTTTCTGGCGCGTGGCCGATGGCGTGGTCGAGCCGTTCGCCGGTGACCTGGACGAATACGCCGCCTGGTTGCGGAGCCGCCCGGCCGCGCAGGGGACCAAGCAGAAGATGGCCGAGGCGGCGCCGACCCCGCCACCGCCGACCAAGCCGCTGCCGCCGAAAAAAGCCGTCAACCCGCACAAGCTGGCCAGTGCCGAAAAGCGCGTCGGCGAGCTGGAAGCGGCGCTCGCTGCGCTGGATCGCGAGCTGGCCAATCCCGGCAACTACGCCGACAGCGAAAAGATGGCGGTGCTCGGACGCGACCGCGAAGCAACCGCGCAGCAGCTGGCTGAAGCCGAGACCGCATGGATGGAGTTGATCGACGGTGCGTAAGCGTCACTGACAAAAACGCCTGCGCAACCGTACGATGGCGTGTCAGATGGTCGTTGCGAGATGTACCAGGCGTACATCGCGGTTGCCGCGCCTGGTCTACACCTAGCGGCTGCCTGCGCGCTGCGTCGTGTTGGCCACGATGAAAGCGCGTGGGTTACGCTGCGCGTTGAGCCACACACGGATGTCGCGCGCATGATCAGCGTCACCATCAGTCTGGAAGACCATCTGGCCGCGCAGCGCTTGCATGCGCGTCACGATGCGAAACGCCTGCTCGTGTTTCTGGCAGTCCTGCTGTTGATCGGAGCGGGGCTGCTGCACCTGAGCGGCGCGAGCGAGATTATCGGCCCGGTGCTGATCGGCGGCGGTGGCGGTGGGTTGCTCGGCCTGGTGGCGTTGCACGTGTGGGGCCTGCCGCGGCGGATCAAACGCCTGCATGCGCAGCAGGCCTCGCTGCGGCATACCTACACCTACGCATGGGACGAGAACGGGCTGGAAATCACCTGGACGGACGGCCATCTGCGTCGCCCCTGGTCCGATTACATGCGCATCCGCGAAAACGACCGGGTGCTGTTGCTGTACCACAACGACCGGCTGTTCGAGCTGTTCTGCCCGCACTGGTTCGCCGACAGGGCGCAGTTCGAGGCGTTTCGCCAGTTGGCCTTGCGGGTGGAAAAGACATCCAAGGCGCTCTGAGAGTGGCAGCGCTGCTCAGCTGCTGACGTGCTGTTGGGCCAGTAGCCAATCGCGCAACCGGCGCCCGGCATCGCTTTGCGGCCGCGACCGTAGCCGCGTCAGCCAGTAGCGCCCGGCGTCGATGGTGATCGGGAACGGGCAGACCAGGCGCCCGGCATCCAGGTCCTGGCGAAACATCGGCAACGGCAACAACGCCACGCCGGCGCCGGCTGCCGCTGCGCTGGCCAGGGTAAGCGACGAATCGAACATGCTGCCGCGCGCAGGCACCTCCGTCGCACGCGCCGCGCGGAACCACTGCGGCCACTCATCCAGGCGATACGAGCGCAATAGCGGCACACGCGCCAGATCCTCCGGCACGCGCAAGCCGCGCGCCATTGCCGGCGCGCACACCGGCGCGAAGGGCGCTTCCATCACGGCTTCGGCAACCTGGCCCTGCCAATCGCCATCGCCGAAGCGGATGGCCAGATCCAGGCCCTCTCCGGCCAGGTCGACGCGGTTGTTGTGGGTGGACAGGCGCAGTTCGATATCCGCGTGCGTTGCATGAAATGCAGCCAGCCGTGGCAACAGCCAGCCGGTGGCGAAGGTGCCGACCACGCCCACGCTGAGCACCTCGCGGTAACGGCCATCGGCAAAGCGTTCCAAGGTGGCGGCGATGCGGTCGAAGGCCTCGCCGAGCACCGGCGCCAGCGCGGCGCCTTCGTCGGTCAGCGCTACACCGCGCGGCAGGCGGTGAAACAGGCTGGTGCCCAACTGCTGCTCCAGCGCCTTGATCTGGTGACTCAGCGCGGCCTGGCTGACGCATAGCTCATTGGCCGCGCGGGTCAGATTCTGATGGCGCGCGGCGGCTTCGAACGCGCGCAGGGCATTGAGCGGCAGGCGGGGGCGGGGCATGGGTAGAGATTAGTTCAATTCATGCCTGAGATCGAAACATCGCGATGGTCGGCTGCATCCTGCGCATCGATACTGCGGGCTCTCTCAAGGAGGCAACCGCATGTTGAATCGGCGACAGTTCCTGCACGCAACCGGCGCTGGCGTGCTGCTTGCAGCGTCCAGACCCGCATGGGCACTCACCCCCGCGGTAAACGTGGACGACATGCTGCGGGCGCAGTGGGCGCAGATCGAACGTGGCACCGGAGGCCGGCTGGGCATCTGCCTGCTCGACAGCGCCACCGGCAAGCGCCTCGGGCAGCGCGAGGACGAGCGCTTTCCAATGTGCAGCACCTTCAAATTTGTATTGGCTGCCGCGGTGCTGCGGCGGGTGGACCAGGGCAAGCTGACGCTGGCGCAGCAGGTCAGGATCCGTGCCTCCGACATGCTGGAGCATGCCCCGGTGACCGAACGCCATGTCGGCGGTTCGCTCAGTGTTGGCGAGCTCTGCCGGGCCACGATGATTTATAGCGACAACCCGGCCGCCAATCTGCTGTTCCCGCTAGTCGGCGAACCGGCCGGGGTGACTGCGTTCCTGCGCGGTATCGGCGATGCCCAGACCCGCACCGACCGCTACGAGCCGCAGATGAACCGGTTCGCCGACGGCGACCCCCGCGACACCACCACGCCTGCGGCAATGGCCGCCACGCTGCGCACGCTGCTGCTTGGCGACGCGCTGCAGCCAGCCTCGCGCAAGCAGCTGACCGACTGGATGATCGACAATCGCACCGGCGACGATTGCCTGCGTGCGGGGCTCACGGCCGGCTGGAAGATCGGCGACAAGACCGGCAGCAACGGCACCGACACGCGCAACGACATCGCCATCCTCTGGCCACCGAAGGGAAGCGCGCCCCTGTTGCTGACCACGTACTTGAACGGTGCCAAGGTCGACGACGCGGCACGCGATGCGGCGTTGAAGGCGGTGGCGGTCGCGGTGCGCGAGAGCATCGCGGCGTGAGTGCAAGGCTCCGGTGTCTCACGCGCGTCATTCGCGCATGAGTTCACGACGTGCTTTCTGTTTCTTCAACCCTTCAAGGTCCAATCGTGCAAATCAGGTCGTGTCATGGGTGGATGGCAGTTGCGCTGCTGCTTGTGCATGGGCTCGCACCGGCGCGCGCCTGGCAGCCAGCGCCTGGTCAGGTCGAAATACCGCTTTGGCCGCGCGCGGTGCCTGATGCGGTGCGCCACCCGAAGCCCGAATCGGTGGGCACCGGCGAGGGGCGTTACCCATGGACCAAGCTCAGCGATGTCAGCCGCCCGACGATGACGGTATACAAGCCCAAGGCTCACAACACCGGCGCGGCGGTGCTGGTGTTTCCCGGCGGTGGCTATCAAGTCCTGGCCATGGATCTGGAAGGGACCGAAATCTGCGACTGGCTGACCGCGCGCGGTATCACCTGTGTGCTGTTGAAATACCGTGTACCGAACTCGGGGCCGACCTGGGTCAACGACCGCCGCTATTACCCGAAGGTGCAAACAGCCCTGCAGGATGCCCAACGGGCGTTGGGGATGGTGCGCGCGCAGGCGGACCAGTTGGCCGTGGATCCGCACAAGATCGGTGTGCTCGGCTTTTCTGCCGGTGGTCACCTGGTGGCCGCGATCAGTACGCATTTTGCAGCGCGCACGTATCTGCCGGTGGATGCCGCCGATCGCGTGAGCTGTCGCCCGGATTTCGCCATTGCCGTGTATCCGGGCCATTTGTGGGCGCACGAGGACGAGGATGACGCCACCCGCGATCCCACCCATCTGGACCTGCGTCCGGACATTCGCGTCGTCGCCGATACCCCGCCGACCTTCCTGTTGCAGGCGCAGGACGATCACGTGGACGGCGTTTCGCAGGTGCTGGCCTACTACGTCGCGCTCAACCAGGCGGACGTGCCGGTGGAAATGCATGTGTACTCCCAGGGTGGCCATGCCTTTGGTCTGCGCGCCAAGGGGCTGCCGATTGCGCGGTGGCCGCACTTGGTGGAAAGCTGGTTGCACACGATCGGCGTGCTGCAGTGATGGATCCGCGCTGCTGAAGAGGCGGCAGCTCGATCATTGCGTGCGCCACGGTGATCGCAGGTGTGATGGCATTGCTGGACCGGCAGCTGCGGCCAGTTCCTGGCAGCTGCCGGTCCAGCGACGGCTTGCGCTCGCTGCCCGCAGAACCGACACTGCGCGCCCGGCCGCCTTGTGCCTGATGGCCGGCGCCTACAGGAGCGCGACGCGTGACCCAGCAACTGACTCCCGACCGTGGCCTGCTGCCGGCCCGGATCCTGCTGTGCTATTCGGCCATCGCGCTGTTGATCATGCTGGTCTTCAGCTGGTCGATGCCGCCCATCGATGCGTCCGGTTTCAGGCAGACGCAGACCGTCCTCTCGATCGACTGGATGCTGCGTGGCGGCCCTTTCCTGTCGTATCTCACGCCGGTGCTCGGCGCGCCGTGGTCGATCCCGTTCGAGCTGCCGCTGTTCCAGTGGCTGGCCGCGTTGCTGTCCAAAATCACCGGCATGAGCGCCGACAACAGCGGGCGTTTGTTGTCCACCCTGTTCCACGTGGGCTGCATCTGGATGAGCTATCGCATTGCCCTGGTACTGCGCCCCGACCGCGTGCTGGCACTGTGCATCGCTGGTGCGTTCGCGGTGTCGCCGCTGGCCCAGTTGTGGGGGCGCTCGGTGATGATGGAATCCACCGCGGTGTTCTTCGGCCTGGTGTTTGTCTGGGCGATGGCACGGCTGTACGCGCAGCCGCGGGCCTGGCACGGCGGGGTTGCCGTTGCCGCCGCAGTACTGGCAGCACTGATCAAGATCACCACCTTCTTCGGTTTTGCTGTCTTCACCGTCCTGGCCCTGGCCTGGGTGGCGCTGCATGAGCATGGCTGGCGTCCACAGTGGCTGGTCGGTCACTGGAAGCTGTTGGGCTGGGGCGCTGTGGCAGCTGTGGCAGCGCTGGTGGCGCTGCTGCTCTGGCTGCACCACGCTGATGCCTTGAAGGCACACTCTGTTCTGGGTCAGCAAGTTACGTCCGACAGCCTGTCGGGCTTCAATTACGGCACCCTGCAGCAGCGCCTGGATCCGGCCATCTGGTGGGGGACCATCTTCAAGAAGCGCTTCGCCGGACCGGTCGGTTCGAACTGGGTGTTCCTGATCATCCTCATCGCCGGCTTGTCGATCCGCCAGATCCGTGCGGCGGTGATAGTGCTATTGCTCGCCTACCTGGCGCCGATGCTGGCCTTCACCAATCTGCAGGTGGTGCATCCCTATTACCAGTACGCGCAGGTGGTGTTCGCCGCGTCGATCGTCGGCCTGGTGCTGTGGTGGGTGGTGCAGCGTGGCCAGGCGATCGGTAAACCCGGCCGCGGTGTGGCATTGGCGGTGTTCCTGTGCCTGTTGTCACTGGGCTCTGGCTTGGTGAGTTCGCTGAAGAACATGAAGCAAGCGCGTGCGCCGACGCCGATCTCGCAGATCGCCGAACAGATCCGTGCCGCGACCCCCGAGCAGGGCGTGGTGGTGGCTTTCGGCGATGACTGGTCTTCCGAACTACCCTATCGGTCCGGGCGCCGCGCGGTGATGATTGCCGACTGGGCGTCCGATCAGGCGTTGCAGTCGCTGGCCAGCACCGACACTGCGCTGGGTGGCCTGCCGCTGGCGGCGATGGTCGATTGCCCCAACAAGGTGGGCAGCACGCCGCAACGGGCGCAGTGGCACGCGGCGATCGTGCAGCGTTATTCCGCGGGCGCGCAGCCGCAGACGATCGGCGACTGCAGGTACTGGCTGCATCGGTAGTGCACGCCGGCGGCTTGGCCGGCGACGCGGTGTGTGTTGGCAAAGGGCGGTCAGGGGCAGCGCATCGATGGCTGTCCTTGCCGTGCCAGGCATGGTGTGACCGCGGCAGCAGACCCTGTTGCCGCCCGCACGGAACAAGGCCATCGGCGACGCCGATATGCAGGGCGCGACGCCACGATGGCGAGCCGATGACGGCACACCGATCCGCTTCGTGCCGCATCCCCGCTGCCAATCCCGCGCGTTTCAGGCAGGTCCTGGGCCGTCGATGCGGGGAGGATCGTCCTGATACAGCCGTGCCGGCCCCCCGAGCGCTGGGTCGCTGATGCCAGGCTTACCGGTTTCCACGCGCCCGGCCAGGCGCTGGCGCGCTCCGCCCTGGACCAGCCACAGGTCGTACCAGCCGCCGGTCGGTGCAGCGCTCCAGCGCTCATGGTGCTCGCTGCCGGCAGCGATGGTGATGCGCTCGCGCGGTTGCGCTTGCGTGTAGGCACCAGGTTCCAGCGTGACCTGCAGTGGGCGGTCGCCGGGATTGCGTAAGGTCAGGCACAGCACTTGCGCATCGTCGGCGTCCTGCGCGATCTCGGCCAGCAGCGGCGCTGCATCGAGGTCGCCGCGGTAATGGCGATGGAAGCCGTTGGGGCCGAGCAGCCACAGATCGTAGCGGCCGTCGTAGGTGGTCCACGTGCCGTCCACGATGGCGTCGTTTCCCACTGTGTAGCGGCGTGGAATTGCCGCTAGATCGAAGCGGTCGTAGACATGCAGCACCGCCGCCGCGCCCGCATTGGCCATGCGGAGCGTCACTTCGCCGCGCTCGGGCAGGTGGGCCAGCTCCACGCTGGGACGATATGGCAGCCCACGCGAGCGGCGCACGCCGAACGGTTGTTCGGGCGGCTGCAACGTGGCCGGCAACGGCGGCAGTGCGTGTTCGCGCAAGGCGGCCGCTCGCGTAGCGGTTGCACCGACATCCGGCAGCGCGGCGACGAACGCGCGCGCATCGGCCTGGCGGAAATCGAAGGCATTGGTCAAATCGCCGCACACTGCACGCCGCCAGGGCGTGATTTCCGGCGCGGGCACGCCGAAGCGGCGCTCGAGCAGGCGCAGCACCGAGGTGTGGTCGTACACCTGCGAATCCACCCAGCCGCCGCGGCTCCATGGCGAGACCACATACATCGGCACGCGCGGGCCAAGCCCATAGGGCCGCCCACGGAGCTCGGGAAGATCCACGTTCTGCTCGCCCGGCGCCGGGTGGCGGTGATAGTCGTCGTCGGTGGCCAGCGTCGATGCGCCGGCAAACCCGCCCGTTGCGCGTGCATCCGGCGACGGCGGTGCGGGCGGCGGCAGATGGTCGAAGAAGCCGTCGTTCTCATCGAACATCACCAGCAAGGCGGTGCGACTCCACACCGCCGGATCGGCAGTGAGCGCATCCAGCACGCGTGCGGTGTAGGCCGCGCCCTGGGCGGGGCTGGACGGATCCGGATGCTCGCTGCCGGCCGCGTCGGCAATGATGTAGCTCACTGCAGGCAGGCGCCTGCCCAGTACGTCCTGGCGCAACTGGGCGAGACCGCGCGTGCTCACGCCACGCGCGCGCAACTGCGGATCATGTCCGGGCGCGGCGCTGTACGCTTGTCGAAATGCCGCAAAGCCGGCCAGCGGGTTGTCGGTGAAGTTGTCTGCCATGTCCTGATAGATCTGCCAGGACACACCGGCGTTCTGCAGGGCTTGCACGTAGGTGCCCCAACGATACGGCTCGGCAAAGCCGCCCAGTTCCGCAAAATTGTCGTGCGAATTGCCGATCACCGGGCCGCCTGCGCGCGCCTGCGGATCGTTGCCGCCGGTCCACAGGAACACGCGATTGGAATTGGTGCCGGTCTGGATCGCAGCGTGGTACGCATCGCAGATGGTGAAGGCATCGGCCAGCGCGTACTGAAACGGAATGTCCGCACGCGTGTAATAGCCCAGTGCATGATTGTGCTTGGCGGCAGCCCAGTGCCCGAGCCGTCCATGGTCCCAGGCCTGTTGTGCATCCGGCCAGCTATGCGGGGTGCCCTTGACACGCATGAAGCCGAACTGCGCGGCCGTGTCCAACGCGAACGGCGTCAGCCACTGGCGGCCGTCCTCGCTGGGTTGCAGCCACACCGTGCGCGCGGGTGCGCCCGGCAAGGGCGGCGCAGGGATCGGGAAACGGTCGCCGAACCCGCGCACGCCGGGCAGCGCGCCGAAGTAATGATCGAACGCGCGGTTTTCCTGCATCAAAATCACCACATGCCGAAGGTCCTCCAGCGTGCCGCGGCGGCGGTCCGGCGCGATGGCTGCGGCGCGCGCGATGCTGGGCAGCAACGCGGCCGCGCCGCTGGTGAGGCCGGCTTGCAGCAGGCGGCGTCGGGGCAGATCGATCATGTGGGCTCATCGCATCGGAAGGACTGCCCGCGCCGGTGCCTGGTGCGGGCATCGCATAGCATGGCAGTTCGCCGTTACAGGTCCAGCGTCAGGGTCAGGCCGACGGTGCGCGGGGCGGCAATGAAGGCACTGTCGCTACCGTCCACACCTTCCAGATAGCGCTTGTCGGTGAGGTTGCTGACGTTGAGCGCGAGCTGCAGGCCTTTGAGCTGCGAGGTCAGTTGCGAAAGTTCCACACCCAGATTGGCATCGAAGGTGGTCACGCCATCGAGTGCGGCGCGGTTGGATGCGTCTAGGTAGCGCTTGCCCAGGTAGCGTCCGGACACACCGAAGCGCCATGCCTGGCCGCGCCAGTCGGCCGACACCACCAGCGTATTGCGCGGTTGGCCGATCACCTGCGCACCGGGCGTGATCTCCAAGGCGGTATCGCGCGCGGCATCGCCGCTGCCGAGATAATCGGCCTTGTTGTAGGTGTAGGCGCCATTGATGCGCCAGCCGTTGTCCCAGCCGTAGCCCAGCGCTGCTTCCACGCCGCGCGCATGCACACCGCCGAAGTTTTCGTACACGCCATCGGTTTCGCCCAGGTAGTCGATACCGGTGACGAAGTTGGCCGGCACGTACACGATGCGGTTGTCGAAGCGGATGTCGTACAGCGTGACGCTGCCGGTCAACGGCCAGCGGCTGACACGCAGGCCGAGTTCGATGTTGTCGGCGGTTTCCGGTTTCACCCGACTCAGCGCCACCGGGTCGGTTTCGCCCAGCACGCCGGACGCAATCGCGGCGAAGTTCTGCGAGTAGCCGGCAAAGGCCTCCAGGCCCTGCACCGGTGTGGTCCAGGTCAGGCCGGCCGACAGCAGCGGGTCGGACCGCGAATCCGATTGCACATGCTGCGCATCGCCGATGCGGCGGTCGCGGGTCTGGTCGACAAAGAACTGCTTGACGCCCACGCGCCATGCGAATGCGCCGTAACGCATCACGTCTTCGACGTAATACATCTGCTCGTCGGTCTGGTAGTTGTCCTTGAACTGCACCCAGTACGGCTGATGATCGAAGCTGATGTTGGTGCCGACGTTGAGCAGGCGGTGCCAGTCGCGGGTGACGCTGCGCTCAACGCGTTCCAGCCAGGCACCGGCACGCACGGTCTTGTCGATGGCGCCGAGATCGGTGCGCCATTCCACATCGGCCATCGCGCCGGCGCGGTGATTGTCGTAGTGGCTATGTCGATACGATTGCACCGGCATCGAACCGGCCGGATAGCAGGCCGGATTGGATTCGGCCGGCACCGCGTCGCTGCCGGCGCAACCGGCCAACATGGCGGCAGCCGCGCCGCCGGGGGTGAGGTAATACAGTTTGCCCAGATCGCTGCCGCCATACACGGTGTTGCCGCCACGCGCTTCGGATTCGGGTGCGCCGGCGCCATCGTTGCTGACATCCACCAGATACGGCGGAATCCAGTCGCCGCGCCCCTGCATGCGGTGCGCATAGCCGGTCAGCGTGGTCTTGAAACCATTGCCGCCATCGAAGGCGCCACGCAGGTAGCCGAACGTGTTCTTGCGCAAGGCACGCGAGCCGGAGCGGTAGTTCTGGTCCAGGTACGGAATGCCGGTGAGCGTGCCGGTCAACAGGTCGTGCTCCGGGTCGCGCGCGAATTGCTCCGGGGTCACGCTGGTGTATTCGGATTCGTCGGCATCGTCGTAGGATGCGTATCCGCTGAGCGTCCACTGATTCAGCACGCTGACGAATTTGCCGGCCAGGTGATCGCGGCTGGTGTGCCCGCTGCCGTCGATCCAGTCGTCATTGCGTGCCGACGAGCCACTGACCCAGGCACGCGTATTGCCGCCGATCAGGCCGGTGTCGTAGCGCGCGTAGTACTTGCGCGCCTGGTTATCGCCAATGCCGCCGATCACGCGCACACGCTGCGTTTCCAGCGGTTCGCTGGTGAGGTAATTCAAGGTGCCGCCCAGGGCTTCGTTGGAGCGCGAGGCGATGTCGGCGGTGCCCTGGCTCACTTCCACCGTTTCCAGATCCGGCATGTCGATAAAGCGATTGGCCTTGGAGCCGCCGCCGTATGCCGAGCCGCCATTGGGTACGCCGTCGATGGTGGTGCCGATCTGCTGCGTATCGCGATTGCTGACGAAGCCGCGCATGCTGATCTGCGTGCCCCAATCCGAGGAGCCGAAGGCATCGGCTTCGGTCACCACCACGCCGGGCAGTTCGTTGAGCGCATCGTTGACGCTGCCGAGCACGAACTGGCGGTCCAGCATCTCCTTGCTGACGGTGGTCTTGGAATAGGTCATTGCCTGGCCGACCACCTGCACCTGATCCAGCGTCGATACTTGCTCGTCGGTGACGGCCGGGTCGGACGTTGCGCCGTCGGGAACCTGCTGTGCATACGCCGGTAGGGTGAGCGGAACCAGCAGTAACGCCAGCGTGGCAGGACGGCGCACGCGCAAGGAGGACATCGAATCCATTGAAATCCACAGCGGGGTAGGGGGTCTGGAAAGACTGCCGCGCTTGCGTTGCGTGATCATGACCGCGCTACAGGCGAGGTCGCGATCACGCGCCGGATGTATGCAGCCTCATAGCCAGAGCGAAGACTTGGTTAGCTTGGTTAGCTTGGTTAGCGGCGTTCGGATACTTCCAGCTGAGCTGACGAAATCTTGGGCCAAGCGGGATGTGGGTTGGTGAACGGGCTGGGTCAAACGCGGAGTCGGTCGATAGCGCGATGCCTCACCGCTTTTGGACACGCCGTGAGCCCATCCCTTGAGGACTCGATGGCGGCATCCATGCCGCCAACGGTCCCGCAATCGGCGAGGCCACCGCACCAGACAGCGAGCGAAGTTTCGAGATCCAGCACAACCGCGCTGGCCGCAGTCGCAGGTGTGCAGTCCGCTGATCGAATTGTTCGACCATCCTAAAGCCAGCGCGAAAGCGCATGGTCAGCGTTACTTGGTTCGCGGTGGCGTTTCGGTCTGCTGTGTTTCCGGCATCAACTCCAGTGCCGACGGCGTGGTGCGCAGCATCGGGCGGAAGGCGATCGGATGGGGGCGGCGGCGGGTGAAGCGCAGCAGCCGCGACAACGTGAAGCCCGCCAGGGCTAACAACATCACCGCGAAGTACACCGGCAACGCGGCCGGGCCGAACTTCTGCATTGCGCCGCCGGCCAATGCAGGGCCGATCGCCGCACCCACGCCATGCACCAGCAACAAGCTGCTGCTGCCGGAAAGCAGGTCTTCGCGCGGCAGGTAATCGAGCATGTGCGCCACCGCGAACGGGTACAGCGAAAACGCCAACCCGCCATAGACGAAGAACAGCACGAACAACACGGTGGTCTGTGTCTGCACCATCGGCAACGCGGCAGCGATCGCGATGCAGGCGGCCAGCACGCTCACGGTCACCAGGCCGATGCGGCGGTCATGCCCGTCGCTGATGCGCCCGATCGGCCACTGCAGCACCGCACCGCCCACGATGGCGGTGAGCATGAACATCGCCACGCCGTCGGAATCCAGCCCGATGCGGTTGGCATATACCGGCAGCAAGCCCCAGAACGCACCCATCGCCAGGCCGGAAAGGCCGGCGCCGATCGTGGCTACCGGCGCCAGGGCATACAGCGTGACCAACCGCAGGCGCGATACATGCGGCACCTCGGGCGGGATCAGCCGCGTGGTCATCACCGGCATCACCGCTGCACAGAACAGGATCGCCGTCAGCGTGAACATCGCCGGTGCGCCTGCATCGCCGATGGTGAGCAGGACCTGGCCCAGTGCCAGCGCCGACAGATTGATCGCCATGTAGACCGAAAACACCCGGCTACGCCGGCGTGCGTCGGGCTCGGCGTTGAGCCAGCTTTCGATCACGGTGTACAGGCCGACCAACGCCGCGCCAGTCACCAGGCGCAGCACGCCCCAGCCCCAGGCGTTCAACCAGATCGGATGCAGCAACACCGCAATGGCTGCCAGCGCCGCATAAAACGCAAACGCGCGGATATGCCCGATGCGGCGAATCAGCGGCGGTGCGAAGAAGGTGCCCAGAAAGAAGCCGGCGAAGTAGCCGGACATGATCAACCCCAATGCCCGCGCATCGAAGCCGGCCTGATCGCCACGCACGGCGAGCAGCGTGCCGAGCAACCCGCTACCGGTGAGTAGCAGGGCAACGCCCAGCAGTAAGGCAGTCAACCGCAACATGGATGCGGCCCTCGTGGGGGAAAAGGCGCGTCGATCACGTGTTCGAGTGTAACAGCCTGGTCGGTGCGGCTCGATCGGCGCCGTTGGCGCGTGCGCGGTTTTCGGCGATTGTGCGTGAGGATGTGATTGCCGCGGGGGGTGTTTTGCGATTGCTCGTGCGTTGCTTGGATACGCAACCCATGCATGTGTCGATCGCATGGCGTGCACGCAGAGGTGTTGTGCGCTGCGCTCGCCCCACGCTGCCGCCAGCCACGCCTGCGCGCAGGGTGGGGCGGCATTGCGTCGGTGCGCGCAGCCCATCGGCGTGTGCGGGGCGTCGAAGCGGCCACTGCACATTGCCGCCGTCGCCTGGCGCCGGCCAAGTAGACGCATCACTGGCTGCCTGCTGCCCGTCGCAGGCGGCGCGCTGCCCTTGCCTGCCCGCATGCGTCTAGAATTTGCGCCCCTTGCAACGTCTTCAGCTGATCCCTGCCATGCCCATCTACGGTTTCCAGTGCACTACCTGCGGCCACGCATTCGACCGCCTGCAGAAAATGGCCGACCCCGATCCGCAAACCTGCCCGGCCTGCGCCGCTGCCACGATCAAGCGCCAGGTCACCGCGCCGTCGTTCCGCCTGTCCGGCAGCGGCTGGTACGAGACCGACTTCAAGTCGGCCGGCGAGAAAAAGAAGAACCTCACCGAAAGCAGCAGCGCCGGCGGCGATGCCAAACCGGCAGCAACCGCGGAGAGCAAGCCGGCCGCCAAGCCCGCATCCGATCCGGCATAAGTGGCCGCGGCGTGCAGGTTGCGCCGCACAGCGCGGTTGCGCGTTGCAATGACTCCACGTCGAGCACCGTGCTGCCGGCTGTGTCGCGGAGGATTGCGTGGGTGCTTGCCGCCAGCCCGCACGGCTGTGCCATCCCACCGCCGTTCGCCGCGGCCAGGACTGCGTTCCCCGGTAGCGCCCGGCATGCGCGGTGGACGATCTCGCTGGCCGGGCCGGTGTCGATACATCCACGTCAGCCGGCCACGTGCAGTCCCGGCAAACTGTGGTGAAGCATGGCGGGTAGCCGCGAGGCTGCAAGGCCCTGACGCACGCGTTGCGCGTGCGGTTTGCCGCCCTTCTATGGAGTGCCCCGACTGAAGTTGACAGCCGCATCCGCCTGGATGCGCGCCGTGGTCCAGAACGCTGGCGCCGGTGTCTCGCCGACGCGCGCAGGCCTATCTCACCCAGCCAGCCTGCGCGGCCAGTGCATCAACGCGCCTCGAAACGCGCCCGGCAGCCGTCGTTGACCCACACCGTGGCGCGACGATCGTCGTAGCCCCAGGTGCGACCTTCCTCACAGCGGGTGTCCGACAACTGGCGGGTCAGCACCGGGCGGCCATAGCGGCCATCCCAGGCGCAGGTGCGCAGGCGGCGGTCGTCGCTGGCGCAGGTGATCGCATAGTCGTTGCCGGGGCGGTCATCGCGGCCGCCATAGCCGCCGTCCCAGCCACCGCCACCTCGGGCCTGCGCGAATTCGCCCCGGCAGCCGTCGTCCACCCAGATCCGGCCGCCTTCCTGGCGCCAGTTGCGGCCTTCCACGCAGGGCGTGTTGGAGAGTTGGCGCACCAACATGGCGCGGCGCCAGCCGGTATCGCAGATTTTCTGGCGCTGATCGTTGCTCTCGCAGCGCACTGTTCCAGCGACCCCGCCACCGCCGCCGGGGCCATAGCCGCCGCCCCAGCCGCCACCGCTGCGGGCGTCGACGAAACGGCCGCGACAGCCATTGTCCACCCAGATCCGGCCGCGCTCGCTGCCCCAGTTGCGGCCTTCGATGCAGCGCGTGCCGGAGATGTTTTCCACCAGCACCGCGCGGCCGCGGAACGGCGTATCGCACTCGCGGCGGCGGTTGTCGTTGCTGGAACAGGTGATGCTGGGACCATTCCAGCCGCGCTCCTGGGCGCTGGCAGTGACGCTGGCAAATGCGCCGGTCAGGGTGATCAGGCCGAAGCCGGAGAGCAGCAGGGCAGTGCGCAGCATCGTGTCGTCCTTGGTGCAGGAGGGGCGTAGCGCCTATTCAGCCGGGCACCGACTTAAGCGCCCATGAGCGCCCGCGCATTTGCTCCTGCCGCTCGCCGGCCCCAGAATATCCGGCTTTCCGGCGCTGTCCTGCGTCGGGTTTTCAGCGGAGCTTTCGATGCGTACCCACTTCTGCGGCCTGGTCGACGAGACCTTGATCGGCCAAACCGTCACTCTCGCCGGCTGGACCGACGTGGCCCGCAACCTGGGCGGGGTGTGCTTCATCGACCTGCGCGACCACGAAGGCATCGTGCAGGTGACGGTGGAGCCGGTGGCCGGCGACGACGCCAGCGCAGAGCTGTTCAAGGTGGCCGCCAGCCTGGGCTACGAGGACGTGTTGCAGGTGGAAGGTGTGGTGCGCGCGCGTCATGCGGTCAACGACAAGCTGCGCAGCGGCAAGGTGGAAGTGATCGCCACGCGCATCAGCATCCTCAACAAGGCCGCGCCACTGCCGTTCCACGCGCACGAGAACCCTGGCGAAGAAACCCGCCTGAAGTACCGCTACCTGGACCTGCGCCGGCCGGAAATGCAGCGCATGCAGCGCACTCGCATCAAGCTGGTGCAGGCGCTGCGCCGGCATCTGGATGCGCGCGATTTCCAGGACATCGAAACCCCGATCCTGACCAAGGCCACCCCGGAAGGCGCACGCGACTTCCTGGTGCCGGCGCGCATGCATCCGGGCGAGTTCTACGCCTTGCCGCAGAGCCCGCAGCTGTTCAAGCAGATCCTGATGGTGGCCGGCTTCGACCGTTACTACCAGATCGCGCGCTGCTTCCGCGACGAAGCGCTGCGTGCCGACCGCCAGCTGGAATTCACCCAGCTCGACATGGAATTCGCCTTCGTGCGCGAGCGCGACGTGCAGGATTTCGTCGAAGACATGATCCGCGCCATTTTCAAGGAAGTGGTGGATGTCGACCTGGCGGCGCAGTTCCCACGCATGACCTGGGCCGAGGCGATGCGCCGCTTTGGGTCGGACAAGCCGGACCTGCGTATCGCGCTGGAACTGGTCGACGTGGCCGAGCTGGTCAAGGCCAGCCAATTCCCGGTGTTCACCGCTGCCGCCAACGATGCCGATGGCCGCGTTGCCGCGCTGCGCATTCCCGGTGGCGCCAGCCTGTCGCGCAAGCAGATCGACGAATACGCAGCGCACGCCGCCAAATACGGCGCCAAGGGGCTGGCCTACATCAAGCTGTCGGAGACCGGCGAGGTGAGTTCGCCGATCGCCAAGTTCTTCAGCGAAGAATCCTTCGCCGCGCTGCTCAAGCATGTCGGCGCCGGCAATGGCGACATCGTGTTCTTCGGTGCCGGCGGCTACACCAAGGTGTCCGACTTCATGGGCGCGCTGCGCCTGAAGGCCGGCAAGGACTTCAACCTGGTCGCCGACGGCTGGGCGCCGCTGTGGGTCACCGACTTCCCGATGTTCGAATGGGACGATGAGGCGCAGCGTTACGTCGCGTTGCATCACCCCTTCACCGCACCGGCGGTGGACGATATTGCCGACCTGCGCGCCAACGCCCGCACCGCGGTCTCGCGCGGTTACGACATGGTGCTCAACGGCAACGAAATCGGCGGCGGCTCGATCCGTATCCACCGCCCGGACATGCAGAGCGCCGTGTTCGAACTGCTCGGCATCGGCGCCGAAGAAGCGCGCGCCAAGTTCGGCTTCCTGCTGGATGCGTTGAACTACGGCGCGCCGCCGCACGGCGGCATTGCCTTCGGTATCGACCGCATCGCCGCGCTGATGGCCGGTACCGAGTCCATCCGCGACGTGATCCCGTTCCCCAAGACCACCGGCGCGCAGGATCTGATGACCGACGCCCCGTCGCCGATCGCTGCCGACCAGCTCGCCGAAGTGCACGTGCAGGTGCGCCCGAAGCAGGTCTGACCCGTCATCGAACACACGGCCACGCCCATTGCGTGGCCGTGCTGTTCATGCGCAGCGGGCAGCTGGCGCAAGGCGTTGCTGGCCGATCTGCGCTGACGCAACGCGCGTATCGAACAGCTGCACGCGCAGCGCGGCGTGCGTAACTAACTGCCAAGCAATCGCGCACCGCGACTTTCCGTAACCCTGAGTGCTTGTCAGCAACTGCACCCAAGCTCTAGCAGGTGACGCAGCGCGTTTTTTGCATGCCGCTCCGATACGCGCGGCAATTCCAACGCACGCGGCAACCAGGCCTCTGGGTGGTAAGACCACCAGCCGGGCAGACGCATCTGATGCCCGACCCGCAGGGCGCTCGGCAATTCCCATTCCCCATTCCCCACTCCCGATTCCCGATTCCCGATTCCCGATTCCCCACTTGCAGCAACGCCGCAGCATGCGAGAAGCTGCCGCGTCGACTTGCCAGAGGGGCCCGCATGACCCGCATTCGCCGCGCCACGCCGGACGATGCCGAAGCGCTGTCGCTTCTGGCCGCGCAGACCTTTACCGAAACCTTCGGGCATCTGTATCCGGAAGAGGACCTGCGCGGTTTTCTGGAAGAGACCTATGCCGTGGAGCGCGCGCGCACCGTGCTGTCGCATCCGGATTACGCGATCTGGCTGCTGGAGATGGACAACCTGCTGGTCGGCCATGCGGCCGCCGGCCCCTGCGGGCTGCCGCACGATCAGGTGCGTCCCGGCGATGGGGAGCTGAAGCGGTTGTATCTGCTGAAGGACTATCAGAACAGCGGCTGGGGCAGCCGATTGTTCGAAACTGCGCTGCAATGGTTGGAGCGCGATGGCCCACGCACCTTGTGGATCGGCGTGTGGTCGGAGAATTTCGGCGCGCAACGCTTTTACGCCCGCTATGGCTTCGAAAAGGTGGGCGAATACGCTTTTCCGGTGGGCAAGATCGTCGACCGCGAATACATCCTGCGGCGGCTTGCGCAACTAACAAAATTTATTGAATGAGATTACTAAAAAAGAGCAGGTTGTTAATTTATTTGGGGGTAGTTGGCGCAATTTAATACGATCTATCCCCTCCCTGTCTACCCTTAAAAGAAGCCACAGAATTTGATTCATATCACAATTTACACACTTAGTTCTATCATGGATTGTCTCCGGCTTAATTAATTTGGGTGTGGCTGCCGTATCAGATCTCAGATTCTCCATCTTTTTGCAGTTAAAGAAACCCTAAAGATTTCATTCTTCAGGCCGCTACCCTAGTGGGTGGGCAGTGCAATAGTCCTCAGGACTAGATCGCAAGGACTATTTGCTAGCTGACCATCGAAAGGTTGACTCACCCCAAACGTGAGGCCTTAGCCTTTGTGTAGCCAGTGGCTATGTGCGTTCTATGAAGTTGAAAGTTGGCAGGCCATCCGCAACAAAATCACTGCGCACCCGCAGTAAACAAGGAGATTTACTGAAATGTATAAGAAGAGCATCATACTGGCATCATGCGTCGCAGTAGCGACGGGTGCTTGGTATGCGGGCGCCGCAAAGGTTGACGTAACTCATTTTGTGCCTCAAAAAGCCCAAGGTATCGCGCGTTCCGGATCTCCTGCTGGTGCAGTTGACCAAATCAGTGGTTCTGGCTCGGCTAGGGCTTTGTCGGCCTACTTTGACGCGCCAGACAACGGTACCCTGGTTGCATACGAAAAAAAACCGCCGATCAAAGAAGGTCCATTCGACCTCTACCCTGCTCGTATCAGTGAAAGCTATGCATTGCGAGCGACTATAGAAGGCCAAATGACAGTTGTCGCTCCAGACGGCAGTCGCTTGAAAATGGATTATGTCCGCCACGTCGAGGGGAAAAATGGCAATTGGACATGGGTAGGTCGCCTGCCTGGCGCACAGATCGGTGAGGAATCGATCGTGACTTTTGGCAAAAATGCGGTGTTCGGATCGCTCGGTAGCAGCGGAGGCAAAGTTTATCGGATATCTACAATCAACGGCCAACCATATGTGATGGCCGCGTCTCAGGTCCAATTGCAGGCAGCAACTCCGAGCAAACGTAGCGATGCACTTATGCCTCCGCGAGCTGCTGCAGGCACGTCGACTAACCGGGCTGGTGCGATTCCTTATTACACCAGTCTGGCCCAAGTCAACGCAGCAGCTGGCACAACATCGACCAACACGATTGACATCGTTCTTGGTTACACACCTGATTACAAAGCCTATCGAGGCGGAGAGTCGGTGATTGACACTGTTATGACAAATTTGGTTGAGATTGCTAATCAAGCCTTCGCTAATGCAAACGTGCAGGCGCGATATCGCTTGGTGGGAACCATAGAGGTTGCCTATACAAACAACAATGATAACAGTCAGGCGCTGGAAGAGGTTACCTGGGTTCGCGCCTCCAATGATGCGTTCCGTCCGATACGCCAAATACGTGAAAACTACGGTGCTGACCTTGTTGCGTTAGTTCGCCGTTATAATGATGTTAGCCAAAATAACTGTGGTGTAGCGTGGGTAAATGGGCAAACTGACTCGCGCTATGCCTATGCAGTCGTTTCTGAAGGCGTAGACGGAAACTACTACTGCCCGCCGACCACACTTGGGCACGAACTAGGGCATTTGCTTGGCTCATATCATCAGAGGGAAACTGGACAGGAGACCGGCTTTAACTATGGACATCGCAGCGACGTAGGCAGCTTTCATACCTTGATGGCTTACAGTATCAACGGCCAGCGCGAAGTCAATGTGTATTCGTCGCCCTTTATCCAAGGGTGCTATGGGCAGTCATGTGGCGTGATTGGCCAAGCCGATAATGCCACGGCGTTTGTGATGACCATCCCCAATATTGTTCAATTTCGCCCCACTGTGGTCCCGTTCGACGACTCAAGTTCTCCTGGCCAAATCGTCGGTCCGTCCGGAAAGTGCTTAGATGTGACAGGTGGCTGGACTGCCGATACGGCTCCCATTCAAGTCTGGGGCTGCAATGGACTGCGGCAGCAAAAATGGCATTGGCAGAGCCAGAGTCGCTCTCTTCGAAGCAATGGCACCGACAAGGTGCTGGATATCGAAGGAAGGAATTCCAACAATGCCGCACGGCTCCAGCTTTATCAGCTGAGTAGTTCTCCTAATCAACGCTGGAACTTCAGAACGTCGTCAATCATTGCTAGCGGAGGCAAGGTTCTTGACGTCGCCAATCGAGGCACTGGAAACGGGGCGCGTCTGCAGACTTGGGACAACCTCGGGGGCTCCAATCAAATTTGGAACTTCAATCCAACCACTGGAGCAATCCAGGTCTCCACTGGCAGGTGTCTGGATGTTGCAGGATCTGGGGTTACAAGCGGTACACCTGTGCAGATCTGGGACTGCTCAGGCAACAAGAACCAAAAGTGGTCGCTTGGAAAGAACGGCTCGATCATCGGCTACGGCGGCAACTGCTTGGAAGCAGCTGGAGATTTTGGTGCAAATGGCCGCTCGATCGTGATGGCTACTTGTAACGGCACTCAAGCACAGACATGGCGCATTCGTGGGCAAATTCGTAGTGACCTGAACAACAGGTGCCTGGACGATTCTGCTGGAGGTACCACCAATGGAGCGCGTGTACAGATGTGGGACTGTATTGGCAACGCCAATCAGACGTGGGAAGTCCAGCCGAGTTGACACGAGGGCAGAGAACGCCCAAATGGCAGCCCAGCTCTATTCTGTAGCCGTTCAAGCTGTCCTTGCCCTGCAGGTGGCAAGGACAGTATCCGTAAGCTTGATATGTTATTGAGCCTTCGTAATTTGATGCTAGGTGAAGCGTCTTCGTTTGTTTGAGTCACTCAGAAGTACAGGCAGGTGGTGAATGTGTCATTGCGAAGCGGATGGGCGCCAAGCCGACGAGTGATCGATGTGGCCGTTGATGGTATATCGGTGACGCCATTCTTCTGCCATGCGCCCAACCTCTTCGAGCATAATGAACACGAAGCGGTCCAGCACTCGAATAAGGAGGGTGCGGCTGTAGCGTTCGATCTAGATGTTCTGGTTGGGTTTACCAGGCTGGATGTGGATCAGGGGGACGCCGTGCTGCTGTGCCCACTGCCTGAGTGCTGCGCTGATGAAGTCCGGCCGTTGTCTAGGCGCACTCCCGTGGGGCACCACGCAACTCGATCAACTCGTCCAGTGCACGGATGATTCGTGCCGAGGGCAGGCTGGCGTCGATTTCAATCTTCATCGATCCGCTGTCGAGGTCATCGTTGATGTTGAAGCTTGGGAGGCGACTGCCAGCCCAAGGGGCGTCGGAGATGAAGTCTGCTGACCAGGTATGGTTCACCACTTGCGGAATCTCTAGTGCCGCGAGGATGCGCTAAGGTAGCCGTCGCTTTCCCGCTACATAGAAGGTTGAGTTTTAGCGCAGTGTAGAACCGCCAGGCACGGATCTTGCCCCAGCTCGCCGCTGCAATACCCAAAACGGGCCATCGTCGCGCTGGTGCAGACAATAGTAATGCCGTGCAGATCGGGACAGCTGCGACATCCGATTAGCTTGATGGGCACTGAGGCCGTGAGCGGTTTGCATGGCCAGACCAAATTGTGGTCGACGAGGTTGGCTCAATCTTCTCGCGACACGACGTCCTTTAGCGCGTGATGATCCAAGGCCAGCTTGGCATACATGCGCTTGATCCGGGCCAGCTCGGCTTCCACGCCCTTCAAGTGGCGCAACTGCCACACCTCCATGCCGGCGAGTTTGGACTTCCGGACGTAATTAGGTCGGCTCGCTGATCCATGTTTGCGACAGGTCTCGCCGACCTTTGCAACGGCCTCGACCTCTTCGAGGCTCCGAACCATCTGTTCTTCGATGAACGTGGACTTATTCACGCAGAGCTTCGTGGGTTGGAACTCTAGTTCCAAGTGGATTCAATTAACGAGGACGCTTTAACCCTACTGCCGGCAACCCGGCCAGTCTGTCGTTGGAATGCGGGCGATATACCTGCTGTGAGTACAGTTCGAGCGCCATGCTCATGTGCCGAGGCGCGGTAGCTGTAGAGGAAGTGAGTGATTAGTTAGCTATAGGCTCCAAGTGTTAGGTCCCAAACCAGGGGCTCCAATGCAGACGAGAGCAAGCTCCTCGGACGAGCGCGACGCTTTCCGGGGGGAGGAAATCGGCCACACGGACGTGCTGCTGGTGCACGGCATCTGGAACACCGCGCACTGGCTGCTGCCATTGGCGCGGCGGATGCGTGCCTACGGGCTGGCGCCTGCGCTGTTCGGTTACGCCAGCGTGCTCGGCGGCCCCGCGCATGCGGTGCCGCGTCTGATCGAACGCCTGCGCGCCAGCCGCGCGCAGCTGGTGATCTGTCATAGCCTGGGTGGGCTGATGGCCCTGCAGGCATTGCAGGATGCCCCCGACCTGCCGGTGCGTCGCGTGGTCTGCCTGGGCTCGCCGTTGTGCGGCAGCGCCGCCGCGCGCGGGCTGGCGCAACGTGGCGGGCTATGGGCGCTGGGCCGCAGCGCCGCGATCTTGCAACAGGGCTTTGTGCGCTGGGACGGCCAGGCCGAGATCGGTCAGGTGGCCGGCAACGTGGCACGTGGGATCGGCCGCTGGCTCGCCCCGCTCGACGGCGGCTCGGACGGCACCGTGGCGCTGGCCGAAACCCGCCTGCCCGGGCTGCGCGATCATTGCGTGGTGCAGGCAAGCCACAGCGGCCTGTTGCGCTCGCCCGAGGCCGCCGCACAGGCGCTGGCCTTTCTGCGCACCGGCCGCTTCCAGTGGTGAACATGCGCAGGCGGATGTCGCTGCCCCGGTGAGGGCGGGCAATCAGGTAAAATCCGCGCCCTGTCATTGAAGCCAGTCTGGAACCACCCATGGGTAGAGGTCCCTCGATCGAAGGCCGCAAGAACGCCTCCGACGCCAAGCGCGGCAAGATGTTTACCAAGATCATCCGCGAGATCAGCGTGGCGGCCCGCGCCGGCGGCGGCGACCCGTCCAATAATCCGCGGCTGCGGACGGCCATGGACAAGGGCCTGTCGTCGAACATGTCCAAGGACGTGATGGAGCGCGCCATCAAGAAGTCCACCGGCGAGCTGGAAGGGGTGGAATACGAAGAAGTGCGCTACGAGGGCTACGCGCCCGGCGGCGTGGCGGTGATCGTGGACTGCCTGACCGACAACCGCGTGCGCACCGTGGCCGACGTGCGCCATGCCTTCAGCAAATGCGGCGGCAACATGGGCACCGAGGGCTCGGTGGCCTTCATGTTCAAGCGCCTGGGCGTGCTGAGCTTCGCCGCCGGCATCGATGAGGACACCCTCACCGATGCCGCCATCGAAGCCGGCGCCGACGATGTGGTGGTGTACCCGGAAGACGGCGCCATCGATGTGCTGACCGCCCCGGACGCCTTCGCCCAGGTCAGGGACGCCCTGGTCGCTGCCGGGCTGGAACCGGCGCACGCCGAAATCACCTTCCGCGCCGACAACGACATCGCCGTGGACGGCGAGACCGCCGTGCAGGTCCGCAAGCTGCTGGACATGCTCGAAGACCTGGACGACGTACAGGACGTGTATTCGAACGTCGATCAAGCGGCGCTTGGCGCCTGAGGCGCCGGGAATCGGGAATGGAGAATCGGGAATCGAAACAGCAGCATCCTGCATCGCTCGGCAATGTCGAGCACGCCAGTAGGCCGCTTTACCCATTCCCGATTCCCGACTCCCAATTGCTGGCCGCTCAATGACCCGCATCCTGGGCATCGATCCCGGTTCGCAGCGCACCGGCATCGGCATCATCGATATCGACGAGGGCGGTCGCAGCCGGCATGTGCACCACGCGCCGCTGATGCTGCTGGGGGAGGGTGATTTCTCCCAGCGGCTCAAGCGGCTGCTGCAGGGGCTGGGCGAGCTGATCGAGACCTACCGGCCGGATGAGGTGGCGATCGAAAGGGTGTTCATGGGCAAGAGCGCCGCTTCGGCGCTCAAGCTCGGCCACGCGCGCGGCGCGGCGATCTGCGCGGTGGTCATGCGCGACCTGCCGGTGCACGAGTACGCTGCCACCGAAGTCAAGCTGGCGCTGGTCGGCAAGGGCGGCGCGGACAAGGTGCAGGTCCAGCACATGGTCGGCATCATGCTCAACCTGAAAGGCAAGCTGCAGCCCGACGCCGCCGACGCATTGGCGGTCGCCATCACTCACGCCCACGTGCGCGCCACCGCGCAACGCCTGGGCGTCAATACCCAACAGGCCTGGAGCCGCAAGAAATGACAATCGGGATTCGGGATTTGGGATTGGGGATTCGCAACCGCGAGTTCGCGTGCGCTGTACCGCTTCGGCGGTGCGCAGCCGTCGTCAACGGCAGCGAGGGAGTTCGCCAATCCCCAATCTCGAATCCCCAATCCCGGCACCACAACGGCGGTGCCCAATGATCGGCCGTCTGCGCGGGATCCTGGCCTACAAGCAGCCGCCGTGGCTGGTGATCGACGTGGGTGGGGTGGGGTATGAGCTGGAGGCGCCGATGAGCACCTTCTACGACCTGCCCGATGTCGGTCGCGACGTGATCCTGTTCACCCATTACGCGCAGAAGGAAGACAGCGTCGCGCTGTACGGTTTCCTGCGCGAAGGCGAGCGGCGGTTGTTCCGCGATGTGCAGAAGGTCACCGGTATCGGCGCCAAGATTGCGCTGGCGGTGTTGTCCGGGGTCAGCGTGGACGAGTTCGCCCGCCTGATCACCAGTGGCGACATCACCGCGCTGACGCGCATTCCCGGCATCGGCAAGAAGACCGCCGAGCGCATGGTGGTGGAACTGCGCGACCGCGCGGCCGATTTCAGCAGCGGCGCCCCGATCACCGGCCAGTTGGGGCCCGACGCCGTTTCCGAAGCCACAGTGGCCTTGCAACAGCTGGGCTACAAGCCGGCCGAGGCCGCCCGCATGGCGCGCGACGCCGGTGCAGAAGGCGACGAGGTCGCCACGGTCATCCGCAAGGCACTGCAAGCCGCGCTGCGCTGAGCGCGGCCACGAACCTTCGCCTGGCCGCAAAGCGGGCGCGGCCGGCACTCGGCATCGACAGGGGCGGCCCGTACACTGCGCATCCTTGCCCGCGGCCAGCCCGTACCTTGGGTGTCTGTGACGTCAGTGCAGGCACCTTCGACAGGTGCTGGCTCCCTCATCATCTTCACGCTGTCTGGCGAAAACTGCCCACCTCATGTCCCACACCCCCAAATCAGCCGGCTCCAGCCACGCGCCCGCCAACAGCCAGACCGCCCTGGTCATCGGCGCGATCGGCGTCGTCTTCGGCGATATCGGTACCAGCCCGCTGTATACGCTCAAGGAAGCGTTTTCGCCGCACTACGGGCTGACCCCGGACCACGACACCGTGCTGGGCATCCTGTCGCTGGTGTTCTGGGCGCTGATGCTGGTGGTCACGCTCAAGTACGTCACCGTGATCATGCGCGCCGACAACGACGGCGAGGGCGGCATCATGGCGCTGACCGCGCTGGCGCAACGCACCCTGCCGGGCGGTTCGCGCTCGATGTACGTGGTCGGCATCCTCGGCATCTTCGGTGCCTCGCTGTTCTTTGGCGACGGCGTCATCACCCCGGCGATTTCGGTGCTGTCGGCGGTGGAGGGCCTGGAGGTGGCTGCGCCCAGGCTGGAGCCGTTCGTGGTGCCGATCACCTTGGTGGTACTGGGCATGCTGTTCCTGGCGCAGCGCTTCGGTACCGAACGTGTCGGCAAGGCATTCGGGCCGATCACGCTGCTCTGGTTCTTCGCGTTGGGCGCGATCGGCGTCTACAACATGGCCCGCGCACCGGAAGTGCTGCATGCGCTGAATCCGTGGTGGGGCGTGCGCTTCTTCGCGCAACACAACTGGCATGCGGTGTTCGTGCTGGGCGCAGTGGTGCTGGCAGTGACCGGTGGCGAAGCGCTGTACGCGGACATGGGCCATTTCGGCGCCAAGGCGATCCGCCGCTCGTGGCAGTTCGTGGTCCTGCCGATGCTGACCTTGACCTACCTAGGGCAGGGCGCGCTGATGCTGCGCAATCCGGCCGCGGTCAGCAACCCGTTCTACGAGGCGGTGCCCGAGTGGGCGCTGTACCCCATGATCGTGCTCGCCACTGCAGCCACGGTGATTGCCTCGCAGGCGCTGATCACCGGCGCCTATTCGGTGGCCAGCCAGGCCATGCAGCTCGGCTACATCCCGCGCATGCACATTCGCCATACCTCGCACTCCACCATCGGCCAGATCTATGTGCCGGCGGTGAACTGGTGCCTGCTGGCGCTGGTGGCGGTGGCCGTGATCGGTTTCGGCGACTCGGCCTCGTTGGCCACCGCGTACGGCGTTTCGGTGACCGGCACCATGCTGATCACCACCGTGTTGATGATCATCTATGCGCGCGCCAATCCGCGCGTGCCGGCGCCGCTGCTGTGGTTGTTCGCGCTGGTGTTCCTGGCGGTGGACTGCGCGTTCTTCTACGCCAACATCATCAAGTTCCTGGACGGCGCCTGGTTCCCGTTGTTGCTGGGTCTGATCCTGTTCACCCTGATGCGTACCTGGCGCCGCGGCCGCAAGCTGCTGCACGACGAGATCCGCAAGGACGGTATCAAGCTGGACACCTTCCTGCCCGGGTTGATGCTGGCGCCGCCGGTGCGCGTGCCCGGCACGGCCGTGTTCCTGACCGCCGACCCGATGGTGGTGCCGCACGCGCTGATGCATAACCTCAAGCACAACAAGGTGCTGCACGAGCGCAACGTGTTCCTGACCGTGGAAACCCTGCAGGTGCCGTACGCGGCCGCCGGGAAACGGCTCAAGATCGACGCGATCGGCGACGAGTTCTACCGCGTGCATGTGCGCTTCGGTTTCATGGAGACCCCGGACGTGCCGCTGGCGCTGATGCGCTCCTGCGATCAGGGCGGGATCTATTTCGATCCGATGGACACCACCTATTTCGCCAGCCGCGAAACCATCGTGGCCAGCGCCAATCGCGGCATGCCGATCTGGCGCGACAAGCTGTTCGCCCTGATGCATCGCAATGCCGCCCCGGCCACCGGATTCTTCCGCATCCCCGGTAACCGCCTGGTGGAGTTGGGCGCGCAAGTGGAGATCTGAGCGTGGCCGCGCTCAAGTGGATGGTCTACGGGCGCTCACCGAGCCTGGACACCTTCTGGGATGACGCACTCAACCTCGGGCGCGTGCCGGCCACCGAGGCCGCGATCGCGGCGGCGCAAGCGCGGCTCGGTGTCCGCCTGCCGGCCTGGCTGCGTGAGTTGTACGCACGCTACGACGGCGGCGCGGTGCAGATGGCGCGTGGTCAGTCCCTGGAGGAGCCGGACAACTGGCTCAAGGCCGAATGGCTGTTCCCGCGCGCGCGCCTGCTCGGCAGTGCGGAGCTGTTTTCCTTTGCGCAAGTGCGTGCCCGCGAGGAGTACCGCGACGACGCGTTTGCCGGGCTTGCTGCCGGTGGCGATGATCGCCATCTGATCGTCATCGCGGCCGATGACCGTTCGCCGAGCCGGGCGCTGTGCCTGGACTACTCCGCATTCGGTGCCGAGCCCACACTGGTCTACGTCGATGCAGGCGACAAGCGCCGGTTGGCGGTGTTCGCCAACGTGGAGGACCTGCTGGCGCAGTTGGTCGATGTCCACTATTGGTCCCCCGCGTTGCAGGCCAAGCACGACGCAGATGTGGTGCAGTGGCAGCCGCAGCCGCCGGCATTGACCACGTTCTGGAGCGGCGCCGATGGGCGGAACGACGGCGGAGCCGCAGCGGACGCCGATGCCTTCGCTGAGGCCGAAGCACGCCTGGGCGTGCGCCTGCCGGCATTGTTCAAGCGTCTCTACAGTGTCCAGGACGGGGGCGATACCGGCTGGTGCTGGGTGCCGCGTACCCGTTTTCCGTCCGATCACTACGTGGATTGGGAATGCGTGCTGGTTGATCGCGATCTATCGCCGCTGGCGCAGATCCGCAGCGTGCTGGATTTTGCCGATGCCTTCGAAGACCGGAGTGACTTCCGCGCTGCGGCCTGCCTGCACGCCGGCCTGGATCAGGTGCTGGTGCTGTCTTGCCATAACGTCGATAGCCTGCTGTGCCTGGACTACCGCGCGCGCGGCCCGCAATGCGAGCCGGAGGTCGTCTATTTCGAGAACTGGGAAGGGCTGGTGCCGACCTGGCGCGCCGCGCGCTTCGATGCCTTCTTCGCAGTGCTGCGCCAGGCCGAGCTTGATGTCTAGATGTTGGGCCATCCGCGCGCGGCATGAGAAGATGGCCGGATGACTGAGCAGCGCATCATCGCCAGCAGCTCCACCCGCGAAGACGACGCCGCCGATGCGAGCATTCGTCCCAAGCGCCTGGCCGATTATCTCGGTCAGCAGCCGGTGCGCGAGCAGATGGAGATCTACATCCAGGCGGCCAAGGCGCGTGGCGAGGCGATGGATCATGTGCTGATCTTCGGGCCGCCCGGGCTCGGCAAGACCACGCTGAGTCACGTCATCGCCAACGAGCTGGGCGTGAGCCTGCGCGTGACCTCTGGCCCGGTGATCGAAAAGGCCGGCGATCTGGCGGCGTTGCTCACCAACCTGCAGCCGCACGATGTGTTGTTCATCGACGAAATCCATCGCCTCTCGCCGGTGGTGGAAGAAGTGCTGTATCCGGCGATGGAAGATTTCCAGATCGACATCATGATCGGCGACGGCCCGGCCGCGCGCTCGATCAAGATCGACCTGCCGCCGTTCACCCTGATCGGTGCCACCACCCGTGCCGGCCTGCTCACCGCGCCCTTGCGCGACCGCTTCGGCATCGTGCAGCGGCTGGAATTCTATTCCCCGCAGGAATTGACCCGCATCGTGATTCGCTCGGCGGCCATCCTGGGCATCGACTGCACGCCCGAAGGCGCGGCGGAAATCGCACGCCGCGCGCGCGGCACCCCGCGTATCGGCAACCGGCTGCTGCGTCGCGTGCGCGACTACGCCCAGGTCAAGGCGGCCGGGCATATCGATCTGCCGGTGGCGCAGGCGGCCATGCAGATGCTGAAAGTGGATCCGGAAGGCTTTGACGAGCTCGACCGTCGCATGTTGCGCACCATCGTCGAACACTTCGATGGCGGCCCGGTCGGCGTGGAATCGCTGGCCGCCTCGTTGTCGGAGGAGCGCGGCACGCTGGAAGACGTCATCGAGCCGTATCTGATCCAGCAGGGCTTTCTGATCCGCACGGCGCGCGGCCGCATGGTCACGCCCAAGGCCTATCTGCATCTGGGCCTGAAGGTGCCGCGCGAGCGCACCCCGGGCATCGGCGAACCGGGAGATCTGTTTTGACGACGCTCTGCTGGTCGCCAACCTGGGCCGTCACGACCGAAATTCCGTGCCCATGACCATCGAATCCCCATTCTCCAATCCCCAATCCCTGCCTGTATTCAGTTGGCCGACACGCGTCTACTGGGAAGATACCGACGCCGGCGGGGTGGTCTACCACGCGCGCTACGTGGCCTTCATGGAACGTGCGCGCACGGAGTGGATGCGTGCGCTCGGCTACGGGCAGGAGCGTATGCGCCAGGAGCACGACCTGGTGTTTGCGGTCCGCGCGATGCAACTGGATTTCCTCAAGCCGGCCCGGCTCGACGACGCGCTGTCAGTGTCGGCGGTATTGCTGCGATGCAGACGGGCCAGCCTGCTGTTCGCGCAATCGGTCCGTCGCGAAGGCGAAGTGCTGCTGACCGCCGAGGTGCGTATTGCCGCGCTCGGTACCAGCGACTTCCGTCCGCGTGGCATGGACGATGCGCTGTATGACGTGTTGAAAGCTCTAGAAACCCCAGAATCCGATTACTGAGGAACGAACGGATGTCGATTGCATTGCTCCTGGCCCTGCAGGACACGGTAGTGGAAGCACTGCCGCAGGACGTCGCCGCTGCCGCGGCGCAGACCGCCAGCGTGGCGCACAACAGCAGCATCAACTATGTAGACCTGATCCTGCGCGCCAGTATCCCGGTCAAGATCATCGTGTTGCTGCTGCTGATCGGCTCGTTCATCAGCTGGGTGATCATTTTCCGCAAGGCGCGTGCGTTCAAGCTGGCCAATCGCGAGGCCGACGAGTTCGAGAACCGGTTCTGGTCCGGTGCGGACCTGGCCAAGCTGTACGCCTCGGCCACCGACCGCAACCGCACCGTGGGCGGTCTGGAATCGATGTTCGAAAGCGGCTTCCGCGAGTTCTCGCGTCTACGCGACCGCCGCCGTCTGGATGCGCGCGTGCAGCTGGAAGGCGCGCAGCGTGCCATGCGCACCGCGTTCACGCGCGAAGTCGACCAGCTCGAGCGCAACCTCGAACTGCTGGCCAACATCGGCTCCACTGCGCCGTACGTCGGCCTGGTCGGCACCGTGTTCGGCATCATGGTGACCATGCACGACATGGTCAGCAGCGGCGAGCAGGCCGGTATCGCCGCGGTGGCGCCGGGTATCTCCGAAGCGTTGTTCGCCACCGCCATCGGTCTGTTCGTGGCGATTCCGGCCGTGTGGGCCTACAACCGCTTCACCACCCGCGTGGAACGGCTGTCGGTGCGCTATGAGACCTTCGCCGACGAGTTCAGCTCCATCCTGCAGCGCCAGGCCGGCGCGGACGAGTGATGCGCGCTGCCGGCATGCCCCCGCATGGCGTGACGCGGGAAGTGTCCGGCAGGGCCAGTCGCGTCGGTGCGCAGTGCCACGTGCAGGTGTCCCTTTTCGGGGCACCGTGCAAGCGCACTGCCAGCCGGCGCCGAGGACTAATTAGGAACGTTTCGCGATGATCTCCGGTATTTCCCGTCGTAAGAAGCGCAAGCTCAAATCCGACATCAACGTCGTGCCGTATATCGACGTGATGCTGGTGCTGCTGATCATCTTCATGGTCACCGCACCGTTGCTGACCCTGAGTACCGACGTCAGCCTGCCCAGCTCGCGCGCCAAGGCGCTGGAAAGCAAGCAGGACCCGGTCGTGGTGGTGGTCGCTGCCGATGGCAAATTGGCGCTGCAGCTGCCCAAGGGCAAGCCGCAGGCGATGGACGTGGCTGCGCTGCAGGCACAGCTGGCTGCCATCGTGGCGCAGGACAAGGACGCACGTGTGGTGGTGGCCGGCGATCGCGCCGCGCCGTACCAGAAGATCATGGATGCCATCGACGTGCTCAAGCAGGCCAAGGTCGAGAAAGTGGGGCTGATTTCCGACTCCGGCGGCACCGCAGGCAGCGATGCACGCTGACGCACTCCCCACGCAGACGGCGCGCGATGACGGCTGGTTTCGACCGGTCGTCCTGGCATTGGTCGTGCACGTCCTGGTCGCGCTGGTGTTTATCGCCGGCTGGCTGTGGTCGCCCGAACGCTCGGTGGAGCCCGCGGCCGGCGACCCCAGCATGGAGGCCTCGCTGGACGTGTCGGCTGCCGAGGCGCGGGTTGCGCGCCAGGCATTGAAGGCCACGCCGGTCGAGACGCCGCCCCCGCCTGCGCCGTTGCCCGAACCCGCGCCGGAAGACAGCGTGCCACCGCCACAGCCGATCCCCGAGCCGCGCCCGCAGGATGCGCCCACGCCGCAGCAGGCGCAGGCACAGGAGCGCATAGCCCAGCCCGACAAGGTCGACCAGGAGCGCGTGGATGCACTGGCCATTTCCGCCGAAAAGGCCAAGCAGGAACAGGAAGCCAAGCGTCGCCAGGAGCAGATCGACCTGACCGAGCGGAAACGCCAGGAAGAGGCCGAGCAGAAATTGCGCCTTGCCAAGCAGCAGGAAGAGGCCGACGCCAAGAAGAAACAGGCGGCCGCACAGCAGGCGGCGGAAGAAGCCGAACGCCAGAAGAAGATCGCCGATATCCGTCGTCAGCGCGCGCAAGCCGATAAGGAGATGGCGCTGGCCGAACAGAAGTTGCGCCAGGTCGCCGCCGCACGTGCGCAGCAGGCCTCCGCGGCCGCGGCGACCAGCGCGCAGCCGACCGCAGGGCAGGGCGGTACCAGTACCGACCTGTCGGCCAAATACGCCGCGGCGATTCAGCAGAAAGTGTTGGCGCAGTGGGTGCGTCCGCCGTCGGTGCCGCCAGGCCAGAAATGCACCATCAACATCCGCCAGTTGCCGGGCGGCAGCGTGATGGAGGCCAAGGTGGCGCCGGGCTGCCCCTACGACGAGGCTGGCCAGCGTTCGATCGAAGCGGCCGTGTTGAGCGCCCAGCCATTGCCTTACCGCGGGTTCGAGTCGGTGTTCCAGCGCAACCTGACCTTTGTGTTCACTGCGCAGGATCAGTAATCGTTGTCGGGCTGCGGCGGCCACTGGCGCCGCAGCCTGGTGCCACCCCGCGTGATCGCCCATGGGGCTGTCCATGTCGTTACACCATCGCTCGCTCCGTTTTCACGTCAACTCATTCACGATTGCGAGTATGTTCACTCGTTGATTGCTATCCCTTGCACACTTTTCCTGCCCGATCCGAGCCGTCCATGAAAAAACCGCTGCGCTGGCTAGCCGCCTTGACCGCCCTGTTGTTGCCGCTGAGCGCACTCGCGCAGCAGCAAGGTCTCACCATCGATATCGTCGGCGGTAGCGCGTCTGCCACGCCGATCGCTGTCATTCCGATGCCGTATCAGGGCTCGGGCACCGCGCCGCAGACCGACGTGTCCGCCGTGGTCGGCGCCGACCTGGATCGTTCCGGGCAGTTCCGCACGTTGCCGGCCGCGCAGATCGTCGAAAAGCCGACCCGTGGCACCGAGGTGCAGTTCCAGACCTGGCGCACCCTCAAGCAGAACTACATCGTGGTCGGCCGCGTCATGGACGCCGGCGAAGGCGCATACCGGGTCGAATACGAGTTGTTCGACGTGGCCAAGGGCGAGCGCATGCTGGGCCTGGCGATGACGGCGCGTGCCAATGCAATGCGCGATGTTTCGCACCAGATGGCTGATGCCATCTACGAGAAAATCACAGGCGTGCGCGGTGCCTTCTGGACCCGCATTGCCTACGTGACCGCCAGCGGCAAGGGCGGCGCCATGCGTTATGCGCTGATGGTGGCCGACTCGGACGGCTACAACCCGCAGACCATCGTGCGTTCGGCCGAGCCGCTGCTGTCGCCCAACTGGAGCCCGGACGGCAAGAAGCTGGCATATGTGAGCTTCGAGCGCGGCAACTCGTCGATCTACCTGCAGGACATCGCCACCGGTGCACGCGAACTGGTGTCCAGCTTCCGTGGCATCAACGGCGCACCATCGTTCTCGCCGGACGGACGTCGCCTGGCGCTGGCGCTGTCGCGCAGCGGTAACCCGGAAATTTACGTGATGGATCTGGGGAGCAAGCAGCTCACCCAGCTCACCAACCACTTCGGCATCGACACCGAGCCGACCTGGGCACCGGATGGCGGCAGCATCTACTTCACCTCCGATCGCGGTGGGCGTCCGCAGATCTATCAGGTGGCAGCCAGCGGCGGCAGCGCCAACCGTGTGACCTTCCAGGGCAACTACAACGCCACCGCCAGCGTGTCGTTCGACGGCAAGAAGATTGCCGTGGCTCAGGGCAGCGGCAACACCTACCGCATCGCGATGATGGACCGCAGCCTGGGTTCGCCCAGCTGGAGCACGCTGTCGCCGGGGTCGCTGGACGAATCGCCGAGCTTTGCGCCTAACGCCAGTATGGTGTTGTACGCCGCACGCGAAGGCGGCCGTGGCGTGCTGTACGCGGTCTCCTCCGACGCTCGGGTCCGCCAGCGCCTGGTGCTGGCCGACGGCGATGTGAGAGAACCCGCATGGGGGCCTTACCGAACCGCGCATTAATGTTAATATTTCGCTGCGTTAAACCACTCATTGGCCCAGAGCCTCCATAGGTACCCCATGAACAAGTCCACCCGCGTCTTGCTTGTCTCCCTGCTGTCCGTTGCTGTGCTGGCTGGTTGCTCGAAGAAGGTGAAGGAAACTCCGCCTCCTGCGACCGATACCACCGCTGGTTCCTCGGTTCCCACCGGCCCGTCCACCTCTGGCCTGTACGGCCCGGGCGACCTGGATACCGATGCCTGCCTGCGTCAGCGCGTTGTTTACTTCGATCTGGATCAGGACTCCCTGAAGCCGGAATTCCAGGCCATCATGGCTTGCCACGCCAAGTACCTGCGTGACCGTCCTTCCTCGCGCATCACCCTGCAGGGCAATGCGGACGAGCGTGGTTCGCGTGAGTACAACATGGGTCTGGGCGAGCGTCGCGGCAATGCCGTGTCGTCCTCGCTGCAGGCTGCCGGCGGCTCGGCCAGCCAGCTGACCGTCGTCAGCTACGGCGAAGAGCGTCCGGTCTGCACCGAGTCGAACGAGTCCTGCTGGTCGCAGAACCGCCGCGTCGAAATCGTGTACACGGCTCAGTAAGAAGCGATGCGCTTTCGAGTGACATCCCTGTTCGTCGCGGCGGCCCTCGTGGTCGCCGCGCCGGCATACGCCCAGCGAGCCAGTCTCGCTGATCGTGTGGCCGTGCTCGAGCAGCAGCAGGCCAATAGTCAGGCCAACAACGATCTCCTCAATCAGCTGCAGCAGGCGCGTTCGGACCTGCAGGCATTGCGGTCGACCGTCGAACAGCTGCAGCACGACAATGAGCAACTCAAGCAGCAGTCCAAGGACCAATATCTGGACCTGGATGGACGCTTGAACCGGTTGGAAGGCGCAGGTGGCGCAACACCGCCATTGCCCCCAGCGACCGGCAGCGTGACCCCGGCCCCGGCACCTGCCGCGCGGCCCGCAGCGGCGGCAACTTCCGAGAAGCCGCCAACCGTCCATGGCGACCCAGGCACCCTGGCCGTCAGCAACGACGAACGTACGGCCTACAACGTGGCCTTCGATGCATTGAAGAACGGCAAGTACGACGATGCGTCGCAGCTGTTCCTGAGCTTTCTGGAGCTCTATCCCAACGGCGTGTATACCCCCAATGCCTTGTATTGGCTGGGCGAGAGCTATTACGCCACCCGTAATTTCCAGCTTGCCGAGGCGCAGTTCCGTGATCTCGTCAGCCGCTATCCCACGCATGACAAGGCCGCCGGCGGCTTGTTGAAGCTTGGCCTGTCGCAGTACGGCGAAGGCAAGAACAACGAGGCCCAGCAGACCTTGCAGCAGGTTGCTTCGCAGTACCCCGGCTCCGACGCGGCACGCGTTGCGCAGGAGCGCCTGCAGTCCATCCGTCTCGGCCAGCAACTGCGCTGAGCCTCGCGTTCGTGCCTGCCGGCACGGCGCATACTTTGCCCATGAATGCCGCCGCCGTCCCCAGCGAGATCGTCCAGTCGCCATTGCCGCGATTGAAGATCACCGAAATCTTTTTGTCCTTGCAAGGCGAGGCCGAAGCAGCTGGCTGGCCTACGGTATTCGTGCGCCTGACCGGCTGCCCGTTGCGCTGCCTGTACTGCGACACCGCCTACGCGTTCCATGGCGGGCAGTGGCATGACATTGACGCAATCGTTGCCGAAGTCGCCAGTCACGGCGTGCGCCATGTCTGCGTGACCGGCGGCGAGCCGTTGGCGCAGAAGCGTTGCCTGGTTCTGCTGGAGAAGCTCTGCGACGCCGGTTACGACGTCTCGTTGGAGACCTCCGGTGCGCTGGACGTGTCTGCCGTCGATCCGCGCGTCTCGCGCGTGGTCGACATCAAGACGCCCGCATCCGGCGAGGAGGCACGCAATCGCTGGGAAAACCTGCCGCTGCTGACCGCGCGCGACCAGATCAAGTTCGTGATCTGCAGCCGCGCCGACTACGAATGGTCGCGCGAGATCGTCGCCGCGCATGCACTGGATCGCCGCTGCACGGTGTGGTTTTCGCCCAGCAAAAGCGAGGTGAGCCCGCGGCAATTGGCCGACTGGATCGTGGCAGACCGCTTGCCGGTGCGCTTCCAGATGCAGCTGCACAAGCTGCTGTGGAACGACGAGCCTGGGCGGTGAGGATCAGGCGCGTAGCGCAGTGCATCAGGCGACTGCCTTGCGCTGGCAAAAAGTCCGGACGGTGTTTTGATTTGCTCAGGTAGCCGGCGATCCCGCAACGTGGCAAAGACCTGTAAGCCGCTATGCGGTGATGCGTTAGCGTAACGGCGCACCGGTGTCCGCGCGCTCGTACGGGCGAGCGAATACTGCGCAATTGCGGAGCGGATGCCTTCTGCGGAGCGATGAAGTTCGCTGAAAGCCTTGCTGGAGATGGTGGGCCGTGATGGATTCGAACCATCGACCAAAAGATTAAAAGTCTTCTGCTCTACCGACTGAGCTAACGGCCCACTGACCCCGACATTGCGTCGGGGTGCGCATTCTACCCTACGCGGGCGTCAAGACAAAATGGCGTAGTGCGTGGGGTCGGGAACGCCGGCATCGGCAAAGCCGGCCGCGCGCAGGCGGCAGGCGTCGCAGTGGCCGCAGGCGCGTCCATCGGCATCGGCGCGGTAGCAGGAGACGGTGAGGCCGAAGTCCACACCCAGGCGCACCCCTTCACGGACGATGTCGGCCTTGCTGAGGAACTGCAGCGGTGCGTGCACGCGCAGCCCTGCACCTTCCACGCCTGCCTTGGTGGCCAAGTTGGCCAGCACCTCGAAAGCGCGCACGAACTCGGGACGGCAATCGGGGTAGCCGGAGTAGTCCACCGCATTGACGCCACAGAACAGGTCGTTGGCGCCGACGACCTCGGCCCAACCGAGCGCCAGCGACAGCATGATGGTGTTGCGCGCGGGCACGTAGGTGACGGGGATGCCGTCGCCGCCAGCGTCGGGGACGTCGATGTCGTCGGTCAATGCCGAGCCGCCGATGCTGCGCAGGTCCACGTCGACCACCTTGTGTGCAACGACGCCCTGCGCGGCAGCGACGCGCGCTGCGGCGTCCAGTTCGGACGTATGGCGTTGGCCATAGCGCACGCTCAGCGCGTAGACGGCAAAGCCCTGCTCCTGCGCGAGTGCGATGACGGCGGCGGAATCCATGCCACCGGACAACAGAACAACGGCTTTTTTCATGGCGAATCGGCGATCACTGCGGAATAAGCCCGAAGGCTATCAGGGACGATGGCGCAGGGCGACCGGGAACCGGTCTTCGATCGGCTTCGGTTGGCGCGGGATTGGCCGGTGCAGGCACGAAACAGTGGAATGCGCTTGCGGCGTTGGTCGATTGCAACCGCTTTGTCTGGCGACGGCGCGCGTTTTTGTTGAGCTGGATTTGACGTCAAATACGCATGATCAGGCGTTCACGTAAGTCCATTTATCGTTCGCTTCAATTTTGGAACCATGACGCAATGGCCGAGCATCAGGAAGACGCAGCGAAATCGCGCATTTACGAGGCCCTGCTACAGGCAACACCGGATCTTTTGTATGTGTTCGATATCCAGCATCGCTTCGTCTACGCCAATCAGGCGTTGTTGACGATGTGGGGCATGCGCTGGGAAGACGCCTGCGGCAAAACCTGCCTGGAACTGGGCTACGAGCCCTGGCATGCGGCCATGCACGATGAAGAGATCGAACAGGTGATCGCAACAGGCCAGCCGGTGCGCGGCGAAGTGCCATTCCCGCATACGACCAAGGGCCTGCGCATCTACGACTACATTTTTACCCCGGTGTTCGGACCCGACGGCAAAGTCGAGGCGATCGCCGGCGCCACGCGCGACATCACCGAACACAAGCAGCATGAGCAGCATCTGCAGCTGTTGATCAACGAGCTCAACCACCGGGTCAAGAACTCGTTGGTGATGGTGCAATCGTTGGCGCGGCAGTCGTTCACCAACGCCGGTGGCCTGGCCGACGCACAGGAAAAGCTCGACGCGCGTTTGCTGGCGCTGTCGCGGGCACACGACACGCTGACGCGCGAAAACTGGGTCAGCGCCGACATCCTGGAACTGACCCGCGACGCTGCCGCGCTGTATGAGTCGCACGACAGCCAGCGCTTCACGTTGCAGGGTGATTCCTGTCGGCTTGATCCGCGGCGGGCATTGGCGCTGTCGATGGCGCTGCATGAGCTGTGCACCAACGCGCTCAAGCACGGCGCCTTATCCTTGCCAGCTGGCAATGTGCTGGTTTCGTGGGAGCGCAGCACGCGTGGCGAGCAGGAGCTGCTTGAATTGATCTGGCGGGAAACCGGCGGGCCGCCCGTGCAGCCACCCACGCGCAAGGGGTTCGGCACGCGTCTTCTGGAGCGTGGCTTGAAGCACGACCTCAAGGGCGACGTTGAGCTGTCCTTCGATCCGGCTGGCGTGCGCTTCCGCGTTTCCATCCCGTTGCCGCCCGAGCATGCCGAGGCACGGCCATGACCATGCGCGTGCTCCTGGTCGAAGACGAATCGTTGGTGGCGATGCTCTTGGAGGATTGCCTGGCGGAACTGGGCTACGAGGTGGTGGCAACCGTGGCCGACGTGGACGCCGCGTTGCAAGCGGTGCAGGCAGGCAACCTCGACCTGGCACTGCTGGACATCAATCTTGGCGGCACCTTGTCGTTTCCCATTGCGGAAGAACTGGATGCGCGCGGTGTTCCGTATATCTTCGTGACCGGCTATGCGCAGGGCGGGATTCCCGAAAAGTACCGGCACCGGCACGGCCTGCAGAAACCCTTCCATTTTCGTGATCTAAAACATGCGCTATCGCTGCTGCAGCAGCGCAGCGCCGAGTGATCAGCGCGGGTCTTGTTGCAGTTGAACGACATGGGGGCGCTGAGAAGTTCGATATCGCCGACTGCCGCAATACTCCGACGTGCATGGCACCGCGGCATTCAACCGGTGCGGACAGTGATTGGAATCGGCACTTGGGCGTGCCTGCGCAGCGATTACCCGGCTAGCGTGGCAGGTGTAGCCAATGTGGCGATGGGTGCCGGAATTCGCAGCGTATGCAGATGCATGGCAGCCCGGCGACGGGCAGGTGGTGAGAACGATGGCCGTGGTGTCTATCTGCTGCCACGCAAGCTGGTGGCAGCGGCCTCGCGCAGTGCCTGGTTGAGTTGCTGCAACACGTTCGAGCGCACAGCGGCGTACTGCCAGTACAGCGGAACATCGAGCCAGCGGGTGGGGTCGACGATGACGACCTGCTTGTTGCGCACCGCAGGCAGCACCATCGCTTCGGGCGCCAGGCACCAGCCCAGCCCGCGTGCAGCGGCTTCGACAAAACCGGTGGAGGTGGGCAGGTAATGCGTGGGCGGGCTCAGCCGGCTACGCGTGACCCGCCTGACGAAACGCGCCTGCAAGGTGTCCTTGCGATTGAACACCAGCATCGGCGCCTTTCCCAGCGCGTCGGCAGTGAAGCCGTCCTGGAAATGCGCAGCGACGAACGCCGCCGATGCGATCGCGTGGTAACGCATCACGCCCAACGCCTGGACATTGCAACCCTGCAGTGGCGCGCGCTCGGAGGTGACCGCGCCCAGCACGCTGCCAGCGCGCAGCAACTCCAGGGTGTGGTCCTGGTCGTCCATCTGCACATCGAACAAGAAGCCGTGCGCCTGGTGGAGCGAAGACAGCGCCTGCAGGAACCAGGTCTGCAACGAGTCGTCATTGACCGCGATGGCGAGGGTACGTGGGTGCCCGGCGATGCCATCGCCAGGCAGGAAGTCGGCAATCGCTTCGGCTTCGAGGACCTGCATGGGCTTGAGCCGGCGCAGCAGCCGTTCGCCGGCCGGCGTGGGCCGGCAAGGCGCCGTGCGCATGACCAGTACCTGCCCGAGTCGGTCTTCGAGCGCCTTGATGCGTTGCGAGATTGCCGAGGGCGTCAGTGCAAGACGCTGCGCGGCGGCGTCGAAGCTGCCTTCGTCCAGCACGGCTGCGAAGGCGGCCAATTGCGGATGCAGAAGATCCATGCGTTCACCTGCATTAGAAATGCTAATCAGCATACAGATTATTTAGTTTTCCTAATTCGATGTAAGGGCACACGATGCGCGCCTGCCTCGGAGACACCACCATGATCGTTCAAGCAACAGTGGCCGGTTTTCTTGCCGGTGCCGGTCTCATCGTCGCGATCGGCGCGCAGAATGCGTTCGTGCTGCGGCAAGGGCTCAAGCGCCAGCACGTGGGATTGGTGGTGGCGATCTGTGCACTTGGCGATATCGCGCTGATCCTGCTCGGCGTTGCTGGAATCGGCGCGTTGGCGCAGCAATACGCGGGCCTGCTGCAGCTGTTGCGCTACGCAGGCGCCGCATTCCTGGCGGTGTATGGGTGGATGGCCGCCTGCCGGGCCTGGCGCGGAGATGGCGCAATGTCGCCGGCAGAACACGGCGAAGACCGCTGGCAACGCGCCATGCTCACCTGCCTGGGGTTTACCTTCCTCAACCCGCACGTCTATCTCGATACGATGCTCTTGCTCGGCAGCCTGGCCACGCATTACCCCGGCGCGTTGCGCTGGGCATTTGCACTGGGTGCGTGTATCGCCAGCGTGAGCTGGTTCTCTGGCCTGGGCTATGGGGCCCGCTTGTTGCAGCCGGTGTTCCGGCATCCGCGTGCGTGGCGGATACTGGATGGACTGATCGCGGTCTTCATGCTGCTGCTGTGTGTGCTGTTGCTGCTACCCGAGCACGCGGCGCTGCGCTAATCGCTCTGGCTGGACGGTGTGATGCAGTATCGCGCATGACTTGCGACGCATCAGAGCTGGGTATCCCGATCCATCGTGATCTGTTGCCGTACACCGCCAGGCCAGGGCCACCGGATCGTCGCTGACGCTGCGATTGCGCGCCACTTCGCGGTGTTTGGGCCGTTTCATCGGCAGCGAACAGGCGGCATTGCCGTGGATGGTGCCCCTGGGATGTGGACGGCGCCGTTGCAACATCCAGGCGCGCCTCCCAGGGCGCGCTTGGGACGAGGTCAGTGGCGTGTTGCGATTGCCGCCGGCAACCGCTTCGGTGCGCTCACGCCAGCTGCGCCTCTGCAGGGCAGCCAGCGGGCCACGCCACTCAGGCGTGGCGTACCTTGTCCAACAGATACGCGACTGGTGCGGTAGCACGCGTGTCTGCGCGGCGTGCGTGCCGTGCATCGATCTTGAAGATGGCGACCGCGTCGGTGAGGTGCACGGCTTGTTCTTCCATGGAGCGGGCCGCGGCAGTGGCTTCTTCCACCAACGCCGCATTCTGTTGCGTGGTCTCGTCCATGTGCGTGATGGTGTGGTTGACCTGTTCGATGCCGGCAGATTGCTCCTGCGAGGCCGCCGAAATTTCGCCCATGATGTCGGTGACGCGCTGGACGCTGGCCACGACTTCGCCCATGGTCTTGCCGGCGCTGTGCACCAGTGCCGAGCCTTCTGCCACGCGTTGGACGGAATCGTCGATCAGGTCCTTGATCTCCTTTGCTGCGCCGGAGGAGCGTTGCGCCAGCGTGCGTACTTCCGAGGCGACAACCGCAAAACCACGGCCCTGCTCACCTGCCCGGGCAGCTTCCACGGCGGCGTTCAGCGCCAGGATGTTGGTCTGGAAGGCAATGCCGTCGATGACGGAGATGATGTCGGCGATCTTCTTGGACGAGGCTTCGATACCACTCATCGTGTCCACGACCTTGCCGACCACATTGCCCCCCTCCGAGGCCACGCGTGCGGCGCCGATCGCCAGTTGATTGGCCTGGCGCGCACTCTCGGCATTCTGCTTGACGGTGGAGGTCAGCTCTTCCATCGAAGCGGCGGTCTCTTCCAGGTTGGCCGCCTGCTGCTCGGTCCGCTGGGACAGATCCTGATTGCCCGCGGCGATCTCGCTGGCCGCCGCGTTGATCGACACGGCCGATTGCTGGATGTTGCCGACGATCTGCGCCAGCTGGCTCGCCGTTGCGTTGGCGTCATCGCGCATCTGTGCGAACACGCCGCGGAAGTCGCCGCTCATGCGTGCGGTGAGGTCGCCCGCTGCGATCGACTGCAGCAGTGCCGACAGCGATTGCAGATTTCCGTCCGCGGTGGACATCAATTGGTTCAGGCTCTCCACCATGATGCGGAAATCGAACTGGAAGCGTTCGACATCGCCACGGGCGCTGAAGTCGCCATTGGCAGCCGCCTGTGCAAGGTGCCTGATTTGGTGATTCATCGCCGACAGGTTGAGCTTGACCTGCGACATGGTGTTGCTGAAGGCGGCTTTTTCGCCCGGCAGGGGCTGCATGTCTTCGGAGAGTTCGCCGATGGCATAGCGCCCCATGATGCGCGCCAGATCGTTTTGCACGGCCACGTGCGAGGCCACCAACGCGTTGGTGTCGTTGGCCATGCGGCCGTAGTCGCCCGGGAACACGGTTGCGTCGATGCGGAAGCTGATCTGGCCGTTGTCGTGATGCTTGGCCATGTCGGTCTGCGCCGCGATGAGGTTGCGCAGCTGCAGTTGCATCTTGTCCATGGCCTGCAACAGGCGACCGGTTTCATCCGTTGCGGTGGTGTGCACATCGTTGCGCAGATTGCCTGCGGCGATGGCTTCGGCAGTGCGCGTGGCCTGGCTCAACGGCGTGGTGAGGCTGCGCGTGATCAACCATGCGAGCAGCGCACTGATCACCAGCGCAGCGATACCGCCGCTGGCCAGGATGATCTTGCCGTTGTGCATCGATGCAACCGCTGCCGCGTATGCGTCTTTGCTGAGGCGGCGCTCTAAGGCCGCATTTGCAGCAATTGCGGCTTGTTGCTCGTCCATCGCCGCAGCGGCAGCGCCTTGCAACAAGGCCTGCGCTTGCTGATTCTGGTCGCGCATGCCGTAGTCGAGAATCTGGTTGTTGAACTTGACCGAGACGTCGCGCTTTTCCTGCACCAGTGCGAGCGCGTTTTTCTCGAGTTCGCTGCTTGGCATCGCAGCCAAGGCATCGTGGGCTTGCTTGTAGCGCGCACGACTCTTTTCGATGATGTGCAGCGCGCGCCGGTTGGCCGCATCGCCGGACACCATCACCACGTCGCGCAAGCCGATCGCCACGTTGGTGTTGGCGTCGAGCATTTCGGAGGACAGCCGGATCCTTTCCATGTTGTTGTTGACGATGGTGTCCAGCTCATAACGCGCATTGGACATGGTGATCAGGCCGGTCGCCACCAGCAGGCCCGACAGCAGAATTAAGATGCCGAAGGCCATTCCGAGGCGACGGCCGACATTGAGGCGTTGCAGAAAGTCATTCATGACCGCTTCCAGGTAGTACAGCTGAGCAGCTCGGTGGATGCGGGGTGCATCGACTCAAGCGTCTTGCCCAGCTAGCGGCCGGATTTGAGGGAGCTAAAGACCGTCGATCGAAAATACTTACCGCTGATTCATTACAGATCGGAAGTTTCCTGACAGCAGTTTCCCGCGTCCTGACACGGGCGCCCCAGGGCGCGAATTCAGATGTTTCTGGCCGGATCGAAGCGTGCCAGGAATGCAGCGATTTTCCGACGTTTTGCCGACATGTGCGCTGACCGACAGACGCGTATGACCGGCCGCCGGATTGCATGCAGAGCCCAGTGCTGCATCGAACGCTGGGCAACGATCTGCCGCGAGCCCGTGGGCGGATAGGTCGTGCGAGCTACTTCATTGGAGGTGCGCCACGCCGTATGCCGAGCGGATTGCCGCGCCGCAGCATGCATGCCAGTAAGCACCGCGTGCTGCAGCGTGAGCCATCGCGTGCGCAGCGGCCCAACGCGATGGCGATCACTCTTTGCTCAGGCTTCCAGCGCAGCGACTACGTCTGCGTGCAGTTGCTTGGCGCCACTCTCGCTGTTGAAGCGCGCAAAGACTTCTTCGCCGGAGATCAGCCCGACCCGAACCGAGTGGCAATACGACCCGAAGCTTTCGCCAGCATTGAATGGGTCGCTGATGACAGAGATATGGTTGAGGCGGACCCGGGCGGTGCCGAACTGGATAAACATCTGCGATCTCCTGTGTGAGCTTCGAGTTTCCCACGTTGTCGTGCGGTGCAGAAGCGTTTGCCGGTGCCTGCGTGCACACGGCGTTTGCCATTGCGTTGGTGGCGGGCAATGCGCAACTTGCGCAGGCGCACCGTCCAATGCATTGGGCAACGCTCCATCGCTGCCGTGCAACGACTCACGCGGGCGAGCAGCCAGCACGTACACTGCCGTCCCTGATGCTGAGCTCGCCCGATGTCCGATCCGATCCGTCTCGATAAATGTGTAGCTGCCGCGTTCGGCTGCTCGCGTGGCGAGGCCCAGCAGTACATCGAGGGTGGGTGGGTCAGCGTGGACGGAGTGGTGGTCGAAGAACCGCAGACGCTGGCTACCGCGGCGCAGGTCACCCTGGCCGAAAATGCGGTACTGGCGCCTGCCGAGCCCGCCACCTTGTTGCTGCACAAGCCGGCAGGCATCTGCGTCGATGCCGCGCTGGCGCTGGCCACGCCGGCAACGCGCAGCGCACTGGATCAGGCGGACGTACGTGTGCTCAAACGGCACTTCCTACGCTTGCACGCACCGCTGCCGCTGGAAGACGCCGCAAGCGGCCTGCTGATCCTGAGCCAGGATGGCCGCGTGCTGCGCCGGTTGAGCGCTGACGCCAGCGCGATCGAGCAGGAATTTCTGGTCGAAGTGCGCGGTGAATTGCGCCCTTACGGCATGGCGCGGCTGGCGCATGGCTTGGTCTATCAGCAGCGCAGTCTGTCGCCTTGCAAGGTGAGCTGGCAAAACGAAGACCGCCTGCGGTTTGCGATCAAGCACGTGCAGCCGGGCCAATTGCGCTACATGTGCGGCGAAGTGGGCCTGGAGGTCGTGAGCATTCGCCGCCTGCGCGTGGGCCGGGTGTCGCTGGGCAAGCTGGCGATCGGCGAATGGCGCTACCTGCCGGCAGGTGAGCGGTTCTGACTGCAGCACGGAGTATGCGGCTGCAGCCGCTGGAATCACGTCGCGCTGTGTGCAAGCGTACTCAGTCACGGCCAGCAGCGCATGCAGCGATTATTTCTTGTTGCGCTTTTTCTTGGCACGCGTGACCAGAAACAGCACAACGGCAATCACACCGATGACCAGGATGATGAAGGCCGGAGATAAAAACGAATTGTCGCCCATGCGGAACTCCTGACAGTCTTGCGCAGCACAGCGCTGCGATGACGTTAGCCTAGCGAGCGGCCTGCTTGATCGCGTGAAATGCATGGCTTGCCGCAGAAGCAAGCACATATTTCTGCCGCATCGATGATCAGCGCATCGACGTAAGTGGCGCGGAAGCTGGCGTTGCCTTGCATCGATCCATGCAGCAATCAATCAGCCACCTGGCACGTGTGGGAGCGTGCCTGTGCAGCGTGATTCGAGAAAGGATGGCCCGGTGCATGAGCGGGTAGCCAAGCAGGCGCTTGCGCAATGATGCGCTCATCGGCATGCCGCGCGGATTGAGTGCCATGAAAGTGATGCGCAATCGCAACGACGGTAGAGCTGCGGTCAATCGCAGGACGGGGCAGGTCTTCCAGGCATCGAACCTGGCGACAATTCTTTGGTGCTAAGCGACTGCACGGACGAACGCACGCGCAGATCGCAGGGAAGGCGCGGCCATTCTGTCGCGCCTTTTCATCCGTGTCCCGGCAGGGGCGTGCTCTGCGCCCCGCGAGTTGAGCGGCCCAACAGGCCTCGCGTCCGGTAGCTGCAGTTTAAATGCGACATCTATCACGTAAATCGGGAGCGAGCCGACACGCTGTCGGGGCGTACCCGACAGCCGTCGCGACGATCTGCGCATGACCGTGGGCTTGTGCCCACAGCCCAGCTCACTGCATCACTGAAACGTAGAGGTGCAGCGGAAGCCGGAACAATCGATCTGCACCGTATTGCCGCTGCTGCAGACCGCGCTGAAGCGCGTGGCGCTGGTGGCCTGCATGGTGCCGCATTGCAGGCCATTGCTGATGCCCTGGGCGCGACTTGCCGCCGACGCGGTCGACATCGCCGGGCTTGCAGGCCCAGCGTTGCCCCCGACACTGGCAGACGCTGCCGCAACGTCTGCCTGCTCGGCGGCTGCCGGTTCGCTCGCCAATGGCAGGGTGACCGCCGACCCGTGCGCGGAGTTGCCTGAACTGGGATTGCCTGCAACCACCACACCGTGCGCGTTCTCGCCCTGCAACGGTTGGCCCCGGTCTTCACGATGGCGGTCGAAGCTCAGCGTCTGCCCGAACACCAACTGGATCCAGCTCGGGTAGGTATAGCCGGTGCCCTTGCTGTGATCGACGATGGCGCCAATCGCCCCGCCGATCAGAATGTTGCCCTAAATGCCCATGTTGGCGCGCGAGATGGAACGGCCGGCGGCATCACGTTGGCCGGGCAGCACACAGGTCACCTCCAGATCGCGCGCGGAACGATGCACTTGTGCGGTCTGACCGGACTTCACCGTGACGCGGCCCTTGTCGTTGCTGATGGCGCAGTCGGCGCCGGAAACCAGTTGCCCATCGGCCGTCTTGGTGTCGATGCGAATTGGCTGGGTCGCGTCGTTCATGACCGTGGCGCAACCGCTTAGCGCAACCATGGCAATGGCTGCGGTCACTAGATGTCTCATGTTTTCCCCTGGCGTAGGACACGGTACGGCCAGCCGGGCGTTACGCCGCGTCTGTGGTACTACCGTGGTGTGGTCGATCCCCGTTGCCGCCGCATCGCGCGAGGGCTGGCATTTAATACCGGGATTGTGGGCGGCCGTCCAGTCGCGGCCGCTCGTGTTTACGCGACCGGGGTGGCCAGCACGCGGTGCTTGGCCATCACGCTGCGGATCGCACTGAGCAGTTGCTCAGGGGTATACGGCTTTTCCAGAAAGGCCACGCCGTCGGGCAGGATCTCTTCCACGTATTCGACCGCCAAGCCCGAAGTCAGCAGCACCGGCAGGTTGTACGGCGCATGTGCAGTCTTGAGCGCCAGATCCACACCGGTCAGGCCGCCCGGGAAATGGATATCGGAAAACAGCACGTCCACGCGCGGGTCGCTTTCGATCAAGGCCAAGGCTTCTTCGACCGAGCCGGCGCTACGGCAAGTGAACCCATAGCTCTCCAGCACAAGGCAGCTGAGCTGTCGGGTTCCGTCGCCGTCTTCGACAACGAAGACAACCGGCCGTTCCTTGTTCTGTGGCATGAGCTGGTCTCGTAAGGCAGGCCACATTCTCAGCGATGCGGCAGTGAACCCTCTGTCAACGCACACCTCGCCGTATGGTTACCAGCCGAACGGGCCCGGACCATAGCCACCGGGTGCATAACGCGGGCCGAAAATGGAGCCCTCACCACGTCCGACGCTGATGCTGACGCCAATCTGGTGCGCCTTCCCGTCGTCGTCGTAATAGGTCTTGCAGGAATTCAAATTCACCGCCTGCCAGTTGCTGTTGCCGCCGCGGCTGGAGTAGCCCAGGCCGGTTTCGACAGCACCATGCAGCTTGCCCTGGCATTGCTCGGCGCGCTCGGCAGCGATGGAAGCGGCACTGGGCCGGGCCAGCGCCGGCTTGGGGCCGCTCTTGTCGCCGTAGAAGGTGCCCGGCGGGTCGTTGCTGTATTCCGGGTCGGAGCGGAGCTGCACCGGGGCTTGCGGAATGCTCAGGTCCAGCGAACGTGCGCTCGCCGTTTCGGGATTGCCGTCGCTGGCTTGGGCCAACGCACTTCCAGCGGCGACGCTGCCGGTGGCAAACAGAGTGACCAGGACAAGCAGGCTGCGTTTCATCGGTTGGACTCTACGAAGAGGGGCTGGCAGCGCGTGCCGGCTCGCTTTGTGAAACTAGCAACGGCTGATTGAATGCGCGCTGTCGATCCTGCGGATTTTTGTGCCGTCTGCGGTGTTGTGTTGACACATGCTGCTGCATCAGCCCTGTTCGCGCACGATCTCGATCAATTGCGCGCCATAACGCGCCAGCTTGCCGCCGCCGATGCCGCCCACCCGCGACAGCGCATCGATGCTGGTTGGCCGTTGTTCGGCGATGTTGCGCAAGGTGCTGTCGTGGAAGATCACGAAAGCCGGCACGTTCTGTTCCTTGGCCAGATCCGCGCGCAGGCCACGCAAGGCGTTGAACAGCGCCAGATCCTGCGGCTGCACCGGCAGGCCGGTGCGCTGCGCGCTGCGCTCGCGCCCGGCAGCCGGGTTTTCGCGGCGCATCATGACCTGGCGCTCGCCCTTGAGCACCTGGCGGCTGGCATCGGTGAGGCGCAGGCCGCCATGACCTTCGCTATCCACCTCCAGCAGGCTGGCGGCCACCAGCTGGCGAAATACCCCGCGCCAGGTGCGTTCGTCCAGGTCGCGGCCGATGCCGTAGGTGCTCAGCTGGTCGTGGCCCAGCTGTTTGATACGTTCGTTTTCGCTACCGCGCAGGATGTCGATCAGATGGCCCACGCCAAAGCGCTGCCCGCTGCGATACACGCAACTGAGCGCCTTCTGCGAGGCTACCGTGGCGTCCCAGGCGGCGGCCGGGGTCAGGCAGTTGTCGCAGTTGCCGCAGGGTTTGGGATAGGTCTCGCCGAAGCCGGCCAGCAGCACCTGGCGGCGGCATTGCATGGATTCGCAATAGCCCAGCAGGTGGTCGAGCTTGGCGCGCTCCAGACGCTTGCGCTCTTCGGCGGCTTCGCCTTGCTCGATCATCTGCTTGAGCAGCACCACATCGCCCAGGCCGTAACACAGCCAGGCGTCGGCGGGGTCGCCGTCGCGGCCGGCGCGTCCGGTTTCCTGGTAATAGCCCTCCAGCGATTTGGGCAGATCCACGTGCGCCACAAAGCGCACGTCCGGCTTGTCGATGCCCATGCCGAAAGCGATCGTGGCGGCCATGATGATGCCGTCCTCGCGCAGGAAGCGGCGCTGGTTTTCTGCACGCACCTCTGCCGGCAGGCCAGCGTGATAGGGCAGTGCATTGAAGCCTTGCGCGCACAGTTGCTGCGCGGTTTCTTCCACCTTGCGCCGCGACATCGCATACACGATGCCGGCCGAGCCACGATGACGGCCCAGGAATTCCTGCAGCTGTTTGCGCGCGTTGTCCTTCTGCACCACCGTGTAGCGGATGTTGGGGCGGTCGAAGGAACTGACGAAGTGGCGCGCGTCCACCAGATCCAGGCGCTCTGCGATTTCGCGCTGGGTCGGCGGGTCGGCGGTGGCCGTCAGCGCCATGCGCGGAATATGCGGCCAGCGCTCGTGCAGCACGGTGAGCTGGCGGTATTCCGGGCGGAAATCGTGGCCCCATTGCGAGACGCAATGGGCTTCGTCGATGGCGAACAGCGCAATGCGGCTACGTTCCAGCAACGAGAGGAAGCGCTGGGTCAGCAAGCGCTCGGGCGCAACGTAGAGCAGATCCAGGTCGCCGGACAACAGGGCGCGTTCCACGCGCTGGGCGTTTTCTGCATCCAGGGTGGAATTGAGGAACTCGGCGCGTACGCCGAGCTGGCGCAGGGCCTCGACCTGATCCTGCATCAGCGCGATCAGCGGCGAGACCACGATGCCGATGCCGTCGCGTAGCAGCGCCGGCACCTGGTAGCACAGCGACTTGCCGCCACCGGTGGGCATCAGGACCAGGGCATCGTTGCCGGCAGCGACGTGTTCGACAATGGCCTGCTGCGGGCCGCGGAAGTCGTCGTAGCCGAAGACGCGGCTGAGCAGTTCGTGAGCGGGGGAAGACATCGACCTAGGATACCGTGCGGGTCAAGCCCTGGCCGGATGGCATGGGAGCAGCTGCGCGCAATGGCAGATCGGAGATTGCCGCGATGTGCTGTATGTCGGCGCGCAGGGGACGCACTGAAGCCTTATGCGGTTGGGATGACGTGGGCTTCGCACCGTACCCTCACCCCAACCCCTCTCCCGGCGGGAGAGGGGCTCAAACCCGAAGGGGCGAAGCCCAGAGGGTTTACTGCAGCAGCGAGCGCAGCATCCAGGCGTACTTTTCGTGGGTCTGCAGACGCTGGGTCAGCAGGTCCACGGTCGGGTCGTCGCCGGCGTCGTCGGCGGTGCCCAGCACCTTGCGTGCGGTGCGGCAGACTGCTTCGTTGCCGCTGACCAGCTGACGCACCATTTCACGCCAGTCGGCGCTGTCGCTCAGGCCCGGCTCTTCCGGGATCGAGGTCAACGCAACGAATTCGCGGTACGAGCCCGGCGCGTTGTAGCCCAGGGCGCGGATGCGCTCGGCCACCTCGTCCAGCGCCGCCCACTGCTCAGTGTACTGGGTTTCGAACATGGTGTGCAGCGAGTTGAACATCGACCCGGTGACGTTCCAGTGGAAGTTGTGGGTCTTCAGATACAAGGTGAAGGCGTCAGCCATGTAGCGGGCCAGACCGTCGGAGATCTGCTTGCGATCGCTGTCCTTGATCCCGATATCGATATGCGGTGCCGACGCAGCAGCGACCGGCAGGGCATCACTGACGACGACGGGCTTATTGGCGTTTTTTTTCTTGGACATGGGATGGTCCTTGCAGGGTGGATGTCTTGGGGAACTGATATGGCGTCACAATAGACAGGCTAAAGGATCAAACGTCATTCAATTTTTCACATTTTTCCATCAATGAGCGCTATCGACTCCACCCTTGCCGACACCTTGCGTGAGCGCCGCCGTGCCGTGGATGGTGCGATGAGCCGCGACCGTGGCCGCTTGCTGGGCCTATGGTCGCGCTGGCAGGGCAAGCCGGGCAACCCGCAGGTGCGCGATGCGTTCGAGCAGGCGCTGGCGGCATCGCAGGCGCAACGCCAGGCGCGGGCCGAGCAGCAACCGGCCATCACGCTGGACGACCAGTTGCCGATCGCGCGCGAGGCCGAGCGCATCATCGCGCTGATCCGCGATCATCAGGTGGTGGTCATCGCCGGCGAAACCGGCTCGGGCAAGACCACCCAGCTGCCCAAGCTGTGCCTGGCGGCCGGACGTGGAGCCGCCGGGATGATCGGCTGCACCCAACCACGCCGGATCGCCGCGCGTGCAGTGGCCGCGCGCGTGGCCGACGAGCTGAAGACGCCATTGGGCACGACGGTGGGCTTCCAGGTGCGCTTCACCGATCGCGTCAGCGATCAGTCGCGCATCAAGTTCATGACCGACGGCATCCTGCTGGCGGAAATCGCCAGCGACCGTTGGCTGTCGTCCTACGACACCATCATCGTGGACGAGGCGCACGAGCGCAGCCTCAACATCGATTTCCTGCTCGGCTATCTCAAGCAGTTGCTGCGCAAGCGCTCCGACCTCAAGTTGATTGTCACCTCGGCCACCATCGACACCGAGCGCTTTGCACGGCACTTCGACGATGCGCCGGTGATCAGCGTGGAAGGCCGCACCTTCCCGGTCGAGGTGCGTTATCGCCCGCTGGAAGGCGATACGGGCGACAGCGACGATGGCGAACACGGCAGCGGCCGCGACGGCGAGCGCAGTGTCAACGATGCGATCGTGGCGGCCATCGACGAAATTACCCGCATCGACCCGCGCGGCGATGTGCTGATGTTCCTGCCGGGCGAGCGCGAGATTCGCGATGCGCACCAGTCGCTGGAACGGCGCAAATACCGTGAAACCGAAGTGGTGCCGCTGTACGCGCGGCTGTCGGCGGCCGATCAGGATCGCGTGTTCAACCCGGGCCCGCGCCGGCGCCTGGTACTGGCCACCAACGTGGCCGAGACCTCGCTGACGGTACCGCGCATCCGCTATGTGGTGGATCCGGGGCTTGCCCGCGTCAAGCGCTACAGCCCGCGCCAGAAGCTGGACCGGCTGCATATCGAGCCGATCTCGCAGGCCAGCGCCAACCAGCGTATGGGCCGTTGCGGTCGCATTGCAGAGGGTATCTGCTACCGGCTGTATGCCGAAGCGGACTTTGCCGCGCGTCCGGCGTTCACCGATCCGGAAATCCGACGTTCCTCGTTGTCCGGGGTGATCTTGCGCATGCTGCAGTTGGGGCTGGGCAGGATCGAAGACTTCCCGTTCCTGGAGGCACCCGACGAACGTGCGGTGGCCGATGGCTGGCAACAGCTGCTGGAGCTAGGCGCCATCGATGCGCAGCGGCGTCTGACCGCCACCGGGCGCCAGATGGCGCGCCTGCCAGTGGACGTCAAGCTGGCGCGCATGCTGGTGGCCGCGCAGCAACATGGGTGCCTGCGCGAGATGATCATCATCGCCGCATTCCTGGGCATCCAGGATCCGCGCGAGCGCCCGCCGGAAGCGCGCGAGGCCGCCGATAACGCGCATGCGCTGTTTGCCGACGCGCGCTCTGAATTCGTCGGCATCCTGCGCTTATGGGATGCGTACCGGCAGGTGCATGAAGATCTCACCCAATCCAAGCTGCGCGACTGGTGCAACCGGCATTTCCTCGGTTTCCTGCGCATGCGCGAGTGGCGCGAGCTGCACCGGCAGCTGCGGTTGCTGTGCGAAGAACTGGGTTGGAGCGAAGAGCCGGCCAATGTGATGCTGGCGCCGTTGCTGGCCGGTGCCAGCGCGCCCGCCCGCGAGGACGGCCACAACGTCAACCGGCCTACGCGTGGCCAACTGCACCGTGCTGCGCGGCTGGCGCGCGAAGGCAAGCCGGATCCGAATGCAGCACCTGCGCAACCTGCGCCTGCTGCGACGAACAAGCAGGCCGAGGCTGCCGAAGCCTCGGCGCGGACCACCGAGCGCGAGCGTGCGGCGGCGTATCAGGCGCTGCATCGCGCGCTGCTGGCGGGCCTGCCGACGCAGATCGGTCATCGCACCGAAAAAGGCGATTATCTGGCCGCGCGGCAACGCCGCTTCGTGCCGTTTCCGGGTTCCGCATTGGCGCGCAAACCGCCGCCGTGGATTCTGGCGGCCACGCTGCTGGACACGCAGAAAGTGTGGGGCATGACCAATGCCGCGATCGAGCCGGATTGGGCGATTGCCGAGCTGCCGCATCTGCTGGCGCGCAAGCATTTCGATGCGCACTGGTCGCGTGCGCAGGGGCAGGTGGTCGCTTCGGAACAGATCAGCCTGTTCGGGCTGGTGCTGGCGCCGAAAAAGCCCGTGCATTTCGGCAAGATCGATCCGGCCGCAGCGCATGACCTGTTCGTGCGCCAAGGCCTGGTGACGGGCGAAATCAATACGCGGGCCGCATTCGTGGCCGACAATCTCAAGGTGCTCGAGCAGGCGCGCGAAGAAGAGGCCAAGCTGCGTCGTGCCGGTATCGTTGCCGACGAAGGCTGGCAGGCGCGCTGGTATCTGGATCGCATTCCGGCCGAGCTGCATTCGGCCAGCGGTCTGGATGCGTGGTGGAAGAGCTTGCCGCCGGACAAGCGCCGCAGCCTGCATTGGTCGTTGAACGATCTGCTGCCGGGCGAAGGCAGCGAAGCCGATCGCTTTCCGAAATATTTCCCACTCGGCGATGCGCGCCTGCCGTTGCATTACCGCTTCGAGCCGGGGGCCATCGACGACGGCGTGACGCTGGAGGTGCCGTTGCACCTGCTCAATGCGCTGGATCCGGCGCGCCTGTCGTGGCTGGCGCCGGGCTTCGTCGCCGACAAGGCGTCTGCGTTGATTCGTAGCCTGCCCAAGGCGCAACGCCGCAACTATGTGCCTGCACCCGATTTCGGACGTGCGTTCTACGAGGCATTTAGCATTGCCTCGGCCGACGATATCCGCGGCGAACTGGCGCGCTTTCTGACCAAGGCCACCGGGACGCAGGTGACGGCACTGGATTTCGATGAGCAGGCGCTGGACACGCATTTGCTGATGAACCTGCGCCTGCGCGACGACGACGGCAAGGTGCTGGCCGAGTCGCGCGATCTGGACGGGCTGCGTGCGCGCTTCGGCGAGCGCGCGGGGCAGGCATTCGCCGCACGGGCCGGGCGCGCGCTGGCCGCCGAGGGCCTGCGCGACTTTCCGAGTGCGCCGATTCCCGAACAGGTGGCCGGCGAGGCCGGCGTGCCGGCATACCCGGCGCTGGTGGATCAGGGCGACAATGCGGCGCTGCGTATCTTTGCAGACCGCAACGACGCTGCGCGGGCGCATCCGCGCGGCGTGCGGCGCTTGCTGGAAATCGCATTGGCCGACAAGATCAAGCAGGTGCGCAAGCAACTGCCGGTGTCGCCCAAGACCGGTCTGCTGTATGCGGCGATCGAATCGCAGGAACGCCTGCGTGGCGATCTGGTCGATGCGGCGCTCAATGCCGTGCTGGCCGATGGCCTGGGCGCCATTCGCGACCCCGGCGCGTTTGCGCAGCGCCGCGACGATGCGGGCAAGCGGCTGTTCGGCGAAGCGATGGAGCGTTTGAAGTTGGCCGAAAGCATCCTGGGCGCCGTGGCCGAACTCAAGCCACTGCTGGAGGCGCCGTTGATGGGCTGGGCACGCGGCAACCTGGACGACATGGAGCAGCAACTGCGCGCGCTGGTGCATGCAGGCTTCCTGCGCGACACGCCGGCCGATGCATTGGCCAATTATCCGCGCTACCTCAGGGCGATGATCCTGCGTACCGAGCGCGCAAAGCGCGATCCTGCGCGCGACCAGGCGCGCATGCTCGAGCTCAAACCGTTCGTGGATGCAGTGGAAGCCGCCGCTGCGCACGGTTTGCAAGACCGCCAAGAGTGGCAGGCGCTGCGTTGGGATCTGGAAGAACTGCGCGTGTCGGTCTTTGCGCAGGAGCTGGGTGCCAAATCCGGCGTTTCGGCGAAGAAACTGTCGCAACGGGTCGCTGCACTGCGCAGTTGAGCCTTCGGTCGGGCATGTATCCGAACAAAGCCGCGTGCGTCTTTATAAGGCACGCGGCGTGCGCCTCCGATGCTGAGAACGGCCCGTATATCGTCGCGAGCAGTCGGCAGATCGGCGCAGACGGTGCGCTCGAAGCCGGGGCGTACAAGTGGTACGCCCGGCTACGAGCACCGACCGCGCCCGCCTGGCGGTGAGCGCAGTCGTTGCTAGCTGCGCTAGAACTTCAGGTGCAGGCTGGCCATGTAGCGGCGTCCGCTCTTGTAGCGTCCGGCCAGGTGGTCCTTGTCGCCCAGATACTGCAGGTATTGCTCGTCCAGCAGGTTCTGCGCATCGACCTGCAGCGACCAGTTCGGGCTGAAGGCATAGCCGATACTGGCGCCGAGTTCGGCGTAATCGTCCACGCTTGCCGGTGCCGCACCGGCCACATAACCGCCGGCCAGATAGCTGTCGCGCCAGTTGTAGGTCAGCCGGGCATTGAGTGGGCCTTTTTCATAGTAGGGGCTGAAGGCGAGGCTGTTGCGCGATTGGTAGGGCAGGGCATCGCCGGTGTTGTTTTCGCCGGCGGCATAGGTGTAGTTGGCGGTCAGGCCGAAGCCGCTGTCGCCGAACGGTTGCTGGAAGGAGATGTTGAAGCCCTTGACCTTGCCATCGCCGGCGTTGCGCGGCCGCTGGATGCTGTAGTCGCAATAGCCATCGGCGGTACAGCCGTTGCTGCCGAGCAATTGCGCCCAGCTCTGCGGCGCAGTGTCGCGCAGTGCGTTGTACTGGCGCTCCACGCTGGCGCTGGTGTCGATGTAGTTGTCGATCTTCTTGTAGAACACCGACCACGCCACCACCGCTTGCTGCGCGAAATAATATTCGGCAGAGAGATTGAAGTTCCAGGATTCATACGGCGACAGGTCTGCATTGCCGCCGCTGCCGGTCAAGGTGGTGTCGTTGAGGAAGGTGTTGTTGACCATCTGGTTGTACGGTGCCCAGGCGATGACCTTGGCCGCAGCGAAGCGGAATACCCAGTCGTCGCTGGTGTCGTACGACAGCGTCAGCGAAGGCAGCAGAAAGTCTTCCTTGCGGGTGCGGGTCTGCCACAGGCTGCCGGCCTCGGCGAGGGAGGGCGTGCCGCTGTAGACGAAGCCACTGCCTTCGGTCTTGGAATCCACGTAGCGCACGCCGAGATTGCCGCGCAGACCGCCGCCGGAAAAATTCAGCTGCGCGTAGGCCGCATTGTTGGTCTGCTCCAGCGCCCAGCTGTTGTTGAGGTAGCTGGCCGGATCCGGCGCGCTGTAATCGACCGGGCTGTTGCGGATCCAGTTCAGCACGTTGTTGCGACCTGCCTGTATATGTCGGCCGTGATCGGGATAGAACCCCTGCAGATCGGTGAGCCCGATCGTGCCCACGTCGGCCAGGGTGCCGGGGGTGACACCACCATAGACGTTGAGCTCGAAGCGCTCGTCATGCTTGCCGTGGCGCACGCCCAACAGCAGTTGATTGAACACGCCATCGAACTGCAGATTGAAATCCAGCTGGCCGTAGGTGTCTTTGCTTTCGGTAGAGAAGATGCCGTTGTTGCCGAACCAGCCGCCGGCCGAACCCCAGTTGGCGGGGTTGCGTGCCGCTGCGGGATCGTCGAAGCGGATGCCGCGGCGGGTGTCCCAGCTGAAGCCGCCGTTGTAGAACGGCTCGATGAAGTATTGCGAGAGATCGTTGTTCTCGGACTTGCTCTGGCCCACCTGTCCGTTCAAGCCCCAACCCTCGCCGCGGAAGGCGCCGCGCAGGTCCAGTCCTTTGGTGGTCACCTCCGATTCGCGCACGTTGTTGTCGTAGATCACCGTGCCGCCGAGCGGGATCGCATTGGCGCTGGAGTGGCCACTGGTGACCACGCCGTTACGGACGCCGCCAAGTTGGTCCACCGCCGCCACGGTGCCGGCATTCCAGGTCAAAAAGCTGTACATCGACTGGTTGTAGTTGTCGAAGTTCTCATTGATGTACAGGCCGCTCAGATTGAACTCCAGCGCCTCGCTGGGCTTGAGTTGCAGGTTGACCACGGCGCTGTCGCGCTCGCGATCCTGCTGGAACCAGGCCGCGTTGATCGAGTTGGGTACATCCGCATCGGCAGGCACGCCGCCTGCGGCATTGGCGAAAGTGCTGGCCGGTGCGTAGCCGAACACTTCCATGCCGCGGCGGTCGACGCGTTCTTCGTAGTGCTGCGCCGACACCGCAATGCCGAAGGTCTGCGCCGCGTTCTTCCAGCTGTAGAGCAGTGCCGCGTTGGGTTTGCCCTGGCTGGCCTGGTCGCTGTAGCTATAGCCGATGGACGCAGCCACTTCGTTGGCCTTCAGATCCAGCGGCTGCCGCGTGTGCATTAGCACCGTGCCGCCCAGGCTGCCTTCGGTCAGGCGCGCTTCGGAGGATTTGAGAATTTCCGCACGGCCCAGGATCTGCGGGGCCAGCAGGGTGTAATCGAACCCGCGGCTGGGCTGTTCGCCATAAAGCCAGATCGCCTGCGCAACCGGATGCCCGTCCAGGAACGACAGATTGAGGCTGGGGTCGGTGCCGTCGATACTCACGCGCTCGCCTTGCCCGAAGCGCCGGTCCAGGGTGACGCCGGGAATCTGCGAGAGCGCTTCGGCCACGTTGGTGCTTGGGAATTTACCGATGTCTTCGGCGGTGATCGCCTCGGAGATGCCGGTGTTGTTGCGTTTGGTATCGAGCGATTTTTCCAGGCTGGCGCGGATGCCGACCACCTGGACGGCATCCAGGTCGGTGGCTTGCGTGCCAGCGCCGTCCTGGGCTTGCGCAGCGAATGCCAGCGATAGTGCAATGGCGCTGGACAGCAGGGTGATGCTGTATTTCATGATGTCTCTCCTCATCACGCACAGGGATGGACGGCGGGCTGCCGCTCGCCGGATGCGGGGTCTTGCAGACGCGCGCTCGGGGTGGAACGCGTGGTAGATCGCTTACGACAGCTCGGTGTGGTGTTGCAGATACCAGTTGGCCGCGCCGAGCACGCCCAGTTGCCCGTGCTCGACCAATTTGACCGGGATGCGTTCGAGCACCGCGCGCATGTTTCCCTTGTCCAGGAAGCGCTCGGCTAATGTGCTGCCAGCCAGGAACTGGCCGATCGTCGGCAGGAAGCCCCCGGCCAGATAGATGCCACCGGCAGCGCCGTAGGCCAGTGCCATGTCGCCGACCGCGCTCCCCAGCAGGCCGCAAAAAATTTGCAGGCACTCGCGCGCAAGCGCATCGTTTTCGTGCAGCGCTGCGTGCGTCACGGCGGCGGGCAGGCGATGGAGCGGCGTTGCGTCATGCAGCTCGCACACCGCGTCGTAGAGATGCAGTAAGCCCGGGCCGGAAAGCACGTGCTCGAGCGGCAGATAGTGCCGGCCACGCAACAGGCGTTGCAGCAAGGCGTATTCGTGCGGGTGGGTGCTGGCCAGCGCGACCTGGCCGGCTTCGGTAGCCAGCACGATTGCGCGTGGCTTGGCATCGATCCACAGTGCTGCACCCAGACCGGTGCCGGGGCCGACCACCAAAATCGGCCCGTTGGCGCGCGCATGGCGCGGCGTGGGTCCGCTCAGCTGCAGCACGGCGCGTTGTTCCATCTGCGGCGCTGCGTAGGCCACCGCCTCGAAATCGTTGACCAGGTGCACGTTGCGCACCGCCAGTGCGGTACCGATGCGGTTGGGCGAAATCGTCCAGGGCAGGTTGTTGCTGATGAAGCTGCCATCGTCCAGCGCTACGCCGGCACTGGCGATGACCACCGCATCGACGCGGCGCCGCTGTTGCAGGAAGTCCTCGAGGATGGCCTGGAGACTGGCGTGTTCGGCGCAGCGATAGGTGCGGTAATGCGAAAGCTCGATGGCTGCATCGCGCGTCTGCAGCATGTGCCCGACACGCACATGCGTGCCACCGACATCGGCAGCGACGAAGCTGGTGGCAACGGGGACATCGGGCGAGGCAGAGGCGTAAGCGGAACGCGAAATCGCAGCCACATTCAGTCCTTTGGTCCGTCTGACCGGCCGATGCCGTCAGCGAGTAGGGGCCTGTGTAGGAGTTGGTGACAACGATGTCAATGGATCAGTCGGGTTGGATCGATCTTGGTGGCGTGCTCAAGTGCAAAAACGTGCCATTTGGCATTGTCTGTGCGGACTTCAATGCGCAACGTGGACAAATGCGTCCAACGTGGCGCGGTGGTTGCCGAAAAGCCGACCCGGCAACTGGCGCATGGCGCTCAATTGCCCGCGAGGTGCTTCAGCCGGCGATCGCCATCGTTCAAGAACTGCGTCAGCGCACGGCGGCAGCGGTGGGCACGCCGGGCAATGTGCTGCAGGCCGCGTTATCGGTGGGCGGTGCCTGGGTGGGGTAACGCTGCTTGCCGACTACATAGGTCTGGCTGGTGGCAACGAATCCGTCCGCGTAAGTGGCTTCGACGAAATACGCGCTCCAGCCGTCCTCCGGAATCTGCACCGGTACCGGGACCGTGCCGCCGCTAGCAAGCGCAATGGGCGTGGCGCTGTAGCGTATGCCGCAGGCGTAGCGGAAATCGCGCGCGTGCGGATTATGTGCACTCCATAGCTGCACCTGCGTTGGCCGCTCGGAGGAGCGGAAGCGGATCTGCGGCGCTTGGCCCATACGCAACACATCGCTTACCTGCGGTAACGGGCGCTGCTGCTGCAGGCGCGTGATAAACGGCGCCAGGGTATCGACGACGGAGGCGCGGATATTGTGCGCACTGTTGGGCAGGACGCGCAGCGCCTTGCTGCCGGGTAGTGCGTCATAGAAGAACTGGGTGTTGTCCGGCAAAAAGAAGTCGTCGCCGCTGGCGTTGACGATGTACTTGGGCACCGCCAGCCGCGTGCGGTACGGCGTGTGCAAATAGCTCAGCGGATCTTGCAGCTGCACCAACTGCGCGAAGGCGGGGGTCTGCAGTTGTGAGGTGATGCCCTGCTTTGCATAGGCGTTGAAGGCGATCGGCCAGTTGCCGCCATAGGTGCGGGACATATGCTCCAGCACGGCCGGCATGTTGAGGATGTCGATCACCAATGGCGCCACCGCCTCCACGCGCCGGTCTGCGATGGTGGCGTGCCAGCTGGCCCATCCGCGTTTGGAGGCGCCGGCAAGGACGAAGCGATGGATTCGCAGTGGGGCCAGTTCGCGCTCGGCCAGGCTCATGGTGCGCGCAATCGCGGCCGCCATCGGCACATGCAGCGGCAATGTCTTGCGCTGCTGCGGCGCCTTGAGAAACAGCGACCAGCTATAGGCCACGCTGTCGTCTTCGCGGCGCGGGGTGGCATCGCCCTGGTAGATCAGCGCCTGGTTGGGGATGTCGCTGAGCGCGATCACCACCGTGCGGGTGCGTTGCGCCAAGGCGGCCAGCGCTTCGGGCGCCAACTCGCTGGCCGGCTGCGCCGCACTGCCATCCGCCGGGTGACGCGTGCCATTGGTTGAGATCAACACCGCGCGCGTGGGCAAGGCCTCTGTCGGCACGTAAATCGCCACGTCATGCTGCCAGCGCGCCGGCATGACCAGTCCCTCGGGCGACCAGTCCTGCGAGGTCAGTAGGTAATCGCGCCGCTCGACACCGGCCACGCTGCTGGTGCCAACGCGCGTATAGGTCAGCGGTTGCTGTTCGATGGCATCGTGGTAACACACCAGGGCTTGCCCGAAGCCAACGTCCGGTGCATTGGCGCAGCGCTCCGCCGGCGACGCAGCGGACGCGATGGGATCAGCGGGCGCGACGCCTGCAAAGAGTGTCAGGGACGATAGCAGTGCAAGGCTGCAATAGGTCTTCGAGCGCATGCAGGTTCTCCAGAGTCCGTGCGTGTGGCCAGCGATTGCTGCGACCAATTGCGTGGGAAAAACGCGGTTAGCAGTGGCGTCAGCGACGGGTGGGGGGCGCGGTGTGTGCAGGAGTGTACGCGTGGTCGGAATCGGTCAGTAGGACGGCACCTATCGCTACCGCCAATGGCTGCGTGTGCGCGATGCTGAGTACGATGATTCGGCGCGCCAACGTTGGCTGCGCCTGGGCATGGCGGGTGCGCACTGACGCTTGCGCTCTGTCTGCCGCACCGGCGCCGCCTTGCGCATGCGTTGCTCTACGGCGAGCACATTGCAGCGGCTGGTTGCAATGTCGCATGCGCAACGCGCAGCGGCGGGATACGCGCGGCGCATGCCGATGCCGTGGGTGGCAACCGCTTTCGGCAGCCGCGCAAGCTCGGCGGAGGCGCTTACTTGATCCGCCGCACCTTGGCCGGGGTGTTGTAACCCTCGATCTGCAGATACCACACGCCGACCAGACCCGGCTTGATCTTGACCTTGGGTGCGTCCTTGCGCACGCCAGACAGGCTGGCGGCATCGGTCTGTTCCCACTCCTGACCGTTGGCCAGCGTGTAAACGCGGCCCTTGGCGAAGCCCTTGAATTCGCCAACCATGGTGCTCTCGATCGGCTCCTTGCTGCCGAAGTCGAAGAAGCCGCGGTTCTTGACGATCACTTCCTGGCGGCCGGCTTCCTTGGCCTGTTCGACCACCACTGCGGCCTCCTTGGCGACCTTGCCCTGCAGCCAATCGTTGAGCGCAGCCAGTTCGCTCGCATTGAGTTTGTCCAGGCCGGCGGCCTTGAACTGTTCGGCACTCATCTGCGACTGCAGGTCGCCTTGCACCGCGCGTTGCGCCAGGGCAGGGGCGGCATGCAGCGCCAAGGTCAGGCAAACCAGCAAGGGAATGCGGCGCGCGAGCGACATGGAAGCCATCCGAAGAAGAGGAGAGGCTAGTGTAGACGCTGTTGGCGCATGCCGGCGCTGCCTATTCCAGCGGGTCTGCGGTGGCTGCTGCGGGGCGTTCTGGGCGGCGATAGATGAAGGCCGGTGCCGGCGATGCCGACTCCTGCTCGGCGGTTGCGCGCACCTGCGCATGGATGGGCGAACGTTCGCAGACCGGGTCCAGCGTGGCGGCATCGCCGCTGAGCGCTAGCGCCTGGCAGCGGCAGCCACCCCAATCGATCTCGCGCTTGGGGCAGCCCTGGCACACCTCCGGCATCCATGCGGTGCCGCGAAAGCGCACGAATGCCTCGCCGTTGTTCCAGATATCGGCCAGCGAGCGCTCGCGCAGATTGTCAAAGCGCAGGCCCTCGATGGTTTCGGCGGCATGGCAGGGCAGCACGTCGCCGCGCGGGGAGATATTGACGAAGCGCTGGCCCCAGCCGCCCATGCAGGGTTTGGGCTGGCGCGCGTAGTAATCGGGCGTGACGAAATCGATCGCCAGGCGGTCGCCGAGCTGGCGTCGCGCGGTTTCCACCGCGTCGATGGTGGCCAGCAGTTGCTCGCGGCTGGGCATCAGCGCAGCGCGGTTGCGCAGGCCCCAGCCGTAGTATTGGGTGTGCGCCACTTCGATGCGCTCGGCCTGCCATTCCAGCGCCAGCGCGATCATCCCGGGCACGCGTTCGGCGTTATGGCGGTGCAGTACCGCGTTGATCGTCAGCGGCAGGCCGCGGGCGCGGACCGCGGCGGCGAATTCGCGCTTTTTGGACAAGCTGTTGCGGTAGCCGGCGATGCGGTCGGCGCCGGCCGCATCCACGTCCTGCACGCTCAACTGCACATGTTCTAGCCCGGCCGCTTGCAGTTGGTCCAGCATCGGCTCGCCGCCAGCGACGCCGGAGGTGATCAGGTTGCTGTACAGCCCGAGTGCGCGCGCATGTGCGACCAGTTCGGGCAGGTCTTTGCGCAACATGGGTTCGCCGCCGGAAAAATGCGCCTGCAGTACGCCCATGTCGGCGGCCTGCTGCAGCAGCGAGCGCCAGCCTGCGGTGTCCATTTCCTCGCGCAGCGCTGCCAGCGCGATCGGGTTGGAGCAATACGGGCACGCCAACGGGCAGCGGTGGGTCAATTCCAACAACACCGACAGCGGTGGCGGCGCGATGCTCATAGCCGCAGCAAACGCTTCTGATGCAGGGTATCGGTGAGTTCGATCACGTCCGCTTCGATTTGGGCCGCGTCCGCATCGAATTCTGCAGCTAGCTCCTGCGCGATCTGCGCCAGCGAGCGCGTGCCGTCGTAGTGCTGCGCGACCACCAAGGCGATGTCGTCCAGCTCGACCACGCGTTCGGGCGCCAGCAATACCCACTGGTCGCGTGCACGGTCATGTTGCAGGCGCACGCCTGCACGCAGGGCCGGCTGGCTATGGCGGGTAATGCCGCTCATGCCGCGACCCGGCTGGCGTCGCGGTCCGGCACGAAGGCATCCGGCCAGACGATGCCTGGGCTCACGTAGGCCACATGCAATGCATCCAGCTGCGCCCACAGCACCGAGCACTTGAAATGCAATGCAGCCTTGACCAGCGCCTGCTTTTCGACCGTATCAGCATGCTGCTTGACGTAATCCAGCGCGAAATCCGAATCGCGTGGCGCCTCGGTCAGGCGATGCTCGAAATAGGCCAACGCTTCGGACGACACGAAGTCGTAATGCTTGAGCATGCCGGCCACGCGCTGGCCGATGATGTTGGGCGCGAACAATTCGGTCAGCGACGAGGCGATCGCTTCGAGCAGGCTTTTTTCGCGCACGAAGTGCAGGTACGCCTGCACCGCAAAGCGCGTGCCGGGCAGCAGCGCGCGCCCGGACTCCACCAGCGTGCGGTCCAGGCCCAGCGCGTCGGTGAGATGCAGCCAGCGTGCGATACCCCCGTCGCTGGCGCTATTGCCGTCGTGGTCGAGGATGCGTTGCCGCCAGATCCGCCGCAGCGCGGGGTCTTCCATGCGCGCCAGAATCGCCGCGTCCTTCAGCGGAATGCAGCGCTGGTACTCGAAGCGATTCAACGCCCAGGCCTGCACCTGGCCTCGGTCGAGCTTGCCGTGGTGCAACAGCGCATGAAACGGATGCTGGTCGTGATACAGGCGCGCGCCGATGGCACGCAGGTCTGCTTCCAGTTGGTCGGGGCTGAGCAGCGCAGTCACAGGGCGATCTCCAGGCCGTCGTGGGCAACTTCCCAACCGCTGGCGCGCGCGCTGGCGAACTCGGGTGAGAGGGTGTTGAGCACGGGATTGGTGGTGTTGAGATGGATGAAGATCTTGCGCGCCACGTTCAACGGCGCGAACGCGGCAATGGTGCCATCGGGGCCATCGATGCTCATGTGGCCCATGCGTTGGCCGGTCTTCTGGCTGACGCCCAGCTGCACCATCTCGTCATCGCGCCACAACGTGCCGTCGAAGAACACCAGTTCGGCGTCCTGCAGGCGCGCACGCAAGGCGTCGGTCATCGCAGCGCAGCCGGGAATGTAATGCATGCGGTGGCGGCCATCGCCGATGGTGAGCCCGAGGGTTTCTTCATCGGACCCCGCCAGGTCGCCGCCGCTGCGCGACTCCATGAACAAGGGCACCTTGCCGGGCACCGAGAAGGGCGTGAGCTGTAATCCGCACAGCACCAGCGGAGTGTCCAGCGCGAACGGCTGCCGGCTCACGTACTGCGGATTGACGGCGTCGAAAATGGGGTTCTGCGCGAGCAGGCCCAACACGCGGCTGCTGGCATGCAACGAGAACCGCTGGCTTTCGCGCATCGAGAGCAGGCCGGCGATGTGGTCGATCTCGCCGCTGGTCAGCAGCACCGCCTCGATCGGCGAATGTCGCAGCCCGTGCTGCGGCCACAAGGCCGGTGTCGCAAGAATTTGTTGGCGGAAATCTGGCGAGGCATTGATCAGCACCCAGCGCTCGCCATCGGCGCTGACTGCGATGCTGGCCTGGGTACGACGCTGGGCACCGTCTGTTTGCTGCCACGCCCGCAGGCTCGCGGGGGTGTGGCAATTCCACTGCGGGTGCCCACCGCCGGCCGCCGATCCCAAGACGATGATACGCATGGAGAACTGGACCTAATCTGCCGGCAACTGCCGGTCATGCATCAAGAGGAAAGGCGGCAAGGTAAGCATGAAACGTGCAGGATCAAAACTCGCCGGAGACGTAGCAGTTGATTTCGGCGCCACAATTGACTTCACGAACGACAGGCTTCTTCCAGGTCTTCATACGGCTACCTCAGCAGTTGGGAAAAACGTCGCTGGCTGCAGGATGCAACGCACGACGTGCCCCGAGCATAGGCAGGCGGTCTGGCGCAGTTGTAAAGGGCACGTAAAAAGGTGCGTAGGTTCCGATTCCCGTGCGCAGCGCCGTGCCGCTTTTCGCGCCCGGCGGTTACGAATCAAGACGTTGCGGGGTGAACCTGGCCTAAGCACGCGCGTCCTCCCGCACGGCGAGCGCCGCGGTAAAACGCGTTGTGGAGAAGGTGACGCGCACGTTACCGTAGTCGTCAGCCTCCCGTTGTTGCCCGCCGCCGTGTCCACCGCTGTGACCAGTTCCTCATTTGATCGTCTGCAGGCGCTGCTGCAGCGGCCTGCCGTGGCCTCGATCGCGCCGGCAGTGCGCGACGCGCTGGCGCAGGCCTGGCAGGACCTGCCGCCTACGCAGACCGATCGCGTGCCGTGGGCATTGCTCGGCGACACCCTGGATGCATTGGCGCTGCTGGCCGCCGACGAAGCCACCCTGATTGCGGCGTTGCTGTTCGACTTGCCTGCCTTGCGCGGCGCGATCGCGGGCCTGCCGTGGCAACCGGCGGAGCGGCGGGTGGCGGTGGAAGGCCTGTTGGACGGCCTGGATGCAGCCGATCAGGTCTGGGCGCTGCATGCCGGACGCGAGGCCGGGCGCAACAGCGAAGGGTTGCGGCGTCTGCTGCTTTCCATCATCCACGACCTGCGCGTGGTGCCGATCCTGCTGGCACGGCAGCTGGCGCGCATGCGCGTGGCCGATCGTCTGAGCGAAGATGAGCGCCGCGCGCTGGCCCAGCTCACGCGCGACATCCACGCGCCGCTGGCCAACCGGCTGGGCATCTGGCAGGTGAAGTGGGAGTTGGAGGACCTGGCATTCCGGCATCTGGAGCCGGAGACCTATCGCCGCATCGCCCGCGAAGTGGACGAAACCCGCGTGGCGCGCGAGCGCTACCTGGAAGCGGTCAAGCGCACCCTGTCGGCAGCGCTTGCCCAGCAGGGCCTGCGCGCAGAGGTGAGCGGACGGCCGAAGCACATCTACAGCATCTGGCGAAAGATGCAGAAGAAGCGGCTGTCGTTCGATCAGCTGTACGACATCCGCGCGGTGCGGGTCATGGTCGAGGACGTGGCGGCGTGCTATGCCGCGCTGGGGGCGGTGCATTCGTTGTGGGCGCCGGTGCCGAGCGAGTTCGACGATTACATCGCCCGGCCCAAGGCCAACGACTACCGCTCGTTGCATACCGCGGTGGTCGGCCCGGAAGGGCGCACGATCGAAATCCAGATCCGTACCTTCGAAATGCACGCCCAGGCCGAACTCGGCGTGGCTGCGCACTGGAAATACAAGGAAGGCGGCAAGGGCGGCGAAAAGGCGTTCGATCGCAAGATTTTGTGGATGCGCCAGCTGCTGGAGCAGGTGCAGGAGGGCGAGCATGGCGAACTAGCCGGCGCGCTGGATGCCGAGCTGATCGAAGACCGCGTGTATGCGCTCACCCCCAAGGGCGAGGTGATCGATCTGCCGCAAGGTGCCACGCCGCTGGATTTTGCGTATCACGTGCACACCATGGTCGGGCATCGCTGCCGTGGCGCACGCGTCAACGACCGCATCGTGCCGCTGACCTACCGGCTGCGCAGCGGCGACCGCGTGGAAATCATGACCGCCAAGGAAGCGGACCCGCGCCGCGATTGGCTGCTGGCCTCCAACGGCTTTCTGGCCAGCGGGCGCTCGCGCGACAAGGTACGCGCCTGGTTCCACAAGCTGGACCGCGCGCGCAATGTGCAGGCGGGCAAGGACTTGCTCGATCGCGAGCTCAAGCGCCTGGGCCTGCAGCATGCGGATCTGAGCGTGGCCGCGCGCAAATTCCACGCCGAAAACGTCGACGAGCTGTATATCCAGGTCGCCCTGGGCGATACCGGCCCGAACCAGGTCAGCCGTGCGTTGCTGGAAGCCGAACGTGCCGCGTCCCAGCCGGCGATACCGGCGCCCCCGCGGCCGACCGCGCGGCGCGATGGATTGGGGAAATCCAAATTCACCGTCGAGGGAGTGGGCAATTTGCTGGTGCAGTTGGCGCGTTGCTGCCAGCCGGTGGCCGGCGAACCGATTGCCGGCTATCTCACCCGCGGTCGCGGCATCACCGTGCACCGCACCGACTGTGCGGCACTGGCGCGCCTGGCCGCCGCCCACCCGCAGCGCGTGTTGCCGGTGGAGTGGGGCAAGGCCGGCAGCGGCTATGAAGTGGATGTGCAGGTGCGCGCGGTGGACCGCCGCTGGCTGCTCAAGGACATCACCAACCTGATCGCCCAGGAAGACGCGCACGTGCTGGAAATCAACAGCGACAACGTGCGCGATACCGGCAGGGCGCAGCTACGGCTGCGCTTGAAGGTCAGCGATTACGACCAGCTGTCCGGCCTGCTCGGCAAGCTGGATGCGCTGCCCGGCGTGAGCGAGGTGCGGCGGCTGGGCTGAGGACGCCACGCACCTGGCAAGAGCGCCCGGTTGAAAACAGACAGCACATGAAAGAGGTGAGCTGTGCCTGCCTGACGATTCCCGATTCCCGATTCCCGAAGAGCCCACACCGCCTTCGCAGCCTCCACCGCTACCATAATGCGGTGAACGCGTCCCCGTCAGGTCGCGCCAAGGATGGACGCCACCGTATGTCTCCGCTCCCGCGCTGGGCCAGATCGCCCCGCCTCTGGGCGCCACTGCGCAGCCGTGCGCTCTGGCGCATGGTGTTGGCGCTGTGCGGCTGCCTGCTGCTCACCGTGGTCGTGCTGCGCAAGCCGCTGGCCGATTGGCTGTGGCCGGACACGCGCATCCAGCAATTGTTGCAGCGGGGCGATGCGGCCCTGGCGCGCGGCCAGCTCAGCGCTGCCAATGGCAGTGGTGCGCGCGAACTGTTCGCCGCCGCGCTTGCACTGGACAGCGACCGTGGGGAAGCCCGTACCGGGCTGGCGCGGACCGGCGCTGCTGCGGTAGTGCAGGCACGTGCAGCGGTTGCAGCAGGCGATGCCGCAGGAGCGCAGCGCGCGCTGGCGCTGGCCACCGCCCTGGAGACGCCGCAGGCGCAGATCGCCCCGGTTGCGGCGCGGCTGCGCGCGCTGCAGGCGCGTCGGGTCGGGCTGGATGCCTTGCTGGCGCAGGCCGCGCTCGCGCAGCAGCAGGGTCGCCTGGACGGCACGCCGGAGAGTGCGTTGCCGCTCTATCAACGCATCCTGACCCTGGCGCCCGACCGCACCGACGCACTGGAAGGCCGCGAGGACGCCCTGACCGATCTGTTGGCGCAGGCACGCCACGCACTGGCGCGCGATGCGCTCGGCGAGGCGTCGGCGTTGCTGGCCGCGGCCAAACGTTACGACCCCGGGCATGTCGACATGCCGCTGACCGAAGGCCAGTACCACCGCCTGCTGGAACAGCGACGTCAGCGCGCGCAGGCCTTGCTGCGACGTGGCCGCCTGGCCCCGGCTGCGCGCGATTTCAACGCGGTGCTGGCCGCCGAACCGGACGATGCAATCGCCCAGCGCGGCCGCGATCAGGTCGCGGACGAGTACGCCGCACAGGCCAGCCGGCAGGCGGCGGATTTCCACTTCGACGATGCGCTGCAATCCCTGCGTCAGGCGCAGCTCCTGGTGCCCGGCGCCGCATCGATCGTGCAGGCCGAGCAAGCGATTGCGCGCGCGCGCGACGCCCAGCGCGGCCCGGACGCGAGCCTGTCGCGGGGCACGCGCGAGCGCCGCCTGCGGGCATTGCTGCAGCGCGTTGCCGATGCCGAAGCGCAGCAACGCTGGATGACACCGCCTGGCGCCAGCGCCTATGACGCCGTGCGTGCCGCGCAGGCGCTGGCGCCACGCGATCCGCGTGTGCTGCAGGCCGCGGCGCGCGTGGTACCGGCCAGCCAACGTTGTTTCGAGGACGAACTGCGCAACAACCGCCTGCGCGCCGCGCGCGGGTGCCTGGATGCCTGGCAGGCGCTGACGCCCAATGCCGATGCATTGGCCGGTGCGCGACGCCGCCTTGCACAGCGCTGGGTGGCGGTCGGGAGCGAACGGCTGGGCCAGGAGGACGCAGCCTTCGCCCGCCGTGCGCAGGACGAGGCGCATCAGCTGGATCCGGGTTTGCCGGAACTTGCCGAATTCACGCGACGGGTCAAGGCGGTGGCCGAACAGCGGTGAGCAGTTGCTGGTGATGTGGGTAACGTGGAAGCCCGCCGAGCGTGTGTCGTCCCAAGGTCTCAGGCCCGTGTTGCATCAGGTACAGGCACAGTCCCACGCTCCAAGCCCCCCTATTTGCATCAGATGCAATGCGTGCTGCAGACGCAGGTGAACCAAGCTGTGCAGCCTTTCAACCGGTACGCGATCAAGCTGCGATGCACACTCCCTTCTCCACCGGGAGAAGATGCCGCGAGGGGCAGATGAGGGTGCGAGCGCAGCAGCGTGATGCGGCGCGAGCGGATCAATCGCCCATCATTGCGTGTACTGCGGCGTTTGGTGATGCAAACGATTCAGACGCCAATCCCTAGCCACCTGCTCACCCCGCAATGAACAACTCGCGCACCGTCGCCCGTGCTGCGTCCAGCGAAAAATGTTCGGCCACGTTGCGCAAGCCGTTGTCGGCCAGGCGTTGCCACAGTGCTGCGTCCTGATACAGCCGCACGATTGCAGCGGCGAAGGCGTCCGCATCGTCGGCGACGCACACATCCTCGCCGTCGCGCAAGTGCATGCCTTCCACCGCGCAGGTGGTGCCGACCACCGGCTGGCCGTGCGCCATGCTCAGATTGATCTTGCCTTTCACGCCCGCGCCAAAACGCAGCGGTGCCACTGCGATACGCGCACTGTCCATGAACGGAACCAGATCCGGGACATGACCATGCAACTGCACGCCGGGGCACTCATCGGCCAGCAATTTCAGGGCGTCAGGCAGGTCGGCACCGATGCAGTGGAAGAGCACCTCGGGCAGCTGCGCACGGACCTGCGGAAAGATGGCGCTGATGAACCATTGCACCGCATCCACATTCGGCGGATGACGAAAGCCGCCGACGAAGACCAGGTCGCGGCGTTGCGCAAAGCGATGGCCGCTGCCGGCGACTTCATGCAGGTTGGACAGCAGCGCGGTGCGGATGTGCGGCGCATCTGCGCGCAGTTGCGCCTGTTCTGCGGCCGACACCAGCACGGTGACATCGGTGGCCGCCATGATCTCCAGCTCGCGCAGGCGGGTGCGTTCTGCGCTGCGCAGCAGATTGGCATCGCGGGCCAGCTCGGCACCGCGGCGTTCGCGCAGGTAATGCAGGTCGACGGTGTCGAACAAGGTGCGCGCCTGAGGCGCGTATTGCCTGAGCAATGGCAGGCAGGCATGCGCCACGTGGTGGCGTACCAGCAGCACCACCGCAAACCGCGCACCATGGCTGCGCAGCCAGCTGCCGATGCCTTCGAGAAACGGCGCGTACCAGACTTCGACACCGAGTTGCTGCAATGCCTGGGTGTGGCGCCCGGCGTGTTCGCGGCGTGTCGGCACGAAGACGACATGCGCGCCTTCCTCGCGCAGCAGGCGGATCAGGTTGAACTGCCGCAGCGAGCCTGAGTCGCGGTCCGGCTGCGGCACGCACTCGTCCAGGATCAACACCTGTCGCTGGTGGCGGTGCAGCAGCGCAGGCCCGGGCACGGTGCCGACCGGCAACTGCGTTTTCAGCGACTGCTGCCATTTTTCGGCGAAGACGCCCTGATTGCGCACCTGGTAGGCCTTCACCCCGGTACGCGTATCGGTGCCGTTGCTGGTGCCCTCGTCATGCACCACCACGCTGGCCGGCTGCACCAGCACCTGATATCCGGCCGCGCGGACGGCAAACGCCAGATCGGTGTCTTCGTAATACGCCGGCATGTAGCGCCGGTCCAGCCCGCCCAGTGTCTGCAACAGCGCGCGCGGCAGCGCGATGGCCGCGCCCGAGCAGTAGTCCATCGCGCGGACATATGCATAGCGCGGGTCCTCGGACGATTCGAAGCGGCCGTAGCTCCAGGCGCTGCCATCGGCGAAGACCACGCCGCCGGATTCCTGCAGGCGCCCGTCCGGATACACCAGTTGCGCGCCGACCAGACCGGCGGCCGGATACCGGGCAAAGGTGTCGATCAACTGGTCCAGCCAGCCAGGTTGCGGAATGGTGTCGTTGTTGAGCAGCACCACGAACTCGCCGCGCGCCAGCGCGATGCCGTCGTTGCAGGCCGCGATGAAACCGCCGTTGCTCGCACGCACGTGGTAGTGCAGGCCGGCGATCTGCGGCAACTGTTCAGCGGTGGCGTCGCTGCTGCCGTCGTCCACGACGATGATGTCCACACTCAGCAGCGGCGGATGCGCCGCCAGCGCGCGCAGGCAGGCCAGGGTGTGCGCAATGTGGTTGTAGACCGGAATCACCACCGTCACCCGCGGGGTCGCGCTGTGCGGCAGTGCGAACGCCGCAAATGGGGCGGCCTGCGGCAGCCACAGCGGCGTGCCCAGGGCGACCGGAGGCGCCTGTGTGTGTACGCGAATGCGCTGCCAGGTGGCGCGCCAGCCGCGCGTGCGCATGCTGGCCACGCTGCGGTGGATCAGGCCGAGGACGCGATTGAACAGATAGCGCGCATCGGCCAAAGACATCGACATTGCGTTGGAACTCCAGCGTGGTATGGCAGTGAACGGTGCGAGCAGCGCGCGGGTCGAGGCAATCGTTGCATCTGCCCGCGCAGTGTACGAACCATGCCTGCTGCTGCCGAGAACACGTCGCGCTTGGCGAAGCGGCGTCGGGCGTTTTGTTAGCCGCTCTTAACGGCCGACGGGGCCGGCAGGTCACAGCCATGACAGCGCTGCTAGACTCGCCGGACTCTAAATTCTCGCATTCCTGTGCCCCGACGCCACGACAACGACGCTCCCGACGATTTCGAGGACGACACCAACGCGCAAGGCTCCCGCTGGCAACGCAGACTCATCGTCTGGGGATTTGCCGCGTTCGCGCTGGCGCTCGGTTTCCTGATTCCCTATACGATGTATCTGAACAAGCAGGTCACCCAGCGCTTTGGCGAACTGCGTTGGCAGATCCCGACCCGCGTATACGGCCGACCGCTGGTGCTCGTGCCGGGCAACGCACTGGATGCGGCCACCCTGAAGACCGAACTGGACGCGGCATCGTACCGCGACGACGGTCAGGCGAAGCTGGCCGGCACCTATCAGCAGGACGGCAGCCGCTTCACCATCGCCAGCCGCGGCTACATCGATGTGGATGGACGCGTGCCGGCGCGCCGTATCGAAGTCAGCCTGGCCGGTGGGCGCGTGGCCAGCCTGCGCGACGCCGGCGACCGCAAGGCGCTCAAAAGCGCACGCCTGGACCCGGCGCGCATCGCCACCCTGTACGGCCAGAAGCAGGAAGAGCGCCGCCTGGTGCGCATGGAAGAAGTGCCCGAGCTGCTGGTCACCGGCCTGCAGGCAGTGGAAGACCGCGACTTCAACAGCCACCACGGCATCGACCTGAGCGGCATGGTGCGCGCGGCCTGGATCATGGCCCGCTCCGGCGGGCAGGTCCGCCAGGGCGCCAGCACCCTGACCCAGCAGCTGGCCCGCAGCGGCCTGCTCGGCATCGGCAAGGAACAGACGCTCACGCGCAAGTTCAACGAGATCCTGTATGCGGTGATCATGGAGGCGCGCTACGACAAGCGCACCATCCTGGAGGCCTATCTCAACCAGGTCTATCTGGGCCAGCGCGGCGGCCAGGCGATCCACGGCGTGTCCTCGGGCGCAGAGCTGTGGTTCGGCCGCGACCTCAATTCGATGACCACCGAGCAGATCGCATTGTTGATCGGGCTGGTCAAGGGGCCCTCGTACTACGACCCGCGGCGTAACCCGGAACGCGCGCTGGACCGGCGCAATTTCGTGCTCGGCAAGCTGCACGAAAACAACCTGATCAACGACGCCGAATACAAGCGCGCACTGGCTGCGCCGTTGGGCGTGCCGACCGAGCCCGGCCTGGTCGCCGCCAACCGCTTCCCGGCGTACGTGGACCTGGTGCGACGCCAGCTGGCGCACGACTATCCGGAAGGCGTGCTGCAGGGCGCCGGCATGAGCGTACTCACCGGCATGTCGCCGTCTGCGCAGGCATATGCCGAAGGTGCAGTGACCGGCACCATCAAGCGGCTGGACAACAAGAAGCGACCGCCGCTGCAGGCGGGATTGGTGCTCACCGACGTGCACAACGGCGATGTGCTGGCCGTGGTCGGCAGCCGCGATGTGGCCAAGCCGGGTTTCAATCGTGCGTTGGAAGCGCAGCGGCAGGTGGGCTCGTTGCTCAAGCCGTTCGTCTACATGCTGGCCTTGGCCTCGCCGGACCGCTGGGCGCTGTCCAGTTGGGTCGACGACTCGCCGGTGACCGTGCAGCTCAGCCGCGGCAAGACCTGGTCGCCGGGCAATTCCGACAATCGCAGCCACGGCACGGTGCGCCTGGTCGATGCGCTGGCGCATTCCTACAACCAGGCCACGGTGCGGGTGGGCATGCAGGTCGGCGCGGACCGCATCGCGCAGCTGATCCAGGTCTTGGCCGGTATCAAGGCCGAGCCCAATCCGGCGCTGATCCTGGGTACCACCGACCAGAGCCCGTATGGCATGGCGCAGCTGTACCAATTCCTGGCAGCCGGCGGCGAGATCCAGCCACTGCATGCGGTGCGCGGTGTGCTCGACCCGCAAGGCAAGCTGCTCAAGCGCTACGACAAGACCCCGGCCCCGGCCCAGGAAGGCGACTCGGTGGCCGCCAACCTCATCAGCATCGGCCTGCAGCAGGTGGTCAGCGGCGGCACCGCGCGGCAGTTGCTGAGCGATGGCCTGGGGCGCCTGTCGTCGGCCGGCAAGACCGGCACCTCCAACGACGGTCGCGACAGCTGGTATGCCGGCTACACCGGCGACCATCTGGCGGTGATCTGGATGGGCAACGACCAGAACGCAGAGACCGGCCTGTATGGCGCCACCGGCGCGATGCGGGTGTGGTCGAGCATCTTTGCCCGCCTGCCGAGTGCGCCATTGAAAGTCAGTGGGAAAGGCCTGGATTGGCAGTGGGTGGACGCCAGCGGCACCGGCGTGACCGACCCGGGCTGCCCGGGCGCGCGCCAGTTCCCGTTCGTGGTCGGCTTCACGCCGCCCTACGCGCCGTGCGCGGGCAATGCGCCGTCGATCGAAGCTGCGCCCAGCGAAGCGGCCGCTCCTGCCGAACAATCCAGCGGCGGCGGCTGGCGCCGCTTCTTCGGCCTGGAAAAGAAGCCCGAAGACCCTGCCGCCGCCCCCGCCGCGGCTCCACCCACGCGTTGATTGGAATGACCCCATGAACCGACTGCACCGTTTGCTCGCCCTGATCGGCGTCCTGGCCGCACTCACTGCCTGCATCAGCGCACCGCCCGCGCCGCCGCCGACCCCGGTGGACCCGACCACTCCGACCCAGCGGCTGTTGCTGATCGAACGTGAGGCCGGCGCAGACGACACCGAACTGTCGGTGCAGCCGCTGCGCGACCCGCAGGTGGATGACTTGCGCGACACCGCCAAGAGCAAACGCCAGGCCGGCGATCTGGCCGGCGCCGCTGCGGCCCTGGATCAGGCGCTGGGCCTGGTGTCGGGCGACCCGGCGATTCTGCAGGAACGTGCCGAAGTGTCCGTGCTGCAGGCCGACTGGCCGGCGGCCGAACGCTTCGCCAAGCAGGCGATCGACCTGGGGTCCAGGACCGGGCCGTTGTGCCGTCGGCATTGGGCGACCATCGAGCAGTCGCGTCTGGCGCGTGGCGAAAAGGAAAACGCGGCCTCTGCCAAGGCGCAGATTGCCGGTTGCACCGTGCCAGGCGTGAAGCGGTACTGAGGCCGGCGATCGGAGCGACTGCGCACGCCGCAAGGCGGGCGCGGTGGATGCCTGGTGTGGCCGTGTCGTCGCGCGCTTTGGATGCCCGAGCACGTCGCGGCCAAGCTGACGAGGTACTCCTGGCTGCGTGGTGCGGTTTCAGCAAGCACAGGCAGGGCGCCCGACGGTTGCTGGCGCAGCCGTAGGGATGTGCGCACAAGCCCAACCCAGGCAGCGTCATCGCGCACGCGCTAGGCTGTCGTGCTTCCTGCCCGCTTTTCGTTCGCTCCCATGTCCCAACTTGCCACTGCCAGCATCGAAGCGCTCAGCGAGGGCGGAGCGCTTGCGCGCCAGCTTGACGCGTTCGCGCCACGCGCTGCGCAGTTGCGGCTGACTGGAGCCATCGCCGAAGCGTTCGAACAACGCGATGTGCTGCTGGCAGAGGCCGGCACCGGCACCGGCAAGACTTACGCCTACCTGGTGCCGGCCCTGCTGTCCGGGCTCAAGACCATCGTCTCCACCGGCACGCGCGCGCTGCAGGATCAGCTGTTCCATCGCGACCTGCCGCGCGTGCGCGCAGCGCTGGGCGTGGGGCTGCGCAGTGCGTTGTTGAAGGGGCGCGCCAACTACCTGTGCAAGTACCGCACCCAGCAGGCGCGTGGCGAACCGCGCTTTGCCACGCCCGAACAGGTCTCGCAGTTCCAGCGCATCGTGGCCTGGAGCGGGCGCACCCAGTTCGGCGACATGGCCGAGCTGGAAGCCTTGCCCGACGACTCGCCGCTGCTGCCGATGGTGACCTCCACCGTCGACAACTGCCTGGGCACCGACTGCCCGTTCTACAGCGAATGCTTCGTGGTGCAGGCGCGCCAGCGTGCCCAGGCGGCCGATCTGGTGGTGGTCAATCACCACCTGCTGCTGGCCGATCTGGCGCTCAAACAGGAAGGTTTCGGCGAAATCCTGCCCGGTGCGCAGGCCTTCGTCATCGACGAGGCACATCAGTTGCCGGAACTGGCGGCCAATTTCTTCGGCGAAAGTTTCGGCATGCGGCCATGGCAGGAGCTGGCGCGCGACTGCATGGTCGAAGCGCGCCTGGTGGCCGGCGCGCAGGCCAGCCTGCAGGCACCGATCCTGGCGCTGGACGAAGCCTTGCGCAGCCTGCGTGCCGGCATGGAAGGGCTGCCGCCGCGCGGCACGCAATGGCGTGCGCTGGCCAAGCCGCAGGTGCGCGAAGGGTTCGACGCCGTGCTGTCGTCGCTGGCACGGTTGGGTGAATCCCTGCTGCCGTTGCGTGAGGCCTCACCGGGTTTCGACAGCTGCACGGCACGTGCGCAAGAAGCGTTGAACCGCCTGTCGCGCTGGCTCGGCGAAGACCTGCCGGTGGCCGATTTCGCGCAGGATCCGCCGGAAGAGGTGGTCGACAACGATGTGCTCTGGTACGAACTCAGCCCGCGCGGCTTCCGTTGCCAGCGCACGCCGCTGGATGTATCCGGCCCGCTGCGCGAACACCGCGAAAAATCGCAGGCGGCCTGGGTATTCACCTCGGCCACGCTGGCGGTGGGCGGCGAGTTCGACCACATCGCGCAGCGGCTGGGCTTGAGCGATCCGGTGACATTGCTGCAACCCAGCCCCTTCGATTGGGCGCGCCAGGCCTTGTGCTACCTGCCGCCGAACCTGCCCGATCCGGCCTCACGCGGGTTCGGCACTGCCTTGATCGGCGCGCTGACGCCGGTGCTGGAAGCCTCCAACGGCCGTGCGTTCTTGCTGTTTGCCTCGCACCGCGCGCTGCGTGAAGCCGCCGAAGCCTTGCGCGGCGCGCCGTGGCCGTTGTTCGTGCAGGGCGAGGCGCCGCGCGCGACCTTGCTGCAGCGCTTCCGCGATTCCGGCAATGGCGTGCTGCTGGGCTCGGCCAGTTTCCGCGAGGGCGTGGACGTGGTGGGCGATGCCTTGAGCGTGGTCGTAATCGACAAGCTGCCATTCGCCGCACCCGACGACCCGGTGTTCGAAGCGCGCCTGGATGCGATCCGTCGCGAGGGTGGCAACCCATTCCGCGACGAGCAGTTGCCGCAGGCGGTGATCGCGCTCAAGCAGGGCGTGGGCCGGCTGATTCGCAGCGAAACCGACCGCGGCGTGCTGGTGCTGTGCGACCCACGGCTGGTGAACAAGAGCTACGGCCGCACCTTCATGAAATCGCTGCCGCCGTTTGCGCGCACGCATGCCATTGCCGATGTGCAGGCGTTTTTCGCGCCGGAACCGGGGGGCCGGGACCGGGCACCCGGGTAAAGGCGTGCGAACCGCTTCCGGCACCCGGGTGGGCGTCGTTGCCGGTTGGTTGGCGGGTGTGCAGCGGTTGTCATCCCAGGTCCGTGCCGGCCACTCGGATCGATCAGTTAAACTTTGCGCCCTCCCGGGTCCCCAGTCCCGGGTCCCCGGTCCCGGCTCCCCCAATGAACGTCCTCGCCTTCGAGACATCCACCGAAGCCTGTTCCGTCGCCTTGCAGGTCGACGGGCGCGTGATCGAGCGCTTCGAACTGGCGCCGCGCCGCCACGCCGAACTGGCGCTACCGTGGGCCGAACAATTGCTGGCCGAGGCAGGCATCACCCGTCGCCAGCTCGATGCGATTGCGGTCGGCCGCGGCCCCGGCGCGTTCACCGGCGTGCGTCTGGCGATCGGCATTGCGCAGGGCATCGCGCTGGCGCTGGATCTGCCGGTGCTGGCCGTTTCCACGCTGCAGGTGCTGGCCTTGCGTGCGCCTGCCGAGGCGAGCCAGGTGCTGGCCTGCATCGATGCACGCATGGGCGAGGTCTACGCCGGGGTATTCGCGCGTAACGAGAATGGGTTGCTGGAACTTGCCCCGGAGCGCGTGTGCACGCCCGATGCGGTGGTCATGCCCGAGACGGTGCAGCGCGTGGCTGGGGTGGGAACCGGATTTGCGGCCGCCGACGGACTGCTGCAGCAGCGCCTAGCCGCGCAGCTGAGCAGCGTCGATGCCAGCGCCTTGCCGCATGCCGCCGATCTGCTCACGCTTGCGGTGCCCGCGCTGCAGCGGGGCGAAGGGCTGGCGCCAGAGCGCGTGGAACCGGCGTACCTGCGCGACAACGTTGCACTCACCCTGGTCGAGCAGCAGGCCGCCCGCGCAGCGAAGGCGGCCACCGCCGCGCCATGACACACGGCGATCTCGAACGCGCGCGGTTTCGCGGCTGTCTGCTCGGTCTGGCGGTCGGCGATGCGCTGGGCACCACGCTGGAATTCCAGGCGCCCGGCAGCTTCACGCTGATCGACGACATGCACGGCGGTGGTCCGTTCGCCCTGCGTGCAGGGCAGTGGACCGACGACACCTCGATGGCGCTGTGCCTGGCGCACAGCCTGCTGCATCGGCAAGGCTTCGACCCCGCCGACCAGATGAATCGCTATTGCAACTGGTATCAGCACGGCTACCTCAGCAGCACCGGCCACTGTTTCGATATCGGCAACACCGTCCGCCAGGCGCTGGAGCGCTATCTCGATGGCGGCCCCGCCTAGAGCGTGTCATCCACTTTGAGATGAGTGCGAAGCGGCCTGTGGCGCGTTGAAACAAGGCGTGCGCTGCGGCCCAGGCTGGCTGCCTGGGCAAAGCGCGCAACGCAGTATCGGCGCGCCACAGGCCACTTCCCGGAGGGTTGGCCGTCAGCGGCACGGAGCGGGCGCCGCGCGGCTTGCCTTGGCGGCCAGCCAAGCCGGCGCCACGCAACACCCGCTCCGCACCGCTGACGACCAACGCACCTCATCTCAAAGTGGATGACGTGCTCTAGCGGCAGCGCCGATCCGCGCGCGGCCGGCAATGGATCCCTGATGCGGTTGGCGCCGGTGGCGATGTACTACGCGCATCGCCCCGACGAGCTGGGCGATCGTGCCGCCGACAGCTCGCGCACCACCCATGCCGCCGCCGAGGCCCTGGACGCCTGCCGGTTGTTCGCGGCCCAGGTGCGGGCCGCCTTGCTGGGCGCAACGCGCGAGCAGGTGCTGCGCACGTCTTGCGACGGAATGGTCTCCCCGGCGGTGCATGTCCTGGCCGCGCGCGACCATTTCGCGGTGCGCCTCTGGCACGAATCTCATATCACATGCCAAGTTCTCCAGCACAGGCAGCGCTACCGGATCAGGGAGGTGGCCGACATGTTCGGCCAAGATCACGGCAGCCTCCATGCGTTCGGACTGCGCTAGCGTTCGCAGGCGTTCCACGTACATTGCGTAGGCACGCAGGCGCGGGCCGCGACCCTCACCGTCCCGATATGGGAGATTCCTGATCATGCGCAAGGCAACGCGCAGACGCGCGGCGCTATCAACGTAACCGACATCGGCAACTGGGTCGTAGTGCGGGTGCTCGGTGAGGAATGTCTGCATTCCTTCGCGGACGTCAGCGGCCATCTGCCGTGACGTTGCACCAAGTCGCGCCATGCTTCTTGTTGACAGTCGACTCACGACTTGTTGGCGCAGTTCGGGCGGCATTGCAGAGAGTCCGTCGAAGACCGCGGCTGGATTGTTTTGCGACGGCTGCGCATCGGGCAATGGTCCGCGTGGCGGCGTCCGGGACGTCGTCGGCGTCTCGTCGCTGCGGCTGGTAGATGCGGCAGCGTGCGGCAAACCGGCTCTGTTAATAGGCATCTTGAATCTCCTGAGCGTGGCGACAGCAGCGAACGTCATTACGATGCGCGTGCCTGAGGCCTACGCGACCCTCAGGCACATCGACGCCTCACCTCTGAATCATAGTGCCTGTATGCATGCACAGGCCGGACATCAGCAGGCCAATGCGATGCCGCCCAGTGGCGTGTCCGAGTGCAGCATGGGACTGCTTACACCCTCGCCTACCAGAACCGCAAACCTGGCGCACGTTTGGAAATCAGCTTTTCAAGTATTTCATCGCACCAATTCCTGAATTCGACCGATCGTGGCAAGATGGTGTCAGCTCTCTCACGGATTGCGAGGAGCACCGACCGGTGCCTTGCCGGATCGAGAGATTTTGCCTGTTCTGACAATTGCCAAGCCGCCTCAAAGCGCTTTTCAATAGGTAATTGCGACAGTCCGTCGGTCAAACGCATCAGGACCGAGGCGGTGATTTCATGCGATGCCATACGTTCTTGCTTGGACATTCCATCGCAATAAAACTTGGAGCAGGCATTCACCAAGGACTGATGAGCATCAAGGCGCATCTGCGCAAAAGGCAGGTTAATCGACAACTCGGCAAGATGCGGCAACACATCTCGTCCGTTCATCGACGACGCAAGCTTTTTAGCAACTGCCTTGTAACTGTCCCTCAAATTCTCACCCTCCTTCAAAATGGCCTGGTGATAGAGAATCGCCACCGCGCGCGCGCGCGGCCCTGGTTGCTGTGCAGCCACTTCAACGATCACATTCATGCACTCCGGTAGTGGCAGGCGAGTCAGTGCCAGCACCAGCAAGCGCGCGTGAGGAGATAGCGCCCCCAGTCCCGTCTTCTCGGCCTGCTCCATCACCTCCGGCGCCACTTGGTCGTGGGCAGCCAGGGGACTTTGCAATACCGCACGTAACGCCGCCTCGCATTCGGGCAAATTAACGAGTGACTCGGCCAAGTACTCCAATGCACGCAACCCAGACTGCGCGGGAAGTGCGTTGATGTGCGCCAACAAGGTCGTGAACGCCCGACCGCGCTCGGACGCTGTCAGAGGCGCTCCGGGCTGCCCTCCGGGCAAGCGGCTCAATTGAAATATGAAGGGCTCCAGCACAGCCCGCCCTGCTTGCCCGGGAAGTTTGTCGCGATGCGCGAACAACGTCGTGAACGCTTCGCCACGCTCGGATTCCGGCAGGTTCCAGATGCAGTAAGCCAGATCGAAATATGCGCGCGCGCGCGCACTGCACCCCTCATCGCCCACAGACGGCAGGTGCTCCACCAGTTGCATGGCGGCATGCAAGCGCTCAAGACTTCTGACTTCACCGAAATCGGCGATTGGGTTGTAGTCGGGATTTGCCGCCAGGAACCCTTGCAATTTCTCCCGTGCCATCGCCGCTTTCTCAGGCGAGGCTGAGCCAAGGTTTTCCATGCGCTTGAGCCTCAATTTCCTATCACCCGTTTGACGCGCATCAGCACAGAGCGGTGCCATCACTCGGGCGATGTTGTGTATAGGAAATACACTATCGACGTCACTCGAATCGGCGATTGGGTTGCGGCGTGCGGCTGGTGCCTGCAGGGTGTGCGTACGTTCACCGATCTCAGCGGCCATCCGCCGCGAGGTTGATCCGAGCCGCGCCTTGCTTCTATGGTCCAATCGACCCACGATGTTCTGGCGAAGCGTGGGCGGCAGTGCGGAGAGTCTGTCAAAGACCGGGGACCGCTTGTTTTCTACGAAGTGCGGATTCGGCAATTGGGTGCTGGCCTGCGCCTGGGAAGGCTGCCCCTCCTCCGTGTGGCTGGTGGACGCCACAGCGTGCGATAGGCCTGTACTGGTAATCGGCATCTCGGGTCTCCTGAAGGTGCGCCGCGGGGCGGCAGCGGGCTGGATGTTTCGCTTAGCGTTCGCCAAAGCGAGGCCTGTCTGCAGGTACAGTCAGAAGGCGCGTTCGCCCACGCGAACACGACGGCATGCGTACCCAGGCTGCGTAAGCCGACATCTACAGGACGCCCTACGACGGGATCGACCCAGCCGTTGGGTTCTGCGGGACGCTGATGCTCTGGAAGCGATGGAATCAGCCCAATCGGCGATTTGCCTGTACGCAGATGCTGCTCACCGCGATCCTAGTCGCCCGGTTCGGCAATACGTCACCGCAACCTCGCGTACGGCTGCTCGCATCGACATCTACCAGAAACGCCAGCGACTCCAAAAACTCTGACCTGCCGCACGCTTTTCCGCAAGTTTGGAATCCACCTCTCCGAGTAATCGGTCGCAATGCGCTCTGAATTCGACGACTTGTGGTGTCACCGCTTCGGCTTGTTCACGGATAGCAACGATCACCGACCTGTCCCTTTCCAGGTCAAGGCGCGACGCTTGAAAGAGCAATGATGTAGCAGCCAACACGCGTTTGTCTGCTGGCTGTTGCGGCAATGCGCTGGCCAAACGCAGCAGCACCGCGACCGCGATTTCATTCTTTTTGGAGATGTCATCCTGCGATAATTCGCCGCAGGCATTCTGTAACCGCACATGGGTCGCGTAGCGCATCTGCGGATCGGGCAGGACAACCGACAAATCGGCTAGATGGGGCAACACCTCCCCGCAGCGGTGCCGGCAGTGCAGATTCGCGGCACCGGCTACGTGGTCGACGCGCTGTCGGCCGCACTGTGGTGCTTCGCCACCACCGAAACATTCGCCGATGCGGTGTTGCGCGCGGCCAACCTGGGCGACGATGCCGACACCACCGCGGCGATCTGCGGCCAGCTTGCTGGCGCGTTCTACGGTGTCCAGGGCATTCCCGCCGCCTGGCGCGAACGCGTGCAGGATGCATCCGAGATCATGGCGTTGGCCGACCGGTTGCACGCTGCGGCGCAGGTGGCCTGAGACACTGGCCACCGCGGACCTGCCGCGCCGTCTGCTGCACGCAGCAGATGGCGCAATCGGCCATGTCGTCGCGCGGTCCAGGTTTGTGCGCCAGCCGATCGCAGGTCGTCATTGCCGGCTTGCTGTATGTGCGCGCCGCTATGGCGGGTTGCTGTCGCGCAGGCGTACAAGAGGGTGACCAGGCTGCGCAGGAGTGCCCGCCTGGCGTCCACGCTCATCACGGCACGAGGCGCGCGCGCCGCAGCGCCGCTGATCCTGCGCGTCTGTCTTCTTTCAGGCCTGCGCCGCTCGGCTGTGGCGCAGTGCATGGGGCAGTACACGCCTAGGGGGCTCAGCGATCGTCGTGCAGCTCGCCGCCGGGCAGGAACAGCCAGGTGCGCGTGACCTGCAGGATGTCCACGTCGTCCTTGGTCCTGGGCAGTGGCGGAAACGGCTGCGCCAGCTGCACCACGCGCAACGCGGCATCGTCCAGCAACGGAACCCCGCTGGAGACCAGCACGCGGCTGCTTTCCACGCTGCCGTCGCGGCGCACGCCCACGCTGATGACCACCTTGCCGCCCAGCCGGCGGCGGCGCGCGTCGTCCGGGTAGTTCAGGTTGCCCACGCGCTCGGCGCGGTCCACCCAGGCACGCAGATAGTTGGCGTATGCGTATTCGCGGGTACTGGCGGAAACGAACTTGCGGTTCGGGCGCTTGGCGTACTGCTCCGAGCGCAGATGCACTTCGGCGGCGAGCCGGGCCATTTCGGCATCGCGCTGGATGCGCTGCGCCTCGGCCGGGGTGAGCGGGTCGGTCTGTGGATTCGGCTGCGGCGTCGGCACGGCCTGCTCGCCACGACGGCTGGTCACCACGCGGGTCTGGGTGGGCTCGGGTGCGTTCACGCTGGTGGCGCGTTGCGCCTGTGGCGCCAGCCCGGTGCGGTCCTGCGGCACCACGCCCGGCTGGCTGTCCCGGGGGCGTTGCGCGGTGGCGTGATCGCCGCCGCCCTGCTGGTTGGCCTGGGCCAGGAAGTCGGCCTGCTTGGGCGTCAACGGCGTGCTGGTCTGGCTGAAGATCACATCCAGCGTCGGCACCAACGGTGCGTCCTCGCTGACCGCAAAGCCCACCCCCAGGATCAGCACGCCATGCAGCAGCAGCGAGATCACCAGCGTCATCATCAGCCGGCGACCGTCGTCCATCGGTGCCGGCAGGGCCGCGGCCGTGCTCATTGCGCGGTGCCGGCCTCGATCGCGTCGAACAGCAGTCCGGCGATGTTCAGGCCGAACTGCGCATCCAGCTCGCGCACGCAGGTGGGGCTGGTGACGTTGACCTCGGTCAGGTAATCGCCGATCACGTCCAGGCCGACGAAGCGCATGCCGCGCCGGCGCATTTCCGGACCCACCTGCGCGGCGATCCAGCGGTCGCGTTCGGACAATGGCCGGCCTTCGCCGCGTCCGCCGGCGGCCAGGTTGCCGCGGAATTCGTCGCCCTGCGGAATCCGCGCCAGGCAGTAATCGACCGGCTCGCCGTCCACCAGCAGGATGCGCTTGTCGCCGGCCGTGATGTCGGGGATGAAGCGCTGCGCCAGGGTCAGCTTGCGGTTGCCGTCGGTCAGCGTTTCCAGGATCACGTTGAGGTTGGGGTCGCCGCTGCCGCTACGGAAGATCGAGCGTCCGCCCATGCCGTCCAGCGGCTTGAGTACCGCCTGGCCATGCTCCAGGACGAAGGCCTTGAGCGCGGCGGCATCGCGGCTGACGAGGGTCGGCGGGCAGCATTGCGGAAACAGCAGTGCGGCCAGCTTCTCGTTGTAGTCGCGCAGGCCCTGCGGGTCGTTGACGATCTGCGCGCCGGCGCGCTGCGCCACGCTCAGCACCTGGGTGTCGTAGACGAACTCCGCATCCACCGGCGGGTCCTTGCGCATCAGCACCACCTGGCCGGGCCCGAACGCCCGTTCGGCGAACTCGCCCAGCGTGAACCAGCCGGTCTTGTCCTCGCGCACGCTCAGCGGCGCCACCTGCGCCACCGCGCGCCCTTCGCGCAGGCTGAGCCCGCCGGGGCGCACGTAGTGCAGTCGGTGGCCACGGCGCTGGGCTTCCAGCAACATGGCAAACGTAGTGTCTTTGGCGATCTTGATGGAGGCGATGGGATCCATCACCACAACGACGTCGAGCGACATGGGGCTAAACCTTTCGAACAAGCTGCCGATGGTAACTTCAAGCGATGGGCGATGGCGCGCCCGGTGGGTCGTAGTGCGCGACTTGCCGGCCGGGACGCACCCAGACGTGGTCGGAACGTCCGCCTGGCGGGGCCCCGGCAATGCGCCCTTGACAGTCGATGCGGGTCTTGGGATATACATGCAGTTTCGTAGCGACGTCGGAAGGGATGAAGCGTCGCGCGCCCGGGGATATTTGCATGAGTGAAAACATTGCTGCGGGTGGGGAACTCGCAGGACTGAAGGTGATGGTGATCGATGATTCGAAAACCATTCGCCGCACCGCCGAAACGCTGCTGAAGCGGGAAGGTTGTGAAGTAGTGACAGCAACGGATGGTTTCGAGGCACTGGCCAAAATTGCGGACCAGCAACCTCAGATCATTTTCGTCGACATCATGATGCCGCGCCTGGATGGGTACCAGACGTGCGCGTTGATCAAGGGCAACCAGCTCTTCAAATCGACGCCGGTGATCATGTTGTCGTCCAAGGACGGCCTGTTCGACAAGGCTCGCGGCCGCATCGTCGGTTCCGAGCAATATCTGACCAAGCCGTTCACCCGTGAAGAACTACTGAGCGCGATCCGCACGTACGTCCACGCCTGACCAGGGGGAAAGGCAACATGGCTCGAATTATATTGATCGAGGACTCGCCCACCGACAGGGCAGTCTTCAGTCAATGGCTGGAAAAAGCAGGCCATACGGTCGTCGCCACCGATAATGCAGAAGAGGGGCTTGAGCTGGTTCGCAGCCAGGCGCCCGATCTTGTGTTGATGGATGTGGTGTTGCCCGGCATGAGCGGCTTCCAGGCAACCCGTGCTCTCGCACGCGACCAGGCAACCAAGGACATTCCCGTGCTGCTGGTCAGCACCAAGGGCATGGAAACCGACAGGGCCTGGGGTCTGCGACAAGGTGCCAGCGACTACATCGTCAAGCCGCCGCGCGAAGACGATCTGATCGCGCGCATCAGACAATTGGTGCGTTGATGCGCTCTCCATTCGACATTCTCGAAGACTACGAGCGTCGTAGTCTGGCGCACGCCACGCCGCTGCCGGAACGCCAGTTCTCGGCCGATATCTGGCGCGGCGTGGGGTATCGCGTCGGGACCCGGCGACTGGTCTCGGACTTCCGCGAAGTTGCGGAAATCGTGCCGATGCCGCCGGTCACTCCGGTGCCGGGCGCACAGCCCTGGCTGCTGGGCGTGGGCAACCTGCGCGGCAATCTGTTCCCGGTGATCGATCTGAAGCAGTTCCTGGAGGGCCGTCGCACGGTGCTGCAGGAAGGCCAGCGTGTGCTGATCATGCGTCAGAGCGGCGGCGACGTCGCGCTGACCATCGATGAGCTGTACGGCCAACGCAGCTTCGAGCAGGTCCAGGCGGTGGAACCCGGCGAGCTGGCGCAAGGCCGCTACGCCCATTTCATCGACCGTGCCTTCCGCAACGAGACGCAGGACTGGGGTGTGTTTTCCCTGGCGTTGCTGTCGCGCACTCCTGAATTCCGGCAGGCCGCGGCCTAATCCGCGACCCCGCCACGTCATACAGATCGAGGTCGAACCATGAGTACCGCCCCGGACGCCCGCAAGACCAACAAGCTCGGCAGCGTCAGCACCAGCTTCTGGCTTGGCTTGCTGGTGTTGTCGATGATCGTGTTTGGCGCCAATACCGGCGTCGCGACGTGGCAGGGCAGTCGTCTTGCCGGTGCCGGCACCGGCGCGGCCGACTTGCAGGTGCTCTCGCAGCAGCTGGCCAACCAGGGCCGCGAAGCGGTGTCCGGCGATGCCAAGGCGTTTGCCGCATTCAAGGAAACCAAGGGCCGTATCGACAGCACGGTCAGCGAGCTGGATGGCCGTTACGGCCAGGAAAGCTCGATCGCCAGCTCGATGGCGCAACTCAAGGCGACCTGGGTACCGCTGAGCAAAAACGCCGATCAGGTCATCGCCAGCGAACCGGCGGTGCTCGGTCTGGCCGGCAACGCCGAACGCTTCTCCGGCAGCGTGCCGCAGCTGCAGGCGCAGTTGAACGAAGTGGTGCGCGCGATGACGGTCAGCGGCGCGCCTGCCTCGCAGATCTACAACACGCTGCAGCAGGTGGTGGTCGCCGGCACCATGGCACGCCGGGTCACGGAAATGCGCGCCGGTGGCGCCAATGCGGCCGCCTCGGGCGACGCACTGGCACGCGACTCGGTGGTGTTCACGCAGATGCTGGAAGGCCTGCGCACGGGCAACGAAGAACTCGGCATCGCCGCGGTGCGCAACCCGGCCGCGTTGTCGGCGCTGGAGCAGTCGCAGGCGCAGTGGACGACGATGAAGAAAGACGTCGACGCCATCCTCGCCAGCTCGCGCAACCTGTTCGCCGCACAGTCCTCGGCCGCCGCGCTGACGGCTGGCTCCGGCAAGATGCTCGAAGACAGCAAGAAGCTGTTCGATGCGTTTTCGGCGTTCGGTTCGGTGCGCGACACGCGCCTGTTCCCGAACTTCTGGCTGGGCGTGGTGTCCGGCCTGGTCGCGCTGCTGGCGATCATCGGCTTCGTGTGGAGCTCGGTGCGCGTGCGGACCCGCGAGCAGGACGTGCGCTACCAGTCGCAGGTGGAATTCAACAGCCGCAACCAGCAGGCGATTATGCGATTGCTGGACGAAATCAGCTCGCTCGGTGAGGGCGACCTGACCGTGAAGGCCTCGGTGACCGAGGACATGACCGGCGCCATCGCGGACGCGATCAATTACGCCGTGGACGAACTGCGCCACCTGGTGACCACCATCAACGACACCTCCGCGAAGGTGGCCGTGTCGACCCAGGAAACCCAGGCCACGGCCATGCAACTGGCCGAAGCGGCCGGCCAGCAGGCCAACCAGATCACCACTGCCTCCGAGCGCATCAGCGAAATCGCGGCCAGCATCGAACAGGTGTCGCGCAACTCCACCGAGTCGGCCGAAGTGGCGCAGCGCTCGGTGGTCATCGCCGCCGAGGGTGCCGGCGTGGTGCGCGAGACGATTCAGGGCATGGACCAGATCCGCGACCAGATCCAGGAAACCTCCAAGCGCATCAAGCGACTGGGCGAATCCTCGCAGGAGATCGGCTCGATCGTGGAACTGATCAACGACATTTCCGAGCAGACCAACATCCTGGCGCTCAACGCCGCGGTGCAGGCAGCGTCGGCCGGCGAAGCCGGTCGCGGTTTCGCTGTGGTGGCCGACGAAGTGCAGCGCCTGGCAGAACGCACCTCCAGTGCGACCCGACGCATCGAAGGTCTGGTGCAAACCATTCAGGCCGATACCAACGAAGCGGTCAGTTCGATGGAACAGACCACCTCTGAAGTGGTGTCCGGTGCGCGCCTGGCCGAAGACGCCGGCACCGCGCTGACCGAAATCGAGCGCGTGTCCAACGCCTTGAACAACCTGATTAAGAACATCTCCATCGCTGCGCACCAGCAGTCGGCCGCGGCGACGGATATCACACAGACCATGGGCGTGATCCGTCAGATCACCAGCCAGACATCGCAGGGTGCGGAGCAGACGGCCGAATCGATCGGCAACCTGGCTCAGCTCGCTGCCGATCTGCGCCGTTCGGTCGCCGACTTCAAGCTGCCGGCGTGACCACGACGCGGAACGGGAAAGGATCAGCAGATGGCGCGTAGTAGCGTTACGTCGATGCAGGAAGTGACCGGTTGCCGCGCTGGCGGCGAGTCGGTCGTAGTCAGGGGGCTGCAATGAGCGCGCTTCGCGATGCGATGAGTCACGCCGCACTGGGCTGGGTCAAGCCAGAGCTGGACGAGACGTTGCGCCAGGCGCGCAACGAGATCGAGTACTTTGCCGAAGAACCGTCCGACACCAGTCGGATGCGGTTCTGCGCCGGCTACCTGCACCAGGTGCAGGGCACGCTGCGCATGGTCGAGTTGTATGCGCCGGCGATGGTGGCCGAAGAGCTCGAGCTGCTGGCCCAGGCCGTGCAGGCAGGGGAGGTCGCCGACCGCGATGAGGCCTGCGCGATGCTGATGCGCGGCACCGTGCTGCTGCCCGATTACCTGGAGCGCTTGCAGAACGGGCATCGCGACATTCCGATCGTGTTGCTGCCGCTGCTCAATGAAATCCGTGCCACCCGTGGCCAGCCGGGTCTGAGCGAAAGCGTGCTGTTCGCGTTCGACCCGCAGGCCGGTGTTGCCACCGAGGCCGAGCTGGATCACGCGCGCGGCAGTCTGAGCGGACGCAATCGCGAGTTGCTTGACACCGTCGGCAATGCGGTCAAGGAAGAATTGCTGCGCGTGAAAGACGCGCTGGACCTGCATCTGCGCACCGGCGGCGAGATCGGCGAGCTGCAGACCCAGGTCAACGATCTGGGCAGTGTTGCCGACACCCTCGGCATGATGGGCTTGGGCGTGGCGCGCAGCGTCGTCGTGCAGCAGCGCGATGCGTTGGCGCGTGTGGTCGATGGCCAGACCCAGATGGACGAAAGCGTGCTGCTGGATATTGCCGGCGCGCTGCTGTACGTGGATGCCTCGCTGGACGATCAGGTCGCCAGCCTGGGCGCCGACCCGGGCGACGGTACCGAAGTCAGCAACAGTGCCAACTCCTCGGAAGTACGCCGCACGGTCGATGTGCTGGCGCAAGAGGCGATCGCCAACTTCGGTGCGGCGCGCGAACATTTCGTCGCCTTCATCGAAACCAACTGGGACCACGCGCGTCTGGCCGAGGTGCCGCACCTGCTCGGCGAAGTCGGCGGTGCGTTGCGCATTCTCGAGCTGCCGCAGGCCGCCGATTATCTGGAAGGCGTGCGTCGCTACGTCGATCTGGAATTGATCGGCAAGCAGCGCGTGCCCAGCGGACGCCAGCTGGATACCCTGGCCGATGCGATGGCCAGCCTGGAGTACTACCTGGAAGCCCTGCGCGAGCGCCGTCCCGGCCGCGAAGAGATTCTGGATATCACCCGCAACAGCCTGGAAACGTTGCGTTACTGGCCGCTGCCGTCGGGCCAGCCGTCCGATTTGCCGGTCGGCACGGACCAGCCGGGCAGCGCGGCCGAGCCGCAGCCGGTGGCCGCCCCGCCGTTGCAGCACGCCGACACGCCGCAGGCCGCCAACGATGCGTCTTTGCCGTCGCTGGAATGGGCGAACGAAACCGTCGTCGAGACGCCGTTCGCTGCCAGCGTGGTGCACGACACCGGCGCTGCCGCGACCGATACGGTGTTCTCCTTCGACCCGGTCGCCGCCGAAGAAACCGTGTCCGGCCAGTCGCATGTGCCGTTCACCGTGGCGCCGCTGGATCTTTCGGACGACGGCGCGCAGGCGCCTGGCGACTGGCATCTGGAAACCACGGAGCAGGCCGCGCCGATCGCCACCTCTGCGTTCGACCCGGTGTCGGCCGAGCAGGATGGCAACGAGGTCGCGCAGGTCAGCTACACGGTGGATCTGAGCGCGCTGGAGCAGGAGCACGCCGCCGAGCCGGTGCCTGCCGAGGACGCGCCGCTGCAGATCGAGCAGATCGACCTGCCGGGCGATGCCGATCAGACCGAAGCACCGTTGGAGTTCATCGCCGAGAACGCAACGCGTCGCGCGCAGACCAGCATCGAAGACGCCTTCTCGCCGCCGCCGAGTCCGCCGCAGGAATTGGACGACCCGTTCGTCGAGCCGGTGCAGGAGCCGCAGGACGTCCCGTCCGAAGCGGCATCCGAGCCGGTCGCCCCGCGCGTGCAACAGGCAGTGGTCAGCGAATTCGAGCTGGACGACGCCTCCGCTGCGTTCCTGGCCCAGCTCGATGCAGCAGCCGCGCAGTTCGACGTGGAGCGCCCGCAGGCGCCGGCACCTGCCGCCGATGCGCACACCGCGCAGGCAAGCTCTGAATCGGTGTCCAGCGAACGCGCTCAGGAGGCTGCCGATGCCGGCATTTTCGGCGGCTTCGGCGACAGCGATATCGACGACGATATCCGCGACGTGTTCCTGGAAGAATTCGACGAAGAGTTGGTCAACCTGGGGCAGCTGTTGCCGGTGTGGCGCGCCGCGCCCACCAACCCGGAAGCCCTGCGCCCGATCCGCCGCGTCTTCCACACCCTGAAGGGCAGTGGGCGTCTGGTTGGCGCCAGCGTGCTCGGCGAGTTCAGCTGGAAGATCGAGAGCATGCTTAACCGCGTGCTCGATAATTCGCGGCCGGCCAGCCCGGCGGTCGTGTCGATGGTCGAACTGGCCTACGAGGTGTTGCCGCAATTCAACGCCGCGCTGCGCGACCAGGGCCGCATCAGCGCCGATCTGCCTGAAATCCAGGGCATTGCCGAACGCGTTGCTGCTGGCGAAGAGGTCTATTACGTGCCCGCAGCCGCGGCACCGGTGGCCGAGGCCGTGGCGATTCCGGCGGCAGCCGCAGGCGTGTTTGTCGCCAGCGGCGGAACGCCGGCTTCGGTGGACAGCGTGCTGCGCGAGATCCTGGAAGCCGAGGTCGCCACGCATCTGGACACGGTGAACGGGTGGCTGCAGGCCAGCCAGGCCGAGCCGCAGTTGGCGACCGAAGACGTGCTGCGCGCCGTGCACACGATGAGTGGCGCGTTCGCGATGACCGACGTGCCGGAAATCACCTTGGTGACGACGCCGGCCGAAAGCTACGTCAAGCGCTTGCTGGCCGCCTCGGTCATGCCGTCGGCGGAAGGGCTCGAAGCCCTCACCGCCACTGCTGCTGCGATTGCCACCACGGTGACCGCGCTGCGTGCCGATGCGCCGTTGATTCCGTCGTTCGCACCGTTGACCGAGCGCTTGCGCACGCTGGTGGACAGCTTGCCGGAAGCGCAGTGGCCGCCGCAGGTGTTCCTGGACGAGCTGGACGATGTCGACGCCCCGAGCGCCACGGTAGACGGCAGCGATGCCTCGGTCGAACTGACCGGTGCGCAGGATTTGTCGCAGTACCTGGATGCCGGCGCGCTACCGTCCGACGCCCCCGCATCGGCGCAAGATGCCGAAGACGCGCAGCCGCAGCCGGACGATGCGCCGATTGCCGTGGACGAGCTGGCCGAAGCCGAAGCCGAGCATGAGTCGGCACTCGCACTGGACGCGCCTGCACCGCATGCGGTCGACGATGCCGGTCATGCCGCCGTGCACGAAGATGTCCACGCCTCTGCCGAGTCCGTGCCTGCATCGAGCGACGACGCGCTGGTACCGGTTGGTGATTCCGAGCTTGCCGATGCGCTGCACGACGATGCTGCGCCAGCCGAAGAGGCAGACCGGGCCGCATCGCAGGGCATCGACGCACACGACCTGCCGGCCGACGAGCCGCTGGTTGAAGCCGAGGCCTGGGATGCCACTGAACTGCAGCATGCGCAGACCGCACCGCACGATCACGCTTCCGGCGAGCACGCGGCAGAGGTGCCCAGTGAGGCATCTGCTGAGCGTGTGTCCGGCGAGCACGACGCCGACGCCACCAGCACGCACGCCGACAGCATTGCGGTAGATGAGCTGGCCGATGCGGAAGCTGCCTTGGGCGATGCGCAGACGCTGGCTGCAGCCGATGCCGAGCAGGCAGTGGACGGGCAGGCACAGCAGGCGCCCGCGCACGACGAGCAAGTTGCAGCAGGCGCTGACGAGGCGGTCGAGAGCATCGAAGCGCTGGAGGCCGTGCACGCCGACGTAGCGTTGGCTGATGACGCCAATGCAACGACCGCGGAAGACTGGACCCCGGAAACCGCAGCGCTGGACAGCGTGTCGTCCGATCAGTCTGGCCATGCCGACACGCAGGAATACGCGGGCGAGCAGTCGGTAGACCAGGCGGCGCAGCACGGCGAGGCAGCGTTGCCGCATGCCGGCGAGCCGTATGCGGGCGAACAGCAACCGCTGGAAGAAGCCGCGCAGCTGGGCGAGCATGCAGAGCTGGAAGCGCAACCATCTTCGAATCAGCAGATGGATTCGGGCGATGACGCGCCTGCCGATGCGCAGCCGCACGTCCACGAGCAAGTGCCGTCTGACCAGTACGTCGACGCCGGTGAGCAGCTGCAAACGCACGCGCATTCCGACGAACATGCCAGCGACGCAGAGCACGCGACGGAACACCTGGACGCCGAAGCCACGCATACCGAAGCGCAGCATTCCGACGCCGAGCATGTGGCTGCCGAGCAGACCGAAGCGGCGCATTCCGATGCCGAGCATGCAGACGCCGACCGAGTTGACGCCGCACAGGCCGGTGCCGACGTCCTGCCCGATCACACTGTCGAATCGGTGCAGGCATTCGAAATGGCGCATGCGGCCGATCAGGTGGAAGAGACCGGCGATCCGCAATCGGATACCGCGCCGGAGCTGCACAACACGCAGGCTGTCACCTCCGACGACGCGGCGCAGGCCGATGAGCAGGCCGCAGTCGATGCGTTTGCCGTGTCCGATCACGCCGATCATGCCGCGCACGCAGATCAGTTCGAAAGCGCAGGACACGCCGCGCACGCGGAACCAACGCAAGCCAGCGACCACGCCGGTGCCGATCAGCATGCCGACGACTCCGCAGATCAGCACGCAACCGACCGCAGCGCCGACGAGCCGGAAGACACCACCACCGCTGCGTTCAGCGCCCCAGTCGAAGATGCGGCGCGTGCCGGTGCGGCCAGCAACGATATCGGCGCGGCATTCGATGCCGGCCCGCTGAACTTCGATCAACTCGACGGCGAGCTGGTCGACATCTTCGTCGAAGAAGGTCGCGACCTGCTGGACCATTGCGACGGCCTGATCGCCCGCATGCGCGAAGTGCCGGGAGACCGCGATGTCCTCAATGGACTGCAGCGCGATCTGCACACGCTCAAGGGCGGTGCGCGCATGGCCGGCATCAACGCCATCGGCGATCTGGGTCATGCGATCGAATCGCTGCTCGAAGCCGTGGCGGCCAACCGTACCGACATCGATCGCGACGACGTGCGTCTGTTCGAGCGTGGCTTCGACCGCCTGCATCAGTTGCTGACCCGCACCGGCATGCACCGTGCGGTGACGATGCCGACCGATCTGGTGGAAGCCTTCGAAACCCGTACCCGTGGCCGCAATGCCGCACCGCCTAGCGACGCCGATGTCCGCGCGATCGCCAAGGCGTCGGTGGAACCGGCGCCGCTGTCCGCCCCGGTTCCGGTGGAAGGCCAAGCCGAAGAAGACTTCCTGCCGCGCGTGCAGCAGGAGCAGGTGCGCGTGCGCGCCGACCTGCTCGACCGCCTGGTCAACCACGCCGGCGAAGTGGCGATCTACCGCTCGCGCCTGGAGCAGCAGCTGGGCGCGTTCCGCGGCGCCATGGGCGAACTGGATCGCACCAACGCCCGTCTGCGCGACCAGTTGCGACGCCTGGATCTGGAAACCGAAGCGCAGATCGTGGCGCGTTATCAGCGCGAACAGGACCAGGGCGATCGCACCTTCGATCCGCTGGAACTGGACCGCTTCTCCACCCTGCAGCAGCTCAGCCGCGCGCTGAACGAATCGGCAGCCGACTTGGGCGGCTTGCAGGGTGTGCTGGAAGATCTGTCGCGTCAGTACGACGGCTTGCTGCAACAGCAGTCGCGCGTCAGTTCGGAGCTGCAGGATGGCCTGATGCGCGCGCGCATGGTGCCGTTCGACGGTCTGGTGCCGCGTTTGCGTCGTGTGGTGCGTCAGGCAGCCAGCGACACCAGCAAGCAGGTGCACCTGGTGCTGGAAGGCACCCAGGGCGAACTGGATCGCAACGTGCTCGATCGCATGGTCGCGCCGCTGGAACACATGCTGCGCAACTCGGTGGCGCACGGGCTGGAAACGCCCGAGCAACGCCGCGACGCAGGCAAGCCGGAAGAAGGCAGCATTGCGATCCGTCTGCGCCGCGAAGGCTCGGAAATCGTGCTGGAAGTGGCCGACGACGGCGCCGGGCTGGATCGCGAGGCGATCCGTCGGCGCGGCGAGGAGCGCGGCCTGATCGAACCGGGCCAGGAGCTGAGCGAGGCCGAACTCGATAACCTGATTTTCGCTTCCGGCTTCAGCACTTCCGAGCAGGTCAGCCAGTTGGCCGGCCGTGGCGTGGGCATGGACGTGGTGCGCAACGAAGTGCGTCAGCTCGGCGGCTCGGTGGATATCCACTCGGTACGCGGGCAGGGCGCCACCTTCACCTTGCGTCTGCCGCAAACGCTTGCGGTCACCCAGGCGGTGTTCGTGCGCATCGGCGAAACGACGTTCGCGGTGCCGGTGGGCTCGGTCAGCGGTATCGGCCGCATCTCGCGCGCCCGTTACGAGTCGGGCGAGGGCGGGTATCACTACGCCGGCGAAGAGTACGTGCTGCACGACCTCGGCTCGTTGGTCGGCCAGGCCGCCGCGCGTGCCGATGGCCAGGCGCAGGTGCCGTTGCTGTTGGTGCGGGCGGGCGACCTGCGTGCCGCAGTGGCTATCGATCAGGTGCTGGGCAATCGCGAAGTCGTGGTCAAGCCGGTGGGCCTGCAGATCGCCTCGGTGCCGGGCATCTACGGCGCCACCATCACCGGCGATGGCCGCGTGGTGGTGATCCTGGACGTCGCCCCGCTGGTGCGTCGTTTCCTGGCCCAGCCGGCGCGGCCGTCGCTGGAAACACAGGCCGAAGCACAGCGCCAGGTGCCATTGGTGATGGTGGTCGACGATTCGCTGACCATGCGCAAGGTCACCAGCCGTGTGCTGGAACGCCACAACCTGGACGTCACGACCGCACGCGACGGTGTCGAGGCGCTGGAACTGCTCGAAGAGCGCGTGCCCGACCTGATGCTGCTGGATATCGAAATGCCGCGCATGGACGGCTACGAGCTGGCCACCGCGATGCGGGCCGACCCGCGCTTCAAGGCGGTGCCGATCGTGATGATCACCTCGCGCAGTGGCGAGAAGCATCGCCAGCGCGCCTTCGAGATCGGCGTGCAGCGTTACCTGGGCAAGCCTTACCAAGAGTTGGATCTGATGCGAAACGTGTATGACCTGCTGGGGATCGCCCGTGTCCGAGACTAATGGCGCAATGGGAACTCCGGTTGCTTTGCTGGGTCGTCCCGGTCAGGCGCGCGAGCGCCTGCGCGAGGCGCTTGGCCTGGCCGGCGCGCAGGTGGTGCTGGAAGACGAGCCAGCGGCGGTCGACGTGCAGATGCTGCGCGACGCCGAGCCGGTGGCCGTGCTGGTCGCACTCGAACCGTCGATCGAAGACGCGCTCGAAGCGCTGGAGCCGGCCTTCAACATGCCCGGCGTCACCGTGATCTTCGACGAGGCCGAACTGACGGTGCGCCGCGAGGGCTGGGAAGCGCAGCGCTGGGTGCGCCATCTGGCCGCCAAGCTACACGGCCACGCCGACGTGCTGCCGCCGGGCACCGAAAGCGAGCCCTCGCTGCAGCCCGAGCCCGGCCTGACGCTGGCACCGCAGCAGCATTCGGACCTGCAACTGGATCAACACCTGGAAGCGGCCGCGCACGCGTTCGACAGCGTGCCCGGCGATGCCTTGTTCGCGCATGCCTCCATGCAGGAGGCGGCACCGGCCGCTGTGGAAAAGCCGGGGCTGGCGCTGGGCGATTCCAGCACCTGGGGCCTGGTGGACGAGGTGGCCGTGGTGGTGCGCCCGCGCGCCGAACCCGATGTGGCGGCCCTGTCCACCGGCGGCTTGTCGCTGGTGGATCTGGAGCACAACGGCAGCGTCACCGGCGCTGTGCTGGTCGTCGCTGGCATCGGTGGGCCGGATGCGATCCGTCGCCTGCTGGCCGCCTTGCCGCCGGAATTCCCGCGTGCGGTGCTGGTGCGCATGACCCTGGATGGCGGCCAGTACGGCAACCTGGTGCGGCAGATGGGGCGCGTGTCTGCGTTGCCGGTCGAACTGGGTGAAGCGGGGCAGGTGGTCGCACCAGGCAAGGTGTATGTGCTCGCCGACGAGGTCGGCGTGCAACAGCATGCCGGCGCGCTGGCGTTCGTGGCACCGGCCGATCCGGCCGGGCTGATCGCCGCGCTGCCGCCGGCCGACAGTGCGGTGCTGATGCTCAGCGGTGCCAACGAGGCGCTGGTGGAGGCATCGCTGGCATTGGCCGAGCAAGGCGGCTGGTTGGCCGGGCAATCCACCGACGGCTGTTACGACCCGGCCGCCGCCGCGCGTCTGGCGCGGCAAGGCATTCTGACCGGCGACCCCGCGCAGTTGGCGCAGGCGCTGGCGCAGCGTTGGCCGGCATAAGCCGGGCGCTCCCATTCGAATCGGAATCATGCGATGAGCTACGCTAATAACGACGAAATCCGCGGCGTCCTGATCCAGGCCGGTAGCGAGCGCGTGCTGCTGCCGAACGCAACGGTGGCCGAAGTGATGTCGCGGGTGGCGGTCGAGCCGCTGCCCGACATGCCGCGCTGGGTGGTCGGGCGCATCGACTGGTACGGCTGGAAGGTGCCGCTGCTGTCGTTCGCGCGCCTCAGCGGCATGGGCGACGAACCCACCGCGGTCAACAACAAGGTCATCGTGTTGAAGGCGCTGGGTGGCAACCCGGCACTGCCGTATTTCGCGCTGCTGACCGCCTCGTTCCCGCAGCTGATTTCGGTGCCGCGCGATGGCCTGCTGGCCGATGCCTCGGAAGATGCGCTGCCCGACGGTGTGCACATGCGCGTGCTGCTGGGCGAGCAAAGCGCGCTGTTGCCGAACCTGGACGCCATCGAAGCGCAGGTCGGCCAGGCGCTTGCGGTCGCTGCCGCCTGAGAGCGGGAGGCCGCCTCCTGTGCTTGCCGTCAGGCGGGTGCAGTGGCACCGTGCAGCGGGGCTGCCGCGCACTGAGCGATGCGTGGTGAGGGTGTTGCTGACTGTCGGGCGTTCCATCTCACGCACTGGATGACGCCCTGCTTTGGAGACGGCTTGCGGAGATCGGTATGCATCAGCCGGATGCACCTGGCAGCAAGATGACACGCGTGATTGAGGCGTGGCCGCCATGAGTCTTCCGCTGTTTGCGCCGATCCGCCGCGCCGACGGCGTGGTGCTGTGCGATCTGGCCGTGGTCGATCCGGCTGCAATGGCCGACTACCACACGCGCAACCGCGCTCATCTGGCCGATGCGATGCCACTGCGGCCGCCCGCGTTCTACACCGTCGAAGGCTGGCGCCGTCTGTGCATGGCATACCGCGGCGCAATCCCTGGCGAGCGCGAGTTGCAACTGGTCTTGTTGCAGGGCGAGCAGGTGATCGGCACCACCGGGTTCACCCAGATCCAGCGCGGCGCCTTCCAGGCGTGCCACATGGGCTATGGCCTGGACGCGGCGCAGCAGGGACGCGGTTTGATCCAGTGGGCAGCCACGCAAGGGATCGCTTTTGCCTTCGGCCAGCTCGGCCTGCACCGGGTGATGGCGCAATACGTTCCGGAGAATCTGCGCAGTGCGCGCGTGCTGCGGCGGCTGGGTTTTCAGATCGAAGGCTATGCGCGGCGCTATCTGCAGTTGAATGGCCACTGGCGCGATCACGTGCTCACCAGCAGATTGCGCGACGACGGCGCGCCTGGCGAAGGCGCGGTGGATGATGAGCCGGGTTTAGGGCGCAGCGCTCGAGAGCTCAAGCCGTAATTCATCGGCGGCTAGCGTGCTGTCTTGCGCAAGCTCGATCTGCGTTGGCCGGCCACGTTGTTTGAATTGCTTGCGCAACTGCGCCGCCCAGGTCTGCACGGCCGATGCACTCGGCGTGGCAGCCATGATGCGGATCGTTATCGGTGTCTGCGTGTTCCCGGAAGCAGCACGGTCCTCCAGCCAATCGCTTGGTGATGTGGAAAGTTTCAGTGAAACAGTGCGGTGTGTCTGCTCGCGCGTGTCTGTCTCGCGCTGTTGCTGTGCCTGCTGTGTCGCAATGCGGGTGGCCGAGGTGGACGACCAGCTGTCGCGTGATGCTCCGGGCTGCGGCTTGCCGGCCTGCGGTTCCGGTCTTGGTGCAGGTGCAGCTGTTGGCGCGGCACGCGAGGTGTTGCGCGATATCACTAGCTCGGTGGTCGCAGGTGCGTTGGCGGCCATGCGTTCGATCCGCAACGATGGATCCTGCGACGGTGCCGGCAATACCGGCAACATCGGCAATTTCGCCGCCGCCGCGGGCGCCGCAGGCGCTGGCGCACGCTCGGTGGGTCGCGGGGCAGGTGCGCTGTTATCCGTGCCTGCCGCGGGCGCACCACTGGCCTTTACATCGTCGTTGTTCGCGGTGATGGGGGCAGGCGGTGGGGGCGGCGCCATCGCGGCGTGCGCATCGTCTTGCGTCGGCTCCGGCACCATTGGCGGTTGGGTGGACGTCATCCCGGTGGGGCGCGCGGAAGCTGGCGGCGTCACCACACGTGCAGGCAGGGGCGCGCTGACCGGGGCCGGCATGGCGGCTGGCGCGAGCTCCTGCAGCGAAGGTGCCGGCTGCCTCTCCACCTGCTGCGCGGAAGTGGGTACGTCGGCCGATGCGGAGGCAGGTCGCTGCGCAACATCTTGGACGCTGCCTTCTGAGGCACGATCTGCTCCGTCTGCCGCAGCGGGGCGCGCGGGAACTCTTCCTGATTCGGCTGCCGCAGGGATCGCCGCAGCCGGTGTGAGCGCATCCGGCACCGGTCGACTGGCCTGCCATTGCAGGCCGAGGCCAACGGCCAGCGTGACCGACGCGGCGAGCGCCAAGGGCGGCATCCAGCGCAGGCGTCGGGCACTGCGTCGAACAGGCGCTGGGCCGATGCCCGATGGCGCCCGTGTAGGGGCTTGCATTGACGAAGCAGCCGATGCCGGGGTTGAACCCTGCGTCGAAGTTGAAGCAGCAGCGGCATGAAAAGCGGGAGCGTCAGAAGAATCCGGAATCGAGCCGGCTCCCTGAGCCGAAGATCTGCCGGCATCGGCGAGCGAGGAAAGCGGCACTGGGTTGGATGTGCCAGCCGAGGCCGCTGCAGGCACGGATCCAGCCACCGATTCAGGGTTCGACGTACCTGTCACGGCAGGCGCAGCAGGCATGACCGGCACAGCATCGGCAGCATTGCGCATCTGTTGCGCAATCCATTCGCGTGCAGCCTCGCTCAATGGCGCGCCCAGTGTGTGGTCGGCGGTGTCGCCTTGCGCAAGACGTGCCTGCACGGCCGCGCGTTGTGCAGCCTGCGTCTGTTCGGCTTGCGCTGCTGCGGCAGCAAACAGGCTGGCCATGGTGGCAGGCGCTTCAAACTGCAAGGTGTCCTGTGTCGCGGTCGCTGCAGCGCGCTCGGCTTCTGCCTCTTGCGCGGCGTGTGCAAACCAGGCATCCATCGACGCGCGCGGGGCATGCAGCGGCAGCGCACGCAGCAAGGCAGCAAGGCCATCATGCCCGGCAAGGAAACGATCGAAGGACGTGCTCACGGCGCGGCCTCCAGGCTCACGCGAAGCTTTGCGAAGGCGTAGCGCAGCCGGCTCTTGACCGTCTCGAAGCCTTCGCCGATCACATGCGCGATCTCTTCGACGCCCAGCTCGGCGAAGAAGCGCAGCACCACCACTTCCCGTTGCGCATCCGGCAGTGCCATCAGTGCGGCACGCACGCGATGTTGTTGCTGGCCGAGCATGGCCAGGCGCTCGGCGCTCAGATCGTCGTCGGGCAACTGCAGATGCACATCGTCCAGCGCCACCGAGGTGGCGTGGTATGCGCTGCGCCGGGTGTCGCGCCAGGCATTGCGGCCGATCTGGAACAGAAAGCTGGTGAAGGCGGCCTGCCCGGGGCGATAGTCGCTACAGCGGGTCATCAGCTTGACCCAGGTTTTCTGCGCCAGGTCTTCGGCCTCGCTCAGATTGCCTTCGCACAACCAGGCCAGGAAGTTGAACAAGGCGCGGTTGTGGCGCTTGAACAATTCGGTCGCCGGTTGTTCGACAAAGCCATTGGCGACGAGGAGCATGAGCTCCTCGTCAGGAAGATGCGCAAGATCGGCAGGATGCATGCGCTCAGTATAGGCAGGCGCTGCGCGCATCAGTCGGTGTCGGCGAGTGGCCGGGTGCTCAGTGCGTCGGCCTGCTGCACCAGTTGCAGGAAGTCGGCGCGATAGCCGAAACGGTCGCTGCCCAGGCTGCCGGCGGCCAGGGCGCGCACCTGCGGGTAATCCCAGCCCCGCAGCTGGTTGCCGCCACGCAGGCGCTGCCCGAACCCGGCCACCGCTGCAGAAAAACGGAAGGCATCGCTGGTGGCATTCAGTGCCTTGCGTTGACTGCTGCGTACCACCGTGTCCAGCAACTGGCTGCGCTGTGCATCGGGCCGCTTGTAGCGCAGTTTGACGTGCGCCAGCTCGCCGTTGAGGGGCCGCGCCTGCGTAGGCTGTGCAGCGCTTGCGTAGCGCAGCGGGTCGACCGATGCGGTGCCGTCGGCCGGGGTGATTTCGTACAAGGCGGTGACGGTATGGCCGGCGCCGATGTCGCCCGCATCGACCTGATCGTTGTTGAAGTCCTCATCGCGCAGCGCACGGTTTTCGTAGCCGATCAGGCGATATTCCTTGACGGTGTTCGGATTGAATTCGACCTGGATCTTGACGTCGCGCGCGATGGTCGCCAGCGTGGCGCCCAGCTCGTGGGTGAGGACCTTGCGCGCTTCCAGCGCGGAGTCGATGTAGGTGTAGGCACCGTCGCCGGCATCGGCCAACTGCTCCATCAGGTTGTCGTTGTAGTTGCCGGTACCGAAGCCGAGCGTGGACAGGGCGATACCGGAGCGGCGCTTTTCGGCCACCATCCCCTTGAGCTGATCGAAGTTGGTGACGCCGACATTGAAGTCGCCATCGGTGGCGAGCAGGATGCGATTGATGCCACCACGCAGATAGCCTTGCTGCGCTGCTTTGTAGGCGAGCTCGATCCCGCTGGCGCCGGCGGTGGACCCGCCCGATTGCAAGGCATCGATGGCCTCGACGATGCGCCCCTGCTGATCGCCCGGCGTGGGCGGCAGCACCACCGATGTGTTGCCGGCGTAAGTCACCAGCGTGATGCGATCTTGCGCGCGCAGCTGGCGCACCAGCAGCTTGAGCGAGGATTGCAGTAACGGCAGCTTGTCCGGCGCGTCCATCGAGCCGGAGACGTCGACCAGAAAGACCAGGTTGGCGGGCGGTAGATCGGCGGTGGCGATGTCGCGGCCGGCGATGCCTACGCGCAGCAGCAGGCTGTCCTTGTTCCATGGTGTAGTCGCCAGTTCGGTACGCACGGCGAAGGGTTGGCCATTGGTCGGCGCCGGGTCGTCGTAGCGGAAATAGTTGATCAATTCTTCCACGCGGACGGCATCCGCTGGTGGCAGGCTGCCTGCGTTGAGGAACCGCCGCACATTGCTGTAGCTGCCGGTGTCGACGTCGATACTGAAGGTGGAGATCGGGTGTTGCGCGGCTTGTACGATGGCGTTGTCGTCGATGTGTTGGTAGCGCTCGCGGTCTTGGGCAGGCGCGGGTGCCACTGGCGGCATCGGCATTCGGCTATCGAGAACCGGGCGATGGGCCATCAGCATCGCTGCCGGTGCCTGACGTGACAGGTGGCTGGCGCTGACCGGGGCCGGCATCGCTTCGATGGGGGGCGACGGCGGGCTAGGCGCCGATGGCGCTTGCAGTGCATGCGCGGGGGCTGGTGCTGCGAGCTGCGCTTGCGGCCTGACTTCAGGAAGCGCGTCGGTCTGGTCAGGTGTCTGTGGTGGCTGCGCTGGCGCGGGTGGTGGTGCGGACTCGCTGCGTGATGGTTCGTGCGGCGGTGCAGTGGGTTCGTGCGAGCAGGCGCCCAGCAACAAGGCGAGCGCAATCAGGCTGTGACGTGACATGGGAATCCTTTGCGTGGCGAGGTGGGATGGATGGACAACCGGACAGCCCGAGGTCGCCGTGCACTGCGCCTCTGTCAGTAAAACGAGCGAGTGCGGTGAATGGGGTTAACCGGTCGAAAAATTTTTTTGCCGGCCATGCCTGGGCTGCGGCGGTGCAGCGGACCTCACTCCCAACCGTCTGACGACAAGGGGGCTCTCGCTCCGACGGAGCTGGCGCGAAGCGCGGATGCTGGGCGACGAAGGGGAAGGCCCAGGCTGGCTCGTCCGCTGCTCCAGCCCTGAGCCAAGCGTGGCTGCGCACCACATCGTCCGTCGCTTGCCGCCAGCCACATCCATGCATCGGATGCGCGGCGGCCGAGACAGGGTTAGCCCAGCCAAGCAAGGGTTGTGCACGGATCCGCATGCGACAACACCGCAAGAAGGTTTATCCGCACGTCATGCTGTCGCATGATGGAAGGCTGGTACCGCACTGCGCGGCCGCCCGTTTCCGTCATGGAGTCATCCGCATGCTTCAACGTCGTCACTTCCTCAAGAGCGCCACGCTGGGCGCGATTGCGTCCGGGTTGGCCGGCTGGGGCGCCCGCGCGCAAGCCGCGGCAGGCGCCACGCCGGGCGCGCGGCCGACGGCGCTGCCGCGTGGAGCGGCGCGGGTGATTTCCACCTGGGATTTTGGCGTTGCCGCCAATCAGGAAGCCTGGAAGATTCTCAGCAGCGGCGGTCTTGCGCTGGATGCGGTGGAGGCCGGCGTGCGAGTGCCGGAAGCGGACCCGAGCAATCCCACCGTCGGCCTGGGCGGTTATCCGGACCGCGATGGCCGGGTCACCCTGGACGCCTGCATCATGGACCACCTGGGCAATTGCGGCGCGGTGGCATCGCTGGAAGACGTGGTGCACGCCATTTCGGTGGCGCGTGCGGTGATGGAGAAAACGCCGCACGTGATGTTGGTAGGCGATGGTGCGCGTCAATTCGCCTTCGAACAGGGGTTTCCGAAAACTAAGCTGTTGACCCCAAGCTCCGAAGCGGCCTGGAAAGAGTGGTTGAAGACTTCCAAGTATTCGCCAGAAGCCAATGTCGAAAATCGTGCCTGGCGCGATGCCAAGTTGCCCGGCGGCAAGGACAATCACGACACCATCGGCATGCTGGCGCTGGATACGCACGGCAATCTATCCGGTGCATGCACCACCAGCGGCATGGCGTGGAAAATGCACGGCCGCGTGGGCGACAGCCCGATCATTGGTGCGGGCCTGTACGTGGACAACGAAGTGGGCGGTGCGACCTCGACTGGTGTGGGCGAGGAGGTGATCCGCAACGTCGGCAGTTTTGCGGTGGTGGAAATGATGCGGCAGGGCAAGTCGCCGGCCGATGCCTGCCGCGAGGTGGTGATGCGGCTGATCCGTCGCAAGCCGGAGCTGACGCGCACATTGCAGGTCGGCTTTCTGGCAATGAACAAGCGCGGCGAAGTGGGTGCGTTCGCGATCCAGAAGGGCTTCAGTTACGCGGTGTGCGACGCGCAGCGGCAGGATCTGCTGGTGCCTGGGCAGAGCCATTACACCAGCGAGCCGGCGGCATGAGCGCGTTAGGGTTGGAGGTGGCTGCCGATTCGGTGGCCTCGGCATTGGCCGCGCAAGCAGGCGGTGCAATGCGCGTGGAGCTGTGCGGCGGGCTGGATGGCGGTGGGCTGACACCATCGTTCGGCACGTTGGCGGTGGTGCGCGAGCGTTTGCGGATTCCGTTGTATGTGCTGATTCGTCCGCGCGTGGGCGACTTCGTGTTCGACGCCGCAGAAGTCGAGGTGATGCGCCGCGATGTGGAGCAGTGCGTGCGGCTTGGTTGCGATGGCGTGGTCCTTGGCGCGCTGGACCGGCATGGGCAGGTCGATCTGGCGACAATGCGCGTGTTGATGCAGGCAGCAGGGCCGTTGGGGGTGACGTTTCATCGTGCGATCGATGTCAGTGCCGATCCGTCGCGTGTGCTGGAGGATGCGATCGCGCTGGGGTGCGAGCGGGTGCTGACCTCGGGTGCACGTGCGAGTGCGCTGGAGGGAATCGACACCATTGCCGCGTTGGTGCGGCAGGCAGCCGGGCGCATCGGCATCATGCCCGGTGCCGGGCTTTCCGAGCACAACATCCGCACCCTGCGGCAGCACACCGGCGCCCACGAATTCCATGCGTCGGCGCGTGGCGTGATCGCCGCCCAGGTGCCGTCGCCGCACCCGTATATCCGCGATCTGGGCGGCGACTACCAACGGACCGATACCGCGCGGGTACAACGGATGGTAGACGCGTTGCAACAGGCGTGAAACGCGCGCAACGCCCCGTTCGCCAGGGAGGCGCTGCCCGCGTTGCGCAGGCACGCTGAGGGCGATGCTCGATGGGCTGCTGCGCCTGTCGCGTTGGCTCTCTACTGATGGCCTGAAGGTTCCGGGCTTGTCTGCTGTTCGCTATCAGAGTCGTCGCTGACCTGCTCGGGAATGTGCACAGCGAGCTCGGGAAAGCGCGCGCGGTCTTGCGGGTGTGCGTGGACGATCAGCTCACGGGTCTTCCACATCTGCACTGCCTTGGCCAATGTCGCTACGTCGAGCGGGCTTCCTTCGTGATAAACGAACTGCCCGAGATGATCGACGATGCCCAGGTGTGCGCTCTTCTGCGCCTTCCAGTTGCTGACGTTCGTGTAGTGGCGGGCGAGGCCTTCCTCGCTCGGGTCTTCGATTCTGGGGGATGGGCCTGCCATGTCGCTTACCCGTTGCAGGAACTCAAGATCCCTGCTTTCTGCCAGCATGTCCCGCAATGCCGGAACTTGGCCGAAGGTGGTGACATCGGTAGGGCGTTTTCCTGGGAGATAGGATGGAGCACCTTCCAGAAAGGGATTTCTTTCTTCATCGATGACCGTGCTCAGCATGGCCTGTGCGGTGTCTTCGATGCGTTCGAGCGCAGCGGTACGAAGCAGTTCGCTGGCGGTCGCCGAAGAGGATGGCCCGGCGCGGTCGCCGGCAGCAGAGGGCGAGAGAGCTGGGGTGGTCGGTCCGGTCCGCCCTGGTTCGGCGGGGCGCGCAACTGGACGATGCTGGTCGAGCTGCGCTTGGAGATGCGGCGGCACCAGGATGATGCAATTGGCAGGTAATTGGGCGATCAACGAGGGCAGTCTGGAAAGGTTGACGCAACCTCGCAGATCGAGTTTTTCCAGCTGCGTCAGGCGGTGAATGTCCAGTGGCAGCGTGAGCAGGTTGCTGCAGTCTTTCAGAATCAGTCGCTTCAGTGGCGCACGGCCGCCGAAAATCGGCGGATAGTTGCGCAGCGCGGTACAGCCCCGCAAATCAAGCTCCTCCAACTTTGGCAGGTGATGGATGGCCGGGCCAAGGGCGGACAGCGGGCAGTTGCGTATCTTCAGGCTTTTCAGATTTTGCAGGTTGGCGATGGACGCCGGAAGCGATCTGATCCCGGTCCATTCCAGCCGTAGGCTCTGCAGGTTGACCAAGCCCTGGTGCTCGCCGGATGCATCGGTGCTTGCCAGGGGTTCGGGAAGTTCCGTCAATTCCGGGCAGGCGCGGATGGAGAGCTCGCGTAATCGGTTGAGGCTTGCGATGGATGCCGGTAGCGCGCGAAGCGGATTGCGTGCGAGCGTGAGTGTTTCCAGGCCCGCAAATTGCTGCATGGTGTCCGGGAGCTCCATCAACCCTGCCGCGTCGATCGTCATGTGCTGCAGATGCGAAAGACGGAATGCCTGGTCGGGAAATTGCGGCAGCGGAACTGAGCGCAGCTCCAGCGCGACCCGACCCGGTTGGGTTGCGTCCTCCAGCAGGTCGGCTGTCGCCTTCAGCGCCCGGCCTGTGCGTGTCTCGATCTGCGGGTTGTTGCTGTTGGCCTGGCGCCATGCGCTGTGCCAGTCATTGCGATCTGCGTTGTAGTGGCGTTGCCATTGCGACAGGACGTCGTGGTACGGGCGCAGCGCTGTGGAGCGCCGTAAGGGTGAAGCGCCCACGGGCGGTGGCATACGGGGGCGCACCGGCCGCAAGTGTTGCGAGTCGGTGGTGACGGAGTGGAAGCGAGCGCGTTCTATGTCGCTGAGCTGTGGCAACTGAGGCGTCCGCAAAGGATGTCCAGCCGCCTCGTTCATCCGCGCGGCGCTGCCGGATCCGCCGTAGGGAAGCGGGCGGGCGGAGGTGGTTGGCCGGCGAGAGGTCTCGGCAGCGTCAGGCATTGCTGGCGGTCGCCCGGACCGGTCGCCAGGCACATATCTGGTCAGGCCGCCGAGCATGCCGGTAGGGCGCTCGGGCGCGGGGTGTGCGGGTGGGGCAGTGCGCGCGGGCGCATCCGCATTGGACGTAGTCTGCTCCCGCAGTCCGAAAGGCGTGCCCGGCGGGCGTGGTTGATCGACGCGTCGCATTGCATTCCTCGTCTTGGCTGTCGCTCAATGACGATGATTGGCACGCAACGCGATGGGCGAATCCCGAGGCGCGAAGCCATCGTCATCATGACGAAGGATCAGCCGCGTGGCCGCATGCCGTTGTGCAGCGCTCAGACAGCGTGGCGGGGGCGGGTGCCTGGCAGGGGCTGCATGCGCCGAACCGCGTGGGATCGAGCACCACATGCTTGATCCGTCGGCGCTTCCAGGTGTAGCTGACATGCACCAACCCATCGCGGGTCTGGATCACAGCCGGATAAGAAAATTCATCATGGGCGCTGTCTTCCAGCGTCAGCACGCGTTGCCAGTGCACGCCATCGTTGGAGACGGCAACGGCCAGGGTACCGCGGCCGTCCCACCAGTCCTTGCCGGCAATGGCGGGGTTGTAGACCAGTAACGCACGGCCGTCACGCAGCATCACCGCATCGGTGCCCGAGTTCGGGTTTTCCACGTCCAGCAAGTGCATGGGCTGCCAATGCAGGCCGCCATCGAGCGAGAACGTGCTGAAAAGCTTGTTTTGCTGGCTGCGGCCCAATGCCTGCAGACGGCCATCCGGATATAGCAGCAGGCTGGGCTGGATCGCACCGATCGCCTTCGCATCGTTGAGCGGCATGCCGCGTTGCCAGTGCGCGCCGTCGTCGTCGCTCCATTCCAGGTGCGCGCGCCAGCCGCGGTCTTCGCTGCTGCTGGGCGCCAGGATGCGGCCGTTCGGCAATTGCACCGGCTTGTTCTTGATCGGCCCGAGAATGCCGTCGGGCAACCGCTGCGGTGGCGACCAGTGCGCGCCATCGTCGGTGGAAAGCAGACGCAGCCCCCACCATTGGCGCGGAGTGGGTCCGAGCTTGTAGTACAGCTGCACCGGCCCGGTGGTCGATTGGAACAACACCGGATTCCATGCCGGCACTGCAACGCCATCGACGCCTGCGTGCGCGCCATCGGCAATGCGGCGTGGTGTCTGCCATTGCTGCACGCCGCGCTGAGCCAGCCAGATGCCGACATCGGCCGCACCTTCGTGCTCGCCGCCGAACCAGGCGGCCAACAGGCGACCATCGCGCGTTTCCAGCAAGGTGGACGCGTGTGCTTGCGGGGTAGGAGCCGGGTCGGCGATGAACTCGCTGAGCACGATCGGCGAGGGCGGCGACGCAGGCGATTGGGCTTGGGCAGCAACTACACCCAGGCTTGCAGCAAGGCTCGCAACGAGGCGGCTCAGCAGGCGTGGCGGATGCATCGTGGTCCGGTCCTGTGCGAAGTTTGAAAGACCTTTTTATTATCTCTTAAATACCACGTGGTCCGTCCTTCGGGCGGCTTGGTCGAATTGCACTGCCAGACGTATAGCGATGTGGCCGCTCTGCGTCGGCCTCTACTGGCTGGCGGCACTTGGCCTGACTGGACGCGACTATGCGCACGCGCGCACGATCACACTGATGGTGCGACGTACGCTGAAGCGTGGCGATGCGAGGGTCGAGTTGCGCGCGGGCCGGCCGCTATCGGGATGGCATCGCGAGCTTGGTGTGGCGGTTTGTCAGCGGGGCGTTGCGGGGATATGACCGCGATGCGTTGTTAGCGCCGCTGGGACGGCACAACGCAGACCGCCGTGCATCCATTCACTCAGGAGTGCATTGATGGCTTTTCCAACCGCAGTCAATCCGCAGATCACCGATGCCGTCACCCAGGCCAACGTCAAGGTCGTTGGCGAAGCGCCAGCGTTTGCGATGGGTTCGATTTACCAAAGCGTGGCCCATTCGGCCGGCATCCTGTTTCAGAATGCCCTCGCTGCACAACAGCAGCAAACCCCCTTGGCGCAGGCGGCCAACAACCAAGGCGTGATGCAGACCTACGGTGTCGATACCGGCGCTTGCGCGGCAGATGTCGAGAACGTTGCGCAAGGCGGCGCCGCAGACAATCTGAACAGTCTGCTCACCGTGCTCACCTCGTTCGACACTGCAAAGTAACCGCCGATGGCGACAGCGTCACGGCTGTCGCCATGCTTGCCTGCGCAAATACCTCGCTCAGGCCGCGTTCTCGTCGCGCGCTTGCGGCGGCAGCAGCGTTTGCGGCTTCTTGGCCGATTCGGTCTGGCACAGGAACGTCATCAGGTGTGCGGCTTCGGCACTGCCCATGGGCTTGCTGTGGATCTGCTCGGCGAAGGCGTTCTGGGTGTGCTCGGCAACGGCGGGAACGGACTCTTGTGCAACGGTGGACGACGACATGCAACGCTCCTGGAACCTGCAATCAAGCCGTCTACGTCGCAAGCAAGCGCATCCGTAACGGAGTCAGCCGGTGATATTGCCTGGAATCTGTGCCGTCCGATACCTCGACGGTATGCGGGCGGCGCAGCGGCACCGGACGTTCTGATAACGGCGGCCGCGGCCAGGTCTAAAGCGCCATCGGCAGAAAACTGTTCCGGCGGTTATTTCTGATTGCGCAACAGGGCCCAAGGCGATGGGGGCGTTGTGCAAGAACGCGGCAGATCAACAGCAGGATCCGTGCCCGCGCCTGTGTGGCGCAGTAGCAACTCCGCCAGCCCATCGGTGCGACGTCTTGCATCTTGCCCATCCGGCGTGGAGCTACCCAATGGCCGGCTTTCTCCGGGATAAATCGCGCCACGCGTGGTTGGGCCGGAGAGTTCGTTTACGGAATCGCGTGTTCGTCGCAACAAGACTGGCTTGAGAGGACAGGCGCACCATCGCCGCTTCGCACCGGTTGGAGTTTGCTCATGCGTGTCCAACGATCCACTGCACAGCACCTTGTCACAGGCGATTCCGCTGCGGCCGTTGAAACGCCGCCCGCAGCGGAATCGCCGCAAGATCGACAGGGTTGGCCACTTGGGTTGAAAGTGCTGCAGACCCGGCCACTGCCCAGACGCACACGCCGCGATGAGAGCGAGCGACGAGCGCACCACGGAGACGCCAATGCCCGGGTTGCCGAAGCGGAGACCGCCTATGACGTCTTCGTGGTCGCCAAGTACGTGGCCGACCCCTTGCATGGAACCGCGGACAAAACGGCCGAATTGATCAACGACATTCCCCGCCGCGGCGAACCTGAGCAGTCCGCGGACGCTGGGGACTCGGCGCATCCACCCGAGCACTCACCGGCCGAGCATGCAGCGGCACCGGATGGCCACCACCTGCCACACCCACCGCAGAGCGCACATCCCGCACAGCCGCACGCTGCAGATGCCCCGCATGCGCCGACGCCTGAAGGGCACCATGGGCCACACGCCGACGCCGGGCATCCGGCGGATCCGCACGTGGTTGGGCATGCAGCGGAGGACGGCGTCCTGCACGCCCTTGCCGAGGAAGGCGCGCCGGCAGGCACATTCGATCTGGCGATGAGCCTGGGCATCAGCGGCGCGATGCTGCCGCTGTCGAGTCTTGCGATCTATGCCGCGTACAAGGAAACCCGCGAAGTTGCCGAGCAGCGCACGCACTTGCGGCAGCAGGAACGCCGCCTGCGCGCGGAGCAGGCGACACTGCAATCCGCCTTGGGCACGACAGCGCCTGCAGGCGCTGCCAATGCTTACGCGCATGCACTGAGCGAGGCGATCGAGACCAACGCCTACCTGCAGCGGCGAAATACGCGGGACGGCGCCATTGCCGCAACCTCCATGGCCTCGGCCGGGGTGATCTTCACCAAGGCAGCGAGCGAACTCGGCATCCAGGGCGGGCTGGCAATCGCCAGCAAGAGCGCAAATGCGGCGGGCCTGGTGGGCCACAGTGCCGCGGCCGCAGGTGCGGCCTCTGCGGCGGGCATCGCCGGCAGCTTCGTGCTCGCGCCGTTGGCGAGCGTGGCGGCCACCGCATTGGGGGGCACCTTCCTGCACCAGTCGCGTCGGGAAAGGACGCGTGTTGCCGTGGATGTCGGCAGGGTCCAGCGCTTCCTGCAAGATCTCGAACCTGGCGAACTCAGTCCTGGCGCACAGCGCTACCAGCACTTTGTGAACACCAAGTTGGGCAAGTACGACCGCTTTGCGCATCGGTTCAACCAGTGGAACAAGGGCTTTGTCGTGGGTGGAGTCACCTACACCGCCAGTACGTTGACCAAGGTCGGCGTCAGCGCGGCCGTCGTTGCCGGCGCCACGGTGGCCGCCCCGGTGGGCACCGGCCTGATCATCGGCGCAGGCCTGCTCGGTGCGGCCACGATGGGGGTCGGCAGCCATCAGTTCCTGCTGGCGCACGGCAAGCAGAAGCGCTATCGCAGGTACCAGACCGAGGACATGCCCGGCGTCGATCGCGCGCTGTTGGCGGTGGCGGATCTGTTGCCTGCACGCGAGGCGGAGGGTGCGCCATCCCGGGAAGCGCCCAACGTCGCCGACCAGTTGCCGCCAACCGCGGTGGACGTTGCACTGACGCCAGTGGCGGAGGAAGCGGAGGGGAGCGATGAAGACGATATCGTTGCAGAACCCGATCCCGGCCTGGAGCCGAAGCATCGCCAAGGCGCCTCTGCCGCAGGTGATGCGCAACCGGCGATGCCGGAACCCGCCGCTTCGACTGCCGACAGGTCGGGCGCAACAGCAGCAGATGACGTGGTGCCCCACCATGGATTCGAGTTGCGGAGCGCGCTCTACGCCTGCATCGACGGGCAGGAAAAGGCGCTGGACGCGTTTGTGCAGGCCGGTGCCGACGACCTGCAGAAATTGCATCCGGCCAAGCCGCGCTCGACGGATCCGGGCAAGGGCTCGGGTCGATCGGCACCGGCGGCGCCGCTGGGTCGGCGCATCAATGCAGCCCTGCGCGCTGCAGCGAACTATGGACGCGCGGTATTGACCGGCAAGCCGCAGGAGGCGCGAGGCAAGGCGATGCGCAGCCATGCCAAGCACAGCGCGGTGCTGACCGAAACCGCGCTTGCGCAGTGGCTGCAAACGCCCGGCTCGGTGAAGTCGCAGATTGCCTATATGCAATGCTGCCTTGAACTGCAAAAGAAGTATCTCGACGCCAAGCTCAGCGCGCAGGCGGACCTTCCGCAGCCCGACGTGCACGATGATCCGCATTCTCATGACCAAACGCCGGTGGCGACGGTCGATCAGGCTTCGGAACGTTTACTGGCGCAATTGCACCAGGTGCGCACGCGCGACGCCACCCAACAGCGCGCGATCAGCCTGATGCTGCAGGAACTGGAGATGGCCGAGCAGGAACTGGCGAGCCCAGATGTGCGAAGCCAGGCGCGCGCCGCCGCCAGGATGCCCGGTTTGCAGCAGCGCCTGATCCGGGTGCTGACCTCGAACGCGATCGTGCCGCAAGAAGGTGTTGCAGGGTTCGCCCGGTTCTGCATGAAACAGGCCCGTCAGCACACCACCCATGTGCGCGGCACGCTGCTGGCGACCGAAGTCCAGGCAGCACGCATCCGCGAACAGGCGGCTGCCGTAGCCCCTGCGTCCACCACCTGATGGCGGCTGTGCGAGCGAGCACGCGTCTGCAGCCGCCTTGCAAGACTCACTCTTTCGGCGTGAGCCACACCTGCTGCTTCAGGCCGCGCACGCTGGGGGTGGCGACATCGTCCAGGTCGAAGACCACCACCGTGTTGTCGCCCTTGCGCTGGAACGGCGCGGGGAAATACAGCGCGGTCTGCGGGCCGATGTTCCAATGGCGGCCCAGGTTGACGCCGTTGGCCCAGGCAAAGCCCTTGCCGAAGGCGCGCATGTCCAGATAGGTGTCGGTCGGCGTGCCGATGCGCAGGGCGCCGCGGTGAAACGCCGGGCCTTGCACTGCCTTGCGGGTCCAGCCGCGGATGCTGTCGGGCGTGCGCATCGGCAGCGGGAAGGCCTGCCAGCCGGTGAGCTGCTGGTTGTCCAGTAGCACCGGGTCCACCAGCCCGGCGCGGCCGTCGGCCATGCGCGTGCCGTAGTTGATGCGGCCGCTGTTTTCGACCAGCACATCCAGGGTGTGCTGGCCTGCAGGAATCTCTACCTCAAGCGACACCTGCTGCAAACGCCGCTCAACGCTGCCGACCGGCCGTTGATCCACGTACACGCGTGCCACATCGCGCACGTCGCCCAGATACAGCGGGCCCTTGCGCGGGCCAGTGACCGTGGTGCGGTAGAGGATGTAGCCATAATCCTGGCCGAACTGTTCCATCGGCTGCGGGGTGTCGATGGCGATCGGCGCGGGCAGGTTGTCCCAGAGCGAGGCCGATTCGCGCAGCGGCGTGGCCGGCAGCGTGGCGGTGGCGATCGGTGCCGGTAATGCGGGCGGTTGCACGCCGGTCACGCGGGCGATGGCATCGCGCATCAACGCGAATTTGGGCGTGGGGTGGCCGGCTTCGTCGAGGATGGCGTCGTAGTCGTAACTGGTGGTCTGCGGCGCGTAGTGGTCGCTGGGATTGTTCTGGAAATTGGCGCCATTCATGAAGCCGAAACTGGTGCCGCCGATGAACATGTAGAGATTGGCCGAGTGGCCCTGGCGCAGGATCCACTCGAACTCGTCGGCCTGTTGCCTGGCATCGGTTGCGGCATGCGGCTTGCCCCAATGGTCGAACCACCCGGCCCAGTATTCGCCGACCATGCGCGGTTGATCGGGGCGGAACTTGATCAGTTTGTCGAATGCGCTCTTGGCCTCGCCGGGTGCGAAGTTCACCACCGCCAGGGTGTCGGGCAAGGTGCCGTTGGCGAGCATGTCGGCGCCATCGGAGGTGAACAGCAAGGCCTTGTCGAAGCCAGCCTTGACGTACATGGCGCGGTTGTCGGCCATGTAGGCGTGATCGTCGGCGTAGGAGCCGTATTCGTTCTCGACCTGCACGGCGATGATCGGCCCGCCGTTATGGTTGAGCAGCGGCTGCACCTGTTTGGCCAACGCATCCAGATAGGACTGGCTGGCGCCGAGAAAGCGCGGATCGCGGCTGCGGACGCGAATATTGCCCTTGCCGAACAACCAGGCCGGGTAGCCGCCGGCTTCCCACTCCGCACAGGCGTAAGGGCCGGGCCGCAGGATGACGTTGAGGCCCTGCGCGGCGGCTTCGCGCACGAACGCGGCCACATCGTTGTTGCCGGAAAAATCGAACTGGCCTTGCTGCGGTTCCACCAGATTCCAGAACACGTAGGTTTCTACGGTGTTCAAGCCCAGGGCACGCGCTTTTTGCAGGCGGTCTTTCCAGTAGGCGCGCGGAATGCGCTGGAAATGGATGGCGCCGGAGAGCAGCTGGTACGGCTTGCCGTCGCGCACGAATTGCGTGCCCTGCATGCCGAAGGCGGGCCAGGGCTCGGGTGTGGTAGCGGCGGCGGGTAGCGCGAGCGCCAGGGCCAGAACCAGGGGAGCAAGAGTGGTACGCAGCATGGAGGTCTCGATGTAGGTGGGCCGGTGGTGCGGGTGGATGGCAGGCGGCGGTGTTTGCGTTCTGCCCTCATCCGCCCTGCGGGCACCTTCTCCCGCTTGCGGGAGAAGGAAGAGCAATACCCGCTTGCGGGAGAAGGAAGAGCAATGCCCGCTTGCGGGAGAAGGGAAGAGCAATCCCCGCCTGCGGAATGAGAAAGCAACTTCCACTGGCGAATGAACAAGCGATCCCTGTTTGCGTACACGGGAAAGGGCGTTCCCCATTCGCGCAGCAAGAACCGAACGCGCCGCTCGTGCAAGCGACGTACTGGCATTACGCGAACGACGGTGGCAGATCCTTCTTGTCTGCGCCGAAGGCCGGGTTAGGCTTGGGCCCCATCGCAAACTCCAGCGTGCCGCCGGCGGCGAGCTCGGTGTGACGTAGCCAGGCGCGGGTGAGCGATTTGCCGTTGAAGGTCAGCGACTGCACATAGACGTTCTGCGCGCTGTTGTCCTTGGCCACGATGCGCAGCGTGCGGCCATTGCCCACGTCCAGCGTGGCACGCTTGAACAAGGGGCTGCCCACGATGTAGTTGCCGCTGACCGGGTCCACCGCATACAGCCCCAGTGCACTGAGCACGAACCAGGCGCTCATCTGCCCGCAGTCTTCGTTGCCGGACAGGCCGTTGCGCGCGTCGTGATACTGCTCGCGCAGCAACCGGCGCACCATTGCCTGGGTCTTGTACGGCTGGCCGGCATAGGCGAACAGATACGCCACATGGTGGCTGGGCTCGTTGCCATGCGCGTACTGGCCGACCATGCCGTCGATATCCGGCGGTGCATCGGCGGGCAGTTCGGAACTGGTGGAAAACAGCTCGTCCAGCTTGGCGACGAAACCGTCGCGGCCGCCGTACAACTCCATGTAGCCGTACAGATCGTGCTGGTTGAGGAAGGTGGCCTGCCAGGCGTTGGATTCGGTGAAATCGCGCCACTTGGCGATGTGGCCCATGCCGCGCGGGTCGAACGGTGTGGCCCAACTGCCGTCGGCAAGCCGTGCCTGCACGAAGCCGCTGTCGCGATTGAACACATTGCGGTAGTTGCGCGAGCGTTCGCGCAATGCGCGTGCATCGGCGCTGGCGCCGGCGGCCTGCGCCAGGTGTGCGCAGGCCCAGTCGTCGTAGGCGTATTCGAGCGTGCGGCTGACCGATTCGTCCACTTTGTCTGCGGGGATGTAACCGAGCGTGCGGTACTCGCCCAGGCCGTGGGTGGTGTCGTCCATCGCACGCTTGCGATACGCCGGCCAGGCGGCCTTGTAGTCGATCCCGGTAAAGCCCTTGGCATGCGCCTCGGCCAGCACCACGGCGGAGTGATAGCCGATCATGCAGCCGGTCTCCACGCCCTGCAGCGGCCAGATGCCCACGCCGTCCGGGCATTCGTTGGCGCCGCGCACCAGGCATTGCACCAGGTCCGGCACGCGCTCGGGCTGGACCAGCGTGAGCAGTGGATGGGCGGCGCGGTAGGTGTCCCACAGCGAGTAGGTGCTGTAGTTGTTGTAGCCCTTCGGCGCGGTGTGGATCTGCAGGTCCATGCCGCGATAGCGGTTGTCCACATCGGAGAACAGCGTGGGCGCCAGCAGGCTGTGATACAGGCCGGTGTAGAAGATGCGCCGTTGCGCGTCGTCATCGCTGTCGATGCGCACGCGGGCCAGTTCCTTTTCCCAGGCGGCGACCGCTTGCGCATGCACGCGCGCGAAGTCGAAGTCCGGCAATTCGGCGTCCAGATTGGCCAATGCATTGTCGGCGCTGACGGCCGAGATGCCGACCTTGATCAGCAGCGGGGCATCGGCGGCATCGGGGTAATGCAACGCGGCCTTGAGGTGGGTGCCGTCGGTGCTGCGCGTGCCGGCGGGCAGCGGTTGGTCTTCGTTGTACAGCTGCACGTGCTTGAACGGGCGCGACAGGCGCATGGCGAAATAGATGTAGCGGCCCTTGGCCCATTGGTAGACGCGGCGTCCGCCGGTGAGGGTGCGTTCGTCGACCACGCGCAGCTGCGCATCGCTCACGCGGGTGGCAATTTCCGGCTTGTCCTGCATGCCGTGGCACAGGTCGAGCAACACGTGCGCGGGTTTGCCCTTGGGGAAGTGATAGCGGTGCAGGCCGGCCCGCGCGGTGGCGGTGAGTTCGGCATGCACGCCGCTGTCCTTGAGGCGCACGCGGTAGTAACCGGGCGATGCGGCTTCGTCGGCGTGGTCGTAGCGCGAGCGGTAGCCGGCATCCGGGGTGTCGAGCGGGCCGGGCACCAGTTTGACCTCGCCGGTGGCGGGCACCAGCAGGACGTCCAGCATGTCGCCGATGCCGGTGCCGGACAGGTGCGTGTGCGAGAAGCCCATGATCGAGCCATCGGACTCGTGATACCCCGAGCACGAATCCCACACCGCGTTATAGGTGTCCGGGCTGAGCTGCACCATGCCGAATGGCAGCGTGGCGCCGGGGAAGGTATGACCGTGGCCGCCGGTGCCGATGAACACATCCACATGCCGGGTGAGGTCGGCGCGGGCACGCGCGTCGGCCGGAAGCGCGTAATTGCCGGCGCGCGCGCGCGCCAGGCCGGGCAGACCGACGCTGCCAAACAGGGCTGCGGCGATGGCGCCTTGGAGAAAACCGCGTCGTGTTGCCATGTGTGTGATCTCTGATGTCGCGAGGTGGGTGCGCCGTACCCTCATCCGCCCTTCGGGCACCTTCTCCCCATGAAGGGGACCGAGGTCCCGATGGGAGAAGGGAAGGTCAGGCGCTACGCAGCAGCTGGGGTTTGCGTTGATGCAGGTCGATGATCAGTTCGCCGAACAAGGTATTGGCCCAGGCGAACCAGTCGCGGGTGAAGGTGCTCGGGTTGTCCTTGTCGAAGGCCTCGTGCATGAAGCCGGTGCCGGCATGCGTGGTTTTCAGCCACTGCAGGCATTGGCGCAGTTGCGTGTCGTCGTCGCTGGCCAGCGCGTATTGAATGATCGACATCGGCCAGATCGTGCCCATGCCGCTGTGCGGGCTGCCGACGCCTTCGGCCGCTTTGCCGCGCGAGAAATACGGGTTGCGTTCGCTCCAGGCCAGCTGGCGCGTGCGCAGGAACACCGGGTCGGCGCGATCGCAGCAGCCCAGGTAGGCCAGGCTGAGCAGACCGGGTGCGTTGGCGTCGTCAATGAATAACTGGTTACCGAAGCCGTCCACTTCGAAGGCCCAGTACGCCTGCCCGTCGGCATCGCGCTGCTGGCCGAACTGGCGGGTGGCGGTTTCCACTTCGTCGGCCAGTGCGGTGCACTCGGCGGCAAAGGCGGTGTCGCGATGCAAGGCCGTGCTCATCGTGGCCAGCTGCCGCAGCGAGGTGACTGCGAACAGGTTGGCCGGCACGAACAATGGAAACACGCAGGCATCGTCGGAGGGGCGGAACATCGAGTGGATCATGCCGTTGGGCTTGGTCGGCTGGCCGTAGCCTTCCAGCACCAGGGTTTCGGTGGCCAGTGGCGAGGGCCGCTGGAACACGTACGGGCCGCGGTTGTCCTTGCGCTGCTGCGCGCGGAAGGTCTTGACCACCACGTGCATTGCCGCGCGCCAGTCGTCGTCGAACGGTGCGGTGTCGCCGGTGGCGCGCCAGTATTCGTGCGCAATGCGGATGGGGTAGCACAGCGAATCCACTTCCCACTTGCGCTCGCCCACGCCCGGCTTCATTTCGGTGATGTCGTTGAGCGACCACTTCAGGCGCTGGGTCTGGCCGTCGGGCAGGAACGCGTTGGCATAGGGGTCGAGCGTGATGCACGCAGCCTGGCGCTGGATCAGGCCATGGAACATGCGCCGCAACGCCGGGTCGCGCCTGGCCAGCGGCACGTACGGGTGCACCTGCGCGGAGGAGTCGCGCAGCCACATCGCGTGGATGTCGCCGGTGATGACGAAGGTGTCCGGCTTGCCGTTGCGGGTGCCGGTTTCCACGGTGGTGTCGAGCGTGTTGGGGTAACAGTTCTCGAACAGCCAGGCCAGTTCGGGGTCGGCGATGCGCGCCTTGATCTGCGCGATCTGCTGCTCGACCGCCTTGCTGACGAAGCGGCGCTGCGCCCTGGGCGGACGCTTGCTGACAAAGCGGCCGGCTGCACTGGACGCGCCGGTGGCGGGCGCGGCCGCGAACGCGGGCAGGGCGCTGGCCAGCAGGCCGGCACCGGCGCTAGCGCCGAGCAACTGAAGGATGTCGCGGCGGGTATGCATGACCTGGAACTCCTTGGATGTCGACAGCAGGCCCGCACGCCAGTGCCGCTCCAGGGCCGCGCGACCTGCCGGCTGAGGATGAGACCTATGCATGACCAATTCCCGATGACCATACAACGTGTGCGCCGAATGTGCATAGTGCGGTCGCACAATTCGTTGCCGCATGTGGACTATTCGATGGCGCAGTCGCGGTCCGGTCCGCGGTCTGCCCTTCTGGATGCGGGCCGCAAACCGCCTTCGACAACGCCACGCTGGGCACCACGACCTCCGGCCTGCAGCCCGCACGTCGGCACTCGTCCGGCCGCCCTCCAGCGGCATCGTCAGTGCCGATCAACACGCCGACGGGGCGCGTCGGCATGCTCGTCGCTGCCTCCGGCAGCCATGGTGCCTCGTCGACACGCCATCGACACGCGCGCCGCTGTTGTCCATCTGCTCCGGCATGGCCGGCGACTGCGTACGTCAGCGCGATGCGGCGCCTACTTCGGCAACGGCGAACGCCCCGAGATCGAGAACGCCGCCGTGTCGCCGGCCGCGCCGGTACCTGGCTGCCCGCCGCCGACGAACAACGTGTAGTTGCCGGCTTCCACCGCGCGCTGCCCGCTGCGATCCACGTCGCTCAACGCGCGTGCATCCAGGTTGAAGGTCAGCGTGCGTTGCTCGCCCGCTGCAAGATGCACGCGCTGAAAACCGACCAGGCTGCGCAACGGGGACTGCGGACGGTCCGGATATTGCAGATACACCTGCGCCACTTCGTCGCCGGCACGTGCACCGGTATTGCGCACGGTCGTGGTTACCTGCAGCGAACTGCCGGCTTGCAGCGTGGTGGTGGACAGCTGCGGCGCGTCATAGGCAAAGCGGGTGTAGCTCAGGCCATAGCCGAACGCAAACAGCGGCTCGCCCTTGAAGTAACGGTAGGTGCGGCCCTTCATGTCGTAGCTGACGTAGGCCGGCAGGTCCTTGGTGGAGCGGTAGAAGGTCACCGGCAGGCGACCGCCGGGATTGTCGTCGCCGGCCAGCATGCGCGCGATCGCGGTGCCGCCGGACTGGCCCGGGTACCACGCGGCCACGATCGCATCGGCATGCGTCTTGGCCCAGTTCAAGGCCACCGCGCTGCCGCTCATCAGCACCACCACCAGCGGTTTGCCGGACGCCTTTGCCCGTTCGAGCAGCGCTTGCTGCGGGGCGGGCAGGGCGATGTCGTTGCGGTCGCCACCGTCGAAGCCGGGAACATCGATCCGCAACTCTTCGCCTTCCACATCCGGCGACAGGCCAACGAAGGCGACCACAGCGTCTGCCTGTGCCACGGCCTGCTCGGCTTCGGCCAGTTGCGCGGCGGCAGGAGCCAGCCATTCCAGGCGCACGCCCTGATCCTGGCCGCGATGCTCCATTTCCAGGCGAATCTTGCGTGGGCGGGTGTCGTCGAAATGCAGCACGGTTTCCACGCTCCGGCCGTCGGCGTTGTGCATGCCGGCCGGCACGTGCTTGTCTTCGGCGTTGCCGGCAACCACCAGCTTGTCGTCGATATACAGGCGTACCGGGTCGTGCCCGCTGCAGTCGAAGCAACGCGCCACGCGCACTGCCAGGGTGTAATCGCCAGCGCTGGGTGGCAGCAGCTCGCCGCTCCAGCGCACGGCATAGCGGTCGGCCGGTACGCCCTTTGCCGGGGCGACCTGATCCCAGTTGAAGCTCACCGTGCGGTCCTGCCGCACCACGCGTGCAGCACCGCTCATGTCGACGTTGTCGAAATATTCGCCACGCAGTCCCGGCTTGCCATCGCTGCGCAGTGCCGTCTCCGGGATCATGCCGGGCACGCCGGCAGCCAACGGTGCGCCTTGTGCGTAGCTCACCTGCTGCGCACCGAAGCGCTGACGCAGGCCCAGCAGCGGCGTCACCGGCGCGGACGAGGTGCCCTGGTAGTTGGCCTCCAATGCAGCCAGTGCGTCCGCATTCGGGCCGATCACCGCCAGCCGCGTGCCGGCCTTGAGCGGCAACGTGTTGGCATCGTTCTTCAGCAGCACAATCGACTCGGCGGCCGCCTGCAAGGCCAGCGCACGATGCGCCGCGTTGTCCACGTCCTTCGCGCCGAGCCGCGCGTACGGGTCCTTGCGCGGGGCCTCCAGCTCGCCCAGGCGGTAGCGGGCGGCAAACAGGCGCACCAGCGATTGGTCGAGCAAGGCTTCGTCCACTTCGCCGCGCGCGATCGCCGTGCCGAGTTCGCGATAGGCATGCCCGCAGTTGAGATCGTGCCCGGCCTTGAGCGCGGCGGCCGACGAGCCGGCGTTGTCCGGGCGGAAATAATGGAACTGGGTCATGTCGTCGACCGCATCGCAATCGGACACCACAAAGCCCTTGAAGCCCCAGTCGCCGCGCACGCGGCCGTTGAGCAACCAGTCGGCCGCGCACGCCGGGGTGCCGTGCAGCGAGTTGTACGCACACATCACCGAGCCGGCCTGTCCTTCGACGATGGCAGCGCGGAAGGCCGGCGTATAGGTCGCTTCCACATCGCGTGGCGAGACATCCACATCGAAGCCATGCCGGCCCGGCTCGGGGCCGCTGTGCACCGCGATGTGCTTGGGCGTGGCGATCGTGCGTGGATGGTTGAGGTCCTCGCCCTGCAGGCCGCGGATAAAGCCCACCGCCATCTGCCCGGTGAGAAACGGATCTTCGCCGTAGGTTTCCATGCCACGGCCCCAGCGCGGGTCGCGGAAGATGTTGATGTTGGGCGACCAGATGGTAAGACCGGCGTAGCGTTTATGGTTCTTGCCCGGACCACCGGCCTGGTTGAACTTGGCGCGCGCTTCGGTGGACACCACCGTGCCCACCTGCTGCATCAGGCGGGTATTCCAGCTCGCCGCCAGGCCAATCGACTGCGGAAACACCGTGGCGTAGCCGTTGCGCGCGATGCCGTGCAGGCCTTCGCTCCACCACTCGTAGGCGGGGATGCCCAGGCGCGGAATCGCCGGTGCATCGTTCATGGCCTGGGCCACTTTTTCTTCGCAGCTCATTTGCGCGACCAGGGCGGCGGCGCGCTGTTCGGGCGTTGCATCGGTGTTTTTTGCGGCCACTGCCGGTGCAGCGATGAGCGGCAGGGCCAGGCTCACACTGAGTGCAGCGGCAAGACGGCACGGAAAGACGGACAACGACATCGGTTCACTCCTGCGCGGCGGCCATGGCCGTCACGCGTTGCGCTTGGGTCGCCCGCAGTGATGCTGCGGGCAGTGGTCATTACAAATCGCTGACTGCCTTGCGTGCGATGCATTGCATGGAGCCGTCAGCGCTACATGCGGTCTTCGCGGATAAAGCAGCGTGCTTACGCGCGTGCTGCGTCGTCTGCTGAGACCTGTTGCTGGCGGTTTTACTTTGCTTCGGCAGGCTCCGGCGGCGCGCCAGCCAGCGTGGCGGCCAGGTCGCGCACCTGCAGCGTGGATTGCAACTGCGCCAGTGCCGCCTTGCTGCTCACCCGCACGGTCAGTGGCTCACCCGGCAGCAGGTCGAAGGCGTTGTCCGACAGCGTGGCATCCACATCGCCGAACGACAGCCACACCTCGCGCGCCAGCGTGTTGCTGGTCAGGGTGAGTGCGTAGCCATCGCCATCGGCACGCCACTGGCTGTCGATCTTCGCGGCCGGCAATGCAAGCTGCTTGGCCGGCGCGAAGAACACCACCTCGCGCGAGAGCAACGTGTCGCCGTCGAGCAGCTCGAACACCGCGTAGGTGCGCTTGGGATCGGCGCTGCCCAGCAATTGCTTGTCGCTGAAGTTGCCCACCTGCAGGCTGCTCAGCGGTTTGACGCTGGCTTTTTCTTCGCGCTTGCTCAGCACCTTGCCATCCATGCCCATCACTCGCATGCGCCAGCGCGCTGCCAGCGGGGTGGTGCGGTCGGAGACCAGCGACACCTCGGTCTGGCCCTTGTCGTTGCGCAATGCGGCGATCATTTCCGGCGCGTAGAAGCGCCGTGCGTGGTAATGCAGCGCCTTCCAGCGGCCGTAGTAATCCACGCTGGACCACGACGCGCCCGGCCACACATCGTTGAGCTGCCAGTACAGCGAACCCATCGACTGCGGGCGAGAGGCACGCAGATGCGAAGCGGCGATGTTGATGCCTTCGGCCTGCATCAGCTGGCTCAGGTAGACGAAACTGTCGAAATCCTTGGGCTCGCCGAATTCGCGGCGGATGTACAGCATCAGCCGCTTGTTGCCGTTGCCCTTGTCAAACTTCTGATGCACGCGCATCACCGGCGATTCCGGATCCATGTCGCCGGGCTCGGCAAACGCCCGCACGGTGCGCATATCGGGGAACGACTGCAGGCCGTACTCGGACATGAAGCGCGGGGTGACGTTGAGGTATTCGGTGACCGGCAGGGCAGGGCCGCCCCACACCTTCCAGTAATGCATGTCGCCATCGTTGGTCTGGTCGGCCGCGCCATCGAAATCGGTGCCCGGCGAGGTGGCCCAGTACGGCACGTCGTTATCGTAGGTGGCCACCACTTCACGGAATACGGTGCCGAACAAGGTGGTCATGCCGCGTTCGATGCGGGCGCGTTCTTCCGGGTCCACCGACTGCTTGAACTTGACCCGGTCGCCCCAGTTTTCCCAGCCGGTCTGCACTTCGTTGTTGCCGCACCACAACACGATGCTGGGGTGATCGCGCAGCCGCTTGACCTGTTCGATCGCCTCCTGCCGGGTGTTCTCGCGGAACTCCACGTCGTACGGCGGCACCGCGCCACCGAACATGAAGTCCTGCCAGATCATGATGCCAAGCTCGTCGGCGACGTCGTAAAAATAGTCGTCCTGGTAATGCCCGCCGCCCCACATGCGCAGCATGTTCATGTTGGCATCGCGCGCGTCCTGCAAGGTGCTGCGCATGCGCGCGTGCGTGACACGTGCGGGGAAGGCATCCAGCGGAATCAGGTTGGCCCCCTTGGCGAAGATCGGGATGCCGTTGATCACGATCTCCATGCTCTTGCCGTACTGGTCTTTTTCGCGGCGCAGCTCTACCGAGCGCAGGCCGGTGACCCGCTTGATCTGCTGGCTGTCGCCATCGGCATCGCGCACGTTGGCCACGAAGGTGTAGCGGTCCTGCGCACCGTAGCCGGCCGGGAACCAGCGCTTGGGCTTGGCGATGCGCACCGCCAGGTCGATGCGGTTCTGGCCGGGATCGACCACCGCGTCCTGGGTGAACTGGCCGACTTTTTGCCCATCCGGGCCCAGTACATCCAGCGTCACCTGCACCGGCCCGCTGCGGCCGGCCTGCAGTTCCAGCTGCGCCTGCAATTGCGCGCTATCGGCATCCACGCGTTGCTGGGCGATATGCAGCCCATCCACCCGCACGGCGTCCCACGCTTCCACGCGCACATCCTTCCAGATGCCGGCATTGACCATGCGCGGGCCCCAATCCCAACCGAAGTTGTACGGCGCCTTGCGCACGTAGGTAGAGCTGTGGCGTGCCTCCGGCTCGTCCCCGAACGCCGAATCGTAGGCGCCCGGCAGCGCATACGGTTGCTTGGCCAGCCACGGCTGGATCTTCTTGATCGGCGAATACAGCTTGACCTCGAGCACGTTATCGCCACGCTTGAGCAAGGATTTCGCATCCACGCGCCACTGCCGGAACATGTTGTCGGCGCTGAGCAGCTGCTTGCCATTGAGGGTGACCTCGGCAAACGTGTCCAGGCCGTCGAACACCAGCTCGACATGTTCGCGCTTGAGTGTGGCCGCATCGACATTGAAACGGGTCTGGTACTGCCAATCGCTCAGGCCCGCCCACTGGATCTTGCCTTCGTTGTCGCGATAGAACGGGTCGGGCACGATCTTGGCGGCGATCAGGTCGGTCTGCACCGCACCGGGCACCTGCGCCGGCAACCACGCCGCTGCCTTCGGATACGTCTTGCCCTGCTCCTGACCCGGCACCAGCCGCACCTGCCAGCCGCTGTCCAGATTCACTGCCGTCGGCGGTGCTGCCCAGGCCTGCGAGATGGCCAAGGCCAGGGCAAGCCCGAGACGGGCGGGGGCGGGAACAAAACGATGACGGGACAGGGGCATGCGTGACTCTCCTAGGGTGGCTCAGCGCGTGGCGGCGGGGGGCGCCTGCGCAGTGGTTTCAATCAGTTGGACGGCGCCGATGGCATACAGGGGGCCGCGGATCGGCGCGGTGAAGCGCAGGCAGAGATCGTGGATGCCGGTGCGTGCAGGCAGTGCGGTTTCCAGGGTGAATTGTTCGCCCAGGGTGTCGCTGCGCGGCAGCTGCACGCTGGCGATCAGATCGCCGTCGCAGCCCAGACGCACTTCCAGCTCACCGCCGCGGGTTTTGGCCGGGTATTGCACGACCTTGGATTGCTCGTGCGCCAGGCCGAAGTTGTTGGGCAGGCGTGCGGCGTCGATGCGGATTGCGCCGATACCGTCCAGCCGTGCCTGCGGATACAGGCGGCAGGCATGGAACAGGTCGACGTTGTACACCGGCGTGTCGGCGCCGGTCATCTCCGGCAGCAGCGGCAGCCGCAAGCCGAGCGCGCCGGTTTCGACGCAGTGCTGCAGTCCCTGCGTATCCACCCGCAACAAACTGGCGCGATCGAAGGTACGGCTGCGCGTGGCCGCCAGCGGCGTGCCGTTCGCATCGAACGCCGTGGCCTTGACCGTGGTCGGCAATCGAATCGTCAACGGCGCGCTGTAGCGCGGCGATGCCGGCGTGGGCTCGCTGCCGTCGATGGTGTAGTGCAGCGTGCCCGCGCCGGCTTGCGTGCTCAGTGTCACCTTGGCCGGCCCGCCGGCGAGCACCGGATTGGGTCCGCCTTCCAGCGCGATATCGGCAGCGAAGGCGCCGTCGCTGTAATCGATGCCCAGCGCCTTGTAGCGCTGCAGCTGCGCCGGCATGCGGGCCAGAAAGCTGTTCCAGTTGCGCGCTGCCGGCGGCGACCAGGTCACTTCCGCTATTGCAGATAACCGCGGGAACAAGGCGTGATCCACATGCCACTGCGAGGGGATGTATTCGGACCACAACGCGCCTTGTGCGCCCAGTACATGCCTGGCCTGTTCGGCGCTGAGCTCGGCCGGCACCGGGTCGAATGCGTAGACCTTCGACAGCGGCAACACCGTGAGGCGACCGTTCGGTTCGTCGCTGCGGGTGGTCTGCAGGTTGTCCAGATACAGCCAGTCGCCCGGCGCCAGCACCACATCGTGGCCTTGCTGTGCTGCAGTCACCGCGCCTTCGATGCCGCGCCACGACATCACCGACGCACTGGCCGGCACGCCGCCTTCCAGAATTTCATCCCAGCCGATCATGCGCCGGCCGTGCTGGGTGAGGTAGGCCGCCAGCTGTTCGTTGAACCAGCCCTGCATCGCATGCGCGTCCTTGACCCCGAGCTTGCGCATCTGCGCGCGCACCGCCGGCGAGGCTTCCCATTGATCCTTCACCGCCTCATCGCCACCGATGTGGATGTAGGTCGATGGGAACAAGGTCAGCACTTCGTCCAGCACGTTGGTGATGAAGGTCAGGCTACGTTCGCTGGTGTTGAACAGGTACGGGTTGACGCCCCAGTCCACGCCCACCTGCGTGCGTGCGCCGGGTACGCCCACTTCTTCGGGGTAGGCGGCAACGGCTGCCTGTGCATGGCCGGGCATGTCCAGTTCCGGCAGCACCGTGATATGCAGGCGCGCCGCATAGGCGACGATCTCGCTGATCTGTTCCTGGGTGTAGAAGCCGCCATAACGCTGCGGCGTGCCGTGCTGGCCGGCGCCGGGCGGTGTGCGCCATGCGCCTACCTCGGTGAGCTTGGGATAGCGCTTGATCTCGATGCGCCAGCCCTGGTCATCGGTGAGATGCCAATGCAGCACGTTGAGCTTGTGCAGGGCCATCGTATCGAGCACATGCTTGACCGTGTCCACATCATGGAAATGCCGGGCCACATCCAGGTGCTGGCCGCGCCAGCTGAAACGCGGCCAGTCGCGAATCGTCACCGCCGGCAGCCGGACCTCGCCCTTGCGTGCATCCGGTGTCATCAATTGCCAGGCGCTGATTGCGCCGTACAACAAGCCGGCGCCATCGCGCGCGGCGATGCGCACGCCCCTGGCATCGGCCTCCAGGCTATAGCCTTCCTTGTGCGCTACCGGCGCCTGCGCGCTGCGCTCCAGGCGGATGCTGCCCGGCGATGCGCTGGCTTCGGCGCGCACTTCCAACCGCAGCCCGCGTGTGCGTTGCAGCAAATCGGCCAGATGTTCGGCACTGCGGCGTGCATCGGCATCGCCGGGCACGATCGAAATCACCGTGCCGGCGCCCACCGTGAAGCTGCCGCTACCGCGTTTGACCTCGACTGCTGCGGGAATCAGTGGCAACGGGGTACCCGCAGTGTCTGCGGTTGCGGCAGCAGGTGCGCCGGCGGTGGCAGCGGCCGGCGAGGTGCCTGGTGCACGTTGACCGCAGCCGGCCAGCGACACTGCTGCGAACGCAAGCGCAAGCAGGCGCGAGGAGAACGGCGCGACGGCTGTCAGGCGTGCGGTGGGTGCGGAGTTCGACGTCATGCAATCACATCCCGGTATGGCGGCGGTACACGGCAGCCACGCACAGTAGCAAAGCCGTATCGGAAGACGCAGTGACTGGCGCACGCTTGGTCCCGCTGCGCAGCGTGGGCACCGCGTGGTCATGCGATCACGTCAGGGGCGTCGGTCGCTGCAAAACGGGCGCGGGCAACGCTGGAATCGGAATGCAGCCACGCAGTCCGATTCCTTGCACCAGCCGTGCCCGCCTGATCGCTGTGCCATCGTAGCGTCGGCTGCGCTTAGCGCTGCGCGGTCGGTAGCTCGTCCCACACCTTCGGGTCTTCGGCGCCCAGCACCCAGCAGCTGAAGCCTTCCAGGCCGTATTGCTTGGTCAGCTCGTAACGTGCCTTGAAGCTGCGCGCGTCCGGGCGGAACACCCACTCGCGCATGTCGTCGCGATAGAAGTAGAACCAGGATTCCTGCTCGACCGGATCCCACTGCACGGTGGCGTTCTGTTCCTGCGCCAGCGGGAACGACTCGTCTGCATCGATATACGTTGCGGAAATGTTCGATGCCTCGGTGCCGTCTTCCTTCACCGGGTTGCCGGTGTACCAGCGGTAGCCGTAGGTGGCGATGCCCAGCGACAGCTTGTCCTTCGGCACCTGGGTGATGGCGTAATCCAGGTGCTTCTTCATCCACACCATGCCATCGACCGGGCCCGGCGTGGTCCAGCGCGTGTGCTGGTCGTAGGTCATCAGGCTGACCAGATCCACCGCCTGGCCCAGCGCCTTGAGGTCGTACGCACCGCGCCAGTATTCCCACATCCACTTGGAGAACTGGCCGCCTTCGGCATAACCCGGTGCATTCGGCACCACGGCGACCGACATCTTGAAACCGGCCTTGTGCAGCGCATCTGCGGTCTGCTTGACCATCAGCGTGTAGGCGTCGCGGTCGGTCCAGGCGATGTTTTCGAAATCGAACTGGAAGCCGTAGTACTTGTGCTGCTTGCCGTGGATGAGCAGCGATTCGATCATGCGCTTCTTGGCGGCTTCGTCATGCATCAGCTTGTGGAAGCCTTCGCGACCGGTCGTCATCGACAGGATCGGCATCACCCGTAGCTTGTGCTGCTTGGCGATGTCGTACAGGTACATGTTGGGGGTGCCGTTGACCAGGCCGTTCTGGTCCACGCCGTACCAGGTGGGCACCACCACATCGATCTTGTCGACGTTGGCAATGAACGAGTTGGTCGATTTCTGCGTGTTCATCAGATAGAACAACGCCGTGGGGTTTTTGGCCAAGGCCGGGGCGCAGGCAAATGCCAGCGCGAGCAACATCCAGGTCAATCGCTTGCTCATGAAAGACAACATCCGTCAGGGAGTGGGGGAGGAGAGGTCGATGCGGAACACATAGGCACTTTCGCCAACCGGCTTGGCCGGCAGGCGCAGATGCAGGCCGTCGGCCCGTTGTTCGAACGGGATCTTCTTGCCGTTTGCCAGCAAGGTCACCGCGCGCACGCCGTCGGCGGTCTTGAGCGAGCGGATCACCGCCTCGCCATTGCTGGGCCAGCCGAGTTCGATCGCATACAGCGCGCCATCGCGCGTGGTGAAGCGGAAATCCTCGGCCGTGTACGGCTTGGTCTTGATGTCCTGGAAAGTGCCGCCCACCACTTCGGTGGGGCCTTCGCCATACACGCGCCACGGCTTGCTGTCGTAGATCGCGCCGCCGTTGGTCCTGAGCCATTTGCCGATCGCCAGCAGGATGCCGCGCTCGGTCTCCGGAATCGAACCATCGGCGCGCGGGCCGATGTTGAGCATCAGGTTGCCGTTCTTGGCCACCACGTCGGCCAGCATGTGGATGATGAAGGTGGGCGACTTGTAGGTGTCGTTTTCGATATAGCCCCACGAGGCGTTGCTTACCGAGGTGTCGGTCTGCCAATGCGTGGGGTGGATGCCGGTGAGCTGGCCGCGCTCGATATCCAGCGTGCCTGCACCTTCGGGGAAGGCGCCCAGCTTGTAGTTCACCACCACGCCGCGGTCTGCTTCGGTACGCGCCGCGCCCTGGTTGTAGTAATACGCCAGCATCGTCGGCAGGCTACGGCGGAAGGTGGGGTGGGCGATCCACCAATCGAAATAGATCAGGTCCGGTTGATAGGTGTCGATCAACTCGGTGGTGCGCGCCAGCCAATCGTCCAGCCAGGCCTGCGAGACCGGTGTCCAGTCGTTGGCCACATCGGCATCGTCCTTGCCCGGCAGGCGCACCTGCGCCGGACCATACAGCGCGGCGTAACGCGGATCGTTGACGTCCGAATCGAAGGTGCGCCCGCCATCGAAGAACCAGTTATGTTCGGCACGGTGCGATGACAGCCCGAAATGCAGCCCCTGTGCGCGGATGGCCTTGGACAACTCGCCCAGCAGGTCGCGCTTGGGCCCCATCTTCATTGCGGTCCAGTCGGACAGCTTGGAGTTGTACAGCGCAAAACCGTCGTGGTGCTCGGCCACCGGCACTACATAGCGCGCGCCGGATTGCCGGAACAGCTTGGCCCAGCCATTCGGGTCGAACTTGGGCGCGGTGAACTTGGGAATCAGATCCTTGTAGCCGGAACTCGCCTGCGGCCCGTAGGTCGCCACGTGATGGGCAAATTCCTTGGAGCCTTGCAGATACATGTTGCGCGAATACCACTCGCTGCCGAACGCCGGTACCGAGAACACGCCCCAGTGGATGAAGATGCCGAACTTGGCGTTGTCGTACCACGCCGGCGATTGATACGCCTTCAGTGCGGCCCAGTCGGGACGGAACGGGCCCTTGCGCGCGCCGGCTTCGGCTTCGCGCACCAGACGCTCGCGTTCGGGCGCATAGGCAGCGGTGGCATCGAGCCACTGCTGGTCGATCGCCTCGGGGCTGAGCGTGGTGGCGGTAGGGGCGGTGGGCGATTGCGCCGCGTTGACGTGCAGCGCGGGCAGCGCGAGCAACAGAGCGAACGCGAGCATTCGGCTCCTGGGTGCAGCTCCGGCGTGGCGGCGGGATGGAGCCGCGAACTGGCGGCTATCGGTCGTCATGGGAACTGCACTCCTGTAAGCGAAACGCGTCGGTCATGCTGCGGCCGCGCGTAGATGGCGAAAGCGGGCCTGGCCACGCCCCCTCGGCGGCGAAGGGGCGTGGCCAGTACCACTCCTTGTTGCGACATCGACCTGCCGCTGCGGACAGCGACAGGTCCAAAAAAAAAGCGCGCCACCGTGGAGGGTCGGTGGCGCGCCGGGACTACATCAGAACTTGAAGTTCAGCTGGGCCTGGTAGCCGCGGCCGTTCTTGTAGAACGCTGTCGGGGTGTCCCTGGTTCCGCTGTACAAGCGGTAGGTGGAATCCAGCAGGTTGGTGGCGCCGAAGGTGAGGCCCATGTAGTCGGTGATCTGATACGAGGCGGTCAAATCCAGCTGCTTGTAGCTGTCTGCGAAGTCTTCCGAGCCCAGGCGTCCGATCTGGGTGAAGTACTTCGAGCGGTAGCTGTAGTTCACACGTACCGTCCAGTCGCCGTGTTCCCAATACGGGATCACGTTGTAGGTGTCGCGCGACAGGTAGGGCAGGTTCAAGCCGGTGCTCGCATCGGATTTGGCAAACGTGTAGTTCGCCTGCAATCCGAAGCCGAGGCCGAACGCCTGCTGATAGTTGATCGATGCGCCCTTGACCTTTGCATCGGAAACGTTGACCGGCGTGGTCACCTGGTAGACGCCCGCCACCGCCGGCGGCGCCGGATTGAGCTGCTGGCTGACCGTGGTATTGACGATGTAGGAGCTGATATCGCGATAGAAGACTTCACCGGACAACATGCTGGACGGCGCGAAATACCATTCGGCAGCCAGATCGTAGTTGGTGGATTCGTACGGTTTCAGATCCGGGTTGCCACCGTTGGCGGTCAGGTTGCCGTTGCCGCTGTTGATGGTGAACGAACCGGCCAGATCGGCATAACGCGGACGTGCGATGACCTTGGCAGCCGAGAAGCGCAGCACGGTGTCGTCGGTGACGTCATAGGCGATGTTGAAGCTCGGCAGCGCCTTGCGGTAGTCGTTGGTTTCGGCAACACGGCTGAAGGTGGTGCCACCGTCCTGGCTCTGCCAGTACTCGGACTTGTCGGTGGTGTCGACCAGGCGCACGCCAACGTTACCGCGCCACTTGCCGGTCTCGTAGTTCAACTGCGTGTAGAAGTTCTGCGTGATTTCCTTCACGTCGAACGAGGAGCCGAAGTCGGTACGGTACGGTCCCTGCGGCTGCGACAGCAGATAGTTGCGGACCGAGCTCAGGCTGGCGGTTGGCCAGGTGGTCAGATCGCCACTTGCACCCAAACCGTCATACAGACCGCTCGGGGTGGTGCCCGGGTTGAACTGGGTCAGCGACACCGGATCGGTGGTGTTGATGCGGTTGCCGCGTGCGTCTACACCATTGTTATGGTTGATGTACTTGTAGCCGAACAGCAGTTTGGTGAACGGGCCAACCGCCAGGTCACGTGCTGCATCCCACTGGAAATATTTCTCTTCATCCTTGCTCTTCTGATAGAAGATGCCGCCAGCCTGCGTGGCGCTGGCATCCTGCGAACCCGGAGCAAGGCCTGCCGGCGAGCCGGGCAGCGTCCAGTTCGATGCACCGCCATTGGCGTAATTGACTGCGGTGTGCGAACCGTCGAAGTCGTAGTTATAGCCGCCATCGGTCATCAGGAACTTCATCAGGTATTCGGGGTTCTTGCCGCCCGTTGCCTGGGTGTCGCCAACCTGGGTGGTGAACACCCACTTTTCACCCGACCAGTCGTGACGCAGGTTCAGGCTCTTGGTCGTGACGGTGCTCTCGCGATAGTTCGCATCCAGCTGCGCGTATGGCTGATCGTTGACGCCACCGCGGGTGTTGTCCGATACCGTGGCCGAGGAGACCACGCCGTTCTCGACGTTGGCGCTGGTGATCTTCTGGATGTCGTTGTTACAGGCCGGGCAGACGTAACGCGATTCGCTGAAGTTGTTGTACTTGCCCTTGATGTACAGGCCGGTCAGGTTGAACTCGTTCTGCTCGTCGGGCTTCCACTGCAACGCACCTTGCACGCCGCTGCGTTCGCGGGTCTGCTGGAAGAATGCGCTGTTGATACCGGCCGGCACGCGCGCGGTGGCCACATCGCTGCCGTCGCCGGTGATGGTGGCGGTCGGCGGAATGTTGGCACCAGTGGTGTAGCCGAAGTATTCGATACCGGCGCGTGCCAGGTCCTGCTTGTCGTGCGTGGCGGAGATCAACGCGCCGAAGGTTTCGTCGTCGTTCTTCCAGCTCCACAGCGCCGAACCGCGCGGATTGCCCTCTTCGGAGCGGTCGTTGTAGTTGTAGCCGACCGAGCCGCGGATGGTGTTCTTGGGCAGGTCCAGCGGCTTGCGGGTGTGCACGATCACCGTGCCGCCGATCGAGCCTTCGTCGATGCGCGCTTCAGGGGTCTTGTAGACCTCCATCAGGCCGATGATTTCCGGCGACAGCAGCGTGTAGTTGAAGGTACGGCCGCTGGTATCGGTCGGGTTGCCGCCCCAGTCGCCCGAGGCGATGGTCTGGCCATTGAGCAGCACGCGGTTCAAGGCCGGGTCGGTGCCGTTGATGCTGACCTTTTCGCCTTCGCCGAACTGGCGGTCGACGCTGATACCCGGAAGATGCGACAGCGATTCGGCCGCATTGACGTCCGGGAACTTGCCGATGTCTTCGGCGCTGATCGCATCGACGATGGAGTTGGCCGAGCGCTTGACTGCCTGGCTCTTCTCCAGCGACGCGCGGTAGCCGGTGACGGTGATGGTATCCAGCTCGGTGGTGGCCGACGGCGTGCTGGCCGGGGCTTGTTGTTCTTGTCCGGCAGCCATTGCAGAGCCGGAGCAGTACAGAGCGGCGGTGATACAGAGTGCTAACGTCGTGGTGCGGCTGTGCATGGCTAAACCTCATTGGTTAGTGCTGTGAGCGTGCTGCCCTGCAATAGGACACAACGCGCTCGGCGTGGCCGGCAAAACAACACGCCCTGACCGATCGCGATGATTGCGCTGGCACGCTTGTTTCGAAGCAGGGTGCAGGCGATTCGCGTGGTGAAGGAGGTGTCCCCCGTGTGGTGAAGCGGTGGAGCTAAACGCACATCAGCGAGCGGGAACGTCGGGCGACGCACGACTCGCGAATCTGGAATGCCAGGCGAGGGAATGCCCGTTCTTCAGTACCGAACAGTCCATGGCCCCTCCTGCCAGAACTCCGATTTGAATCGAGTCTCGCGTAGCCCTGACAGCGTTGTCAACACGTCGTCACAGATCTCTGATGTGGCTGCGATTGCGCTGCAATGCAGCATTTTCAGGCGAAAGCCGACTTTGCCTCGCAGCGGTTTGCGCAATACGCTTTGCGAGCGCGACTGCTACCATCGGCGCATACGATCGAAAATGTCGCAGCTGCCCCGGTTCGCCCTGGGGTTGTGCAGGAATCGCCGTTACGCCCGCGTATTTTTGGCGAATGACGCGCGCCGCCCCGTCCGGGACGCGGTGCGGTTGCCACGGTTGCGTTACAGGACGATTGCTGACAACGTTGTCTACCCGTTGGCCGTTCGTCGGACAACGCGCGACGACGCCAGCCGCCGCCACTGATCAGGAGAATGCGTGAGCGCAAGCAGTCCAATGGAAGCGGTGGCCTTTCCGCGCCACGAAACCTTCGTTGCCGCCGATGTGGGCGGGACGCACGTGCGCCTGGCGCTGGTGTGCGAAAGCGATGACGCAGGCAAGCCGGTCACGGTGCTGGACTACCGCAAGTACCGCTGCGCCGAGTATCCGGGTCTGGCCGACATCATGACCACGTTCTTCGCGGAACTGGGATGTGCACCAGTCCGCCGGGGCGTGATCGCCAGCGCCGGCTACGCGCTGGAAGACGGCAGCGTGATCACCACCAATCTGCCCTGGGTGCTGGCACCCGAGCAGATCCGCCGCCAGCTCGGCATGCAGGCCCTGCATCTGGTCAACGATTTCGAAGCGGTCGCCTACGCGGCCAATTACATGATCGGCAACCAGGTCATGCAGTTGTCTGGCCCGGCGCAAGGTGCCGCGGGCCCGGCCTTGGTGCTTGGTCCGGGCACGGGCCTGGGCGCGGCGCTGTGGATCCCCAACGGTGCCCATCCGGTGGTGCTGCCCACCGAAGCCGGCCACGCGGCACTGGCGCCGGCCAGCGATCTGGAAATGGCGTTGCTGCAGGAACTGCGGCGCACGCGCACTCACGTGGGTACCGAAACGCTGTTGTCCGGCCCGGGCCTGTTGAATCTGTACACCGCGCTGGCCGCCTTGCGCGGCGATAGCGTGGTGCATGCCACCCCGGCCGACATCACCGCGGCCGCAATGGCCGGCAACGATGGATTTGCGCACGACGCGCTGCAGGCGTTTTGCGGATTTATGGGCAGCGTGGTCGGCGACCTGATGTTGCTGTATGGCGTGCGCAGTGGCGTCTATCTGGCCGGCGGTTTCCTGCCGCAAATCGCCAGCTTCATCGCCGAGAGCGATTTTGTCGCGCGCCTGCTCGACAAGGGCGCCTTGCGTCCCGCGTTGGAGCAGGTGCCGGTGAGCATCGTCGAGCACGGCCAGCTCGGCGTCATCGGTGCTGCCAGCTGGTTCCTGCAGCACGGCCGCTGAGCGCTCGTACAGCGGCCGGTGCAGCAAGCCGGCTGCACCAGATCGATCACCTCCGCATCCCGTAGGAGCGCACCCGGGCGCGATGAGGCGTTACCGATAAACGCCCTGTCGCGCACCGGTGCGCTCCTACAGTGCCATGGTGCTACAGGTCCCCGAACCGCGACTGCAGCGCCGCAATCGCCGCCAGTCCCGCCGTTTCGGTGCGCAGGATGCGTGGCCCCAGCTGCAGGCCGCTGAAGCCCGCCTCGGCAAGTAGCGCGCGATCGCGCGGCGACCAGCCGCCTTCCGGCCCGATCGCCACGACGACGTGTTGCTGGATGCTCGATGCCAACGTGCCCAGGCGATGCTCGCCCTGTGGGTCCAGCGTCAGCCGGAGCGCATGCGCGTCGCTAGCCTGCGCCGCGTCCTGCAGACCCTGCGGCACGGCCACGCTGGGAAGACGTGCGCGCCCGGATTGCTCGCAGGCCGACACCACCACGCTGCGCCAGTGCGCCACGCGTTTTTCGGTGCGCGCCGCATCGAGCTTGACCTCGGTGCGCTCGGCGATCACCGGTACGATCGCCGCAACGCCCAGCTCGGTGGCCTTCTGCAGGATCAGATCCATCTTCTCCCCGCGCGCGATGCCTTGCATCAAGGTGATGCGCAGCGGCGATTCGTTGGAGAGCGGCTCGGCGCGTTCCACCAGCGCACGTGCGTCGCGCTTGCCCGCCACGGTGATGCGTGCGTGGTAGTCGCTGCCGTCGCCGTTGAACAGGATGCAGGCATCGCCCTCGCGCAGCCGCAGTACCCGCAGCAGGTGATTGGCCGACTCTTCCGGCAACGTCACTTCCTGGTCGCAGTGCAGCGGCAGCGCGACATGCGAACGGGTCAGGCGCATGCGACCGCCTCGGTGATGGCATGGCCGGTGGTGTCGGCCAACAACGCAAGCTGCGCCTCGTCCACGCAATACGGCGGCATCCAGTACAGCACGTCGCCGAGCGGGCGCAGCACCACGCCTTTCTCGAGCGCCGCGCGATACGCCTTCAGGCCGACGCGCGCGGCGGACGCAAACGGCGTGCGCTTGTCGCCGCCCTGGGTCAGCTCGAACGCCACGATCATGCCGGCCTGGCGCACGTCCGCCACGGCCGGGTGTGCGCCGATCTGCGCAGCGAGCTCGCGCATGCGCGCGGCGATGGGTCGGTTGCGCGCAATCACGTCGTCGTCTGCGAAGATCTTCAAGGTCGCCAACGCCGCCGCACATGCCAGCGGGTTGCCGGTGTAGCTGTGCGAATGCAGAAACGCACGCTCGCGCGAATCGTCCAGGAACGCGTCGTACAACTGCTGCGTGGCCAGCACCGCCGACAGCGGCAGGAAGCCGCCGGTCAGCCCCTTCGACAGGCACAACAGGTCGGGCATCACGCCGGCCTGTTCGCAGGCGAACAGGGTGCCGGTACGGCCGAAGCCGGTGGCGATCTCGTCGGCGATCAAGAATGCGCCATGGGCATCGCACAATTCGCGTGCGCGGCGCAGATACGCCGGGTGGTACATGCGCATCCCGCCCGCGCATTGCACGCGCGGCTCCAGAATCAGCGCACAGATTTCGCCGGGCGAGCGTTCGAACAGTGCTTGCAACGCATCGGCTGCCTGCAGCGCATAGTCTTCGGCGCTTTGCCCCGGTTCGGCCAGGTAGGCATCGGGCGAGGGCGTGAACATTGCCTCCAGCAACAGCGGCGCATACACGCGCCGGTACAGCGGAATATCGCCCACCGATAGCGCGCCGATGGTTTCGCCGTGGTAGCCATTCTCCAGTGCAATGAACCGCGTCCGCCGGTGGTCGCCGCGATTGTGGAAGTAATGAAAGGCCATCTTCAGCGCCACCTCCACGCCCGCCGATCCGTTGTCGGCGTAGAACACCTTGGACAACGGCGCGCGCCCGGCCTGGCGTGGCGCGATCGCCAGCAACTGCTCGGCCAGTTGCACGGCCGGCGTATGCGTGAAGCCGGCCAGCATCACCTGTTCCAGTTCGCCGGCCTGGCGCGCGATGGCCGCGCCGATGCGCGGTTCGGTATGACCGAACAGGTTGGTCCACCAGCTGCTCACCGCGTCCAGATAGCGGCGGCCGTCATGGCCGACCAGCCATGCGCCTTCGCCACGCGCGATCGGCACCAGCGGCAGCGTGTGCGGGTGCTCACGCATCTGCGTGCAGGGGTGCCACACCACGCCGAGATCGCGTTGTCGCCAATGTTCGGCAGTTTGTGCGGCTGCAGGGTCTGCTAGGATTTCGGGTTCATGGACATGTCGATGCATCCGCCTATTCTATCGGCCCGCTTTGCGGCTGCGTGCGACGCATGAGCTCGCGTCTGCCGATCATCCACAAGATCACCGATCTGGGCGACGGGCCGTTCCGTCGGCAGCAGCTGGATCTGGAATTTTCCAACGGGCAGCGCCGCATCTACGAACGCCAACTCAGCCAGGGCCACGGCGCCGTGGTGGTGGTACCGATGCTCGATGCGCAAACCGTGCTGCTGGTGCGCGAATATGCCGCCGGCGTGCATCGCTACGAGCTCGGTCTGGTCAAGGGCCGCATCGACGCCGGCGAAACACCCGAGCAGGCCGCCGACCGCGAGCTCAAGGAAGAAGCCGGCTATGGCGCACGCCAGGTACGGGTGCTGCGCGCAATGACGCTTGCTCCTACTTATATGAGTCACCAATCCTGGTTGGTGCTGGCACGCGACCTCTACCCCGAGCGCCTGGTGGGCGACGAGCCGGAAGAGATGGACGTGGTGCCGTGGCCGATCGCACGTCTGGACGAATTGATGCTGCGCGAAGATTTCTCCGAAGGCCGCTCGCTGGCCGCCTTGTTCATTGCGCGCGAGTGGCTGGAGCGCAATCCATGATCCGCATCCCGATGGAGCTGCGCGAAACCGTGATCGCCATCGCGCGCGATGCCGGCGCGGCAATCATGGAGGTCTACGCCCAGGACTTTTCGGTGGAGATCAAGGACGACGCCAGCCCGCTGACCCAGGCCGACCTGGCAGCCAACCGCGTCATCGTCGAAGGCCTGCGCCGTGTCACCCCAGATGTGCCGGTGCTGTCGGAAGAGTCTGCGCATGTGGCCTGGGAACAACGCCAGTACTGGACCAGTTACTGGTTGGTCGATCCGCTCGATGGCACCCGCGAATTCGTCAAGCGCAATGGCGAGTTCAGCGTCAACATCGCACTCATCCATATGGGCGCACCGGTGCTCGGGGTGGTGCAGGCGCCGGTCGACGGGCGGGTCTGGTACGCCGCGCGTGGCGAGAATGCCTTCCGCCGCGATGGCGACCGCGACGAGATGCTGCACACGCGCACCCCGGCCGCCACGCCCTTGCGGGTGGCGGCCAGCCGTTCGCATCGCGACGCGCGTACCGCCGCCGCGCTGGAGCGGATGGGCGAGATCGACGTGGTCGCGCAAGGGTCGTCGTTGAAGTTCTGCCGCATCGCCGAAGGCGATCTGGACGTGTATCCCCGCTTCGGTCCCACCTCCGAGTGGGACACCGCCGCCGGCCAGTGCGTGCTGCATGCGGCCGGTGGCGTGTTGCTGGCCGGCGCCAGCGGCAAACCGTTCCGCTACAACCGCCGCGACACCTTGCTCAACGGCGACTTCATCGCACTGGGCGACCCCAATCTGCCCTGGCGCGATTGGCTGGCCTGAGCGGCATGCGTGCCGTCTTGGCGACGGCATGGCTGTGCAAGGCCCTGACGCCCTGAAAGGTACACTCCGGTATCCCCGCACGCGCTTGCGTGCCGCGCGCCGTTGCGGTGGTGTGCAACGGCCGCGTACGTCGCTTGCCTCGCGTGGGACATGCGCTGGCGGCGCACTCACTCAGAGGTTCCAGGAATACACGATGTCTCAGACCCCTTCCACCGGCGATATCCAGCAGCTGTTGCACTTGATGGCGCGTCTGCGCGATCGCGAACACGGCTGTCCCTGGGATGTACAGCAGACCTTCGCCAGCATCGCGCCGTACACCATCGAAGAAGCCTACGAGGTGGCCGATGCGATCGATCGCAACGACCTGGCTGGCCTGCGCGACGAGTTGGGCGACCTGTTGCTGCAGGTGGTCTTCCATTCGCAAATGGCGGCCGAGCAGGGAGCGTTCGGCTTCGCCGACGTGGTCGCCACGCTCAGCGACAAGCTCATACGTCGCCATCCGCATGTGTTCGCCGCGCAACCGGCGCCCGATGCGCAGGCGGTGAGCGCCAACTGGGAGCAGATCAAGCGCGAAGAGCGTCGTGCCGCTGGCAACCAGGACGACTCCGCACTTGCCGGCATCGCGCGCGGGCTGCCGGAATGGCAGCGCTCCACCAAACTGCAGTCGCGCGCGGCGCGCGTGGGTTTCGATTGGCCCGGCCCGGTGCCGGTGTTGGAAAAACTGCAGGAAGAAATCGAAGAGTTGCGCGTGGAATTCGCACGCGGCCCGGTGGCCGACAATCAGGCCCGGCTGGAAGACGAATTGGGCGATGTGTTGTTTGTCTGCGCCAATCTGGCGCGCCATGCCAAGGTGGATGTCGGCGCCGCGTTGCGGCACGCCAACCTGAAATTCGAACGTCGCTTTCGTGCGATGGAAGCGCGGGCGCGTGCTGCCGGCACGTCGTTGAACGCGTTGTCGCTGGGCGAACAGGAAGCGTTATGGCAACAGGTCAAACGCGAGGAGCGCAGCGGCGATGTGCCGGCCATCGACGGTTCCGCGGGCGACGCATCGGCCTTGCACGCCCCGCTGTCCCACGCACCGCCTGTAGACAGCGCTGCCGGCAGTGACCCGTCCGTTGGCGGTGAGGCTTCCCGCAGCGCACCGGGGTATCAAACCGGCCCTGATGGCGCCGCCTCCGATACGCCCCGGCCGGCATGACGATCGCGCCGACCACGCTACTGCTGTTTGCCGCGACGGCGCTCGCCGAGTTGGTCGGTTGCTACCTGCCTTATCTCTGGCTGCGCAAAGGGGGCAGCATGTGGCTGCTGCTGCCCACTGCGCTGAGCCTTGCCGTCTTCGTCTGGCTGTTGAGCTTGCATCCGGAAGCGAGCGGTCGCGTGTACGCGGCCTATGGCGGGGTCTACATCGCCAGCGCGTTGCTGTGGTTGTGGTGGGTGGACGGCGTGACGCCGACGCGCTGGGATCTGCTCGGCGCCGCCTGTTGCCTGCTCGGCATGGCGGTGATCATGTTCTCGCCACGTAGCGCCTGAGCGCGTTTGCATGTGCGCGCACACGTTGATTGCCTTGCGACAGCGGCCGGATGCAGCGGCTGCGCCCGGGCCTGCCCCGCACGTGGCCGGCGTTGGTTGCCGGGAGCGCTGAGCCATACTCACGAAGCCGCCTTCCGCGACGCAGAAGCGCGCGAACGTCTGGCCGAAGCCGAAGCACGCGCGACGCAGATGGTGTCCGACGCCATCGCCATCGGCATCGCCAACGGCAGCGTGCAGGCGATCAACTATTTCGTCGCACAGAAGTATGTGGAAGCGTTCAATGCGCTGGCCACCGCGCCCAACCAGAAATTGGTGCTGATGCCGATGGAATCCAGCGGCATCATCGGTTCGATTGCCGGCATTGCCGAGCTGGCCAAGGAGGCGGCCGGCAAGCCCGACGCGCCCGTGCGCGTACCGCCGATGCCGCCGCGCGCAGGAGCCTGAGCCATGCGCTGGGACGTGGCGGTCTGGGCAGTACTGGCGCTGCTGCTGATTGCGGCCGAGACCCTGGGGCCGGGTGCCTTCCTGCTGTGGATGGGGATCGCTGCCGCAGCGGTGCGCGTATTGGTGCTGGTGTTGCCGAACATCGCGTTGCTGTGGCAGGTCGTGGCATTCGTGCTGCTCAGCTTCGTCTCGGTGCAGGTGTATCGCACCTGGTTCCGCAGCAAGGGCCGCCAGAGCGATCGCCCGTTGCTCAATCGGCCTGCGGAGCAGTTGATCGGCGGCTGCGTGCTGCTCGATCAGGCCATCCACGATGGTCGCGGCCGCGCCAAGGTCGATGATGCGTTCTGGGTGGTGGCCGGCCCGGATCTGCCGGCCGGCACGCCGGTGCGCATCGTCGGCGTCGATGGCATCACCTTGCTGGTGCAGCCGGCCGGTTGAGGTACGCGGGCAGGGCAGGGCATTGCGGTGCCGACCTCGGCATTGTTGCAGCGCGGCGTAGCGTCGCGCTGCGTTCGCGCCCCGCAGGCGGCGCAACCACACGGCGGTATGCCGTTCCCCCAAGCGTGACAGGACGGCGATAATGGCCGTCTTTCCTTTGGAACGGCGCACATGACCCAGAAGACCATCCTCAACGACACCCATCGTGCGCTTGGCGCCAAGATGGTCGACTTCGGCGGCTGGGACATGCCGATCCACTACGGCTCGCAACTGGACGAGCACCACCAGGTGCGCCGCGACGCCGGCATGTTCGACGTCAGCCACATGACGGTGGTCGACCTGCACGGTGCGCGCGTGCGCGAGTTTCTGCGCTACCTGCTCGCCAACTCGGTGGACAAGCTCAAGGTCTCCGGCAAGGCGCTGTACACCTGCATGCTCAATCCCCAGGGTGGTGTGATCGACGACCTCATCGTCTACTACATGACGGAAGATTTCTTCCGTCTGGTGGTCAACGCCGCCACCCGCGAAAAGGACCTGCAGTGGATCGGCGAGCAGGCCGCACGCTTCGACGTGCGGGTGGAAGAGCGCAGCGACTTCGCCATGATTGCCGTGCAAGGTCCCGGCGCGCGCACCAAGGTCATCGACCTGCTCGACCCGGCCGACACCGCAGCGGCGAGCAAGCTCGGCCGTTTCGCCGCGCTGCAGACGCGTTCGCGCGATGGCATTGATTTGTTCCTTGCGCGCACCGGCTACACCGGCGAAGACGGTTTCGAGATCGTGTTGCCGCAAGAGGCTGCCGTCGCATTCTGGAATGCGTTGCTCGCGCAGGGCGTCAAACCCGCAGGCCTGGGTGCACGCGATACCCTGCGTCTGGAAGCGGGCATGAATCTCTATGGGCAGGACATGGACGATGGCGTTACCCCTTACGAGGCCGGGCTGGCCTGGACGATCGCCCTGGACGAAGGACGCGACTTCATCGGTCGCAGCGTGCTCGAATATCAAAAGGCGCAGGGCGCACCGCGTCAGCTGATCGGTGTGGTGATGGACGAGAAGGGCGTGTTGCGGCATGGCCAGACCGTGCTCACCGCCAGTGGCGAAGGCGAGATCCTGTCCGGCACGTTCTCGCCCACGCTGGGCAAGGCGATCGCCTTCGCGCGCGTGCCGGCCGGCAGCATCGAGCAGCTGCGGGTGGACATCCGCGGCAAGCAGGTGCCGCTGCGCGCAGTGAAGTTTCCGTTCGTGCGCGATGGCCAGGCACAGCCCGGCGTGCTCGGCGACTGACTCGTGTAGCGCCGCGTATTGCGCGCGGCGCTGCGCCCGGGTCCGTATCCATATCGCCATCGCCCCACCGCCGTGCGTGCACCTGTCTTGTCGCGCGGTCTAAACTAGCCACCTGTCCCCAACCATCATCTTTCCCGGAGCACACCCATGAGCGAGATCCCTGGCGACCTCAAGTTCCTCAAATCCCACGAGTGGGCCCGCGTCGAAAGCAACGGTCGCGTGACCGTCGGCATTTCCGACCACGCGCAGGGCTTGCTGGGTGACCTGGTTTACGTCGAACTGCCGGGCGTCGGCGACACCGTGCAGGTCGGCAACGGCGCTGCGGTGGTGGAATCGGTCAAGGCCGCCTCCGACGTCTACAGCCCGGTCAGCGGCACCGTTGTCGAGGTCAACAGCGCGTTGAGCGACAAGCCGGAAACCATCAACGAAGACGCCTATGGCGAAGGCTGGATCTTCGTCGTCGAGATCGACGACAAGGAACAGCTCAACGACCTGCTGGACCCGGACGACTATGCCGAGCTGCTCGAAGACGACGATCACTGATCAGGTGTCGTTGCAGCCGGTATCCGATGGCCGCTCATGGAGCGGCCATTTTTTTTGAGCGCGCCTGCGTCGGTGATGCGTGCCTTGGTGCAGCGATGCGGCGCGAGCCGGCGTGCAATCGCAGTGAGGGAAGCGTCGGTCGGCCGACCGCCGACCGCGACGCCGTCGGTGGCATGTCGATGCGGTGGCTCGGCGACGATCCAACGTGCATCCGCTGCTGGCCCACCTGCACTGCGCCGGATTTCTGACGTGAGTCGTTCGTGAGGGTTTGGCGTGTGCCCGGTGAAAAATTTTGCGCCATGCCGCCTGTCTCGATCATCGGTCGGTGCACGCGATGGATGCGGTCGTCGGTGCGCGCGGGTGCGTGCATGACGCTCTAGGCGCTCAATAAGTTTGCGCATTTCTGCTCATGCGACGCCGGAAGTGCAGCCGTTGGATAAAAAATTTTCAGCTGGCGGACAGGCGGCAAGCAATGCCATCGCATCGGCTTGACCGCCGTGCCGTCCAAGCGCCCAGGCAGGCACGCAAACGCGCGACACAAAAAAAACAGCGGAAAAGAAGCGCTTTTTTGAAAACGCTGTTGGGCGAGCGCGCTTCTCGCTTGGACGAGTATGTGCAGACGCGGGGTGATTGGCTGGCGTGGACATGGCACGCAGCGATGGTGGGCAAAAAAAAAATTGCAAAAGAGTGTTGACAGTAAAAAAAAGCGTGATTAGGTTTCGCCCAGCAGACATTGCTGCGGAAGAGAGTGAGCAGAATCGACATCGCGCCGACAAGCTTGTTCCGGATGTCCACCGAAGCGCTAATCACGGTGGAGTCGGGTCCGCTTCTCTCCAAGAAAGCAGTTGTCGTTCCGACTACGCACCCGTGTCGCCGTTCGATGCGGGTGTTTCTGTATCCGTTCCGTCGCGCATCATCTGCGGACGGTTCCCGACGACGGCATGCCGTCGCGGGGTTTGGTTCAACTGGGCGTTTCACCTCCATAGTTCACTGACGAGGAGCCAATTACATGGCCACTGCAAAAGCTGCGAAAAAGAAACCCACTGCCAAAAAGGCAGTGAAGAAGACTGCCGCCAAGAAGGCAGTCAAGAAGGTCGCCAAAAAGGCAACCGCCAAGAAGGCAGTGAAGAAGACTGCTGCCAAGAAGGCCGTCAAGAAGACTGCAAAGAAGGCAACCGCCAAGAAGGCAGTCAAGAAGACTGCGAAGAAGGCAACCAAGAAGACTGCCGCCAAGAAGGCAGTGAAGAAGACTGCAAAGAAGGCGACCAAGAAGACAGCCGCCAAGAAGACCGCCAAGAAGGCCGTCAAGAAGACCGCCAAAAAGGCAGTCGCGAAGAAGGCGACCAAGAAGTCCGCCACCAAGAAGAGCGCTGCCAAGAAGCCCGCCGTGAAGAAGGTCGCCAAGAAGAAGCCGGCCGTTCGCAAGAAGAAGGCCGCTCCGGTCGCGCTGCCCGCAACCCCGGCACCGCTGATCTGATCTTGTAATACCCGATCGCCGTAAACATCGAGCTCTCTCCCCGACGCCCAGCGGGGAGGGAGCTTTTTTATGTGCCTGGCACTGGCGTGGTCGGTGCCAGGCTGCGCGTTGCCAGTCTGCAAACGGTGTAGCTGTTGCGGCCGAGCAACGTCGCTGATTCAAGTTCGCGGCATCGAGGCGCCAGACGCGCATGCCGGTCGGCAGTGCAGACGTCGCCGCGCGATCATTCTGGCTCTGCCGGCCAACCTGGACAGTTGTCGGTCCTTCGCGCGAGGGCACGACAGCACGCCGCCGCTGCCTGACTTGATGGTGGGCCGGCAATGCAGCAGGTCGCAGAGCAAGATCATGCGGCGGACCAAGCCAGGAGATTCCAGAGCCAACCGTTCGGGCTCGCCACGTCGGCACGCCGAACAGATCGGCTCAGTCTCAGCGTTGGTGGCAATGGGCGTTACGCCAGCCAAAGAATTCGGGCATAGCGTGCAATCACGGCCTTGCTCTTGCGCGCCCGGCAGGCATGCCATCGGCGAGCCGCCCAACGCGCATTGGAAACACAGAAACAGCAAAGGCGGCCGAAGCCGCCTTTGCCTACGTCACCGACACGAGGTCAGTGCACGACGTCCACTCAGCGCGGCGAGGCCACCGACTTGCCGGAAGACGCGCCCTTGCCAGCCGGGTCGGGCTTTTCTGCCAGCATGTTTTCGCTGCCGAAGTCGCCATCCACATCGATGTCCAGCCAGCGCTTGGCCGGCAGGCCAAGCGCGCGGTCCAGGATGGTCGGCAGCATGCCCGAGGGCAGGCCGCTTTCGCCGTTCCACAGGATCGCAACACCCAGGTCGCGCTCCGGCAGCAGTGCGACCAAGCCGCGATAACCCTGCACCGCGCCGGCATGGAACACCACTTGATGGCCGGCGTAGTCGAACACGCGCCAGCCCAGCGCATAGCTGGCGGCATCCACGCGCTCGTGGCGCCAGCCCGAACGCATTTCGCCCGGCGTGGAGATCAGCGGCGCGTGCAGCGTCGCCAGCAGCGGTGCAGGCAGCACGTCGGTGCGATGGCCGGTGTGCGCGAGCAGCCACTGCGCCATGTCACTGGCGCTGGCGTTGACGCCCGCAGCGGGCGCCAGACGGTAGTAGGTGGGCTTGGGCGTCAGCGAGACCCAGCCATTGCGGCTGCGCACATGCGGACGTGCCCAGTGCGGGCTCGCCTGGATACCGGCCAGCCCCATGCTGGCGTCGTTCATGCCCAGCGGCTTGAAGATGCGACGCTCTACCGATTGCTCGTAGAAGCTGCCCGATGCGGCGAACACCACATCGCCAACCAGGCTGAAGGCGACGTTTTGATACGCGTAGCAATCGCCCGGTGCGCAACGCAGCGGCGCAGCCGCCAGCTTATGGCTGAGCGAGTAGTAATCGACGTTGGATTCGATATCGCGGTCGTAGGCGTTGCGGGTCAGGCCGACGCGATGGCTGAGCACTTCGGCCACGGTGAGTTGACGGGTGGCGGCGTTGTCGCTGAGCTGGAAGCCCGGCACATAGTCGACCACCTTGCTGTCCCAGCGCAGCACGCCATCGTTGACCAGCAGGCCGGCCATGGTGCCGGCGAAGGCTTTGGACAGCGAAGCCAGGCGAAACACCGTGTGGCCATCGACCGGCTGCGGATGATTGACATCGGTGACGCCATAGCCGCGCGCGCTGAGCACCTTGCCGCCCTGCACGATGGCCATCGCCATGCCGGGCACCCGGTTGCCGTAGGTCAGCTGGTCCGCCATCGATTCGAATGCCGCCACATCGAAACCGGCAGCAGGTGCCAACACTTGGTTGGCCGGCAGCGAGGTGCGATAGGGCAGCGGTGCGGTGGGCGACTGCGCCACAGTGGCCGCCTGCAATGCAGTAGCGGTGAGCGCGGGTGTCTGCGCGGTGGAAGAGAGGGCCAGGGGCAACAACGCCCCGAACAGCCCGATAGCCAACGGTCGGAACCGTCGGCGCGTGCGCATTTCTGTCATGGTTGTCCCGCCTGTTCCGCTGCCTCCGGCGATTCTAGCGCCGCGCTTTGCAATAGCACAAACTGCCGGAAGATGAATGGGCATCGCATTGATCCTATTGATGATTTTGGATTCAGAATTCGAGTATTCCGGTACCGCCGAAGCGTTGCCACGCGCTGGTGCGATACAAGAAGCAAGCAGCGTGCCGGCGCGGAGGGCACCCGGGCCGCAGGCTCCTGCGACTGGTCGCTGGTGGCGCTGCCTCGCATCGGCTAACTTGCGCGCTTCTTTCACAGGTGCTGCCTTTGCCATGTTTTTTCTGTCGGGCCCGCCTGCGCGAGCGGCCGTTACCCCATGACCAGCCCCTCTGCGCCGCGATCTGCGGCTGGCCGTTTGAGCGCGGCACTGCGTAGCTCGCCACCATTGGCATGGTCGTTTCTTTACTTTTTCTGTCTGCTCAGCGGTTACTACGTGTTGCGCCCGGTGCGCGAAGCGATGGGCGCCTCGGCCGACGTAGAGGCGCTCTTTCCCACCGGCATGATCGCGTTCTTCGCCGCGCACGGTGTGCCCTTGAAGGACTTCACGCTGCAGGTGCTGTTTACCTGCACCTTCCTGATCATGGTGCTGCTGCAACCGGTCTACGGCGCTTTGGTCAGCCGCTATCCGCGGCGGGTGTTCCTGCCGGTGGTGTATGGCTTCTTCATCGCCACCCTGCTGCTGTTCTACGTGCTGTTCGACACCGGCGTGCCGGGCCGTGGCATGGCGTTCTTTTTGTGGGTGACCGTCTTCAACCTGTTTGCGGTGGCGGTGTTCTGGAGTTTCATGGCCGATGTCTTCAGCAATGCCCAAGCGCGCAGCTACTACGGCTATATCGGCGCGGCAGGCACGCTGGGTGCGTTTCTGGGCCCGGTCCTGACGCGCGTACTGGTCGAACGTATCGGCATCGCACATCTGATGTTGGTGTCGGCCGGGTTCCTGGCGGTATGCGTGCTCTGCGTGCTGCGCTTGCGGCTGTGGGCCGTTGCGCGCGAACAGGAGGGCCAGCTGAGCTCCGGCGAAGTGCCCATGGGCGGCGATGTGCTCGGCGGCCTCAAGCTGATCGTGCGTGAACCGCTGTTGCGCTGGCTGGCCTTCATGGTGTTGTTCGGCGTGGGCGTGGGGACCTTGCTCTACAACGAACAGGCGGCGCTGGTGCGGCGGCTTTACACCGATGCAGCGGCGGCCACCGCCTATTACTCCAGCATCGACCTGGCGATCAATGCGCTCGCGCTGGTGCTGCAGCTGCTGGTGACGCGCGCGTTGCTGTCGCGCTTTGGCATCGCGCCGGCGTTGTTGATCCCGGGCGTGGCCATCATGCTGGGCTATGCGGCGTTGGCGGCGTCGCCGTTGCCACTAATGATTGCGATCGTGCAGGTGATTACCCGCTCCAGCGAATTCGCACTGGCCAAGCCCGCGCGCGAAACGCTGTACACACGGGTAAATCGCGAGTGGCGCTACAAGGCCGGCGCCGCGATCGATACGGTGGTTTATCGCGGTGGCGATCTCACCTTCGTTTGGGTGCACAAGCTGGTCTCTGCGTTCGGCTCCAGCGCGGTGTTCGGCGTCGGCCTGGTCGTGGCGACCGGCATGACGGTCGGTGCGTTCGGCCTGTTGCGGCAAGCGCGCAAGCTACCCGCCGAGCGCGACGTGGAGACGGACAAGCGCGTTTCCGACTAAGCACCGCGACAGCACATGCGCAGATGCAGCTTGGCGCTCGGCATCGACCAGGCAGGGGGCCTGCGTCTCACACTGGCAGCGCCAGAAGCGCAGGCGCCAGCCCGGTAGTGCAGGTGTGCCGAACAGAACGACCGCAATCGCGGCTATGCTGGCGGCACCATTTTCCGAGGCGGTCTGTCATGTCCCTGTTCGCCATCATTGCCGGCCTGTGCATCGCACTGCTGCACGTCTACATCCTGGTATTGGAAATGGTGCTGTGGACGCACCCGCTGGGTTTGAAGACCTTCCGCAATAGCTTTGAGAAGGCGCAGGCCACCCGCGTGCTCGCGGCCAACCAGGGGCTTTACAACGGCTTCCTGGCCGCTGGCCTGTTCTGGGGCGCACTGGCCGCCCGCGCCGACGTGCTGAGCTTCTTCCTGGTCTGCGTGGTCGTGGCAGGTTGCTACGGCGCCTATAGCGTCAACCGCCGTATCTTCTTCGTGCAGGCGCTGCCGGCGTTGATCGCCTTGGCGCTGGTGTGGCTGCCGTTCTGATCCGGTTGCGGCAGTTGTCCGCTGCACGCAGGAGTGGGGCACTGCTGCGATGAGCTCTTCGTAGCCTCAGCGCCTGACTGCCTCAAGTGCGCAACTTGCGCGCGTGTTCGGCCCCTGGCACCCGCTCATTCGATGGCCGCCAACTGCGTGGCGTCGCTCACACATGCGTGCTGTCGAAAACTGCAGCTGATCAGGTCTGCAGGCAGCATGCCGGAGACAACACCCATCTCCACAAACAACAACGGCGGGCCGAAGCCCGCCGTCGTCCATTCTCGCCCAAGCTTGACGCCTTACGCGGCTTCGCGCGGCTGTTGCGCCTGCGGCTTGTCGTAGAAGCTGGCCGCACGCAACTCATGCGGATCGAAGTCGTCCACGGTGATGGTGTCCATCATGATCTCGCGCAGCTCTTCCAGCAGCTTGCGCTCTTCCAAGCTGATCACGCCTTCGGCCACGGCTTCGTCCAGCTGCGCCGGGAAATCCAGCGCTTCGATGCCCTTGGTCTTGAGCGCCTTCAGGAACTTGCGCTCCACCGGCTCGGCCATCACCGCCTTGGTCAGGTAGCTGGCGATACGACCGCCCGGATTGTTGGCGCACGGCGTCAGGAACACGCCCTTGGCCAGACGGTCACGCGCCTCGTTGGGCGTCATCAACAGCGAAGCAACGCGATGGCCGAGGCGATCGCCAGGCGCTTCGGCGCGACGGCCGAGCGGGAAGATCAACACCCACATCAACCAGCCCACCGGGCGGATCGGGAAGTTGCGTAGCGCCGCCGACAGCGCGGTTTCGATCTTGTGCACGCTGTCGTGGAAAGCCCAGGCCAGCAGCGGCTGGTCGCTCGCCGGCGCGCCTTCGTCGTGATAACGCTTGAGGATCGCGCTGGTCATGTAGATATGGCTCAGCACATCGCCCAGGCGACCGGACAGCGACTCCTTGAACTTCAACTTGCCGCCCAGCATCAGCATCGACACGTCTGCCATCAAGGCCAGATTGGCCGAATAGCGATCCAGCTTGCGGAAGAACCGACGGGTATATGCATCGCCCGGCGCCGCACCGATGCGCGCACCGGTCAGACCGAACCAGAACGAGCGCACGGCGTTGGAAATACCGAAGCGGATATGACCGAACAGGCTCTGGTCGAACTGCTCCAGGCCACGACGGGTATCGGGATCCTGTGCGGCCTGCATCTCCTTCAACACCCACGGATGGCACAGGATGGCGCCCTGGCCGAAGATCAGCAGGCTGCGGGTCATGATGTTGGCGCCTTCCACGGTCACGCCGATTGGCGCGGCCTGCCAGGCGCGGCCTGCAAAGTTGCGCGGCCCCAGGATGATGCCCTTGCCGCCGATCACGTCCATCATGTCGCTGACCACTTCGCGGCCCATGGTGGTGCAGTGGTACTTGGCGATCGCCGACGGCACCGACGGCACGTCGCCGCGATCCACCGCCGCGGCCGTGGCCTGCGACAGCGCACTGATCGCATAGGCCTTGCCGCCGATCCGGGCCAGCGCTTCTTCCACGCCCTCGAAACGACCCACCGACAATCCGAACTGCTTGCGGATACGCGCATACGCACCGGTGACCACCGCCGCGGCCTTGCTACCGCCACTGGCGGTGGAGGGCAGGGTGATCGAGCGACCGACAGCCAGACACTCGTTGAGCATGTTCCAGCCCTTGCCCACCATCTCCACGCCACCGATCAGCTGGCTCAGCGGGATGAACACTTCTTCGCCATGGATCGGGCCGTTCTGGAACGGCGAATTCAACGGGAAGTGGCGACGGCCGATTTCCACGCCCGGGGTTTCGCGCGGCAGCAGCGCCAGGGTGATGCCGATGTCCTTCTTGTCGCCGATCAGGCCATCCGGATCGTAGGCGCGGAACGCCAGGCCGATCAGCGAGGCGACCGGTGCCAGGGTGATATAGCGCTTGTCGAAGGTCAGCTTGACGCCCAGCACATTGGCGCCATTCCACTCGCCCTTGCAGACGATGCCGTAGTCCGGAATCGAGGTGGCATCGGAGCCGGCGAACGGACCGGTCAGGCCGAAGCACGGCACTTCCGCACCGACCGCCAACCGCGGCAGGTAATAGTCCTTCTGTTCCGGGGTGCCGTAGTGCAGCAGCAGCTCACCGGGGCCGAGCGAGTTGGGCACGCCCACGGTGGAGCTGACCACGCTGGAGATCGAGGACAGCTTCTGGATCACCTTGTGGTGCGCCAGCGCGCTGAAACCCAGGCCGCCGTATTGCTTGGGAATGATCATGCCGAAGAACTTGTTCTTCTTGATGAAATCCCACAGCTCCGGCGGCAGGTCGGCGTGGACGTGGGTGATTTCCCAGTCGTTGATCATCTTGCACAACTCTTCCACCGGGCCATCCAGGAAGGCTTGCTCTTCGGCGGTCAGTTGCGGCTTGGGATAGTTCAGCAGCTTCTGCCAATCCGGGTCGCCGGTGAACAGCTCGCCTTCGAAACCGACCGAGCCGGTCTCCAGGGCAATGCGCTCGGTCTGCGACAGCGGCGGCAGCACCTTACGGAAGAAGCCCATCAGCGGCGTGGTCAGCAGCGGCTTGCGCAGGAACGGCAGCAGCACCGGTGCGGACACCAGCACCACCAGCGCGGCGGCCACGAGGGTGGCGGTGAGATTGGCACCCAGCAGCCAGCACGCCACCAGCACACAGGCGCTGATCGCAACCCACGTGGCAAGGCGCATCCGGTGATAGGCAGCGATACCCGCCGCCAGGATGACGAGGAGGAACGGTGCAATGATGCTCATGGTCTTGCTCCAGTGACATGCTCGGTAGTGTTGGACGCTGCGATGGTGCAAGCCGCCGGCAGTGCGTCCAGATAATGCAACACGGTGGCGGTAAACGTGGTGTTGTCGTCGCCTGCCAGCATGTGCGTGGCATCGGGCAGATGCACGTGCTGCGCATGCGGCGCGATGGAGAGGAATTCGGCGATGTTGGCTGGCGTCACAAGATCGCTGCGTCCGCCGCTGATGAGCAGCATCGGGCAACGCACCTGTGCTGCCGCCTCCAGCAATGCATGCTGCTGGAGCTGGGCGTCCTGGCCGGCCAGCTCGTCGACCAGGCGCGGATCCCAGTGCCAACGCCAACGCCCGTCGGCACGCTGCCGCAGCAATGCCTGCAGTTGCCCCGGCGTTTTGCGCGGCCGATGCGGCAGGTAGACGGCAATCGCATCGGCGGCCGCATCCAGCGATGCAAAGCCGTCCGGATGCGCGGTCATGAAGCGCAGGATGCGCTCCACACCCGTAGTGTCCCAGCGTGGCGTGATGTCGACCAGCACGATGGCACGAAACAGGCCGGGCCAGCGCGCTTCGGCCAGTAGCCCGAACAAGCCCCCCATCGACGCAGCAACCAGCACCGGTGGCTCGGGCTGCTCGCCGGCCAGCACGATCAGATCGTCGGTGAATTGCGTTGCCGAGTAGGGCTGGTCCGCCGCATTGGCGCTGGAATCGCCATGCCCGCGCGCATCGTACGACAGGGTGCGGTAGCCCCTGTCAGCCAGCGTCGCGGCAGTGGCTTCCCAGGCATGTCGGGTCTGTCCAAAGCCATGCGCGAACAGTACCGACGGCGCGTGTTCGGCACCCCGCATCGACACCGCGAGCATTGCGTCGCCAGCGTTGACGCTGGACAGGGACGCAGTGGAGGCGAGGCTAGCGGGTGAGATGACCATACTTAATGGTATGGATGCACGATGGCGACTGTCAATACTCAATCGTATGGACGGTTAAGCCACTGAATCATGGCGCTGATATGTCAATTTCGTGATGCATACTGCAACTGACACAAGCGTATGGTTAAATCGCGGCATGAACGACACCATCGACTCCAGCCTCACCACGCCCCGCGCCAGCTCCGGCCGCGGCAATCGCCTCAGCGCGGACGATTGGGCACAGGCCGCGCTCGACCTGATCGCCGAACAAGGGGTGGGCGCGGTTGCAGTCGAGCCGCTGGCGCGCCGGCTCGGCGTCACCAAAGGCAGCTTCTACTGGCACTTCCCCTCGCGCGACGCTCTGCTGCAGGCGGCCCTTGAGCGCTGGGAAATCTTCGAGCAAAAAGAAGTGTTCGGCAGCCTGGAAGACGTGCCTGACCCCAGCGCTCGCCTGCGCGCGTTGTTTCAGCTGGTTGCCCACGAAGTCAAACCGCACGTCATCTATAGCGAACTGCTCAAGGCACTCGATCACCCGGCCGTGCGCCCGGTCATCGACCGCGTTTCGCAACGTCGCCTCGATTACCTGATCGCCTCGTTCCGCCAAGCCGGCCTGACCCGCACCGACGCCCAGCACCGCGCTCGCCTGGCCTACGCCGCCTATGTCGGCTTCCTGCAACTCTCGCTGCAATTGCAACAGCCCAAGCCGGCCCGGGAAGATTTCGAAGCCTACGTCGAGCATGTGATCCAGACGTTGATTCCGGGGTGAGCTAAAAGAGTCGGGTACTGAGCCCCATATCTCGGTAGCGCTCAGACATAAATAGCGTTGAAGCTCAGACACGATTACGGCCCCATTTGGGGCCGTAATCAATTGCACAACTGTTTAACGATCAGAAGCGCTGACGGTACTGCATGTACATGTAACGGCCAGGCAAATCGTACTGCGGATCGAAACGGTTGGCCGAGGTGCTGTATGCAACCGGCGGATCCTTGTCGAATGCATTGTTCAAGCCAACAGACACCGTCGCATTCCAGGGAGTGTTATAGCGAACCTGGATGTCGTGGTACGTCGTCGCGCCGATGTGATTGCGCGGCGATGCCCCGTCAGCCGTCACGCGGTTCGGGTCAGAGCAGTAAGCCTGCGCCAATGCGGCCGACAACGGGCAAGCTTCGGCCATGCCAGACTTGTAGCGCAGACCCCAGTTGATACCGAAATCGCCAAGCGACCAGTCGACATACAGGTTGGAGCGGATGCGCCAGTACGGGTCCTGGTTCAAGTAACGCCCCTGAAACTGCTCCGGTTCCGAATCGGCAGTTGCCTTGGTTTCCCAGCTGGAGAGGTATGTGGAATCCCAGCTGATGGTGAACTGGCCGAACGCCGTTTCCGGCAGACGGTAGTTGATAGCCAGGTCCCAACCCTCCACCTTGTACGACGCCAGGTTCAGCAGCGGCATATTGATGTTAGTGACGGTGTAAGCGCCATCGGAATAGTTCGGGTCGCGTGTAACCAGGGCGCAGTACTCAGCCTGCTCGCCCGCGCTTCCGCCGTAGCACTTGTCCAGGATGAACTGAGCTTCCGGGCGTGTGATCGCATTTTCGATCTCGATCTGCCACCAATCCAGGCTGACATTCAGGCCTTGCGCAAAACTTGGGCTAAACACCATGCCCAGTGTACGGCTGGTCGACGTTTCAGGCTGCAACTGAGCGTTCGATGTCCAGGTAAAAGGCTCAAGTGTCTGCTTGGCGCCGTTGCCTGCACCCGGCTGCACGAAGTTCGCGGGCACACCTGCGGCTGCACAGTTTCGCGCTACAACAGAGTTGCTCAGCTGGCCGGATTGGCTCGAGCAGGGATCCGCATACGTTTCGAACGAATCGGTATTGCCTGCGAACAGATTATTGATGCTCGGAGCGCGGAAGCCTTCGCTGTAGTTGCCGCGAATCATCAAATCCTGGATCGGCTTCCAACGGAAGCCGAACTTGTTGTTTACGGTATTGCCGAAATTGCTGTAGTCCGAGTAACGGGTTGCCAAGCTGAAGTCCAGCAATTGAGCGCCGGGCAGATCGGCCAAGACCGGTACTGACAGTTCCAGGAAGAACTCATTCAGGTTGTACGAGCCTGCGGTCGGGCGTGCGCCGTTGCCGGTGCTTAAACCTGCTGCAATGAATGCATCGGGATCGAACTGACCAGTTTCCTTACGGTATTCATAGCCGGCAGCAAAGGCCAGCGGGCCAGCTGGCAGGTCGACGATATCGCCACTGAGGTTCGCGGTGTAGCCCTTGGACTCAACCGAGGACGAATCATGTGCAGTGAAGCTGGTGTAATCCAGCGCCGCTTGGCTGATGGAGCCGCGCGGTCCTAGTGGATTGACCGGGACGCAACCTGGGATCACATCGCCACCAGGAGCAGAAACGCAAACCGGCACGCCGCCGCGCAGTTCCGAAGGGCCATAAGCGTTATTGAGGTTAGCGAGATTGAACAAGCCGTAGGTCAGAACGTTTTCATCGGACTTGTCGTAGCGGTAGCCAACATCCCAATCGAAGTTGCGTCCAGCAAATTCAAAGAAGCCTTCCAGGCCGCCATAGAAGTGCCAATTTTTTACGTTCTGATTGAACGAGCGGCCACCGGTCTCAATGAAGCGACGGTTGACGCTGGTCAGGTCTTGGCCAAACGGGTTGTAAAGGCTATCTGCGCTGAGCGTCAAGCCGGTGACCGGCATTGCGGCCAGCAACTGCTCGGACTTGCGCTCGTTGTACATTGCCTCGGTGCGGAACGTCACGTTGTCAGTGAAGTTGAAGCTACCTTGGGTAAAGAGCGAGGTACGTTCCTGCGGAGTCAGCAGGTAGTTGTCCGGTGCCGTGTTGTAGCCATGGACATTGGCGACGTACGGCGTTTCGACGCCGTTGATAAGGATGCGGCGCGAGCCATTGCGAATGTACGAACCCGGGAAACCCGTGCCGCTCTGGCCGCTGAAGAACGGAGGGCCGCCCGCAGAGATCTGGCGATCACCAGCCATTACGGAATCTTCTTTCACGTAAGAAGCGCCGACCATCAACGTTGCACGGTCAGTGGTGGTGCCGATTGTGAAATCGTAAGCCTGACGCTGGCCGTCGCCCTGACTGTATTGCCCAACATTAACGCCGGCTTCGGCGCCGTCGAAGTTCTTGCGGGTAATGATATTGACTACACCGGCAATGGCATCCGAACCGTAAATCGTCGACGCGCCATCCTTCAGGATGTCGATGCGCTCGACCATTGCGGTCGGGATGGTGTTGAGGTCCACGCTGCCGTCCAGGCCGGTCGTCCAACGACGACCATTCACCAGCACCAGAGTGCGGGCACTACCCAGGTTACGCAGTGCAATGCCGGAGCTGCCGTCGCCGCCGTTGTTGAATGTGCGGTTCAAAGCCGCGCCATTGGCCGCGACGCGTTGCAGCACATCTGCCACGGAGGTGACGCCCTGCTTATCGATGTCCTGGCGAGTCAGCGTCAGAACGGGCTGCGACGTTTCAACGTCCGCGCTCTTAATGCGCGAACCCGTCACTTCGATCTTGTCGAGGTTGGTGGTGCCGGCTTCCTGGGCGATGGCGGTGCCGGTACCGCCCACACCCACGACGAGCGCGAGGACAACTGCATCGCGCAGCTTGTTGGACTTGCAATTCATTAGCTCTCTCTCCAAGTGATCTTGGGTACTGCCAAGGGTTGTTTTGCCTGCCGGGGGTTCCGAAAAAAGCGGATCCAAAACGTCAGGGTGAACCGATGGTATATGCGTTGTGAGAGAAATTAAAGTCCCGTTAACGAAAAAGAAGAAGGTTGTGAAAGTGGCAGCCGGGCGCGTGATCCGCAACGAAAAACGCCACCGGCTGCGGGCCGATGGCGTTATGAGAATTGCTATGGAATCAGTGGGTTACAGGTCCTGCTCGTATCTGACGTACGGAACCGTACCGTCGCTGTTGCTCTCGTTACTCGGTGCGAACGGGTTCTTGCCGCGGGAAATGACGTTCTCGGCGCCAACGGTGAGTTGGCCGCTCCAGGGGGTGCGCCACGTCAGGCCCAGGCCCAGGCCTTCCCACTTTTCGGGCTGGCCCGGGACATCGACGACGCGACCAATGACATTTGCGCTAAAGGCACCGTAGCCGCCGCCAACGCTCAGGGTCTTGCTGTCCCACTGGTCGGCAATGGCCGGGGACACGTCGGCCAGCGGGACCAGGCGTGCGCGAGCATACGTGCCGCCGATCGAAACAAAGCCTTCGCGGCCGATGTTCTTCTGCCCGAAGACGGTTAGGTCGTTTTGCTCGACCCGCGTCAGCGGGGCCTTGCCTGCACCGATCAGCCAGGCGGGCAGGGTGTCGCGGCCAGTGCCGGCAGTGACGCCCACCCGGCCAGTGCCGCGATTGAAGCCCAGCGTGCCGGACACGCGGCGCGAGGCAGCCGCGCTGTCTTCTTCGTCATCGCCGATGCCTGCAAGCAGGCAGTGGCTGGCAAGACCGCTGATGTTGGTGCCGCGGCTGCTGTTGCAAAGCAGGCCAAGCGAGTCGCCGGAGCTCAGGCCAAACGCCGCATCGAGCGAGTTGCGGCCGAAATGCCAGCGTGCACCGGCTTTCTGCTCGCCGGTCGGCTCTAGGTACAGAAACGCTTCCACCTTGCCGCTGCCCTTGTTCCACACCGGAAGGATCGTGCTTTCGCGCAACTGTTGCGCCGACTGCGCATGCACGCCAGTGGCCGCCGCGAGGGCAACCATCAAAGCTAGCGGGAGGCGCAGGAGGTATCGCATACCAGAGGTCAGACCCAGGGGCAGTTGTTAAGTTCCCGAGAGCGGGCAATTAGGATGCTAGGGTGTTTATGATTATTTAACAAGTGGTCGCGTGCCCCCGGAACGCAACCGTCATCCTATCTATTGCAACCTTTCCGGCGCTTCCTGCGAGGGCTGCGCCGCGTTGAAAAGTACGTCCAGCGCGGTCAACGGAAAGTGATACTCACGACCGCAGAATTCGCAGCGCACCTCGACTTCGCCAGTAGCCTCGGCGGCCGCGCGCGCCTCCTCTTCGCCCAGCGATTGCAGCATCGAGGCAACCCGCTCGCGCGAACAGGAGCAGCCGAAGCTGAGTGGCTTGCTGCCGAGCAACTGCGGCGCTTCTTCGTGGAACAGGCGATGCAGCAGGTCCTGGCCGGCGACCGAGAGCAGCTCCGGTGCGCCCAGGGTGTCGAACAGGGCCCCGATGCGGGTCCAGCCATCGTTATCGCCTTCATCGCCGGGGAGCTTCTGCAGCAGCAGGCCGGCGGCCTGATCCGGGCCAGCGGCCAGCAGCAAGCGCGTCGGCAACTGCTCGGACTGCTGGAAATAGGTTTCGAAGGCTTCGGCCAGATCAGGTGCCTGCATGCCGACCAGACTCTGGTAGCGCTGCGGCTCGCGCGGGTCCAGGCCGGGGTTCTCGATGGTGATCGCCAGCAGCGCGGCCTCGCCCAGTTCGCGCAGGTCGGTCGGCGCATCCGCATCCTCGGCCAGCTGCACGATGCCGCGCAAGGTGCCGGCGGCGGTGCATTCGGCAAACAGGGTGCGCAAGATGTCGTTGCCGCGCAGTTGCACCGACAGGCGCCCGTCGACCTTGGTGTGGCCGGTGAACAGTGCAGCGGCCACCGCAGCTTCGCCGAGCAGCTGGCGCGCGGCGGGTGGGTAGGCGGCGGCACCCTGGATGTCGTGCCAGGCCTTGGTCAGGCGCACATGGACGCCGCGCACGCCGGCGGCGGGCAGCAGGAAACGGGAAAGCTGATCGTGATCGGTCATGGAAACATCGGGCGTAAGGGACGCGGGTTGCCGGATAATGCGGCAGGCATCGGGATTGAAGGTCGTAGCGAACAATGGGGACGGATGCATGGGATGGCAAGCAGGCGGCGCCACCGCGGCGCGCGCGGCGCTGGTTGCGCTGGCTGATGGCGGCACCGCTGCTGTTTGCAGCGGCGAGCGTGCTGCAGGTGCTGATCTTGCGGGTGGTCGATCCGCCGATCAGCAGCATGATGGTGGGGCGTTACCTGGAAGCCTGGGGCGAGGGCGACTGGCGTTTTTCGCTGCATCAGCAGTGGCGTGATTACGACAAGATCGCCGCAAGCCTGCCGATTTCGGTGGTGGCTGCGGAGGATCAGCAGTTTCCGATGCACCACGGTTTTGACTTGCAGGCGATCGAGAAGGCGCGCGATCACAATGCCCGCGGTGGACGCGTGCGCGGCGCCAGCACCATCAGTCAGCAGGTCGCCAAGAATGTGTTCCTGTGGCAGGGCCGCAGCTGGGTGCGCAAGGGTCTGGAAGCCTGGTACACGGTGTTGATCGAGCTGTTCTGGCCGAAGCAACGCATCCTGGAGATGTATCTCAACGTGGCCGAGTTCGGCGACGGGGTGTATGGCGCGCAGGCGGCTGCACAGCAGTTCTGGAGCAAGGATGCGGCAGGCTTGTCGCCAAGCGAATCGGCACGCCTGGCAGCGGTGTTGCCATCGCCACGGCGCTATGACGCGCGTCGTCCTGGTGCATTCGTGCAGCGGCGTGCGACGTGGATCCAGCGGCAGGCGCGCCAGTTGGGCGGCCCTGCCTATCTGCAGGGGCCATCACGGTGAGCACGATCGAGACTGCGCAACTGCCGCCGGCACCCGAACGCCTGACGGTGCTCATCGCGGCCTTCAATGAAGAAACCAGCATTCCGCTGCTGCATCCGCGCCTGTGCGCGGTGTTGGCGCAGCTGCCCGGACTTCAGACGCACGTGCTGTATGTCGACGACGGCAGCACCGATGGCACCTGGGAGGTGTTGCATGCGCTGACCGAAGCGGATGCGCAGGTGAGTGCGGTGCGGTTGTCGCGCAATTTCGGCAAGGAAGTGGCGATTTCTGCCGGACTGGACCACGTGCTCCCGGGTGCGGTGGTGTTGCTCGATGCCGATGGCCAGGATCCGCCGGAGCTGATCCCGGAATTCGTTGCGCTATGGCGTGGCGGCTACGACAACATCTTCGGTACGCGGGTCATTCGCGAGGGCGAGAGTTGGCTCAAGCGTAGCGCTGCGCACGCGTTTTATCGGGTGATCCGGCGCTTGTCGCGTACCCCGATTCCTGCCGATACCGGCGATTTCCGCTTGCTGTCGCCGCGTGTCGTGCAAGCCTTGCAGCAGCTGCGCGAGCGCCACCGTTTCATGAAGGGGCTCTTCGGCTGGGTCGGGTTTCGCCAGGTAGCGCTGCCGTATCGGCGTGAGCCGCGTCTGTCTGGGCACAGCAAGTTCACGGTATGGCGGCTGTGGAATTTCGCGCTCGATGGCATTACCAGTTTTTCCACGGTGCCGCTGCGCGCGGCAACATATCTGGGCCTGCTGACCGCGGTGCTGGCGTTCCTGTTCGGCGCGTGGGTCGTCATCAAGGCTGCGCTGATGGGCGACCCAGTGGCCGGGTGGCCGACGCTGATGTCGGTGATCCTGTTTCTGGGGGGCGTTCAGCTGATTGCCCTGGGCCTGATTGGCGAATACCTGGGCCGCCTGTACGACGAGGCCAAGCAGCGCCCGCTGTATCTGGTCGATACCCACCGCGGCGCGGTGGGAGTAGTCTGCGATCACCAGACCAAGCGCGGAGCGGGCCATGCAGACCGTACGACAGCTGTTGGGGACCAAGCAGGTTGAGGTATTTGCGGTTGCCGCCGATGCCGCGGTGATCGAGGCGATTCGCCTGATGGCCGAGAAGGCCATCGGCGCGGTCCTGGTGATGGAAGGGACGCGCTTGGTCGGTATCGTTTCCGAGCGCGATTACGCACGCAAGGTGGTACTGCGCGATCGCGCGTCTTCCACGACCAGCGTCGCCGAGATCATGAGCGCCGAGGTTGTGACAGTGACGCCGTCGGACACGGTGGAGCGCTGCATGCAACTCATGACCGACGGACGCTTTCGCCATCTGCCGGTGGTCGAAAACGGCCGCGTGCAAGGCGTGATTTCGATCGGCGACCTGGTCAAGGCGGTGATCGAAGCGCAGCGGCAGGATATCGACCAGCTGCAGCGTTACATCGCCAGCTGACGCGGCGTTGCCTTACTGCGCGTACTTGCCGCCGCAATCGCTGTCCTTGCCAGGGCCTGGTTCGAAGGTCGCAAGCAGGGCCGCCGGCGGTGCGATGCTGCCGAGCGCGACCGCGATCGCGCCGCGCACGCCCAACGCCTTGAAGTCGGGGCGGAAGCTTGGGTCCTTGAAGGTGCCGCCGATCCGCAGCGGCGAGCGCAGGCTGAGGATGCTGCGATCTTTCGGGCGCGGACGCAGCAGCAGATCGAGCGTTTCGTTCTTGAGGCTGATGTTGCCTTCGCCGACGATGATGGTGTCGGTGCTATCGAAGGCCAGTGCCCGCGACTGCATCAGCCCGTCCTGCACGCCGAAGTCGCCGAAGATGCAGCGCACGGGGATCTGCCGGTCCTTGGTGAGCAGGTATTTCAGCGATTCTGCGATGTCCAGGCCAGCCAGCTCCATGATCAGGTTGCCGACATGGCCGCGGCCCATGCCGACGCCGATGCTGCCATCGGCGCTGCCGAGCATCGCGGCGATGGAGTTGCCGCGGCCACGCAGATCCAGCTCGCCGCCGATCGCACCCGAGGCCTGCTTGGCGAGCGCGGCATCGGGAAACAGCTGATCCAGACGAATGCCGCGAATGCTGGCCTTCAGTTGGGTGGTGATGACTGCATTGCGCGCATCCATGCCGATGGTGGAGCGGATGTCGCCGCCGGCAACGCCGAAGTTCAATGGATCCAACCGCAGCAAGCCGTCTTTCAGAGTCAGCGCGGCATCCATGTCGTCCAGTGGCCAGGACGGCGCGTTGATGCGCTGCGCACGCCAACGAACCTGGGCATCCATCGCACGTAACTTGGACAAGTCGTAAGGCGTTGCCGGCAGAACGCGTGGGCTGACGGCAAGCTGCGCGGCCTGCCTTTTCTGCTCGGCGTTTGCCGATTCGTTGGTTCCGGTCTTGGGGGGCGCGCCGACGAACCCGGCCAGATCGTCGAAATCCAGCCGCTTGGACGCCAGGTCTGCGCGCAGGAACGGGCGCTTGTTGCGCAGGTCGATCTCTGCAGTGCCGGAAAGATCGCTGTCACCGGCAGTGCCGGTGAACTTTTCATAGTGCCAGACATCGCCGTCGCGGCGCAGGCGGCCGTCCAGCTTGTAAGGCGGCGTGGAGGGCATCGCGACGCCGATCAGCGGGTACAGGTCTTCCATATCCTGCCCGCTGAGCGCCATCTGCAGGTCGAACACCCGGAACTGAAACGGATTGGTCAAGGTGCCGCGCACATGCGTCCGCGTGGCGCCGGCGCTGCCGCGCAGATCGATGCGGAAGGGGTGTTCGGTCTGGCTCAATTCCAGTGGCGAGGCGGTATTGCCCTTGAGCGAGAACGGGTAGCCTTTCCAGCGACCCTTGCCATCGATGCCGATCGGCGCAGCGCGCTGGTCGCTGCTGGGCGGCGCCAGGCTATTGATCGCCACATCCACGTCCGAGCGGCTGGCATCGTCGATATATTGCAGCCGCCCGTTGTGCACCAACAGGCGGCCCAGGCGCGGCATGCTGCCGTCGCCATCGCTCTGGTCGAAGACCCAGTTACCCGGATGGCTGTCGTTGCCGGCTTCCAGCAATAGGGTGGGGTGCTCCAGCCGGATCTCCGGCAGCCGCAGACTGCCGCGCAGCAATGGCCAGAATTCGACATCGATCTCGGCCGCGTTCATTTCTGCCATCGCGCCGCGCTTGGACCAAGGCGCATTGCCCAAGCTCAATCGCTCGCCGCGCACCGTGGTGATACGGCCCAGATCGACATCCAGATGGCCCAGATGAAATTCGCGCCCGGTCTTCGCGCTGACCGCGCGTTCGACCGGCCCGCGTAACCAGTTCCAGTCGAACAGCAGGACGAAGATCGTTATGAGGACAGCAACGATGCCGAGCCCGATCCACCAGCGGCGACGGCGCGAGACGCGGGCGGGCGAATGAGCGGGAGAGGAGGGCACGTTGTTCACGTGCACAATGGTTGGCGATGGCTCGTGCACGGCGCGCGAACGCGCTGTCGGTCACAGATCACATCACCTGCGCGGTCACCGCAACGAAGTGGCAAGCGCTACCGGCGAGCACGAACAGATGCCAGATGGCATGGAAGTAACGCTGGGTGTCGCGCTGATAGAAATACGTGCCCAAGGTGTAGAAGAGCCCGCCAGCCAGCAGCCAGCACAGCGACCAGGTGTCGACAGAGCGCAGCAGCGGCTCGATGGCCACGATGATCAGCCAGCCCATCGCCAGATACAGCACCGTCGAGAGCAATCGAAAGCGACCGGTAAAAAACAGTTTGAAGATCACCCCGGCGGCGGCGATCGTCCAGATGGCGGCGAACAATCCCCAGCCCCAGGGGCCGCGCAGATTGATCAACGTAAACGGTGTGTAGGTGCCGGCGATCAGCAGATAGATCGCGCAATGATCGAGCACCTGCAGGCGCGCCTTGGCGCCCGGATGCGGAATGGCATGGAACAGCGTGGAAGCAACGTAGAGCAATACCAGCGTGGCACTGAACACGATGGCAGTGGCCAGTTGCCAGCCATCGCCATAGATGGCGGCCAGCGTGATCAGCACCGAACCACCGGCCAGTGCGGCAACCGCACCCAGCCCGTGCGTGACGGCACTGGCGATTTCGTCGCGCAGGTCGGTCGAGGGGGAGGCGTCTGCGTTCATGCCAAAAAGGTACCGCAATTGCGAGCAATTCGCATCGCCAGCGGTACCGCACGCTTGCCGCAGGTCATGTGCAGGTCAATCGATCGCCTTGACATGCGCATGTTCGCGGGTGGCCGAAAAGCGCACATCCGGCGCGCGTTCCTGTGCCAGCTGCAGATTCACGCGAGTCGGTGCCAGGTACACCAGCTGGCCGGCCGCGTCGATGCCCAGGTTGCCGGCATTTTTTTCGCGAAATTCTTCCAGCTTCTTGGGATTGTCGCAGTGCACCCAGCGTGCAGTGGTGACGCTCACCGGCTCGAAGATCGCATCCACGCCGTATTCGTCCTTGAGCCGGTACGCGACCACGTCGAACTGCAGTACACCGACCGCGCCCAGGATCAGGTCGTTGCTCATCAACGGGCGGAAGAATTGCGTGGCGCCCTCTTCGGACAGCTGCGCCAGGCCCTTCTGCAATTGCTTGAGCTTGAGCGGATCGCGCAGGCGCGCGCGGCGGAACAGTTCCGGCGCGAAGTTGGGAATGCCGGTGAACGACAGCGATTCGCCTTCAGTGAAGGTGTCGCCGATGGAAATGGTGCCGTGGTTATGGATGCCGATGACATCGCCCGGCCACGCTTCTGCGGCGATCTCGCGATCGGACGCCATGAAGGTCAGTGCATTGGCCAATTTGACGTCCTTGCCGCTGCGCACATGCAGCGTCTTCATGCCGGCAGTGAACTTGCCAGAGCACACGCGCATGAAGGCCACGCGGTCGCGATGCTGCGGATCCATGTTGGCCTGAATCTTGAACACGAAGCCGCTCAGCTTGGCTTCGGTCGGCTCCACGCGGCGGCCGGTGGTCTCGCGCGCCTGCGGCGGCGGTGCGTGTTCGACGAAGAAATCCAGCAACGGTTGCACGCCGAAATTGTTGACGCCCGAACCGAAGAACACCGGGGTCTGCTGGCCGGCGCGGTACGCGTCAAGATCGAACGGGTTGCTGGCACCTTGCACCAGTTCCAGCTCCTCGCGCAGCTCGTCCAGCATCTGTTCGCCGATCTTTTCGACCAGGCCGGGCGCCTCCAGCGAGGGGAAGATGGTGGAATCCTGACGGGTGAAATTGCGCCCCTGTTCGTACAGATGCACTTCGCCGGAGATCAGGTGCACCACGCCCTTGAGGCGCTGGCCCATGCCGATCGGCCAGGTGACCGGCGCGCACTGGATGCCGAGCACGGTTTCCACTTCATCCAGCAGATCGATCGGGTTCTTGCCCTCGCGATCGAGCTTGTTGATGAAGGTCATGATGGGCGTGTCGCGCAGGCGACAGACTTCCATGAGCTTGATGGTGCGTTCTTCCACGCCCTTGGCCACGTCGATGACCATCAGCGCCGAGTCCACCGCGGTGAGCACGCGGTAGGTATCCTCGCCGAAGTCGGCGTGGCCGGGCGTGTCGAGCAGGTTGACGATCTTGCCCTCGTACGGGAACTGCATCACCGAGGAGGTCACCGAGATGCCGCGCTCTTTTTCCAGCGCCATCCAGTCCGAGGTGGCATGGCGTGCGGCCTTGCGGCCCTTCACCGAGCCGGCCATCTGGATCGCGCCGCCGAACAGCAACAGCTTTTCGGTCAGCGTGGTCTTGCCGGCATCTGGATGGGAAATGATGGCGAAGGTGCGCCGGCGCGCGGCTTCGTTGGAGACTTCGGACATGGGCGGGGCGCGCGCCCGGTCGGACGCCTGCGGAAACTGAGGAAGCCGACGATTATAGCGGCTTCGCTGCGGCACGCTTTTGCGGCAGGGGTTGGGCTCGGCGATTTGGGCGGCGGACGTCGGTCAAGCCTGTGGCGGTCAGGGCGCCGGCGAGGGAAACCGCAGCTCGCCCTGCGGGCCGAGCATGCGGAACGGCAACGAGAGCAACTGCATGTCGGCATTGCGCTGGATTGCAAAATGCAGATGCGGCGCGGTGCTGAAGCCGGTATTGCCTGAGGCGCCAAGCCGTTCGCCGGTGCGCACCGCCTGGCCAGGTCGCACCGCCACGCCGTCGGGCGCCAAGTGGGCGTACAGGGCCATGCTGCCGTCGGCATGCAGGACGCGCACCAGGTTGCCGCCGCCAGCGGCGGGGTCGCTTGGGGTGCTGTCGAGGACATCGCGCTGCACTTCCATGACCACGCCCTCGCGCGCTGCCAGCACCGGCGTGCCCTGCGGCATGGCGAAGTCCACCGCATACCAGTTGGGCGGATCGGCGTGGCTGAACTGCCCGCCAAAGCCCTGCGCCACCTGCACCGGCACGTTGTGGAATGGCAATTGATAGCGCACCGGCTGCGGGGCGGCCCTCGGATCGCCCGGCACCACCTCGAGCGTGAGGCCGAAACCGCCCAGGGTGCGCTGATTGCTGGCTGGATACAGCCGGGTCACGAGGCGGCGCTCGTGTGCGGCCAACTCGAGCGTCAGCGGTAATTGCGGCACGGCGCGGTAATCCTCGCTGGGCGGTGCGCTCAGGCGTAGTTGCGCAGGCCCGGCCAGTGGATTGGTGACCCAGGCCAGATACACCGGTGCCTGCCATTCCAGTTGCAGCGAGGCGCCAGTGCCTGTGGCTGCCGTCGCGGGTGGTGTGTCAGGTGCCTGGGGCGAGTGGTTTGCAGCGCCGGGCCAATGCCAAGGCTGTTGTGCGGGTGCCGCAGGTGCCCAGGCCGGCAGCAGGACGCATGCCGCGATCAGGGCGGGCAGGGCAGTACGAGACACGTGGTAGGGCACGCCATCGACTCGAGCAAGGGGGCGCAAGTATGCGGCCCAACATCGACCGGAGTGGTATCGGATGAAAATATATCTTTCCATCCGCATGAAGAGATTGACATCGCAAAATTCCGGTGGCATCTTAGCCTCACCATCGAGACCGGCGGAGGGACAGGCCCTTTGATGCCGGGGCAGCCAGCGGAGCGCGCAAGCGTCCGCGTTTGGTGCCAAATCCTGCGGGGACCTCCGCGTCCGCCGAAAGATGGTTCGAATCGTGCCTTGCGCACGTCGAACGCGAGCTCCGCGAAGCTCGATGGCCGATCCACCTGGATACCGCCATGAGCCTCGTGAACACAGCATCGCCGTCTACCAACGATTTCGTTGACACCCCCGCCAGCAGCGACGACGGCATCACTGCCGTGCGCGGCGAACGCGTCATCGCCCTGCCGATGCGCCATGCCGGCATGCGCGAGCTGCGGCTGCGCTATGAACTGATCGGCGCGGCCAATGCGCCGGTGGTTTTCGTGGCCGGCGGCATTTCCGCGCACCGCCATCTGGCCGCCAGCGACCTGTTCCCCGAAAAGGGCTGGGTGGATGGGCTGGTCGGCGATGGCCGCGCACTGGATCCTGCCGCGCGTCGCCTGCTGGCATTCGACTTTCTCGGTGCCGATGGCAACCTGGACGCGCCGATCGATACCGCCGATCAGGCCGATGCGATTGCCGCCTTGCTGGACGCGCTGGGCATCGGACGCTTGCATGGCTTTGTCGGCTATTCCTACGGTGCGCTGGTGGGATTGCAATTTGCAATTCGCCATGCGGCCCGTGTCGGCACCCTGGTCGCGGTGAGCGGCGCGCACCGCGCGCATCCGTATGCGGCGGCCTGGCGTGCCCTGCAGCGCCGCGCGGTGGCGCTGGGCCAGCTGCAGTGCGCGGAGCAGCATGGCCTGGCGCTGGCGCGTCAGTTCGCCATGCTCAGCTACCGCACGCCGGAAGAATTCAGCGAGCGCTTCGATGCGCCGCCGGAGGTCATCAACGGCCGCGTGCGTGTGGCCGCCGAGGACTATCTGGACGCCGCCGGTGCGCAGTACGTAGCGCGCACGCCGGTGAACGCGTATCTGCGCCTGTCCGAATCGATCGACCTGCATCGCATCGACCCCGCGCAAGTGCGCGTGCCCACCGTGGTGGTGGCGGTGGAGGGCGACCGCCTGGTACCGCTGGCCGACATGGTCAGCCTGGTCGAAGGCCTCGGCCCGCGCGGCAGCCTGCGCGTGTTGCGCTCGCCGTATGGGCACGACGCCTTCCTGAAAGAAATCGATCGCATCGACGCAATCCTCACTACCGCCCTTCGCAGCACCGGAGAAACCGCATGAGCTTTCGTGACCCCACCGACGCCCCCTGTACTGCTGCCACCGCCGCCGTGCGTGCCGGTATCGATCGCGACACCGCCTACGGGGCAGTGACCCCGCCGATCGTGCTGTCGTCGAATTTCTCGTTCGATGGTTTTGGCAACAAGCGCCAGTACGACTACACCCGCAGCGGCAATCCGACCCGCGACCTGTTAGGCGAAGCGCTGGCCGAACTGGAAGGCGGCGCGGGCGGCGTGATCACCTCCACCGGCATGGGCGCGATCAATCTGGTGCTCAACGCGGTGCTGCAACCCGGCGATACGCTGGTGGTGCCGCATGATGCGTACGGCGGCAGCTGGCGCCTGTTCAATGCGTTGGCCAAGAAAGGCCACTTCGCGCTGATCACCGCGGATCTGACCGATCCGCGTTCGCTGGCCGACGCATTGGCGCAGTCGCCCAAGCTGGTGCTGATCGAAACCCCGTCCAACCCGCTGCTGCGCATCACCGATCTGCGCTTTGTCATCGAAGCTGCAAGGAAGGTCGGCGCATTGACGGTGGTGGACAACACCTTCCTGTCGCCGGCGCTGCAGAAGCCGCTGGATTTCGGTGCCGATCTGGTCCTGCACTCCACCACCAAGTACATCAACGGCCATAGCGATGTGGTGGGCGGTGCGGTGGTGGCACGCGATGCCCAACTGCATCAGCAACTGGTGTGGTGGGCCAATGCGTTGGGCCTGACCGGCTCGCCGTTCGATGCCTTCCTTACCTTGCGCGGTCTGCGCACGCTGGATGCCCGGCTGCGCGTGCATCAGGAAAACGCCGATGCGATCGCTGCGTTGCTGGACGGCCATGCGGCGGTGAATCGGGTGTATTTTCCGGGGCTGGCCTCGCATCCGGGCCATGCACTGGCCGCGCGTCAGCAGAAGGGCTTCGGGGCGATGATGAGTTTCGAGCTGGAAGGCGGCGAAGCGGCCGTGCGTGCGTTCGTCGATGGCTTGCGTTACTTCACCCTGGCCGAATCGTTGGGCGGAGTGGAAAGCCTGATCGCGCATCCGGCCTCGATGACGCACGCGGCAATGACCGCCGAAGCGCGTGCGGCAGCCGGTATTTCCGATGGCTTGCTGCGCTTGTCGATCGGGATCGAATCGGCCGACGATCTGCTGATCGATCTGCGCGCCGGCCTGGCCCGTGCCGAAGCGACCCTGACCACCGCCAGCCGCAAACAGGTCGACGCGTGAGCAATGTCCTGCCCGTTTCGCGCCGCGCTCCGGTCGCTGCAGTGACGCCCACACCGCGCCTGGCCTTGCTGGGGACCGGCACCGTGGGGCGCGCGTTCGTGACGCGCTACACCGCGCTGCAGCAGCGCCAACTGCGCTTGCCGCGCTTCGATTGGCTGGCCAATTCGCGTATTGCGCAGGATTGTGGCGTCAGCGCCGAGCAGGCCCTGCAGCACGCCAATGCGGCGCCGCGCGGGCAAACGCTCTTGCAGCCCTGGGCAGAAACCACCGCACTGCGTGCCGGCGATGTACTGGTGGATGCGACTGCCAGCGATGTCGTGGCCGATTGGCATGTCGAATGGTTGCAGCGCGGTGTGCATGTGGTCACCGCCAACAAACTGGGCCAGGGCACCGCGTTGTCGCGTGCGCAGGCGCTGCATGCGGCCCGCCATGCCAGCGGCGCGTATTACGGAGACAGCGCCACTGTGGGCGCCGGGCTACCGGTGTTGAGCAGCGTGCGCGCCTTGGTCGCCGGCGGGGATCGCATTCATTCGATCGAAGGCGTGTTGTCCGGATCGTTGGCGTGGCTGTTTCATCGCTACGACGGCAGTGGCGCGTTTTCCGCCTGTGTGCGCGAAGCAATGGCGGCTGGTTATACCGAGCCGGATCCACGCATCGATCTCTCTGGCGAGGATGTGCGGCGCAAGCTGCTGATCCTGGCGCGTGCCGCGGGGTGGCAACTGGAAGCCGAGCAGGTGCATGTGGAATCGCTGGTGCCTGCCGTCATTGCCAAGGCGCCGCTTGCTGAACTGGATGCGCAGTTGGGCGCGCTGGATGCGGTGGTGGGCGCGCGTTGGCAACAAGCGCGTGCGGCAGGGCGTTGCCTGCGCTTTGTCGGCCGTGTGGACGCGCATGGTGCAAGCGTGGGATTGCGTGAGCTGGCGCTGGACCACCCCCTGGCCGGCGGTGCCGGGACCGACAACCGCGTGGCGATCAGCAGTGACCGCTATCGCGCGCAGCCGCTGCTGATCCAGGGCCCGGGCGCGGGCGCCGAGGTGACTGCAGCGGCGTTGCTGGATGACGTGTTGCGGATCGTGGCCGGCTGATGGCGCGACCGAGCTGACGCCGGTGCGTTGCCGTGCGCCTTGCGGCGCTGCGGTGCGCGCGCGATCGATGCTGCGCGTGCCGACACCCCTGGAGCCTCGAATGTGCGGGTTACAGGCGACCGCTCGTTCGATCTGGGCGTGGTCGCAAGATGATCGGATGCCGGAGATGGATGCGTGATGGATGAAAGTTGGCGCGTGCGTGTTTACAACTGCCGGCACGCCAACTGCCGTGCCGGCGCGATCTGCCCATCGGTGCTGGCTGCAGCCGGTTTCGACCGGCCGCGGTGAAGATGCGAGGGCGACCGACCGTTGCCCTCGCATAGACCCACAGCATTACTGCGCGATCGCCTTCAACAGCGCAGCATTGAAGCGGGCCGGGTCCTGCACCTGTGGCGAATGGCCCAGATCGGCGAACTCGATCAGTTTCGCATTCGGAATCGCGGCTGCCGCGCGCTTGCCCAGCTTGGTGTAATCGCCCACACGTGCCTTGACCTCGGGCGGTGCGGTGTCCTTGCCGATGGCGGTGCGGTCCTTGAGGCCGATGAACAGCGTGGTCGGCACCGCAAGTCTGGGCAGCTCGTAGACCACCGGTTGGTTGAAGACCATGTCGTAGGTCAGCGCCTGATTCCACGCCACGGCCTGCTTGCCCTTGCCCAGCGACATACCGGCCTGCATGCGCGCCCAGCGTTCGAATGCCGGCTTCCATTGACCGGCGTAGTACACATCCATCTGGTACTTCTTGATCCGTTCGAAGCTGGTCTTCAGCTCGTTGTCGTACCACGCATCCACGCTGCGCCAGGGGACGCCTTCGGCCTTCCAGTCTTCCAGCCCGATGGGGTCCACCAGCGCCAGATGCTCGGTGGCTTGCGGGTACATCAGCGCATAGCGAATGGCCAGCATGCCGCCCATCGAATGGCCGACCACCACCGCACGTTCGATGCCGAGCGTCTTCAATAACGCATGCGTATTGTCTGCCAGTTGCGCGAACGAAAACTGATAGGCGGCCGGCTTGCTGGACTTGCAGAAACCGATCTGGTCTGGCGCGATGACGCGGTAGCCGGCCTTGCTTAGCGCGGCGATGCTGTCTTCCCAGGTGGCGGCGCAGAAGTTCTTGCCATGCAACAGCACCGCAGTGTGGCCATTGGGCGTGCCGGTTGGCGCAACATCCAGATAGGCCATTTCCAGCGGCTGCCGTTGCGAGGTGAATGTATAAGTCTTGACTGGATGTGGGTAGTCGAAGCCTTCCAGCCGCGGGCCATAACTGGCTTCCTGCGCCAGGAGCGGACTACTGGCCAGGGCGAGCATGAGGGTGCAAACACGCTTTCGCATCGTGATCTCCATCCAAATCCAGGCCCTGACGGTACAGCGGCGAATGTGGTGGGAACGTACAGCCGGGTGACGGTTGTCGGGCGCTGCAGGCGCGTTGCTGACGATGGCTGGCGACCCGGCTCCGATGCGTGCGCCGACCTCTATTGCCCTCATCCACGCTTCGCGCACCTTCTCCCCCGTGCGGGGAGAAGGGCAGCGCGTCCCCGCGGCTGGTGCGTCCCCTCATCTGCATTTCGCGCATCTTCTTCCTGCGTGCACGAGAACGGCAATGCAAGGGCATGCATCCGTGGAGCGGGTTTTTTCGTCGCTGCGCGCGCTGGGTTGAGCAGCACTCCGCCTACGATTGGCTCAGCATTCGATGACGTTCACCGCCAGCCCGCCGCGGCTGGTTTCCTTGTACTTGTCCTGCATGTCGCGGCCGGTGTCGCGCATGGTCTTGATGACCTTGTCCAGCGAGACCTTGTGCTTGCCGTCGCCACGCATGGCCATGCGGCTGGCGTTGATGGCCTTCACCGCGCCCATGGCGTTGCGTTCGATGCACGGAATCTGCACCAGCCCGCCGATCGGGTCGCAGGTCAGGCCCAGGTTGTGTTCCATGCCGATTTCCGCGGCGTTTTCGATCTGCCCGGGGTTGCCGCCGAGTGCGGCAACCAGGCCGCCGGCGGCCATTGAGCAGGCCACGCCCACTTCGCCCTGGCAGCCGACTTCGGCACCGGAAATCGAGGCGTTTTCCTTGTAGAGAATGCCGATAGCCGCTGCGGTGAGCAGGAAATCGAAGATGCGTTGTTCGGATGCGCCTGCGCAGAAGCGGTCGAAATAATGCAGCACCGCCGGAATGATGCCGGCCGCGCCGTTGGTCGGCGCGGTGACCACGCGGCCGCCGGCGGCGTTTTCTTCGTTGACGGCCAGTGCGTACAGGTTGACCCAATCCAGCGTGGTCAACGGGTCGCGCATCGCCGCTTCCGGCTTGGAGGACAGTTCGCGGTACAGCGCTGGTGCGCGGCGGGAGACATTCAGGCCGCCCGGTAGCGTGCCTTCTTCGCGGATGCCGCGCGTCACGCAGGACTGCATTGCATTCCACAGTTCGCGCAGGCCCGTACGGATCTCCTCTTCGCTGCGCCAGCTCTTTTCGTTCTCGAACATCAGCGCGGCAATGCTCAGGCCGCTGCGCGCGCACTGCGCCAGCAGTTCGTCGCCGCTGAGGAACGGGTAGGGCAGCGGCGTTTCGTCGGCCACGATGCGGTCGTCTGCGGCGTCGTCCTGATTGACCACGAAGCCGCCGCCGACCGAATAGTAATCGCGTGTGGCGATGACGGCTTCATCGGCATCGTAGGCGGTAAAGCGCATGCCGTTGGTGTGGTACGGCAGCTTCTGCCGCTTGTTCATCGGAAGGTCGCGCTTTTCGTCGAAGACGATGGCGTGCTGGCCCATCAAGGTGATGCGCTTGCTGGTACGAATGCGCTCCAGCGTGGCGGGGATGATGTCCGGGTCGATCAGGTTGGGGCGGTGGCCCTCCAGCCCGAGCAGCACCGCCTTGTCGGTGCCATGGCCGCGGCCGGTCAGGGCGAGCGAGCCGAAGACTTCGGCTCGGATGCGCACCACGTCCTGCAGGCGCCCGGCATCGAGCAGCCAGCGATGCACGAAGCGCTCGGCGGCGCGCATCGGCCCCACGGTGTGGGAGGAACTCGGGCCGATACCGATCTTGAACAGGTCGAACGTGCTGACAGCCATGCGTGCCGGAGAGGTGAGCGTAAAGGCGGCTATTCTAGTCGTTCGGCGCTTGCGGCACGGCTGCAGCGCAGCATGAGAGCCCGGCCGATGCCCCTGACCCTGTACCAGCGCGACGATTGCCACCTGTGCGACCAGGCCGTGGAAGTGCTGGCGCAGGCGCGTGCAGGCGATTTCGACAGCGTGTTCATCGACGACGACGCGGCGCTTGAGGTCGTTTACGGCGCGCGCGTGCCGGTGCTGCGCGATGCGCGTGGACGCGAGCTGGATTGGCCGTTCGATCGCGTGCGCTTGCGCGCATGGCTGGACGACGACGTCGCCAAGCGGTAGGAGCGGCACGACAACGCGCCGGCTCCGCAATCTATTGCAGCCGGTGAGCACCGGCTCGCTGTTCCACGCCATGTGGGCACAAAAAAGCGGCGGACCCGACGAGTAGTCCGCCGCTCAGTGGCTGCGTCCGGTTTCAGCCTGTGGCGTTACTTCGCCTTCAACACGACCTTGGTGCTGATCGCGGTTTCGTTGGGAATGGTCTTGGTGTCGGCCCAGTCGCCGCCGCCCACGCCAAAGTCCAGCCGCTTGACGACGGCCTTGCCGGACAGCACCGGCTGCGCGCCGGGCGTCCAGGTAAAGGTCAGCATCACCGGCTTGCTGACACCGCGCAGTTCCAAGGTGCCGTCGGCAGCGTACTGGTTGCCGCCCAGGGCGCGGAACTTGTCGGCGCGGTAGCGCGCAGTGGCGAACTTGGCGACATTGAAGAAATCCGGACCCTGCAGGGTGGAATCGCGATCGTTGTTGCCGCTGACCGCGCTGGCCAGCGGGATACGCACATCGAGCTTGGCCCCGGCAAGATTGGCCGGATCGAAACTCAGCGTGGTGTCGAAGCCGGGGAACTTGCCGGTGAACACTTCACCGTCGTACTTGCTGGCAAATACCAGGCTGGAGCCGGGCGCCTGCACGTAATCGGCGGCCAGCACCGGCGCGGCGGCGAACGTGGCCACCAGCGAGGCCACCAGCGAGGCCGCGACCAGCATCGGAGAGACAAACAACTTGGACGACATGGGAAATCCTTATGGTTTGGGAGCCAGCCAGCCACGCGGCAACATCCGCGCCAGGGTGGCGTCGCGCTGGAACAGGTGGTGGTAAAACGCAGCGCCGGCATGCGCCAATACCACGGCAATCAGCAACCAGAAACCCCATTCGTGGACGAAGTGCGCAATGGCGCGCAATTGTTCGTCCGGGGGGCTGAGCTTGGGCACATTGAACAGGCCGAACCAGCGAAACGGCCGCAGGCCGCTGGTGGAGTCGTACAACCAGCCCGACAGCGGCATGGCGAAGATCATGGCGTACAGCAGCCAGTGGGTGAACCCGGCGATGCGCTCCTGCCAGCGCGGCGTACCGGCCACCGGCGGCGGTGCGCCGGCGTAAATGCGCCACCCAAGCCGCACGATCACCAAGGCCAGGACAGTCAGCCCCACCGATTTGTGCGCCGTGTACACCCAGAAGTATTTCGGGGTCTTGGGCAGCTCGCCCATGGTCAGGCCGACGATGCCCAGCACCAGGATCAGCAGTGCGATCAACCAGTGCAGGGTCTGGCTCACACCGCCCCAGCGCTCGAGGTTCTTCATGCTCATGTGCCCGATTCCTGGGTGGCGGCGGCGTCCGCAGGCGTGGGTGCGGCTTGCGGCTCGTGGGTCTCGTCGTCGGCGCGCCCTTCGCGCACGGCTTCGGCTTCGATGCGCAACTCCACGCTGTCGCCGATCATCGATTTCCAGGCATCAATCCCGAACTCGGAACGGCTCAGCGTGGCGGTGGCGGAGAAACCGGCCGTACGGCGGAACGGCGGGAGCGGATGGCGCTTGAGCGCGTTGAGGGTGACGTCCAGGGTAACCGGGCGGGTGACCCCGTGCAGGGTCAGGTTACCGCTGACCTTGGCGTGGTTTTCGCCGCTGGCCTCGACGTGCGTGGAGACGAAATGCGCGTCGGGAAAGCGCTCGGCGTCGAGTAGGTTGCGTGCCAGGGTGGCCTGGTTCCACTTGGCATCGCCCAGGTCTGCGCGGTGCAGCGGCACGGTGACATCCAGCCGGGCGGCGGCCCAGTCGTCCGGGTCGAAGACCAAGGTGCCGCTACTTCCGGAAACGGTGCCCAATGCCTTGGAAAAGCCGGCATGTTCCACCGCGAACAACACCCGGGTATGCACCGGATCCAGCGCATACCGCACAGGCGCAGCGGTGGCGGCGAGGCTGGTTGCAACCAGGGCAGAGGACACCAATAGGCGGGCGAGGATTGTCATGGGCGGATTCTAGACATATCCCGGCAACGCGCGCTCGGCTTGCGCTCGCAACGATCCGTTGCGAGCATGCCGGCTGGACGAGGAAAGGATTCCCCCATGCGTGTACTCATCGTGGTGCTGGCCGTGCTGTTGGCGATCTGGCCGTGCGCGGCAAAGATTCCGGAAGTGCCACGCTTTCGGATCGTGGGACCCAGCGAAGGATTGCCTTCGACGATGGTGGTTGCCATCAGCCAGGATCGCGCCGGCTATCTATGGCTTGGAACGCTCGACGGTCTGGTGCGGTACGACGGCGCGGGCTTCAGGACCTGGCGGCACGATCCGGCCGACCCCGGGTCGTTGCCCTGCAACGCGGTGCAGGCATTGCATATCGATGCGCTGGACCGGGTCTGGGTGGGCTGCGGCAAGACGCTGAGCGTGCTGGATGCCGGCCGCAGGCGCTTTGTTCACTATCGCGCTGCAGACTATCCATTGCTGAAGGACGGCGAGATCTTCAGCATCGCCGCATTCGATGGCGGCATCTGGGCCGGCACCACCACCGGTGCGCTGGTGCGCATCGGTGCCGACGGAGGGATGTCGTCGGTGAACCTGGGCGGGATCGAAGGCGCGCTGGATCACGCCATGGTCATGAACCTGGCGGTGGACAACCAGCACCGCCTGTGGATCGGCACCAGCAATGGCCTGGCCTATTACGACGGCACGCAACTGCACCGCCAATACGTCGCGGACGAGCCAAACCGGGAAGCGGCCATCTTCGGTTTGCAGTGGGCCGGGGACCGTTTGTGGCTGGGAAGCGAGTCGGGATTGCACGTGCTGCGCGCCGACGGTCGCTGGCAGCCGCTTGCCTGGTCAACGATGTTCGGCAACGGTAATGAGTTCTGGGGCGCAGTCGCGACGCCGGATGGCGAATTCTGGCTGGGCAGCGGACGTGGTCTTTGGCGCACGCGCGGAGAGCGTCCACCGGTGCCCGCCCTGAGCGGGGAGGGGCCGCTGTCGCGTCGTAACGTGATCGGCTTGATGGGGGCGGCCGATGGCGGCCTGTGGGTGCCCATGCATGGCACCGGGCTTGGGTATCTGCCAGCCGACTGGAAACGCAGTGCCGTGCTCAAGCCCGCGGTGCCGATGGGCGATGCGATCTATTGCAACCTGGCGCCTGCCAAGCGCTCAGGGGGCTTATGGCAGGTCGATGCGCAGGGGCGTCTGTTGCGCGTGGATCCGAGCACCGGCGATTCGTTCCAGACAGGCCTGCAGTCGCCGCAGCTCAAAGGGATGGAGTTGGTGTCGGCATTGGAAGATCGCCTGCAACGGGTGTGGCTGGGGAATTTGACCTTTGGCCTTTCGCGGATGGACCTGCGTACCGGTGACTTCGTGCACTGGCCGTCCGATGGGCCCGAGCCGTCATCGGCGTTGTCGGCGCCGGAATGGATCATGGAGCATGGCGACACCGTCTGGATGGCCTTCATCGACATGGTGCAGCAGCGCGATCTACGCACCGGCAAGGTCTTGCAGCGGATGACCCAACAAGACCTGCATGGCCTACGCGCGATCGACATCCAGCAACTGGACCAGGGCCCCGACGGACGCGTCTGGGTGGCCGGCGAGGGCGGCATGTTCGCATGGGACGACGCGACAGGCCGCTTCGTGCCGGTGGCAGGGCTTGAGGGGACGCCGATCCAGGCATTCGCCAGCCAGTCTGCGGACACACTTTGGGTATATCGCGCCTCCGGTGCAGAGCAGTGGCAAAAGCGCGCAGCCGGCTGGAAGCGCGTGCGTCAGGTAGGCGAAGCGGATGGACTGAGCGGGTTCGATGCCTCTGCCATGCAGATCGACCCGCGTGGGCGTGTCTGGATTTCCAGTCTGCGCGGGCTTTGGCGGATCGATCCCTCGGTGCATCCGGCGCGGGTCCGCAATATCGGCACGCGCGATGGCCTCACCAGTCAGGAGTTCATCCAGCATTGCCTGTTGACCTCGGGCGACACCTTGATCGGGGCAACCAGCGATGGCTCTACCGTGCTGCTGGATACCGCAATGCCGGACGTTGCCCCGTTCGTACCGGCACTGCAGCTGGAACACGTCAGCGTGCTGCGCAATGGCGCACGCATCGCCTTGCCGATGGACCGCCCGTTCCAGCTGGGCCCGGAGGACCGCCAGCTGCAGATCGTCAGCCGCCTGCTGTCTTACAGCGACCCGCTGTCCAATCGGTATCGCAGCTTCCTGAAAGGCTTCGATACGGACTGGCAGACCATAGGCAACACCGGCATCCGCGAATTCGCCAGCCTGCCTGCCGGCAACTACGCGCTTGCGCTGCAGGGCATCGACCCGCTGGGCAATCGCTCGCAGGTACGTTCGCTGCAGTTTTCGGTCAGGCCGCCCTGGTGGCGTAGCGAGATCGGGATTGCGGCGATTGGGTTTTCCGGATTGCTGTTGAGCGCCTTGCTGGCCGCCGCATATCGGCGACGTATTCGCATGCGCGCGCAATGGCAGCTGGCGCAACACAAGCGCGAGTTGGCCGAGCAGGCATCGCTGGCCAAGACGCGCTTTCTGGCAACGTTGGGTCACGAGGTGCGCACGCCGATGACCGGTGTGCTGGGCATGAGCGAGTTGCTGCTGCAGACCCCATTGGATGGCCGTCAGCAAGGCTATGCAAGCGCGATCCAGCTGGCCGGCAAGCACCTGCTGCGTCTGGTCAACGATGCACTGGATCTGGCCCGGATCGAAGCGGGCAAATTGCCGCTGGATTACCGCGATTTCGATCTGCGCCAGTTGGTCGGCCAGGTGGTGGAACTGGTGCGCCCGAGTGCCGAGCAGAAGCAGCTGGCCTTCCAGTGCGAGCTCGACGAGGCATTGCCGCCGGCATTGCATGGCGATGCCAGTCGCGTGCAGCAGATCCTGCTGAATCTGCTGTTCAATGCGGTCAAGTTCACCGAGCGCGGTAGCGTGCACCTGCGCCTTACCACATTGCCGCAGTACACCCGGCAGGGTCTGCGCGTGGAAGTGCGCGACACCGGGCCGGGCATGAGCGCCGAGCAGCGCGGACGGCTGTTCCAGCGGTTTGAACAGGCCGAAGGCGCGCTCACGCTGGCACGGCACGGCGGCAGTGGGCTGGGGCTGGCGATCTGCCGCGAACTTGCCGCGGCGATGGGCGGCGCGGTGACGGTCACCAGTGAATTGGGGCAGGGCGCGTGTTTTGTGGTCGAGCTGCCGTTGCACTGGGTGTCCACCTTGCCTGCGGTCACGCTGCCTGCAGTGCGCGCTCCGTCGCTGCGTGAGCAAGCGCCGTTGCAGCTGCTGCTGGTCGAGGACGATGCGACCGTGGCGCAGGTGATCGTGGGCCTGCTGCAGACGCGTGGGCATCACGTCACGCATGTGCTGCATGGTCTTGCCGCGCTGGCAGAGGTGAGCACGCGCAGTTTCGATGCGGGATTGTGCGATCTGGATCTTCCCGGCCTCGATGGTGCGGCGCTGGTGGCGCAGTTGCGCGCGCGCGGTGTGCGCTTCCCGATCGTGGCCGTGACCGCACGTGCCGACACGGATGCCGAACCGCAGGCGATGGCCGCCGGCTGCAATGGCTTTCTGCGCAAACCGGTCACTGGCGATTTGCTGGCGCAGGCCTTGGCGCGGGTGCTTGCCGATGTCGATGATGGCCAGCGCGAACGCGAGGCCGGCGACGCGTAGGTCCACGTGCAAGCCAGGCGAGGACGCGACAGCAGCCTCGCGCTGGCGCTGTCTTGGTTCCATGGCAGACAGCAAACCGGCAGTGCGTTCGCCACGACCAGTGCCATGCGCAGCAGATACCTGCTGCACTGGCCGGCCAAGCATTTGGTCGCATGCCGGGTCAGTCGCAGCGGGCAGCAGAACGGCAACTCGGCCAGGGAGCGAGCCAGTTCCTGGGACCAAGAACTGCGGCGTAGCGGGTAAAGTGCAGTCCCAACAAGGAACGCCGGGCGCACACGCGGCGATGGGGACACGGATGACGATGAAGAACGTGCTGATGTCGGTGCTGGCCGTGCTCTTGCTGCTGAGCGGGCTGGATGCGGCGGCGGTGAATCAGATCGAGACCCCGCGCATGCGCCGCTTCGGTAGTGCCGAAGGCCTGCCTTCGCGCATGGTGCTGGCCTTGGCCCAGGATCGGCAAGGCTATGTCTGGGCGGCGACCAGCGATGGCCTTGCGCGCTATGACGGCATCGGTTTGCAGGTATGGCAGCACGATCCGCATTTCGCCAGTTCGATTCCGGGCAACGAAGTGGAAACGCTGTTCGTCGATGATCGCGACCGGATATGGGTTGGCATCAACGGCTCGCCACCGAGCATGCTGGATGCGGCGCGCTCGGCGTTTACGACATTTCCCGACGTTGGCAGCGCATGCGATGGGCAGGCCTGGGCACTGGCCCAGGCACAAGATGCGATCTGGGTAGGAACCAGCAGTGCCGGGCTGTGCCGGCGCGAAGAAAATGGTCGGGTGACGGCGTTCCGTGCCACACCGGATGCGGCGGATGGACTGCCCAGCAACACCATCATGAGCCTGCTGACCGATGCGCGCGGCCGGCTATGGATCGGCACCGACAGCGGGTTGGTGATGCGCGACGGCGAGCGCTTCGTGCGCATCGCGCCAGACCGACTGAGCACGACGGTTTTCAAGCTCAGCAAGGATGCCGACGGTACGGTGTGGGTCGGGACCAGCAATGGCTTGTACAGGGTGACGCCTGCTGGTGCGCTGGAACGCGCGCCCTGGAGCGGGGCCGATGCCCTGCGTGCCGCGACCGTGGTACACGATGTGCACGGTGGCTACTGGATTGGTGCAGCCGACGGATTTTTCCGGGTGGCGCCGGGAGAAACCGCGCTGCGCCTGATGGAAGGCGATCGCGGCAGCGGCTTCCTCCCGGTGCGCTGGAGCGCTACGGCTGGGACGGGCGGCAGGCGCGCCTGCTGGAGCGGGTCGGGCACGAACACGGCCTGCCTCCTACCGAGATACGCGGCCTGGCGCTGGGCGGCGACGACACGGTCTGGGCCACCACCTCGCGGGGCCTGTTCGCTTACAAGCGCGGCCAGCCGCAGGTCCGCCGGTTCGGTCCACGCGACGGCCTGCCAGATAGCGAGTTTTCGATGCGTCCGCCGGCGATTGGTCACAACGGCCAGGTGCTGGCGCTGACGACCAGCGGCATCGTGTTGTTCGATCCGTCGCGGCCATTTGCGCCTGCGCCGCTGGCCCGTCTGGTGATCGAATCGGTGCAGGTGCGGCGCAACGATGCCGAGCGCCCGCAGACGGTTGCCCACAACGCGCCGGTGATCCTGCAGGCGCGCGATCGCGATCTGCGCATCAGCGCACGGCTGTTGTCGTTTGTCGATCCGGCCTCCGCGCATTACCGCTACCGTGTCAATGGCTACGACGAACGCTGGGTGGAGCAGGGTGCCAGCGGCGAGCGCGTGATCTCGCGATTGCCGCCTGGCGACTGCCGCATCGAGGTCCAGGCGCGTGCCGGCGATGGCGATTGGGTCGCTGCGCCGGTGTTGCAACTGGAGGTGCGGCCGCCGTGGTGGTTGAGCACGGCCGCGCAATTGGCCGCGGCAGCGCTCTGCATGCTGCTGCTGTACTTAAGTATTTGGGCCTGGCGAAAGCGCGTGCGGCGGCAGCAGGAGTGGGTGCTGACACAGCAGCGGCAACAGCTGGCCGAGCAGGCATCGATCGCCAAATCGCATTTCCTGGCGACGCTTGGCCACGAAGTGCGTACACCCATGACTGGCGTGCTGGGCATGAGCGAGTTGCTGCTGGCCACGCCGCTGAATGCCAAGCAGCGCGGGTATGTCGATGCGATCCGCAAGGCCGGCACGCATCTGCTGCGCTTGGTCAACGATGCACTGGATCTGGCACGCATCGAGGCCGGCAAGCTGGAGTTGGTACAGCAGCCCTTCGATCCCGCGCAACTCACCCAGGAACTGGCCCATTTCATGCATCCCATCGCTGACGCGCGCGGCCTGCGCTTGGAGTACCGCAATCAGCTTCCCCCGCATGTGGTGGTCGTGGGCGATGCAACGCGGGTGCGTCAGATCCTGATCAACCTGCTGGGCAATGCGATCAAGTTTGCCGAACGCGGCGAGGTGTCGCTCACCATCAGCCAGCACGGCGATGCCCTGCGCTTCAAGGTGCGCGATACGGGTCCTGGCATCGGCTCGGAACAGCAGAAGCGACTGTTCCAGCGCTTCGAACAAGGCGAGGGTGCGCGCACCAGTTCGCGCTACGGCGGCAGCGGGCTTGGGCTGGCGATCTGCCAGGAACTCACCGTGGCGATGAAGGGCCGAATCCGCGTGCGCAGCCGGCTTGGCGTCGGCACCCAGTTCACCGTGGATCTGCCCTTGCCGATCGACCGCTCCGGCACACGTATCGCCACCGGCCAGGTGCAGGCGCCTGCAGGCGAGCCGCTGCGCATCCTGCTGGTGGAAGACGACCCGACCGTGGCGGAGGTGATCAGCGGCTTGTTGACCAATCGAGGTCACCGCGTGGTGCATGCCGCGCATGGGCTGGCTGCATTGTCGGAAACGGTGGATGGCAGGTTCGACATCGCGCTGCTGGATCTGGATCTCCCCGGGCTGGACGGCTTTGCCCTGGCATCGCAGCTGCGCCAGCTTGGCCATCGCTTCCCGCTGCTGGCAGTCACGGCACGCGCTGACAGCGCCGCGCAGACCCAGGCCAAGGCCGCAGGTTTCGACGGATTCCTGCGCAAACCGGTCACTGCCGATCTGCTGGTGGAAGCGATGACGGCTGCGCGCGCAGCCGCCGGCATGCAGGCCACGACCTAGCGTGGGTGCACGGCCCCGATGCGTTGACGATGCCGGTGCTCATCGGGCATCGCATCGCGTAAAGACGGCCGTACGATGCCTGCCTGCTGTAACGATCACCGTTGGCGCGCTTCTGTGTGTTGCCAGCATCAGGCAAGGTCCGCACTATGCGTGCAAAGGACACGCGAGCGCATGCTGCTACCACCACAACACCCCAGTCGTCGCATGCCGCTGAAAGCCTTGATGACGCGGGCTCTATTACTGCTTTGCCTGGCCGTCGTGTCAGGCTGGCCGAGTCTTACGCTGGCCGGCGTGCCGGTACTGCCGCAGCCGCGGCAGCTGACCGTGGCCGACGGGCTGCCATCCAACGTGGTGTACGGCTTCGATGAGGATGCCAATGGATATTTGTGGCTGGCCAGCAGCGATGGGTTAGCGCGTTACGACGGGCGAAACTTCCGTATCTGGCGCATCGAAGACGGTTTGCGCGACAACCAGATCTGGGCGGTTCACGTCGACAAGCGCAACCGGGTCTGGATCGGGACCGGCATGGCAGGCCTTGCGATGCTGGACCCCGCACGCCATCAATTCACTTTCTATGATGGTGCGCGCTATCCGGAACTTCGCGGCGCTGCGATCTGGAACATCAAGTCTACCGACGACGGCAGCATATGGTTCGGCACTGAAATGAGTGGGCTATACCGGCTGCGGCCGGATGGTTCGCTGGAGCATTTCGCACATCGTGCCGACGATCCGCGCAGCTTGCCCGACAACGCGATCTATCGGCTCGATGTCGATACCCGCGGCACACTTTGGATCGGTACCGCCGATGGTGCTGCGCATTGGACGGGTAATGACTTCGAGCGGCAGGCATTTCCGGATGGCACCGCACAGATCATCACCCGGCTAACTGCCGATGCCGATGGCAGCATCTGGATCGGGACCAGCGACGACAAGCTGTTTCGGCGCGATCCAAGTGGTCATCTCAGTCCGCACCGTTGGCAGGCACCTGCAGAATATCCGGTATTGGGCGTGTTGTTGCGCGACCAGGACGGCAGCTATTGGCTGGACACCTTGGCCGGCCTAGGCCATACGACTGGTGCGGAGGTGCGCAATGTCCCCCTGTACAGTCTGTCTGCGCACGGGCGCATCCGTCCCAACTGGGAATCGGCATATCAGGATCGCGAGGGCGGTGTATGGTTTGCCAGCCCCAACGGCGGGCTCTGGCATCTCCCCTCGAACTGGCATCGTTTCGCGGTTGTTTTCAACTACATGGACGACGGTGGCCAAGGTGGCAACCTGGCGATCCAGGGCACTGCAAAATCGCGCGATGGTCGGATGTGGTTGGTGGGCACCTCGGGCGTGCTCGAACGCGTAGATCCTGCCACCGGCAAAATCGAGCGTGTATTGCCCACCCTGGGGGCTGCCAGCTGGTCCAATAGCGTGCTGGAGGATCGCAAGGGTAACGTCTGGGTCGGGCAGTTTGCCGAGCTGGTGCGCTTTGATCCCGCTACTGGCCAGGTGCAGCACTGGAAGGCTGCAGCAAGCGGCTCGGACGCGGCTGCACAGGACGCGACACTGGACGCTTCCTTGGAAGCGCTGCAGCAGACCGCCGATGGTCACATCTGGGTCCATGCCGCGCTTGGGCTACAAGAGCGGGACGAACAAGGTCGCTTGCTGCGCACCATATTGCGCGGGACCCACGGCCTTGCAGCAGATCTGGTGGTTTACGACCTGCAGGCTGGGCCGGACGGAGCGCTCTGGCTGGCCAGTAATCGTGGTCTGCAGCGCTGGAACGCGTCGGTTGCGCGCTTCGAGCGCATTGCCGGCGCGCCCGACGAACCTATCTTCACTTTTCGCTTCAGCGACAACCAGATCGCCTGGTTTGCCGGGCTAGGGAAGCTCCATCGCTATTTGTGGAAGAACGGCACCCTGCAACATCTAGATACAGTGGGGCCCGAGCAGAACTTCCCTGCGCTTGCGCCACAGGGACTGGTGGTCGACCACGACGGTGTTGCCTGGATGTCCAGTATGCGTGGCCTGATTCGCGTTGACCCGGCCACGCGGGGCGTGCGCGTGTTCGGGGTTCATGACGGCCTGCCCAATCCGCAATTCGTTGCGCGTTCTTTGGTGCAATCGTCAAAGGGCATGATCGTCGGCGCGACGCCGGATGGGCTGGTGATCTTCGATCCTGCCGAACTCAAGCCGAATGATCATCGGGTGCCGTTGGTGATCGAACGTGTGGGTCTACGTCGCGGCGAGAGCGGGCTGGATCTGAGTCATGTCACGCCTTTGGTCATGCAGGACGGCGATCGCGACTTGCATATCGTCGCCCGCCTGCTCAGCTTCGCCGACTCCGAATCCAACAGCTACCGCTTCCGCCTGAGCGGCTACGACCCGGACTGGATCGATGTCGGGCCCAGTGGCGAGCGCCTGTTTTCGCGTCTGCCTTCAGGCCGTTACACGCTGGAAGTGCAGGGGCGCACTGCAGACGGGATCTGGTCGGCGAGCCAGACCTTGCGTTTTCAGGTGTTGCCGCCATGGTGGCTGTCGCCGTGGGGCTTGAGCCTGCTGGCCCTGCTGACCTTATGCGTGATTGCTGCAGCCATCTTGTTGTACCGCCGGCGGTTGCGTCGCTTGAATGCCTGGCAGCTTGCGGTGCACAAACAGGAAGTGGCCGAGCAGGCGTCCCTGGCCAAGACGCGTTTTCTGGCGACCCTGGGCCACGAAGTACGTACGCCGATGACGGGCGTCTTGGGCATGAGTGAACTGCTGCTCAAGACTTCGCTGGATCTCAAACAGCGCAGTTACACCGAGTCGATCCGCCGCGCAGGCGCGCATCTGTTGCGGCTGGTCAACGATGCGCTGGATCTTGCGCGCATCGAATCCGGGCGGCTGGAGCTGGATGTGGAGCCGTTTTCGGTGCGTCAGCTGGTGGCCGAAGTGGAGGCGTTGATGGCGCCGCTGGCGCAGGAGCGTGGCCTGCGCTTCAGCCTGGAGATCGGGCTGCTCGGCGATATCACTGCCAGTGGCGATTGCACCCGCATCCGGCAGATCCTGCTCAACCTGCTCAATAACGCGATCAAATTCACCGAGCGCGGCGTGGTCGGTTTGAAGTTGACCACGCTCGGTTCCTATCAAGGCCTGCGCTTTGAAGTGGCCGACACGGGGCCGGGCATCAACGCCGAACAGAAGGCGCGGCTGTTCCAGCGCTTCGAGCAGGGCGATGGTGCCAGAACCACCTCGCGCTACGGCGGCAGTGGTCTGGGCTTGGCGATCTGCCAGGAGCTGGCAATCGCCATGGGCGGGCAGATCGAGGTGATCAGCCGACTCGGTGCGGGGACGCGCTTTGTGGTGGATCTGCCGCTGCGCTGGGTGGCTTCCAACGCCGCGCTCGGTGGCGAGACCGCGCATGCCGAGACGGCTATCGAACCGCAGCGCATCCTGCTGGTGGAAGATGACCCGACCATCGCCGAGGTCATCGTCGGCCTGCTGCAAGCGCAAGGGCATTCGGTCGTGCATGCCCCGCATGGCCTGGCGGCGCTGACCGAAGCGGCCGACAACACGTTCGATCTGGCATTGCTGGATCTGGACCTGCCCGGGCTGGATGGTTTTGCGCTGGCGCGGCAGTTGCGCGTCTTCGGCTACGACATGCCGTTGATCGCCGTGACTGCACGCGCCGACGAGGTCGCCGAACCAAGTGCGCAGGAAGCCGGCTTCGACAGCTTCCTACGCAAGCCGCTCACTGGCGACATGCTGGCCTCCACCATTGCCGAAGCGTTACGCAGCAAGCGCTGACAAGCGCTGCGGATGCTCTGTCACCGGAGCAGGCATCCAAGTATCACGCGGCGTGTTCGTCCGCTCTTGGGCCGCTCGAACAGCGATGCGGGTCGCGATGGTCTGGCCAGGCGGAAGGGCGCTGCAGGTGCCCTGCCACCCGGGGCGCGGCAAGCGGTTGCGTCGCAAGCAAGTGTCGGCGGAAAGAATTGTCGGGCCCGCTTTTCGCAAGCCCTGCAACGTGCAACGGACTGACCAATGACGCTGCCGCGGGCGCCTTGCAGCCTGAGCGCGTGCGCACAACGGGCAGAGCGCGCTTGCCCGCACCGCGCGTGGCCCGCACTATGCGCCGACTTGTCGTGAAGTTGATCCGGTGCGCTTTCTATCCTGCTTGCCCCATCGGCTGCTCGCTGTGCTCTGGGTATGCCTGTGTCTGGCAGTGTTTCCGGTGCAGGCGCGGACGCCTGCAACACCGGTGCCTATCCAGCTGACGATCGCCGACGGGCTGCCGTCGGACACGATCAATCAGTTAGCCGAGGACAGACAGGGATATCTGTGGCTTGCCAGCGATGACGGTCTGGCCAGATTCGATGGCCGCAACTACCGGATCTGGCGGATGGAAGATGGCCTGACCAGCAACGTGGTCTGGACCATCTGTGTCGACGCCAACGATCGGGTGTGGATGGGCTTCGAGGACGGCGGCGTCGGCTATCTGGAAGCGAACACGCGCACGTTCAAACGACTGGAAGATCCGCGGTTCCCGGAATTGCGCGATGCCACCCTGTGGTCGTTGGCACAAACGCTGGACGGGGATATCTGGATCGGCACCGCCAAGCAGGGCCTCTATCGTTACCGCCCCGACGGGCGCATGCAGCACTTTTCTGCCAAGGCGGGCGATGCCGCTAGCTTGCCGTCCGACAATATCGTCGGTCTGGAAGTCGCGCCCGACGGCGGCCTGTGGATCGGCACCTGGGGCGGGCTTGCGCACTGGGATGGTCGGCGCCTGGAGCGCGTGCCGCTTCCGGGCCCGTCCCAGTCGGTCAACCGAATGTACAAGGAGCCCGACGGCAAGGTGCTCTGGGTTGCCGATTTCGACGGCAACCCCGTCCAGTTCAACACGGTCGGGCGGCCCGTGGCCCGCCGCTGGCAAAGCGGTAAGGACACCGCGCAGGTCCGGGGCGTCCTGCTGCGTGACCGGCTCGGGCGCTACTGGCTGGATACCGCCACCGGCCTGGGCATGAGTTCCAGCGACGGTGGCGTCGAACGCGTGCCGGTCTACAGTTTTTCAGCGCACGGTCTGGTCAACCGGAACTGGATCACCGCCTACCAGGACCGCGAAGGAGGTCTGTGGTTCGCCAGCCTGGAGGGCGGGTTGTGGCACCTGCCTCCGCGCTGGGACACCTTCGCGTTGTTTTCGCATCGCGCAGATGATCCGCACTCGCTCGCCAATCCCTCGGTTGTTGCCACAGCGCCTTCGGTCACCGGCGGCATCTGGCTGGTCGGCACGCGTGGAACGCTTGAGCATTTCGATCCCGTCACCGGCCGCGTGGAGCCACGCCTGGCCCCGGTCGATCCGGAACGCATTCCCGATACGGTCATCGAAAGCAGGCAGGGAATGGTCTGGATCGGCGTGCAGGAACGGCTGGTTCGGTACAACCCGAAGACGGGCGAGGCCAGGCGTTGGCCACTGCTCGGGCACCAGGATTCCGCAGCCGATCTCGAAGATGTCGGCAGGCCTGGCAGGATGGCCGAAGATGCACAGGGTCGCATCTGGGTGGCGCTGCTGACGCACGGGGTGCAGCTGTGGAGCAGCGAGGGCCAGCTGCTCAGGACGCTCGACTACGGAAGCCACGGGCTGAAGGCGCTGACGGTCCTGGACATGCGGATCGGGCCGGATGGGCAGATCTGGCTGAGCAACAATGCCGGGCTGTGGCGATGGGATCCGCTTGCCGACCAGTTCGTTCCGGTACGCGGCGCGCCGTCCCTGCCAACCTATGTGTTTCGCCAGGGAGATGGCGGCATCGTCTGGATCGGATTGGCCGGACAATTGCGGCGCTATCTCTGGGACGGCAAGCAGCTTACGCATCTGGATACGGTGGGAAAGGACCAGGAATTTCCGATGGTCTCGCCGACCGGCCTGGTGATCGATGCCGGTGGCGTGGCCTGGGTCTCCAGTCATCGTGGGCTGATCCGGGTCGACCCCGGCAGCAAGCTGGTGCGCGTGTACGACGTGCACGACGGACTTCCCAGTTCGCCCATGCAGGTGGCCACGCTGGTGCAGGCAAGCACGGGGCAGATCCTGGGCGGCACATCCGATGGCATCGTGGTGTTCGATCCGGCCACGATGCGTCCGAATCTGCGCCGACCGCAGCTGTTGATCGAACGTGTCAGCCTGCGACGCGGCGAGCGCGAACTGGATGTCACCGGCAAGGCGCCGCTGCAGGTGCAGGACGGCGATCGCGACCTGCATATCGTGGCGCGGATGCCCACGTTCACCAATCCCGAATCCACCAGTTACCGCTTCCGCCTCAGTGGCTACGATCCGGACTGGGTCGACGTGGGCTCCACCGGCGAACGCCTGTTTTCGCGCCTGCCTTCCGGGCATTACACGCTGGAAGTGCAGGGGCGCACGGCAGATGGCATCTGGTCGGCCAGCCAGATCGTCCGTTTCCAGGTATTGCCGCCGTGGTGGCTGTCACCGTGGGGTCTGGGCCTGTTGGCGGTGCTGAGCGTGTGCGTGATCGCCGCGGCCATCTTGTTGTATCGCCGTCGGCTGCGGCGCCTGAATGCCTGGCAGCTGGCGGTGCACAAACAGGAGCTGGCCGAACAGGCGTCCTTGGCCAAGACCCGGTTTCTGGCGACGCTGGGCCATGAAGTGCGCACGCCGATGACGGGTGTGTTGGGCATGAGCGAATTGCTGCTCAAGACCACGCAGGACGCCACGCAGCGCAGCTACACCGAGTCGATCCGTCGTGCGGGTGCGCATCTGTTGCGGCTGGTCAACGATGCGCTGGATCTGGCGCGCATCGAATCGGGCCGGCTTGAGCTGGATTTCCAGCCATTTTCGGTGCGTCAGCTCGTGGCCGAAGTCGAAGCGCTGATGGCGCCATTGGCGCAAGAGCGCGGGTTGCGTTTCAGCCTGGACATCGGGCTGCTGGGCGACATCACCGCCAGCGGCGATTCAACCCGTATCCGGCAGATCCTGCTCAACCTGCTCAATAACGCGATCAAATTCACCGAGCGCGGCGTGGTCGCGCTGAAGCTGACCACGCTCGGTTCCTATCAAGGCCTGCGCTTCGAAGTGGCCGACACGGGCCCGGGCATCAATGCCGAACAGAAGGCGCGATTGTTCCAGCGCTTCGAGCAGGGCGACGGTGCCAAGACCACCTCACGTTATGGCGGCAGTGGCCTGGGCCTGGCCATCTGTCAGGAGCTGGCGATGGCGATGGGCGGGCATATCGAGGTGATCAGCCGGCTCGGCGCCGGGACGCGCTTTGTGGTGGATCTGCCGCTGCGCTGGGTGGCGTCGGATGCAACGCTGGACGGCGAGGTGGCGCATGCCGCCAGCCCCGTCGAGCCGCAGCGCATCCTGCTGGTGGAAGACGACCCGACCATCGCCGAGGTCATCATCGGCCTGCTGCGCGCGCAGGGGCACTCGGTCGTGCATGCGCCGCATGGGCTAGCGGCGTTGACCGAAGCGGCCGACAACACGTTCGATCTGGCATTGCTGGATCTGGACCTGCCCGGGCTGGATGGTTTTGCGTTGGCGCGGCAGTTGCGCGTCTTCGGCTACGAGATGCCGTTGATCGCGGTGACCGCACGCTCCGATGAAGCCGCTGAACCGAACGCGCAGGAAGCGGGCTTCGACCGTTTCCTGCGCAAGCCGCTCACCGGCGAGATGTTGGCCAATACCATCGCCGAGGCATTGCGGCATGCCCGCGCGCGCGATGGGGCGTAGCCGCGGCGGAAGTGACAGTGCCCCAGCGCAGCACCTACTCGGCAACCGCTTCCACTTCCTTGGGGTGGGGGCGCGTCTCGGCCAGCTGCCAGAAGATCAACGTCGACGACAAGGTGATGCCGCCCACACACAGGAAGGTGGCATGCAAGGCGGCGGTAGCGCCATGCGTATCGCCCAGATGGGTATTGAATGCCGCCAACAGACTGCCCGCTGCCGCAGCGCCGAAACCGGTGGCCAGCATCATCACCATCGACAGCAGACTGTTGCCGGGGCTGGCCTGGTCGCGGTCCAGATCGCGCAGGGTCACGGTGTTCATGACCGTAAACTGCAGTGAGTTCACCGCGCCGAAGCAGGCCAGTTGCACCAGGCGCAGCCACAGCGGCTGGCCGATATCGATGAGCGCAAAGCTGGCCATGGCCACGCCGACCAACACGGTGTTGAGCATCAGCACGCGCCGGTAGCCGAAGCGCCCCACCAGCTTGACCGCCGCGCGTTTGGCGGCCATGCCGGCCAGTGCCACCGGCACCATCATCAGCCCGGCATTCATCGGGCTCATGCCCAGGCCCACCTGCAACAGCAACGGGATCAAGAATGGCATCGAGCCGCTGCCCACGCGCGCGAACAAGTTGCCCAAAATGCCGATGCGGTAGCTCGCCACCTTGAACAGCGCCAGCGGAAACAGCGCGTTGGCGGTGTTGCCCGCATGCAGCCAGTAGCCGGCCAGTGCAGCCAGTCCGCCGATGGCCAGCAACATCACGAACGCATGGCGCAGGCCGAGTTCCGAGATGCCATCCAGCGCCAGCGACAAGGCCACCATGCCGAACGCCAGCATCAGGTAGCCGACCAGATCGAAGCGCCTGCGTGCATCGCCATAGTGGTCGGGCATGATCTTCAGCGCGGCAATAAACCCGAGGACCCCGATCGGCAGGTTGATCAGGAACACCCAATGCCACGAGGCGACTTCGACCAGCCAGCCGCCCAGGGTCGGGCCGATCAGCGGGCCGATCAGGGCGGGAATGGCGATAAAGCTCATCGCGCGCAGGAAGTCTGCGCGTGCCACCGTCTTGAGCACCGCCAGCCGCCCCACCGGCAGCAGCATCGCGCCGCCGATGCCTTGCACCACGCGTGCGGCCACCAACTGCGGCAGGTGCTGGGCTGCCGCGCACAGCAGCGAGCCCAAGGTGAACACGATGATCGCGGCGAGGAAGGTGCGCCGCGTACCGAAGCGGTCAGCGATCCAGCCCGAGGCAGGGATGAACATCGCCACTGCCAGCGCATAACTGAAGACCACTGACTGCATCTGCAGCGGGCTTTCGCGCAGGCTGCGCGCCATCGACGGCAACGCCGTGTTGACGATGGTCGCATCCAGCATCTGCATGAAGATGGCCAGCGACACCAGCCACAGCAGCGGCTTGATGGTGGCGTAGGCGCGCAAGGTGGGGACGGGCTGAGACATGGGGGCTTGGCCGGGGGAACGCTGCATTATCGTCTCCCTGCTGTGCACGGCACGGAACGCTGTGTGCGACGCCCGGGAATGCCTGCGTTGGCAGCCTGCGCCGCGTGCGGGCGCAAGGCCGACGCTGCACGCTCAGGCAGATCGCGTCATCGCATTGGCGGCTTGGGTGCGGTGTGAATCGCGCGACGCGTTTCATGACACAACGCGTCCGGCACATATATATATCTGGCGGCGGGGTGAACGCGCAGAGCCAGTGGGTCGGTTCAGTTGCGAAATAGCTGGCTCGGCAGTGCCTACATGCACGCGGGAACTGGCACTGGCACGGGCCGGGTCCGTGCGACCCGGTCCGCTCGCCGCGGCGGCTTAGCGCTTGCTCAGGCTCTGCACCGCGTCCACCAGCACACCCACGTGCTCGGGATTCATATCCGGCGACATGCCATGGCCGAGGTTGAAGACGTGCCCTTCGCGTGAGCCGCCATTGCCTTGGGCGTAGCTGTCCAGGGTCTTGGCGACTTCGCTACGGATCGCGTCGGGCGAGCCGTACAGCGTGGCCGGGTCGAGATTGCCCTGCAGGGCAACGCGGCCGCCCGCCCGTTGAGCGGCGTCAGCCAGCGAGATGGTCCAGTCCACGCCCACGGCTTCGGCGCCGCTGGCGGCCAGATCCGCCACGTAGGCGCCGTTGCCCTTGCCGAACAGCACCAGCGGGGTGCGCTCGGCCCCGGTGCCGCGCTCCAGTTCACGCGCGATGCGGGTCAGGTAGGGCAGCGAGAATTCGCGGTACATCGCCGGCGAGAGCACGCCGCCCCAGGTGTCGAATACCTGCAGCGCCTGCGCGCCTGCCGCGCGCTGGGCGGCCAGGTAGGCGATCACCGCGTCGGTGACGGTGCCGAGCAGGTTATGCAGCAGCTCTGGCGCGTTGAAGGCCATGGCCTTGATGCGTGCGTATTCCTTGCTGCCGCCGCCTTCGATCATGTAGCAGGCCAGCGTCCACGGGCTGCCGGAGAAACCGATCAAGGGTACCGAACCATCCAGTTCGCGGCGGATCACCCGCACCGCATCCATCACGTAGCGCAGCTCGGTTTCCATGTCCGGCACGCCCAGGCGGTGGATTGCGGCGGCATCGCGCACCGGGTGGCGGAACTTGGGGCCTTCGCCTTCGACAAAGTACAGCTCCAGGCCCATCGCATCGGGGATGGTGAGGATGTCGGAGAACAGGATTGCCGCATCAAGCGGGAAGCGCTGCAGCGGCTGTAGGGTCACTTCGCAGGCGATGTCCGGATTCTTGGCCATGCCCAGGAAACTGCCGGCACGCGCGCGGGTGGCGCGGTACTCCGGCAAATAGCGGCCGGCCTGGCGCATCAACCACACAGGGGTGCGGTCCACGGGCTGACGGTTGAGCGCGCGCAGCAGGCGATCGTTCTTGAGCATGGGAAAGTATGTCCTCAGCGCGGCGCGTCGTCGGCGCCGCCGGTGATGAGTTGGAAACCGCGTTTAAGTTGGGTGTCGCGCGCCTTGTCGAAGGCGCGGTCCGCTTCCTCCTGTTGCAGGTACTGGTCGCGTCGCAGTTGCGTGCGTCCGCCGATCTCCCCGGTTTCGCGCAGCAATTCCCAACCACCGAACAGATCCGGTTGCAGGGTCAGCTGGACGTAGCGGAGCGGCGCGTTACCGCCGGGATCGTGTTGTAGAAGGATGCGCATGCGGCCGATTGTAGCCGGGCGCTGCTGAAGGCTGAGAGCAGTGGCGCGTCCGGGTGTTCTGGTTGCGCCGGGAGCGTCGTTGGGCGTCCACGCTTGCCGGTGCGCTCCTGCGCGAGGTTCCGACCGCCGTGCAGACGGCGGCAGGCAGTGCGTAGGAGCGCACCTGGGCGCGATAGGGATTGTCGGGAAGGCCCCATCGCGCCGGGGACGCTCCTACAAAGAGTGAGCGTCGTGGCGATCGACGGCAGCTGGGTGCCGGCGTCCAGCGTTCCGTGCCTTCGGCCGGCTGGCCTTATCCCGCCAGGATCTCCAGCACCGCTGCCTCTTCCACATCCGGCACGATCTCGGCCTTGCCGATGCCGCGCCACAACACCAGGCGCAGGCGGCCGGCGATGTTTTTCTTGTCCAGGCGCATGCGTGCGAGCAGGGCCTGAGGGGTCAGGCCGGGCGGGATCTCGGTGGGCAGATCGAAGTCGTGCAGCAGCGTGCGCAAGGCCTCGGTGTCCTGTGTATCGCTCATGCCCAGCGCGGCCGACAGGCGCGCCGCCAGCACCATGCCCACTGCGACGGCCTCGCCATGGTTGAGGTTGTCGTTGCCGGGCGCGCCGTAGCCTTGCTCGGTTTCGATGGCGTGACCAAAGGTGTGGCCCAGGTTGAGCAGGGCGCGCTCGCCTTTTTCCAGCGGGTCGCGCGCCACGATCTCGGCCTTGTGCTCGCAGCTGCGGGCGATGGCCTGCGCCAGCGCCGCTGCATCGCCATCGAGCAGGGCGCGGCGCTCGGCGTGCAGCCACTGGAAGAACAGCGGGTCGCGGATGGCGCCGTACTTGATCACCTCGGCCAGGCCGGCGCGCAGTTCGCGCGGCGGTAGCGTGCGCAAGGTGTCGGTGTCGGCGATCACCGCACGCGGCGGATGGAAGGCGCCGACCAGGTTCTTGCCCTGCGGGATGTCCACTGCGGTCTTGCCGCCGACCGATGAATCCACCATCGCCAGCAGGCTGGTGGGCAGCTGCACGCAGTCCACGCCGCGCATCCAGCACGCTGCCGCAAAGCCGGCCAGGTCGCCGACCACGCCGCCGCCCAGCGCGAACACGCAGGCGTCGCGGGTGGCGCCGAGTTCGGCCAGCGCGGTGATTGCAGAGCCAAAGGTCTCCAAGGTTTTGGAGGCTTCGCCGGCGGCAATGACCAACTCGCCGACCTGCAGGTCCGGCCGCGCGTTCAACAAGGCGGTGCGTACGCCGGCCGCGTAATGCGGAGCCACCTGCGAGTCGCTGAGCAGCAGCGCGTGGCGGCCACGCACGTGGCCGGCCAGGCGCGCGCCGTCGGCCAGCAGGCCCGGGGCGATGGTGATGGTGTAAGGCTGCACACCGTCGACATCGACGCTGCGCGAGGAACGGGGAAGTGTCATGCGGGGTTACTCGACATGCGCCATTGCGCGGCCAGGCGCAGCACCAGCTGCGCGGTGGCCTCGGCGGGGGAAAGATGATCGGTTTCCAGGCTGAGATCGGCGACCTGGCGGTAGAGCGGCGTGCGGTGCGCGGCCATCGCATGCAGCACCTGCTCGCGGTCGGCGCGTTGCAGCAGCGGGCGATTGCGATCGCGCGCCAGCCGCGTCAGTTGCGCCGGCACGCTGACATGCAGGTACACCACGAAGCCACGCGCGCAGATGCGCTCGCGGTTGCGCGGATCCAGCACGGCGCCGCCGCCGGTGGAAATCAGTTTGTTGTCCTGTTCCAGCAGCGCCTGCAGGGTCTGGGCCTCGTACTGCCGAAACCTGGCTTCGCCATGCTGCTCGAAGATGGCCGGGATGCTGCTGCCCACCTGGTCGACGATGGCCTGGTCCACATCGACGAATTCCAGCCCGAAGCGCTCGGCCAGGCGACGGCCGATGCAGCTTTTTCCGGCGCCCATCGGGCCGACCATCACGAGATTGGGTGCGGGGTTCATGCGCAGGGATCGTAGCATTCACGCCATCGGGCCGGGCCGATGGCACGGCGCAATTGCCGTCTCCAATCCCGCCAACCCCGCGTCGTTTCGGCGATTGGATCGCGGTGCATAGGCGAAGCGCGGGCGATGCGCCCACAATAGGCGTCCATCTGGCTGCCACGCACCGTCATGACCGATCTGTACGCAGAAGCTCTTGCCACCTTCGCCGCGCTGTATGCCGAGGCGCAGAACAGCGCCGAACCCGAAGCCAGCGCGATGACCGTGGCCACCGCCAACGTGGATGGCCGGCCGAGCGCGCGCACCGTGTTGCTCAAGGCCTTCGACGCGCGCGGGTTCGTGTTCTACACCCATCTGGACAGCGCAAAGGGCCGCGACCTGCAGACCCACCCGCAGGCGGCGCTGCTGTTCCTGTGGCGCAGCCTGCGCGAGGCCGGCATCCAGGTGCGCATCGAAGGCGGCGTGCAGCTGGTGAGCGCGGACGAATCCGATGCGTACTTCGCCTCGCGCCCGCGCATGAGCCAGATCGGCGCGTGGGCCTCGCGGCAGTCGCAGACGCTGGGTTCGCGCGAAGAGTTCGATGCGGCCATTGCCAAGGTCGAAGCGACGTTCGAAGGGCGCGAGGTGCCGCGCCCGGATGGTTGGGGCGGGTTCCGGGTGGTGCCGCAGGCGTTCGAGTTTTGGTACGGCGCCAAGTTCCGCCTGCACGAGCGCTGGCGCTACGAGGCCGACGCGGCCAGCCATTGGAGCAAGCGGATGCTGTATCCGTGAGGCAGCCGCCCGGCAGGGGGCGACAAGCCAGCTGAACGGGCGGTTTGCTCGCCTGCCGCGCGCCTGACCAGCTGACTTCCGGCCCTTTCTGCCGGTCACGGGCAGTCTGTAGTATGTCCGGTCGCTGCAGGACATTCGCTGCATCACCACCACGGCATGACCAAAGGACAGGACATCGTATGACGCAGTACACCACCGTCGAATTGCACGGCCTGCTGGCCGAGCGCTACCGTGGCCAGCCAATCCAGGTCGAACTGATCGACGGCCTGGAGCCGGCCATCAATCTCACCCTGGCCGACCACGGCGACATGCAGATCCAGGTTGCCGCTTCCGGCTCGCAGGTTTTCGTGTCCACGCTGCTGGCCCATGCCGAGCACGTCAACGACCGCGCCGCCTTCAACGACGCCTGCCTGCGCCTGAATCCGCTCAACCCCTTGTCCAACCTGGGCCTGGTCCAGGTCGACGGCAAGGACCGTTACGTGGTGTTTGGCGAACTGTCGGCCTCCTCGACGCTCGACCAGATCGACGAAGAAATCCAGACCCTGGCGGCCAATACGTTGGATGCCGCCGAATCTCTCAAGCCGTTCTTTTCCTAAAGGCGTGTTGTCATGAGTATCTTTTCCAAGCTGATCACGCTGCTGCGTGGTACCGCACACGAAACCGGCCAGAAGGCCGTCGACGCCAATGCGCTGCGCATCCTGGATCAGGAAATGCGCGATGCCGGCGCCCAGCTCACGCGCTCGCGCGAAGAGCTCACCAAGCTGATGGCGCAGAGCAAGCTGGCCCAGCAGAAGATCGACGCACGCGCCGGCAAGATGGCCGAATACACGCGCTACATCGAAGGCGCGCTGGCCAAGAACGATGAAGCGCTGGCACACGATGTGGCGGTCAAGCTGGCCGCCCTGGAAAGCGAGGATGCCGGCGACAAGGCCTCCAAGACCGCGCTGGACCAGTCGGTGGTGACGCTCAAGGCCACCATCCAGAAGACCGAGAACCAGCTGCGCGGCATGCGCCAGCAGATCGATACGGTCAAGGCCACCGACGCGGTGCAGAAGGCGCAGGCCGCCATTGCCGCGCGCCACTCCGGCGCCAGCAGCAAGATGGGCTCGGCGCTGGAATCGCTGGAGCGCATCAAGGCGCGCCAGGCCGAAACCTCGGCGCGCATCGAATCGGCCGAAGAACTCGAAGCGTCCACCGGCGATGGCGATCTCAATCGGCGCCTGGCGGCGGCCGGCCTGATGGAAGGCGAATCCAACGCCGCTGCGGTGCTGGCACGCTTCAAGAAGCCGGCCGCGCAGTTGGGTCACGAGAACGCCGGCGGCACCGCGCCGCTGATTGGCCAGGTGCGCGACGTGCAGCAGGTTCCGCGCAGCGACAGCTGATCCATCGCACGGCACAGGATGCGCCATGATCATCGTTGGACGGCTGTTGCGGGTCCTGCGGCGCCACGTGCGCCGCGTCAGCTGGGGCATGGTGGCGCTGGCACTGCTGGCGCACATGGGGCTGAGCTGGTTGCTGCTGCTGTGGGCCGGCGAGCACAAGCTCGTCGGCCTGGACGCATTTCCGTACTACTACATGACCACTGCCACCACCATCGGCTACGGCGACCTGTCGCCGGGTTCGGTGGCCGGGCGCTATATCGCCGCGTTCGTGTTGATGCCGGGCGCGGTGGCGTTGTTCGCCACGGTGCTGGCCAAGACCAGCGGCGTGCTCATCACTTTCTGGAGGCGCCACCACATGGGCAAGATGGCCTATGCAGACCTGCGCGGGCACACCATTCTGATCGGCTGGCAGGGCGCCGCCTCCACGCGCCTGCTGGAATTGCTGCTGTCCGACACCGCCACCGATGACGAAGGCGTGGTGCTGATCGCCGAGGGCGTGGTGGAAAATCCGATGCCCGACCACATGCGCTTCATCGCCGCCGAGTCGTACACGCACACCGAGGTGTACCTGCGTGCCGGCATTGCCGGCGCGGCGCGGGTGATCGTCAACCCGCCCTCCGACGACCAGACCCTGGCGGCGGTGTTCGCGTTGATGGCGCATGCGCCGGCCGCGCATGTCGTGGCGCACTTCGATTCGGCCAGCGCGGCCCGATTGGTCAACTGCCATTACCCGGCCATCGAGTGCACGCGGCCGATGACCGCCGAGATCCTGGCACGTGCGGCGCAGGATCCGGGCAGTGCGGCGCTCACCGCCGAGCTGCTGTCGGTGGACGATGGTCCCACCCAGTTCAGTCTTGTTGTGCCTGCGAATGTGCAACCGCTGGATTACAGCCGGCTTGCGGCCGATTTTGGCCAGCGTGGCGCATTGCTGCTGGGCCTGCGCGCGCCCGACGGCGCGTTGCGCTTGAACCCGCCAGCACGCACCGCCGTCGCCGCCGGTGCCATGCTGTATTACCTGTCCGAGCAGCGCGTGCCGGCGCACGCCATCGCCTGGCAGGCCATGCGCAGCGAGGCAGCTTCCCTTCCCCCATCGCCACAAGGTGTCTGACGATGAGTTTTTTCAGCAAGTTGTTCGGTCAACCGCAACCGCCGCCGCTGCCCACTTCCGGAAGTGGCGCGATCGGTCACGCGCTGCCCCTGGGGCTGCGTGTCGGTGGTCAGGTGGAGATCGACACCACCCTGTACCGCATGGCGCCGGAGGCCATGACCGCCGAGTTGCCGGGCGGGCACCAGGGCATTCCCTGCTACGGTCACGTCAATCTGGGCGATGGCTATGCGCTGCATCGCTTCTACCTGGACGACGATGCGTTCCTGCAGGTCACCACCGTGGGGGGCGATCTGGAAGCGATGAAGGCCTTCGTGTATTGCGAAACGGTGAACCCGCCCAGCAAGCAGGCGTTTCAGGAGTTCGTGATGCAGCACCCGCACCTGGGCGCGGCGCAGATCGAGTACGCCGGCAGACAGTGGCAGCGCGCAACGCAATCCACCGATGACGCGTCACGGATTCCGCCGATCGCCTACGACGAAGTGCTGTACCGCTACCAGCCGCCGCGCCGCGATGGCGATCTGACCCATTACGCCATGCTCTACAGCCGCGATGTGCCGGAGCTGCAGCGCGAAGAATTCCTGCTGGTGACCGGCGAAGATTCCGGCCCCAACGAATTCTGCGTCACCTATGCGGTCGGTATCGATGTCACCGTTGCCGATCTGGATATCACCTGAGCGCGCCCGCGCGTCTTCCACCCACCTTGGTCCTGTCATGAATCCGATCAATCTGCAGAGTTTTCTCGCGTTTCTTTCCTATTTCGGTACCGGCCTGGGTGTGCTGATCGTCTCGGTGGTGCTGGTGACCCTGGTCACCCCGCATAAGGATTTCACCTTGCTGCGGCAGGGCAATGTGGCAGCGGCCACCGCGCTGGCCGGCAACCTGATCGGCGTGGCGCTGCCGCTGCATTCGGCCATCACCCACTCGGTGAGCCTGATCGACGCCCTGATCTGGGGCCTGGTGGCCTGCGGCATCCAGGTGGTGGCCTACCTGCTGGCCAATCTGGTGGCTGGGCGCATCTCGCGGCAGATCACCGACAACATCACCGCCGCCGGTATCTTTTCGGCCGGCGTGTCGATCGCGGTGGGGCTGATCAATGCCGCCGCGATCACGCCGTAACGGAGCGCGGGCATGAAGCGATCACGCAATCTCAAACTCACCCTGATGGCTGCGCTGCCGGCCGCCTTCGTCACCGGCTGCGGCTCGGAGCCGGAGACCGGTGTGGTGCTGCAATCGGCGTCGGACTGTTACCAGATCAAGCAGGAACAGTCCGATATCCAGCAATGCCTCAAGGCCTACGACGAGGCGGTGGCCAAGCATCAGCAGGCCGCGCCGCGCTTCACCACGCGCTACGAGTGCGATGAACAGTTCGGCAGCTGCACGGCGATCACCAATCCGCAGGGGCAGCAGAGCTGGATCCCGCCGATGGGCGGTTTTTTGCTGGGTTATGCGCTGGGCAACATGAGCGGCGGCGGTTACCGCTATGGCGGCTCGATTCCGCTGTACCGCGATTACCGCAGCGGCGGTTACTACAAGCCCAACGGCGATCTGGCCAGCAACCGCATTGGCACGGTGCGTGGGCGCAGCGGCGCCATCGACATGCCCACGCGCGCCATCACCGTGTCGCGTTCGGGCTTCGGTTCCAGCGCGGCGGCGCGCAGTTCGTTCGGCAGCGGCGGGCGCAGCTCGGGCTTCGGCGGCTGACATGCAACGCATCCTGATCCCCGAACGCGCGGACTGGCGCACGCAGGCCGAATCGCTGGGCTTTCACTTCCACACCATCGACGGCGAACCGTATTGGGACGAAAGCGCCTACTACGCGTTTTCGCTGCGTCAGATCGAAGATGACATCGAAGCGCCCACGCAAGAGTTGCACGACATGGCGATGCAGCTGGTGGACGAGGTGGTGGGCTCGGAAGCGCTGATGACCCAGCTGGCCATCCCGCCGTTCTACTGGGACTGGATCGCCAACTCCTGGAAAGGGCGCGACCCGCATCTGTATGGCCGCATGGACCTGGCGTATTCGGGCGATGGCCCGGCCAAGCTGTACGAACTCAATTACGACACGCCAACATCGCTTTACGAATCGGCCTACTTCCAGTGGCTGTGGCTGGAACAGCAGATCGCCAGCGGTGCGCTGCCCAAGGGAACCGATCAGTACAACCTGATCCAGGACCTGCTGTGCGAAACCCTAGGCGCGCTGGCCGTGGATGGCGCGATCGGCGCGCAGATGCATTTTGCGGCGGTGCGCGATTCGCTGGAGGATCGCGCCACCGTGCGTTACCTGCGCGACTGTGCGCACCAGGTGGGCATCAGCACCGAGGAAGTGGCCATCGAAGACATCGGCCTGAGTGCCGAGGGCTGGTTCACCGACGAACAGGACCGGGTGATCCACACGCTGTTCAAGCTGTATCCGCTGGAATTCATGATGGAAGAACGCTTCGGGCCGGCATTGATCGCCGACCGGGTGCGCCTGATCGAGCCGGCATGGAAGTCGGTGTTGAGCAACAAGGGCATCCTGCCGCTGCTGTGGGACCGCCATCGGGGTCATCCGAATCTGCTGCCTGCCCGCTTTGCGCAGGCCGGTGAGGCACCAACCGCAGGCTGGGTGCGCAAGCCGCTGCTGTCGCGCGAGGGCGCCAACATCGCGCTGGTGACGGCGCAAGGCGAGGCCGCGCACACCGATGGCCCGTACGTGGACGGCCCGGCGATTCTGCAGGCGCATCACCCGCTGCCGGTGTTCGACGGGCGCCATGCGTTGGTGGGCAGCTGGGTTGTGGCGGATCGTCCTGCCGGATTGGGCATGCGCGACGACGCTGGCCCGATCACCCGCGACACCTCGCACTTCGTGCCGCACGTCATCACCGATTGATGTGTATCGGCGGGTGCATCGCCAGTGCGAAGTAGCGGTGCCGCTAATTGGAGCAGGCCGTCCTTTGCGGCACACCTGCAGACGGGTGTGGGGAGCCATGCCCAGGGGGGCGGCGGCGACAACGCCACCGCGCCGGCTCCGCCGGTCGCGCATGACAGATGCGCCAGCGCCGCGCAAGGCCTCAGGCGCATGCAAGGCGACGCATCTTTTCCACATCCCCTGTGGATGGAAGTTGCACAAGGCTGTGGACAAGTGCGTGCAGGCCCCGGCCTGCAACGCTGTCAAGATGGGTGGCGAAAAAATGACCAGCGGTTCGAGGGGGGCTTTTTTCGTGTGCGGGTCCATGCGATCCCGGCAGGATCGGCAAAGTGGTCGGCGCTGGTAACGCTGTGGTCTCGGGCCGGCATCGAGCGACCCTCTCCATGTGGTGAACCTGGAGATCACGTCGGTCGTTGCGACCCGCCAAGCCTTGGGGCTCATTCGCGTGCTGCCATCGACCGGCCACGTTGCCTCGGCAATGTGGTATGGCGTCACGTCGATGCCGCGTAGTCGCCGCGGACGCCATTACACCCGCCGCGCCACAAGAAAACTCGCCACCGCCAGCAACCACGCCAATGCGAACACGCTCAGGTAGGCGGCGCGCGTGGCCGATGTCAGCAGCGCGGCGAACACTGCGCCCGCCAGCGCCAGCATGGCCGCCACCGCGATGGCTTCGCTCAGTTGCAAGGCAGAGCTGTTGGCGCCTTGCTGGGCCGGTGGCGACAGCGACAGCATCACCACCGACAGGCTGGGATACAGCAGGCCCATGCCCAGGCCGGTCAGCGCCCAGCCGGCAATTGCCAACGGCACAGGAATCGGCGGCCACACCGCACCCGCGCTGATCGCAATGCCCAGCGTCATCAACAGCGCGCCGCTCTTGAGCAGGCGAGGGCGCGACCAACCGGCGCGGCTGTGGCCCTGGTACCACGAACCACCAAACCAGCCCAACGCACCCACGCTCAGTGCCACGCCGGCCAGCAGCGGCGAAAGTCCGCGTTCGCGCGACAGCAGCAGCGGCAAAAAGGCTTCAAAGCCGAAGAAGGCGGCCGCCGCAATGCCACGCAGCGCGATCACGCTCGGCAAGCCGCGCGCAAGCCGCAACGTGCCAGCCGGCAGCAGGCGCCAGGCGCAATACGCGGTGAGCAACACGGCCGGCAGCATTGCGCCCGGCGCCAGCATGCCGTGCAGTTGTCCGCCCAGATACACGCCAAGCACGCCCATCGCCGCTCCGATAGCCCACCCCATCGAGGCGGTTGGCGCCTCGGACCCGTCGCGTGTCCAGGCCTGTCCGCGCAGCGCCGGCCACAGCAGTAATCCAGCCGGAATCGCCAACAGCGGCACCGACAAAAATACCCAGCGCCAGCCCAGGTGCTGCACGATCAATCCGCTGATGCCCGGCCCGATCAACGAGGGCACCACCCACCCGGCCGAAAACGCGGCAAACACGCGTGGGCGCAAGACCTCCGGGTACAGCCGCCCGACGACGACGTACAGCGCCACCGAATACGCGCCGGCACCCAGCCCCTGCAGCAATCGCCCGGCGATCAGCAGCGGCATGCTCGGCGCCAGCCCGGCCACCAGCAGGCCGACCACAAAGCACAACAGGCCGGCAGCCAATGCACCGCCAGGACCGGCACGGTCGCTCCAGCGTCCGGCGGCCGTCATCCCGATCACGCTGGTGGCCAGCGCGCCGCCGAACGCCAACGCATACAGCGGCAGCCCGTTCAACTCGCGCGCCACCGTCGGCATGGCGGCGGCAACCGCCAGCGACTCGAACGCGTTGAGCGACACCAGCGCGACCATGCCCAGCGTCGCCGCGCGGTAAGGCGCGGCCAGGATGGAGGTGGGCTGCGTTTGGATGGACAGCACTGCGGCAGGGATCGGTCTTTCGGTAGGCATCGAACATCCAGGAAGGAAACGTGTATCGAGCCTTCGCCGGTACTTGCACCGGTGAAGGCCGCGCAGCATCCTGCCTCAACCTAAGTTGAGGTCAAGGCAATGCAACGTGAGTTGTCCGTGGGCGAGGTCGCCAAGCGCAGTGGTGTTGCGGTGTCGGCGCTGCACTTCTACGAGCGCAAAGGCTTGATCAGCAGCCTGCGCACCGCCGGCAATCAGCGTCGTTATGCGCGCGATGTGCTGCGGCGTATCGCGGTGATTCGCGTGGCCCAGCGACTGGGCGTGCCGTTGCAGCAGGTGCTCGATGCCTTCTCGGTGTTGCCGGATCAACGCACACCGACGCGTGCGGAGTGGGCGCGCATGTCGGCGCGTTGGCGGAGCCAGCTGGACGCGCGCATCAATGAACTGCAGGCCTTGCGCGACCAGCTCACCGACTGCATCGGCTGCGGCTGCCTGTCGCTGCGCCGCTGCCGCCTGAGCAATCCGGACGATGCCATGGGCCGCAGTGGTGAGGGGGCGTTGCGATTGGGTGGCCTGATGGCGGAGTAAGTCGGCCTGGCCAGCCGGCCCGTCGCACCGGGCCGAGCGGGGAGGGCCGGCGTCGCGCGGGCGCTCTGCGCGTGCGGTGCGTGACTGGGCCTCCACCAGAGCAGCCATCGGCGGCCACCTCCCAAACCTCAGGCAGCCGCAACCGGGACCAATGGCATTCCCGCGCGCGGCAAACTGCGCCGTAGGATGGGAATTCCCTCCGCCGCAGGATTTCGCATGACCCCCACCGTGCGCCGATCACTCACCGTTGCATTGTCGCTGGCCTGCGTCGCTGCGCCGGCGCTTGCCGCTGCCGCGCCAGCCCGCGCCGCTCTCGCTGCCACGCCTGCGCCGGCAAGCGTGTTCGATCCGCTGGCCCTGTTCGCGCCCCTGCAATTGCCCGACGCTCCGAATAGCTACCGCAGCGGCAGCGGCGTACCTGGCCCGGCGTTCTGGCAGAACCGCGCCGATTACGACCTCAACGCGAGCATCGACCCGGCAACGCATTCCCTCAGCGGCGAGGCCGCCATCACCTACACCAACCACAGCCCCGACACGCTGGACGTGCTGTGGCTGCAACTGGACCAGAACATCTACCGCGCCGATGCGCGCGCTGCCGCCAGCCGGCCGCTCAAGCGCAAGGAGTTCACCGATGGCATGCAGATCGCCAGCGTCGAGATCGATCAAGGCGGGCGCCGCCAGCCGGCGCGCTTCATCGTCGACGACACCCGCATGCGGGTGGATCTGCCGCAACCGCTGGCCGGGCAGGGCAAGGCGCTCACCGTGCACATCCGTTACCGCTACACGATTCCCGGCACCTGGGGCGGACGCACGGCGGTCAGTGCCAGCAAGCAAGGCGAGATCTACGAGATTGCGCAGTGGTATCCGCGCATGGCGGTGTACGACGATCTGCGTGGCTGGGACACGCAACCGTATCTGGGATCGGAGTTCTACCTGGAGTACGGCAATTTCGACTATGCCGTGACCGTGCCGGTGGGCTTTCTGGTCGCCGGCTCCGGCGCGCTGACCAATCCGCAGGACGTACTCAGCCGCACCGAACAGCAACGCCTGGAACACGCCCGCAGCAGCGACCGCACCGTGCTGATCCGCACGCCTGCCGAGGTGACCGCAGGTACGGCCAAGCCGGCGGGCAAGGGCACGCAAACCTGGCGCTTCCACATGGATCACACCCGCGACGTCGCATTTGCCGCATCGCCGGCGTTCGTCTGGGATGCGGCGCGCATCAATTTGCCGGGCGGCAAGCACGCGCTTGCGATGTCGGTGTACCCGCTGGAAGGCGTGGGCGCAGACAAGTGGAACCGCTCTACCGAATACGTCAAAGGCGCGATCGAGCATTTTTCGCAGTGGTATCCGTATCCGTGGCCGGCAGCCATCAACCTGGGCGGCTATGGGGCCGGCATGGAATATCCGGGCATCGTCTTCGATGGTTTCGAAGACGGCGGCAAGGACCTGTTCTGGATCACCGCACACGAAATCGGCCACACCTGGTTCCCGATGATCGTCGGCTCCAACGAGCGCCGGCATGCGTTCATGGATGAAGGTTTCAATACCTTCATCGACGTGTATGCATCGGATGCGTTCAACAAGGGCGAATACGCGCCCAAGCGCGATTCGGAATATGCGCCCAAAGGCGGCAACCCGGTCGACGAAATCCTGCCGTTACTGGCCGACACCCACGCGCCGACCTTGATGGACAACGCAGATTCCACCAGCGAGACCTATCGCCATCCGCTGACCTACTTCAAGGGTGCTCTCGGCCTGGTGCTGTTGCGCGAGCAGATCCTGGGACCGGCGCGTTTCGATCCTGCATTTCGCAAATACATCGCCACCTGGGCGTACAAGCATCCCACGCCCTCGGACTTCTTCCGGCTGATGGAAAGCGAAAGCGGTGAGGACCTGTCCTGGTGGTGGCGCGGCTGGTATCTCAACAATTGGCAGCTGGACATGGGCATCGCCGACGCGCATTACGTCGACCACGACCCGGCCAAGGGAGTGCAAGTCACATTGCGCAGCCGGCAGAAGTTGGTGATGCCGGCGACCCTGCGTGCGGACCTGGCCGATGGCAGCCACCTTGACCGACGCATTCCGGTGGAAACATGGCTGCAGACCACTACCCCCACAGTCACCGTGCCGACCACCCAGAGGGTGCTGCACGTCACCTTGGACCCGGACCATGTGCTGCCAGATGCCGACCGCAGCGACGCGCGTGTGGACATCACCGGCTGAGCATTACGCGAGCGGGGGTGCCGACGTGGCCGCAGCGCGGTCGCGTCGGTGGCTGCGTGCGGCAACCGCCGACGAAAACGGAAACAAGCGCCTGCGTTGATCACCGGGCGAGCGCAGCAGTTGCCCGGCATCGCTCGGCAGCAGACGACGTGGCTCCTGTGCGATGAGGATGGGTTCGCCCGACGACAAATTAGTGCGCCCGTTGTCTGCCCGGACGCGGCGCAATCGATTGCGAAGCGTGCACCGTCTTCTTCGCGCGCAATGCGTGTCGCTGCACTGACACACAGGCGACGTGCAATCGGCAGGCGCATGCAATGCGTTGCCGCGTCCTGTGCAGCGCCGACTTCGACATGCGCAATCCAGACGCGCGGCACTGGTCGTGAACCCAGGTTTGCGCAATCGCCGCATTCGACTCCATTGCGACACGTTCATTGTGCAAATTTCGCCGTTCGACCCGACGGTTTTTGCGTAATGCCGTGATAACGCTTACAGCCCCGCCAGCATTGAAAACCGCATGCGGGCTCAAGCGACTGCGGTATCGGCTGTAACAGTGCACAGCCATCACTATGCTGCAACGCACGGTGACAAGCCCTTTATGCCCTGACTAGGCTGCGCGGCATGTTAGCGCTATCACTGGCTGACACGTCGTGCAAAGAACCTGCAACAAACGCAACAATGGCGTGGCAACGCCTTTGCTGCGGCGGGTAGACGTGCACGCACATCGCAGGTCGACGGTCGAAGGGGCGATCGGCAGCCTGCGTGCTAGGGGACAGATCGAGGGCAACTGAGACAACGTCAAGCGGTTGTTGCGTGGTGCGTGGTGCGTGTGGCGCGGTGCAAGGATGGAGATGCCATCAGGACATGTCCGATCCAGGCGCCGGCTGCGCCCGCACGACAAATGCATGGCGTTGGATTGGTGGCTCCAGCAGTTGCAGCAGCGTTGGCCACGGCCTGTCGGGCAGTGGCCACGATTCCGCCGTATCGCATGCCGCGATACCGGCCGTTGGCGGTTGGACTCCACTCCCGAGGACACATCGATGCGTCGTACGTTGAACAGCTTCAAGTCGAAGGCCATGTTCACCTTCGTTGGTGGCCTGTTGGTCATCAATCCCGCTTTTGCGCAGGATGTCGCTCCGCCGCCTGCACCGGCGCCGCAATCCAGCAGTGATTCCGCCACCACCCTGGATGCCGTCAACGTGACCGGTATCCGCAACAGTCTCAACCAATCGATGGGCATCAAGCGCGATGCCGCCGGCGTGGTGGATGCGATCAGCGCCGAAGACATCGGCAAGTTTCCGGACACCAACCTGGCCGAATCGCTCCAGCGCATCACTGGCATTTCCATCGAGCGCCGTGATGGCGAGGGCGCGCAGGTCACCGCACGCGGCTTCGGCCCGCAGTTCAACACCGTCACCCTCAACGGCCGCCTGATCCCCGGTGCCGATGCGTTCGGTGCGCCCGGCCAGACGCCGATCGGCGGCGTGGATGTCGGCACGCGCGCGTTCAACTTCGCCCAGCTCGCCTCCGAAGCCATTACCGGCATCGAGGTGTTCAAGACCAGCCGCGCAACGGCGCCCAGCGGCGGTATCGGTGCGACGATCAATATTCAGACCGACAAGCCGTTCAATCACGATGGCGTGGTGGCCAACGCCGGTGCCAAGATGGTGTCCGACCGCTCCGAGCCCTTCGGCGATTCGCTCACCCCGGAAGTGTCGGGCATCTTCAGCTATACCAACCCGGACAAGACCTTCGGTATCGGCTTGAGCGCCAGCTACCAGAAGCGCCATGGCGGTTCGGTCCAAGCCACCGAAAACACCTGGAACATCCAGCGTTGGACCGGTACCGACCCGGCACTGCGCCCGGACGCGGTGGTGACCAATGCCCCGGCGATCGGCCAGTTGTATGGCATGCCCAACGATCTGCGCTACGCATTCGCCGATTTCCAGCGCGAACGCATGAACGGCCAGGCGGTGATGCAGTTCGCACCGACCGACAGCCTGACCCTGACCCTGGATTACACCTACTCGGCCAACGAAATTCGCGAAGAGCGCGGCGAGCAGGGCATCTGGCTGCAGCGCGCCAACAGCTTTACCGATCTGACCTTCGATACCGGCCAGGCCGTGGCCACGCCGGTCTATCTGCGCGATGTGCCCAATGGCGCGAAGGACTTCGGCATGGAACAACAGCGCAACGAGCAGAAGTACACGCTCGGCTCGCTGGGCTTCAATGCCGACTGGCAAGTGAGCGACCGCTTCCAGTTGAGCTTCGATGCGCATAACTCCAAGACGCAAAGCTTGCCCAACGACCCGACCACCGGCGGCAGCGCGACCTACTTCAGTTTCGCCGGCACCAACAACTGCACCAATGGGCCGTACTGCGGCGGCCAATGGGGGCAGGAATTGTGGTTCAACAATTCCTTGCCGATCGGCGCACGCACCTGGTATCCCACTGCGGCCGATTCGCTGGCAAACACCAATGGCGTGGTCAATCCCGCATTCACGCCCGCCGAGCTCGGCTCGCAGGTGCTGCGCATTTTCTATCAGAAGCAGGTGACCGAAACCAAGGAAGGACGCCTGGACGGCAAGTTCGACTTCGACGACGGGCGCTTCCAGTTTGGCGTGAGTTCGACCAACACCACCATGCAACGCCGGGTCAGCGAGACCAACTCGCCGCTGGGCGATTGGGGCGTGGCCAATGCAGGCAACGAGCCGGGCATGGTCGCATTGCTGCAACCGGTGAGCATCACCGGCATGTTCAAGGACTTCAATCCCAGCGGCGCGGCGTCCAGTGCATGGCGTGGCGATGCCGATCAGCTGGCGCTGTGGGGCGGAAGCCAGTACGGCGCAACCACGCGCTACAACCCGCAATACACCGCAGACAACCGGGTGGAAGAAAAGACCCGTGCGGCCTACGTGCAGTTGGAAATTGCCGGTGCCATCGCCGGGATGACCACCAATACGCGGCTGGGTCTGCGCTACGAGCGCACCGACGTGGAGTCCACCTCGCAGGTGGCCACGCCCACCGCGCTGCTGTGGCTGTCCAACAACGACTTCCAGTTGATCCGGTCTACCGACCAGCAGCCTTTCAGCGAGAAGACCAGCTACAACTACGTCCTCCCCAACATGGACTTCAGCATCGATTTCACCGATTCGCTGAAAGGCCGTGCCTCGTTCGGCCAGACCATCGCGCGCGCACCGTACAACAATCTCATCGCCGGACCCACGCCCAACACGCCCAACGGCTCGATCCTGATCAACCCGTCCAACCGCGCCGGCGGCGACTCGCAGACGCCCACGCTCGATCCGTTGGAATCGGACAACCTCGATCTGGCATTGGAGTGGTATTTCGCCGACGCCAGCTATGTGTCGGCGACGTTCTGGAACAAGCGCGTGAGCAATTTCATCGGTAATACCGTCACGCGTGAATCGCTGTACGGACTGACCGACCCCACTTCGGGGCCGGATGCCCAGGCCGCGCTGGCGTTCCTGCAAAGCGGTGCCTGCGCCGCACAGGTGGGCGCGGCCGGCAACGATGTCGCGGGCGCGTGTTCGGCCAACGACACCTCGCTGTTTGCGGCCATGGCACTGCTGCGCAATGCTGCTGCCACCGGCGGGCTGAGCGCCTACAACGGCAGTTCGGCGCAAAGCCTTGCGTTGGAGAATGCCTACGATATCGCCGGCAATGCCTCCGACCCGCTGTATCAGTTCGATGTGTCGCGGCCGATCAACCAGAACAAGGCCAACATCCACGGCTGGGAACTCGGCGGCCAGTACTTCTTCGGCAGCACCGGCTTCGGCATCTACGCCAACTACACCATCGTGGAAGGGGATGTGGCGTTCGATAACACCGTGATCGATCGCGATCAGTTTGCCTTGCTCGGTTTGAGCGACACCGCCAACGTCATGCTGATGTACGAGAAGTATGGCTGGAGCGCACGCCTGGCCTGGAACTGGCGTGACGAATACCTGATCGCTGCCAACCAGGACAATGCCAACCGCAACCCGTACTACGTCGAGCCGTATCAGCAGTTCGACCTCAGCGTCAGCTACGCCTTCAACAAGCAGCTGTCGGTGGGCTTCGAGGCGATCAACCTGACCGGTGAAGACGTACGTTGGCACGGCCGCTCGGAGAAGCAGATCATCCGCCTGATCGACCAGCAACCGCGTTACACGCTGGGCGTGCGGTACGCGTTCTGATCCACCACGCGTTGTTAGCCGTCAATCCTGCGGCCGCCATCGTGTGATGGCGGCCGCAACCGGTTATTGCGCCGTTGCGCGCGTACGGTCTGCAGCCGCGTTTGCCGCAGTGCTCGCGCCGTCGGTGTGTGGGCGAACAGCCTTGCAATGCGCACGCATGCGCCACGCGCCGGTCTTCGGCGCCATGCAGTGCGTTGCTGCCCTGCGGCTTGCCGGCGCACGCATTTTTGGCAATGCTCAGCATCGATAAGCACGCGGGGAATGCGTGCGCCCGAATTCCCTCATGACTGCAGCGCTCCGCGATGGACGGCTGCTGGAGTTTCAGATGACGCGATACGCAGTGCTCAACAACGTGGCGCATCACGACCTGCGCGTGATCCTGCGCTTTGGTGCGCAATTCGGCGACGCGGTCGGCGTGGTGCCGGCCTTCGTCACCGAATATGCCGAGCTGCAGCGCGAGTACCCGCTGTTCTTCCGCAAGGATCCGGCCGGGAGTGGTTACCAGCCGGTGGCGCTGCTGGGCTTCGCACAGGATGAAAACCTGTTCCTGCAGGACGGGCGCTGGAATGCCAGCTATCTGCCGGGCATCGTTGCCAAGGGGCCGTTCCTGATCGGCTTCCAGGAGCAACACGTCGATGGGGCCCTGGTGCAGGAGCCGGTGATCCATGTCGACCTGGAACATCCGCGTATCAGCCGCAGCGAGGGCGAGGCGGTGTTCCTGCCGCAAGGCGGCCATAGCCCGTATCTGGAACACATCATCGGCGTGTTGCGCGGCATCCGCGATGGCGTGGACGCGGGACAGGCGATGGCGGCCGCCTTCGACGCGCTCGGCCTGATCCAGCCGGTGCGGCTGGACGTTGCGCTGGATGCCAGCCATGCCACGCAGTTGCAGGGCTTGTTCGCGATCGACCGCGAGCGGCTGGCCGCCCTGGATGCACAAGCGCTGCAGCAGTTGCATCAGGCCGGCTATCTGGAAGGTGCCTTCCTGATGCTGGCATCGCTGCACAACGTGCGCCGGCTGATGGCCGAGAAGCAGCGCCGCCTGCAGCAGTCGCACAGCGCCCCTGTTGCCGCGTACGCCTGAGCGTATGGCCGCACGTGCTACCGATCTGTCCGTCGCTGCAGGCGCCGCCATCGCCGAGCGTAGCGACTGTGATCCTGAGGTATTGTCGCTGCCCGCACTTTGCCAGGCCGCCGAGCCGGTGGTGCTGCGTGGCGTTGCGCGGCACTGGTCGCTGGTGCAGGCCGGGCTGCGCGGCGCCGATGAGGCCATGGCGCTGTTGCGCGCGCACGATACCGGCCGCCCCCTGCAGTATTCCTATGGCGGCCCGGAGATCGGCAGCCGCCCGTTTTATCGCGACGATTGCAGCGCGCTCAACTTCCAGGTGCAGCGCGGCAGCGTGAGTACCTTGCTGGATGCCATTGCGGCACATCGTGACGACCCGCAGCCGCCCACCTATTACCTGGCCTCGTTGCCGGTGGACGCCAATCTGCCAGGGTTGCGCGCCCACAACGATCTGGATGTGGCTGCCAACGGCAGCCCCGTGCAGCCCAGCATCTGGATCGGTAACCGGGTGATCGCTTCGTGCCACTACGATGCGCTGGACAACCTGGCGTGCTGCGCGGTCGGGCAACGGCGCTTTACGCTGTTTCCGCCGGAGCAGGTCGCCAATCTGTATCCGGGTCCGCTCGATCCTACGCCGGGCGGGCAGGTGGTGAGCATGGTCGATTTCGCCGATCCGGACCTGCAACGCTTTCCGCGTTTTGCCGATGCCTTGCCGCATGCGCGCAGCGTGGTGCTGGAGCCGGGCGATGCGTTGTTCATTCCCAGCATGTGGTGGCACCACGTCCAATCGCTGCAGCCGTTCAACGTGCTGATCAATTACTGGTGGAGCAGTGCGCCAGCGCACTTGCCCGCCGCGATGCCGGCGCTGTATCACGCGCTGTGGGCAATTCGCGACCGTCCGGCAGCCGAAAAACAGGCATGGCGCGCGTTGTTCGATCACTACGTGTTCGGCCCTGCCGAGCAGGCCGGCGAGCATCTGCCCGAACCGGCGCGCCATGCGCTCGGCCCCATCGACCCCATGCTGTCGCGGCAGCTGCGCGCCATGCTGATCGGCAAGTTGAACCGCTGATGTGCAGCACCGCCCTCAACCCATGCCACAGGAGTGCGCAGTGACTCAGGCTCAGATTCGCAAGGTGGTGATCGCCGGTGGTGGAACGGCCGGCTGGATCGCTGCCTGTGCGCTTTCGCATCAATTCCGCAATTTGCTTGACATCACCCTGGTCGAGTCCGAGCAGATCGGCACCGTCGGTGTGGGCGAATCCACGGTGCCGCCCATCCGCACCTTCCACCGGTTCCTGCAGATCGACGAGCAGGAATTCCTGCGTGCGGTGGCAGGTACCTTCAAGCTGTCGATCTCGTTCGAGCATTGGCGCCGCCAGGGCGAGCGCTACATCCATCCATTCGGCATCACCGGGCAGAGCACCCTGGTGTGCGCGTTTCATCACCTGTGGCTGGAAAGCCAGCGCCGCGGCATGCCGGGCAGCTTCGGCGATTACTGCCTGGAAACGGTGGCCTCGCGCGTGGACCGCTTTGCGCTGCATGGCGAGCCGGCGGTCAATTACGCCTATCACCTGGATGCGGCGCTGTATGCCAAGTTCCTGCGCGCGCGCAGCGAGGGCTGCGGCGTCAAGCGTGTCGAAGGCAGGATTCAGCAGGTGACCGTGCAGCCGCACAGCGGCGATGTCGCCAGCCTGGTGCTGGAAGACGGGCACGTGATCGAAGGCGATTTGTTCATCGATTGCAGTGGCTTCCGCGGTCTGCTGATCGAGCAGACCCTGCACACCGGCTACGAAGACTGGAGCCATTGGTTGCCGTGCGACCGTGCGGTGGCGGTGCAGACCGAAGCCCTCGGCCCACCGGTGCCCTACACCCGCGCCATCGCGCACGAAGCCGGCTGGCGCTGGCATATTCCGTTGCAGCATCGCGTCGGCAACGGCCTGGTGTTTTCGAGCAAGCACCTGTCCGATGACGAAGCGCACGCCAAGCTGCTGCGCGATGTGGCTGCGCCTGCCGTCAAGGAGCCGTGGATGGTGCCGTTTCGCACCGGCCGCCGGCTCAAGGCCTGGAACAAGAATGTGGTCTCGCTCGGTCTGGCCAGCGGCTTTATCGAGCCGCTGGAATCCACCAGCATCCATCTCACCATCTCTGCAGTGGTGCGGCTGCTGGCGCTGTTTCCGGCCGACGGCATTGCGCCCTCGCAGGTGCAACTGTTCAACGACGTCAGCCGCGCTGAAATGGAGCACGTGCGCGACTTCGTCACCTTGCACTACCACGCCACCCAGCGCGACGAACCGCTATGGCAGCAGTGCCGGCAGATGGAACTGCCCGAGTCGCTCGCGCTGCGCCTGCGTGCCTGGCGCGAACGCGCGCACGCCTGGCAGGGTGCCGATGAACTGTTTCGTGTCGATTCCTGGACGCACGTGCTGATGGGGCAGGGCATTGCGCCCGAGCAGCATCACCCGTTGACGCGCGCATTTTCCGACCACGACCTGCGCCGCCTGCTCGACGGTATCGCCCAGCCGATCCAGCACGCCGTGCAGCAGATGCCCTCGCAGCAGGACTTCATCGAGCGCTACTGCAAGGCAGGCGAACAGGTGTGGGGGATGCGTAGCCCGGTGCCTGCCTAGAGCGGGTCATGCACCTTGAGATGAGGTGCATTGCCCATCAGCGGAGGCGTGCGGCGTCGCGGTGCTTGGCGGCTTGGCTGTGGCGTCAAGGCAAGCCGCGCGGCGCGCACTCCGTGCTGCTGGCGGCCAATCCTCCGGGAAGCGCCCTGTGGCGCACCGAGACCGCGTTGCACGCCTTGCCCAGGCGGCCAGCCTGGACAAGGCGCACGCCTTACTCGACGCGCTACACGACGCCTCGCACTCCCTCAACGTACATAACACGCTCTGGGGCCGGCATTGGATCGCGGCGGGCGGGCGCAGTGCTACAGCCGCATCAGATCCTTGCCCACCACGATCGGCCCGGTGTAATGCTTGCGCGCGCCTTCGCTCCACATCGCATCGGTGATGGACGCATCGCCGCCGGGGACGAAGTGATTGAGCACGAGCATCTTCGCGTTGGCCGCAGCCGCAATCATGCCGACCTCTTCGCTGGTGGAGTGGCTCTTGAGCAGATGGTCGAGCAATGTGGGTGCGTTGTCGTTGGCCTTCAGCATCGTCTGCAACGCCGGCAGATACATCACCTCGTGCACCAGGACGTCGGTGTTCTTGGCGAACTCGGCCAGCGCGGGCAGGTAGCGCGTATCGCCGGAAAACACCACGCTGCGGTCGGGCGCCTCGAACCGATAGGCGAAGGCCGGCTTGAGCGTGTAATGGTCCACCAAGGTGGCGGTGACGGTGACCTGATCGTTCTTCAGAACGGTGCCGGGCTGGTCGAACTCATGCACATGGATGAGTGCTTCGAACGGCGGGCGGCCTTCCTCACGGATGCGTGCCTGGATGTCGATGGCATTCATGGCGACAAACGCGTCCACCATCCTGGCGATGCCGGGTGGGCCATACAGATGCACCGGCGTCTGCAGGCCGCTGGCCCAGGCCAGCCACACCACGTTGAGCAGATCGGCGTTGTGGTCGGAATGGTGGTGGGTCAGAAAGATATCGCGCAGCATGGGCAGTCGCATGCCGGCCTTGACCAGTTGCTGCGCCACGCCGTTGCCGCAATCGATGAGATACGGTTGCCCGTCGATGACCAGGGCATTTGCGGCCGCGGCCCGCAATGGCGAAGGTGTCGGGCCACCCTTGGTGCCCAGCAGCACCAGCACGCTGCCCTTGGCCGGAAAGGGTGCAGGCGGCGCGGAGGCGGGCTTGGCGGATGTTCGTCGTGCCGGCGGACGCACAGCAGCACCGAGCTGCCCCACCGCAGTCAGCGAACTCGCAGCTAATGCAGTGCGTAGCAGCGTGCGGCGGGAGCGGGAGGGATGGGATGCGGTCATTGCGGCTCGTGTCGATGTGCGTGGGTTGGGTGTCGATGCAAGTCTGCGTGCTGTACACACCATACGGCAGGCGTCGCTGGCAGCGATCCGCAACAGCGGTTGGGGCGCTATTTTTTCGCTGCGCCTGCTGCCACGCTCAAAATTCGTGTGCAATGAATTCATCCAAGGCCGGCGAACGATAGAACGCCATGCATTGGGCGAAGATGCGATTGAACGGGCCGCGGCGCGCTTCGTCCTTCATCGGGATTTCGCGCTTGTCAAAACCCGCCGTGTTGGCGTCGACAAAGCGATGCAGGCGGTCGGTCGCGCCGACCTTGGCGTTGTCCATCGCATAGGTGGTCAGCAGATACGAGCGGTCGCGTAGCTGATCGGGTGCGTACTTGCCGCTACGCGTGTAGTTGTTATCCAGGCACCGCTGCAGCGCATAGGCCTTGATGTCCTCGCGATCAGCCGGCTTGCCGGCCGCCAGGGCGGGGGCTTGCAGCGCCAAGGCAACAAGGGTGATGACCAGCAGTGGGGCACGTGCGCGAACCATGGGCGACCGTTGTGAAGGAACAGGCCCCATCAGTCTGCATCATTGCGACGCTCGCCGCCGCTCGCCGCCGCTAGTGCGCCGTTGGTGCAGTCGACGTCAATCAGGCATTGCCCGATTGGCCGAAGTGGATCTGGTACACCCATCGCGCCGGCAACCGCACACCGATCAATGTGTTGAGCGAGGCTGCAAAAAAACAGCCCTGGAGCGATGTCTCGCGCTAGCACGTCACGCTGTTGCCGTCAGTGCGTGGCAAGAAGATGGTGGTGGCATTGGACAGCCTGCGGACACTTCAGTGCACGGATCAACGCATGCACGGTCGCTGAGTCGAAGACGCATCGCCCGGCAAACGGATTGCCCGGCGATGCGCGATCAAGCGTGGCAGGCACAAGGTCGCCTGCCACGCGGCTTACCGCTTACTGGCCGAAGTAGGTGGAAATGGTGGAATACACGTCCGATAAACGCGAGTAGTAATCCGGATCGGTCTGCGCGCTACAGAACGAATAGCCGCCATACAGGCCGCCACGCAGCTGGTAGGCGCCACCGCTGGCAACGGTGAACAGGCCCGAGCCGGACGAGCCGCCTTCGGTCACACCGTCGCTCCACACCACGCGATAGAGCGGGCTCTTGCCATCGATGGAGCTGCTCAGTGCATTCACCGTGCCCAGCGAATACTTCTTGACGTCGCCCGATGGGTGATGGATGCCGACAATCGAGGTGCCGGTGGAACCGATCGCCGCGCTATTCCACGCTGCATAGAACGCGCCGCTTGGCGGTGCGGTCTTCAGCTCCAGCAATGCGGTGTCGCGCGTGGTGTTGGCATGCCGCAGGAACGCGCCGCCCGTCAATGTGGTTGCCTGCGAGCTGACCGTACTGCCATTGCAGCTGGCCGCATCGTAGAACCAGTAGGTCTGCAGCGTGTTGGCCACCGTCTGCGTGCTGATGCAATGCGCCGCGGTCCAGAACAGGTTGCGCTTGGGCGAATTGGTATTGTTGAGCAGCGTGCCGGTGCACAGGAACGAGCCCTGGCTGGTGGTGAACACCATGCGTGCCACCGCCTTTGCGGCGCTGGTGAAGCCGGTCGTGGGGTTGGCACGGCAGACGATGTCGTTCTGACAGGAATCGCTTTCGCCGATGGCAATGGTCATCATGTCGCGCGGGCTGGCAGTGGGGCTGATATCCAGATGCGACAGCTGCGGAATGCTGAGGCTGAAGTTTTCCGGATACAACCCGGCCGGCAGCGACAGCTCGACCAGCAGATCCTCGCCACTCACCGTCGGCGACCAACCGATATCGTTGCCGCTGGCAGCAAAGCTGGCGCCGGATTGCTCGAACACGCGACCATCGTTGCCGGCAAAGCGCAGCGTCACCTTGGATGGGTCGCCAGGCGTTGCACCGGCGCCACGCAGTACCAGCGATGCACGCAGCGACGCCGCCTGTGCGGAGCTGACTTTGAGACTGGCCACGCGCGAGCCATCGGGAGCCATCTGCCAATCCAGCTTGGACAGGTTCACCGTCGGCTGTGTCACCGCACGCGAAAAACCGATCTGCAACGGCTGCCCATGCTTGACCTGTGCAATACGACGTTCGCGCACACGACCCATTTCGGCGCTGGTAGGTGCGGTGAGCTGCACCACGCGCGTGGGCAGAACGCCGCCGCGTAAACTTGCCGACTGCAATGTGGCCGCACCAAGCTTGGCCGCCTGCGGCGCGGTGGCGACCGGCGCTGCATCCATCTCGGTCGGCGGGGCGGCCGCTGCGGTGCCGGAAACAGCGGAAAACAACGCCAGATACATCGCGTTCTTGCGATTCATGGGTAGTCCTTCTCGTCAGGGATCGTCAGGCTGCAGCGGGGGCTGCAACAAGCGGGCGCCATCGTTGGCGCCGAACGAGCCTAGCGAAACTTCAAAGCTGAATATGTGCTGAAAATCTCGTTCGGGAATGAAAGGTCGTGATCGATACAGTACCCGCGCGCGTCTGTCATCCACTGGGCCGTCATGCCGTCGGCCCCGGGGCTCCCAGGGCGGCCATGTTGGTTCTAGTCAGCAGGTGCAAGTCCAGCATCCAGCTGCGCAGTGGCAGCTTGGTGTGTTCAATCCACGTCATGGTCGTGGTAGCGATCAGCGCTCCTAGGGCCTCGGGCGACCTCACCCCGGCCTTGAGGGATGCACAGCGATGGTGGAGCCAGTGAATCCTTCGTTCGTTTTTACGGCGGTGGACGACATCTCTGGCTGCGTGCCAGGTGGGGATATAAACAGAATCTCTGCGCACTCACCTGAAACATGTCGCATGCGACCCACCTCAACTTCTTTTCCAAGTCTGCCGCACGCGCAATCGCGCGACGGCGATAGCGACATGCCTGCCTCCGCGACCGCTTTCCCCTGGCACGCGCGCGACAGCGCCAGTGCGTTTCCCGGTCTCAGTGCTGCGCCGGTCAAACGCGGACGTAACGCGACACGATCAATCACGGCAGGTGCCTGGCGGTCATCTGGCATGTGTCTGCCGCAGGTAGATACCCAGGCATGCGATCTCGTCAGCGCGATTTCCCAAGTGGATCGTGCATCGGCGCAGCCGCACGGACAGGATCCGCAATGGGAAATGCGCTGCCGCACTGTGCTCGAAAGCATGCGCGCATGCGCAGGCGAATCCTACAAGGGCGATCCGGCGACGGTGGCTGACATCGATGGGTTGCATCTGAATGTGCCGATGTCCACGCGGCGGTTGAAACTCTGGGAGCGAGAGACCGACGATGTGATTGTGGCGGTGCTGGGTTTTTCCGGCACATGCCTGAATGCGACCGACGATCTGTTATGCGATATGAAAAGCCAGATCGCACAGGTACACGTCAACGTATTTGACGAGCGCCTTCCGACCTTGGGCAGGGTTGGAGCAGGCTGGCAGGAATGGTGGCAGTCCGAAGCTCAGTTGCCGCGCGCCGACGGAACCGTCATGAAGGACGTGTTGAAACGCTACACGAATCGCGCGCGGGAGAGCGGCAAGGCGTTGTCGATGTCGTTGACGGGACACAGTCTGGGCGCAGCAGCGGCCACGCTCGCCGGCTTCGACATCACGCACTTTCTGCGCGCGGCCGGAGCCCCGGGCAAGATCAGCATTTATTCATTCAATCCACCGCGCCTCGGGCCAGCGGGCGCCGACACACACTATATGCAAAGCTTAAGATCGAACGACAGCGAACTGCGATTCACGCTGCGCCAGTTTACGCGCGCCCTGGATCCGATCCAGTCGGTGCCCTTTTTCATGCATCACCCGCACTGGGATCACCCCGGGGCTGCTGACGAGCGCGCCGGCAGCACCAGCGGTGATTGCTTCGCTCAGTTCATCACCGTGACGGACGGCCCGGCCAGCACTGTCAACCTGGCGGACAATCACGAATTGACGTTGTGGCGCTCTTATTTCCTGTGCAAGATCGAGCCGGGCGATCTGCAGCGCATCTTTTCTCCCATGGAAGTGTCGCAGGGAACATCCGAAGACCGGCGTCTTTCCCGCAGGCAATTGTTCACCTCGTGGCTGCCGTACCGCCAGCCGCCGGCCACTCGCCGGCCGGATTAGATAGCCGGCAATAAATTGCAAATGAGTTTTCCAGGCCAAGAGAGAGTTTCTAAATTTTTGATTGATCCTGACTCCTGGCCACGAAGATCGCTCGCTGCACGTCAAACCGGCTCCAGGCACTGCTTGGACTGCAACATGCCCGTGGCAAGTCGTGGCAGCGCATCGTGAAGCGGATCGACGGTGAGCGATCGTCCATCTCTGCAAGTCAAGCCTTGTGTATTTGCGCTGATGGCGTGATGCACCACCTTGATGACGTGTTTGAGGTTGCCCAGCACGAGATTGATCCGTCGCACACCGCAGCACGGGTGGGCCAGGAGCACGCCGGCACAACAGACGGTGCTGCTGTTGAGGCTATTCCAGCGCGTCGCTAGCGCGCAATTCGGTGGAGCGTCCGCTGAGTTTCAGAAACGCCAGGACCGTCAGCCCCACCGCCATCCACGCAGCGCCGCCCAGTTGTGCATGCAGGTCGGCATTGAGCAGGACGTAGGCCAGGATGACGATCCCGATCAGGGGCACCACGCCATGCAGCACACGCCGGCCGTGGGTGCGGAAGTGCCACAGCACTGCGATATGCAGCAACACGAAGGCGGTCAGTGCGCCGACGTTGCACAAGGACGACAGCAGCGCGATCTGCCCGACGAAGACTTCGCCCAGTACCAGGCTCAGGCCCGCCACCAGCAGGATCGCACGCTGCGGTACGCCGGTGCGCGGGTGGATGTAACGCAGAAAGCCCGGCAATTGCCGGTCGCGCGCCATGGCGAACAACAGTCGCGACGTGGCCGCCTGTGCAACCAATGAATTGGCGATTGCCGCGCTGATCGCCACCGTGAGCGCAATGACAATTTGCAGCCATGGCCCGGCGATCAACCGCCCGATCTCGAAGAACGCATCGTTGGATGCCTGCGGGCTTGGGTAGCGCTGCAGGGTAGGCTGCAGCAATGCCGCCAGCCAGGTTTGCAGGATGAACAGCCCTGCCACGATCAGCAAGGCCAGCAAGGTTGCGCGCCCCACCACGCGGTTGCCGCCGCGCGCTTCCTCGGACATGGTGGAGATCGCATCGAAGCCGAGGAACGACACCACCGCCACCGACAACGCGCTGAAGATCAGCTGCGGAGAAAACGCCTGCGGGTTATACAGGGGGCGCCAGCTCCAGTGCGCGCCATTGACGCCGCGCTGGATCGCCAGCGTCGCCAGCACCACGAACATCGCCAGGACCAGCAACTGCGCAAGCAGGAAAAAGCGATTGGCGCGTGCGGTGGTTTCGATGCCACGCAGGTTCACCACCGTGTTGAGCACCACGAAGAACCCAATCCACGCCGGCTGCGGTATCGCCGGCAATACGGTCTGCATCGCATTGGCGCCGACCACGTACAACAGCGTCGGCACCAGCAGGTAGTCGAGCAGAATCGCCCAGCCAGCCAGAAATCCCATGCCGCTGCTCAGCCCGCGCCCGACATAGGCATATACCGAACCGGCCACCGGAAATGCCTGCGACATCTGCTGGTAGCTCAGTGCGGTGAACAGCATTGCCACGAAGCCGACCAGGTAGGTCAGCGGCACCATTCCGGCACTGATGTCGAAGACGCTGCCGAAGATCGAGAACGGCGCCGTGGGCACCATGCACACCAGCCCGTAGATCAACAGATCCTTCAGCGTGAGCTGCCGCTTGAGCTCCTGTGCGTAGCCGAAGCGTTGCAGCGTGGCCGCATCGTCGCGGCGGGGCGTGTCGGTCATGCAGGTGTCCGTTGCAAGGAATGCCGGCACGCAGCGCAAGCGCCCGGACGACCTGAACGCCCGTCGCGTGCTGCCGCCATGTGACCGGCATTGTGACGATAATGTGGCCGACAAGCCCATCCATTGGTAAAAGTGCTAGGTTTTCCATGCTGGATGTCATCTGCTGGCAACCACCGGTACCGAAGGAGCACCATGTTCGACATTCTGGCCAGCCTGGGCTGCGATCTGCAGGCACTGCAGACGCTCGATAGCTGCCTGGACCGGGTATTTCGCGATGTCTGCGCGCTCGGTTTCCAGTCGCTGGTGTACGACTATGCGCCGGTGCCCCTGAGTCTGGAGGGAGCGCTGATCACGCCAACGGTGTTCATGCAGCGCAATGCGCCGGGCGATATGCAGCATGTGTGGTGCGAGCATGGCTACTACCAACATGACCCTGTTCAGCAGCGTGCAACGCGGCGTACCACGCCATTCGTATGGTCGTACCGCACCGACGGCCATTGCGCGGGCGTGGAATATGTGGGGGGCCAGCACCGGCAAGTGACGCGCTATCTCTGCGATAGCGGCATGGGCACCGGTGTCACCGTGCCGCTGCATTTGCCTGGTGGCGCATTTGCCACCTTCAGCGGCGCGATCGATGCCGCCGCTGCACAAGCGCCGCGGTTGGCCGAAGCGCAGGTGCTGCCGTTCCTGTTGCTGGCGCACGCCTTCCAGGCGCGCGCGCAGGAGTTGCTGGAACCGCAGGAACGCCGCTGCCACCACATCGCGCTGACCCGTCGCGAGCGCGAATGCCTGCAGTATTCGGCAAAAGGCCTGACGTCCAAACGGATTGCCGCGGCACTCAACCGTTCAACCGCCACGGTGAACCTGCATCTGAATTCAGCCGCGCGCAAGCTGGGCGCCCGCAACCGCGTGGAAGCGGTGGTGCGTGGTATGCACTATCGGTTGCTGGAGCCATAATTTTTTTCGAGCGTGCCTGCGCGCTGCGGTACGCGCGGCTTCGCGGGTTTCGGAGCGGCAGAGCGCACATGCCATGTCGTTTCCTTGGCGCGACCCACCTGTGTTCTGAACGCTGATCTGTTGTTGGTCCGAATGGAGTCCAGTGGCGCTGACAGATGCGATAGATGTGCTGATTCGAACTAGCTATTTCGATCCAGGAGCGATGTAGAGTCGCGCGATACCCGACGCATTCGGCGATGCGAGGCGTTCGATCGAACCGGCTATCGGCCAGCGCCAACCGCGCATCCGGGCGCGCCCAAACCTGTGAAATTTGCCAGTTAACGCCGCTCGGCGTGCTCGCTAGGCTCGGGGCTCATCATTGCCGTAGGCAGGCGCAGGTCATGCAGTGCACCGAGGGTTACGTCGAATTCCGCGGCTACCGTACCTGGTACCGCATTACCGGCGACCTGTGCGCAGATGCCTGCCCGCTGTTGGTGCTGCACGGCGGCCCCGGATGCACGCACGACTACGTGGACAGCTTCAAGGACCTGGCGGCCAACGGCCGCGCGGTGATCCACTACGACCAGCTGGGCAACGGAAACTCCACCCATCTGCGCAATGCCGAGCCAGGCTTCTGGACAGTGGGGCTGTTTCTGGACGAGCTGCAGACGTTGATCGCGCATCTGGGGCTGTCGCAGTATGCATTGCTGGGCCAGTCCTGGGGCGGAATGCTGGCCGCCGAGCACGCCGTGCGCCGGCCGGCCGGCCTGCGAGCGCTGGTCATCGCCAATTCGCCCGCCTCGATGGGGTTGTGGCGCGCGGCTGCGCTGCGTCTGCGCGCGCGCCTGCCTGACGATATCCAGGCCGCATTGGACGAGCACGAAGCCGCCGGTACGCTGGACCATCCGGCCTACCGCGCAGCCAGTCAGGTGTTCTATGCGCAGCACGTATGTCGCGTGCTGCCGTGGCCTGCCGAGGTCGCGCGGACGTTTGCCGCCATCGACGCCGACCCCACCGTGTATCACGCCATGAACGGCCCGACCGAATTCCACGTGGTGGGCAGCTTGCGCAACTGGAGCATCATCGAGCGCCTGCACCGCATCACCGCACCCACGCTGGTGCTCTCTGGCAAGTACGACGAAGCCACGCCGGAAACCGTCGAGCCCTATGCGCGGTTGATCCCGGATGCGCGCTGGCACGTGTTCGCCAACTCCAGCCACATGCCGCACGTGGAAGAACGCGCGGCGTGCATGCGCCTGGTCGGCAATTTCCTGGACGATCAGACACCGTGGCCCGGTGGACAAATGCTGCGCTCCTCAGCACTGGCCAATCGCGCTGTCTGAGCGTGCAGTGTGGTGTGGCGGTGGCCAGCGGGCCGATCAACTGCACTGCGTTTGGCTGCCTGCCTGCCGCGATGATGTCGCTGTGGGTGGACACCATCAATCCGTGCCTGCGATAGCGGCCCTGCAGCGCTTGCGTGCTCGCATCGCTGCACGCGTGGCGCTGCGCGCGTTGTTCCGGGCAGCTGTGTCGATGGAGGTTCGCGCTTTGACGCAAGCCCGTTTCGGGCCGCCGGCGCACGATGATGCGCGAGCGTCGCAGTGCACATGCCGCAGCGTGGGAGATAACCCAGCTATCGGCAGGCAGGCACGTCAGCGCTCTGATGCGCCGCGACGGCGCTGGCGCGCGACAGCTTGCGTTTGCATCTTCGTGCCGATGTAGATGCAGTGCTGCAATGCATGACTGCATTGCAGTTGGCCAGCTGCCATCGCCAGGCATGCACTGAGTGCGCCCATGCCTGTCGCTGCGTCGGCACGTGGATCGTCACGGTTGCAGGCGCAATCGCTCTGCACGCCCGAACGCCTGCGCATCGCCGGCGTCTGCAGCACATGCACACATGCGTCGATCAACACAGGGCTATCGCATGGCATTGGCGTGTCCTGTCCCGGCTGTCCTTGGCTGTCCCTTTTGCATGTCCCGGAAAGAGAACACCGCGGTGTGTCTAAGTTTCGAAGATGAATAATTGTTTTATGTTTTAAATCGCGCGAAGAATGCAGCCCCCCACGCATCGCCTTGCCGTTGTCGTCGCCACTGCGCAGGCGGCCGGCATTGCTTGTCGACTTCATTGGGAGAGGCTCCATGATCATCAAGACGCTACACGGCGCACTCGCGCTTGCACTGTCCGCTTGCGCCGGGGGCGCGATTGCCGGCCCGGTCGGTTACGGTGCGGCCACTACCGGCGGCGGCAACAAGACGCCAGTCAACGTGGCGACGTTCGAAGCAGTGCAGGCCGCCATCGACAACTATTCCGGTAGCGGCGGACTGGTGCTCAACTACACCGGCCAGTTCGACTTCGGCACCATCAAGGACGTGTGCGCGCAATGGAAGCTGCCGGCCAAGACCGTGCAGATCAAGAACAAGAGCGATGTCACCATCAAGGGCGCCAATGGTTCGTCGGCGAACTTCGGCGTGCGTGTGGTAGGCAACGTGCACAACGTGATCATCCAGAACATGACCATCGGCTTGCTGCAAGGCGGCGAAGATGCCGATTCGATTTCGCTGGAAGGCAACTCCAGCGGCGAGCCGTCCAAGATCTGGATCGACCACAACACCATCTTCGCCTCGCTCACCAAGTGCTCCGGTGCAGGCGATGCCTCCTTCGATGGCGGCATCGACATGAAGAAGGGCGTGCACCACGTCACCGTGTCCTACAACTATGTCTACAACTATCAAAAGGTCGCGCTCAATGGCTACAGCGACAGCGACACCAAGAACTCGGCTGCGCGCACCACGTATCACCACAACCGCTTCGAGAACGTGGAATCGCGCTTGCCATTGCAGCGCCGCGGCTTGAGCCACATCTACAACAACTACTTCAACAATGTGTTTACCTCGGGCATCAACGTGCGCATGGGTGGGGTGGCCAAGATCGAGTCCAACTACTTCGAGAACATCAAGAACCCGGTGACTTCGCGCGACAGCAGCGAGATCGGCTACTGGGACCTGATCAACAACTACGTTGGCAGCGGCATCACCTGGAGCACGCCGGACGGCAGCAAGCCCTACGCCAATGCCACCAACTGGGTGAGCTCCAAGGTGTTCCCGGAGTCGCTGGGCTACATCTACACCGTGACGCCGGCAGCACAGGTCAAGGCCAAGGTGATCGCCACCGCGGGTGCGGGCAAGAACCTGGCGGAGTGACCGGTAGCGCCCGGAGTCGCCAATGAGCTGTAGAAAGCGCTGGTCAGGAGGGCCTGGGCGGCGCACAGCAAGCGCAGCGTTTCCGGGGGACAAGCCGATGACGAGTAGCGGCCGTCCATCCGGAAGCTGCGCACATGATGGCTCTTGGCTCTTGGCGGCATCGAGGCACGTCCCCGGCTTGTTCGGGGATGTGCTTTGCCCGACAGGTGACAGGCGCGCGCTGCATCGGCCGTCAGGTGACGGCGCGCACCGGCAGGTTGCCGGGCGTGGCTGCTGCACACCCGCGCGCAAGGCGCGATCGCGAGACATCGCCACTCCTTCCCCGGGCTGGCGTCAAGAGGCGCGGCAGGCGCTGCGACGCGGTATCGTGTCGCGATTCCATCCATGCAAGCCTGTCCATGCCGCTTCCGACCGATTCCGTTGCTGAGACCGCTGCGCCCGCCGCGCCTGCATTGCGCCATGCGCTGAAGCCGCGGCAATTGATGATGATGGGCCTGGGCACGGCGATCGGCGCCGGGCTGTTTCTGGGTTCTGGTGTGGGCATCCACGCGGCCGGGCCGGCGGTACTGATCTCGTATCTGATTGCCGGGGCGTTGGTCATCATCGTGATGAACGCGCTGGGCGAAATGGCCGCCGCCAAGCCGGCCAGCGGGGCATTCTCGGTGTACGCCGCCGATGCGATGGGCCCGACGGCCGGCGCCACCGTGGGCTGGCTGTGGTGGTTTCAGGTGGTGGTGGTGATTGCGGCCGAAGCGGTAGGTGCCGCCGGGCTGCTGGCCACGGTCTGGCCGGCGTTGCCGGTGCCGTTGCTGGCGTTGCTGTTCATGGCCACGTTCACTGCGATCAATCTGCTCGGCGTGCGCAACTTTGGCGAGTTCGAATTCTGGTTCGCCATTCTGAAAGTGCTGGCGATCGTGGTGTTCCTGCTGATCGGCGTGGCGTTGCTGGCGGGCTGGTTGCCCGGAGTGGCATCGCCCGGGCTGTCCAACTTCACCCAGAACGGCGGCTTTGCGCCCAAGGGCCTGGCCGGTATCGGCTCGGCGTTGCTGGTGGTGGTGTTTGCCTTCGGCGGCACCGAAATCGTGGCGGTGGCCGCCGCGGAAACCGCCGACCCCGGACGTAGCCTGGCGCGCACCATTCGCACTGTCGCCTGGCGCATCCTGGTGTTCTATATCGGGTCGATCAGCGTGATCGTGGCGGTGGTGCCGTGGACCAGCGCCGCGCTCAGCTCGCCGTTCGCGGCCGTGCTGGAAGTGGCACGCATTCCCGGTGCCGCCACGGCGATCACCCTGGTGGCGGTGGTCGCGCTGCTGTCGGCGCTCAACGCCAATCTGTACGGCGCCTCGCGGATGATCTTCTCGCTGGCCCAGCGCGGCGAAGCGCCGCGGCTGCTGGCCAGGACCAGCGGCGAGCAAGTGCCGCTGGTGGCGGTGATCGCCAGCGTGTTGTTCGGCTTCGCCGCCGCAGCGCTGGAGTTGCTGTATCCGAACAAGGTGTTGCCAATGCTGCTCAACATCGTCGGCGCCACTTGCCTGCTGGTGTGGACGATCTCGCTGGTATCGCAACTGATCTTGCGCGCCCGCGCGGACCGTGCCGGCCTTGCATTGCCGTTCCGCATGCGCGGCTATCCGTTTCTGACCGTGCTGGCGCTGGTCATCCTGTGCGTGATCTTCGTGTTGTTGGCCTCTTCGGCCGATACGCGCGCGCAATTCCTCTCGATGGTCGCGCTGACCGCAGTCATCGCAGCGGTCAGCGAAGTTGCGAGGCGCCTGCGTGCGCGGATGTGAGGGATTGGAAGCGTGGCAGTACGCGGTGCGTTGTGTGCGCTGGCGGGCGTGTCAGCTGTAACCGGCGGCCAGCGCTCATGACGCGAGTGCAACCGGCAATTGCCCCCGTCGTTGCTGGCGACATTGATGTGTTCAGGCGTCGGCCTGGCCACGGACCACGGCATCAGCGCAGTGCGTCCGCAATCTCGCACGCACACTAACCCACCTGTCCAGGAGCCGCTGCGGTTGCGCAGCAGTTCTGTCAGCTGCTCTTAGCCGATATCGGCGGGCTCCCCATCCCGGCATGCGGCATCGTCGCCAAAAGCCTCCGGGCCCCGTCGATTCCTGGTGAGACAACGGCCGGTCCAATAACGAAAAAACCCCCGCACCGACGCGGTGCGCTGCGAAACGAGAAACGCGTCAGCAGTCCTGCGTTTTTCTCTCGGGCCGGGCACTCGCCCCGGGGATCTGACGGTCCAGTTCGGTTATTCTCCTTTGGACGCACATGCTCCACCCACCAGGGCGCTCGAAGAATAGCGACCGGATCTTCAACGCGGAACACGCGCTTTTATTGGCGACGTCGTCAGACGTCATTGCCGGGGTTCGCCCATGCATGCAGTTTCCTCCGACAATCTGGCCGACGTGGCCCCGCCGCTCACGCTGGAAGCAGTGCATGCGTTGGCGTGTCCGGTCGATACGCATCTGGATTCGCTGTATCTGTCGCGGCTAGGCGGCTTCGATTTCTGGAAGGGCGATTGGAAAGCACATCGGCGTTCTCCGATCCTCTGGTTGATGTCCAAGACCTCGCCGCGAGGTCGCAACCAACCGCTGATGTACCACGTGAGCGGCCCGGACTTTCTCGCGGGCGGCTATGGCGGTGCGTGTTTCAGCGCCCATGCACTCTGGGAAAACCTCATCGGCGTGCCTTTTCTCGACCCCTGGAAACACTGGGTGGAGCATCGGCGCTATGTCCAGGAGATGGTGGCGGCCAGCGGCGGGCGAATGCGGCTGGCACGCAGCGCCGCCGAGCTCCGCGCGATTCGCGCAGCGGGTCTGTGCAGCGCCATCCTGTCGTTGGAGGGGGCGCACATGCTGGGACCACGCGGGCACCGCAGCCAGGCGCTGCGGCTGGCGCGTCTGGACAGTGCGGCCAAGGACGGCGCCGCCTATCTGACGCTCAATCATTTCAGCCATACCGACATCTCCCAGGCCGGCTATGCATCGCTCAATCCGTGGCGCGAGAAGAAGGGCGCGGGGCTGACGGCGTTTGGCCGGCAGGTGGTGGAGCGCTGCATCGATGCCGGGCTTCTGGTGGATCTTTCGCATACCTCGAGCCAGGGGATCCTTGACGCTTGCGGCATCTGCATCCGTCGCGACGTGCCGGCCTTCGTCTCGCATGGCGCATCGCGCAGCGTCACGCGTGGTGTGGAAACGCGGCCCTCACGTCACTTGGACCGGGCGCTCGACGATGCGGCGATCCGTGCCATCGTGCAGACCGGTGGCTGCATCAGCGTCATCCTGGCGCCGTACTTCTTGCAACACGCCTATCTGGCCGATGGCACGCCGGACATGGATGCCGATCTTGCCTTTGTCGTTGGGTATTACGAAGCGTTTGCCCGGCAGATTGCCGCCATGGGGATCGTCGAAGATCCATGGAAACACCTGAGTTTTGGCAGCGATTTCGATGGCGGCATTTCCAGCCTGCCGACCGGGATGCGCAGCGGGGCGGATCTGCCCAAGCTCACGCAGGCGATGCTGGATGCCGGCTGGCCCACGCAACGCATCGTGGATGTGTATAGCGGTAATTTTCTGCGGATCTGGGAGCGGGTGCGGCCATAGCGTTGCCGCGGCCTGGCTCTGGGACGCTCGGCATGGCCGGTCTTGCACCGCCTGTCGACGCGCACTGCCCAGCAGAGGCGGGCGGTGTGGCGTACCGCAGTACAAGGGCGGCAATTTGTCGCAGATGCGACGCCGTGTCGCATCGGGAACGGGCGCGACCGTCCCTATCATGATCGCGTAGCGCAGCAGCGCGCGCGCGATCGCTCGATGCAATGCATTCCGGCGATCGCGCTGCGACCTGCACGCCGACGATCACTTTTTTCCTGGAGGGTTCTCCATGGACGCACTGCTGTTATCGCGGATCCAGTTCGGATTCGTCATTGCGTTCCACGTGTTGTTTCCGGCATTCACCATCGGGCTTTCCAGCCTGCTGGCGTTTCTGGAATGGCGCTGGTTGCGCACGCGTCTGCCGGTCTGGCGCGAGCTGTATTTTTTCTGGCAGAAGATCTTTGCCGTGTCCTTCGGCATGGGCGTGGTCAGCGGCATCGTGATGGCCTTCCAGTTCGGGGCCAACTGGCCGGAATTGAGCCGCGTGGCCGGTGGCGTGATCGGGCCACTGCTGAGCTATGAAGTGCTCACCGCGTTCTTTCTGGAAGCCAGTTTCCTGGGCGTGATGATGTTCGGCTGGGGTCGAATTTCCGAGCGCCTGCATTTCCTGGCCACCTGCATGGTGGCGCTGGGCACGCTGTTTTCCACGTTCTGGATTCTTTCGTCCAATAGCTGGTTGCAGACCCCAGCCGGCTATGAGGTCATCGGCGGCGTCGTGCATCCGGTGGACTGGTTGCAGATCATCTTCAATCCCTCGTTCCCGTACCGGCTTGCGCACATGGCGCTTGGCTCGTTCATCACCACCTGCTTCGTGGTGGGTGCAGTGGGCGCGTGGTATCTGCATCGTGGCGTACATCGCCAGGCAGGGCTGCGCATGCTGAAGCTGGCCGTGGTGTTTGCCGCGATCGCCGTACCGCTGCAGATCGTCGTCGGCGACATGCATGGCTTGAACACGCTCAAGCATCAGCCGATGAAGATCGCCGCGATGGAAGCGCACTGGCATGCCGAACAGCCGGGCGAGGGATTCCCGCTGGTGGTGTTTGCCTTGCCCAACGCACAGGCTGAGCGCAACGACTATGAGGTGGCGATTCCGCGCCTGGGTAGCCTGATCCTGACCCATCGCCCGGATGGCAGCATCGCGCCACTGACGTCGGTGCCGGCAAGCGAGCGCCCGCCGGTGACGCCGGTGTTCTTCGCCTTCCGCATCATGGTGGGGATCGGCTCATTGATGCTGCTGGTGGCCTGGGTGTCTGCCTTCGCGTTATGGCGCGGCAAGCTGGTGCAATGGCGCTGGTTGCTGGCGGTCTGGCGCTGGATGTTGCCGAGCGGCTTCATCGCGCTGATTTCCGGCTGGTTCGTCACCGAAATCGGCCGGCAGCCCTATGTGGTCTACGGCTTGTTGCGCACCGCCGATGCGGTGGGCCCGCAGTCTGCGCTGATGACCGCCATCTCGCTGGCGGTGTATGTGGCCGGCTACGCGTTCGTGTTCGGCTGGGGCATCTGGTACCTGGTCAAGATCGGCAAGCAAGGCCCCACCCCACATGCCGACGCGCCGCATCTGGACCATGGCGAACACACGCCCGCACGCCCGCTGTCGGCAGCGGATGCACCGATCGACGGAGCTGCATGATGGAGATGAACAGCGTATTGCCGGTGGCGTGGTTTGCGGTGATCGGCTTCGGGGTGCTGATGTACGTGGTGCTGGACGGCTTCGTGCTCGGCATCGGCATCCTGGCGCCGTTCCGCAAGGACGAAGCGCAGCTGGATCTGATGATGAACACCGCCGCGCCGATCTGGGACGGCAACGAAACCTGGCTGGTGCTTGGCGGGGCAGGGCTGCTGGCCGCATTTCCCAAGGCATATGCGGTGATCTTGTCGGCGCTGTATCTGCCGGTGCTGTTGATGGTGATGGCCTTGGTGTTCCGCGGCGTTGCATTCGAATTCCGTTTCAAGGCGCATCGCTCGCGGCGCTTGTGGAGTAATGCGTTTGCTGCGGGTTCGATCCTGGCCACCTTCGCGCAGGGCGTGATCCTGGGGGCGCTGGTGCAGGGCCTGCCGATCGACAACGACCGCTATGTCGGCGGCATCTGGGGCTGGTTCAGCCCGTTCGCGATGCTGACGGGCGCCGCCTTGGTGTTCGGCTATGCGCTGCTCGGCAGTACTTGGCTGATTCTCAAGACAGAAGGCCACGTGCAGCAGTTGGCGCGGCAGTTGAGCCGACCGTTGACCATCAGCGTGTTGATCTTCATCGGCCTGGTCAGCGCCTGGTTGCCCTCGCTGCAGTCGCATGTGATGGAGCGCTGGTTCAGTGGCACGCACTATCTGTGGCTGATGCCGGTGCCGCTGCTGGTCGCCATCGTGGGAGGGGCGCTATGGCGTGCGAGCGAGGCCGCGCGCTTGGATGCGCTGCCATTCCTGCTGGCGATGGGCCTGTTCGTGCTGGGCTTCTTGGGTCTGGTGCTGGGCATGTGGCCGTATCTGGTGCCGCCGGTCTACACCATCTGGCAGGCTGCCGCGCCGCCGTCTTCGCAACTGTTCGCGATGGTGGGACTGGTCATGCTGCTGCCGCTGATCCTGGGCTACACGGTATGGTCGTACCGCGTATTCCGCGGCAAGATCACCGCTGACACCGGGTATCACCACTGAGGCGCACCGGCCATGTCATGCCGCCATGCCGGCGCAGGGCCGGCGTGGCGCTGCACAACATCAGCGCAGGCGCTGCTTGAACATCCATTCCCACATCGCCGGGTCCGCATAGGTTGCGTCCCAGGCGTTGTGGTTGCCTTGCGGATATTCGCTGTAGCGCACATTGGCCCCGACGCCCTTGGCGGCGCGGTACAGCGCGCGGTCGTCGTGCGGCGGCACCGAATCGTCCTTGGCGCCATGGAACATCCAGATCGGCACGTGCTTGAGTTGCGTCACTGCCGCGGTGTACGGGTCCGCTTCCTTCGCCACCAGGCTCACGTACAAGGTGCGGCGCTCATCGCGCGGTGCCTTGAGTGCGCCGCAGATCGGCACGATCGCCGCAAATCGTTGCGGCTGCATCAGCCCGATTTCCCAGGCGCCATAGCCGCCCATCGAAATGCCGGTGAGGTAGGTGCGCTGCGGGTCGGCAGCGAACTCGGCGCTGGCCGCATCCAGCGCCGCGATTGCCATGCGCGCATTGACGCCCATCCACTCTTCGTCATTGGGCACTTGCGGCAATACGACAAGCGCGGGGAAATCGGCAGTGTGTTCGCTCAAGTAAGGGCCCAGGCCGACTTCGGCCTGATCGCGCCCGTTATCGCCGCGCTCGCCCGAGCCATGCAGGAACAGCACGATGGGCCGCGGCTGCGGCACCTTGGACGCGGGCACGAACACTTGATAGCGGTACAGGCGCCCTTCCAGTTTCAGCGTGCGGGTGACGAAGTGGCCGCGGCGTTCGTCGTGGCGGCGCTCAGCCATGCTGGAACAGCCGGCCAGCAGTAGCGCAAAGGCAATGACAACAAGACAACGACGAATCACGCAGCTCTCCCGACCGATCACATGGGTGCAGTATTACCGCATGCCGGTGCGCTGGCGTGTCGAGGCGAGGCGATTCCTGTCGAATATTCATCTGCTTGTCGTCATCGCATGCATGACACGCTCCAGGCCAGACACCGAAGGTCAGGGCAGCAGGATCAACGTGGCCAGGCCCAGGAAGCTCAAAAAGCCCATCACGTCGGTCAAGGTGGTCAGGATCACGCCACCGGCCAACGCCGGATCGAAGCCCAACCGTTTCAGCGTCACCGGCACCAGCACTCCGCCGAAGGCGGCAGTGAGCATGTTCACCGTCAATGCGGTGCCGATCACCAGCGATAGCATCGGTTGCCGGAACCAGGCCAGCACGATCAAGCCAAGCCCGATGCCCAGGCACAGCCCGTTGATCAGCGCGACGGTGAGCTCTTTCTTGAGCAAGGTCATCACGTTGGACGAGCCGATCTGGCCCAGCGCCAGGCCGCGCACCATCAGGGCCAGCACCTGGGTGCCGGCATTGCCGCCCATGCCGGCAACGATCGGCATCAGCGCCGCAAGCGCCACCAGTTTCTCGATGGTGCCCTCGAACCTGCTGACCACGCTGGACGCCAGAAACGCGGTGCACAGATTGATGCTCAGCCAGATCAGGCGGCGCCGGAATGCGCGCCGTGCCGGGCTGAACATGTCTTCGTCTTCGTCCAGACCGGCCGCGCTCATGGCCTGGTGCTCGGCCTGCTCGCGGATGATGTCGACCACGTCGTCGATGGTGATGCGGCCCAGCAGGATGTTGTTGTCGTCCACCACCGGCGCGGAGATCCAGTCGTGGTCGGAGAAGCGCCGCGCCACTTCGTCCGAACCGTCGCCGACATCGATGGCCGGTTGCTCGTCGTCGATCAGCCGGTTGACCGGCGTGCTGTCTTCGTGGGTGACCAGCGCCGCCAGCGGCACGCGGCCCAGGTATTGGTGGCGCCGGCTCACCACGTACAGATGATCGGTGTGGTCGGGCAGTTCGCCGCGCAGGCGCAGATAGCGCAGCACCACGTCCACATTGACGTCGGCGCGCACGGTGACCACGTCCGGGTTCATCAGACGCCCGGCGGTGTCTTCCGGATACGACAGCACCTGCTCGAGCCGCTCGCGGTTTTCGCGGTCCATCGACTTGAGCACTTCATCGATGACGGTGTCGGGCAGGTCTTCGACCAGGTTGGCCAGATCGTCGATGTCCAGGTCTTCGACCGCCGCCACGATCTCGTCCGGGTCCATGTCGGCCAGCAGGCTTTCGCGCACTTCGTCGCCGACATGCAGCAGCACCTCGCCATCGTCTTCCGGATCCACCAGCCCCCACACCACTTCGCGCTTGCCCGGTGGCAGCGATTCGAGCAGGTTGCCGATTTCCGCCGGCGCCAGCGTATTGACCAACCGGCGTACCGGCCCCAGGCGTCCGCTATCCAGCGCGTCGGACAGCAGGCGTAGCTGGCGCGCGGTTTTGTCGTGGCGAACGGCTTCGGCCATGCGCGGCTTCCCGGAAGAGTGGACGCGCCATCAGTAAAGGACGCGGTGCTGGGTCAGCAAGGCATTATCGCTTGCGCATGGTGACGAAACATACAGGGCCGCTGCGGCGCGCTTGCGCAGGGCGTGCGCGGTGGACGCAGCCAAGCCGCGCGAGCTGCTCAAGGTGCATGGAGCGGGATGCGATTGACGATGCAGGCGGCATCTTCGGCGCTTTTCGACAAGGAGGCGATCAACGCGGTGCGAGCGGGCGTGACTGGTGCGCGCAGCAATCGCACTGCCCAAGCGGTACATGCCGATTCGCGCCACCGTCTGGGCCTGCCTCAGGACTGCGAGCGTGTCGAACGCCGTGCTGAAGGAAACCCAGGTCTTCAAGCATCGGCCGCGCGGCCGGGCGCTGCGTGCCGCAATTACCGCAGCAGCCCCTGCGCATGGCCAGCCAGCCATTTTTCGATGCCCTTGCGATCGCGGGCGCGCAGCAATTTTTCGCCATGCACGCGCAACTCGCCCAGATGGGTGTCGCGCACCGCGCGGCGCACTTCCAGCAACGTGGCCGGATGCAGGCTGAACTCGGTGAGCCCCAATGCCAGCAGCATCGGTACGAAACGCGGATCGCCGGCGATTTCACCGCACACCGCGACCGGCTTGCCGTAGGTGCGCCCGGTGGCGATGACCTGCGCGATCAGCCGAAGGACGGCCGGATGCAGGGGCGAGTACAGCTCGCCCAATGCCTCGTTGTTGCGATCCACCGCCAGCAGGTATTGCACCAGGTCGTTGGTGCCGATGGACAGGAAATCGATATCGTCGATGAAGCAGTCCAGCGCCAATGCCGCAGCCGGCACTTCGATCATCGCACCCAGCGGGATGTGCTCGGCGATCTCGTGGCCTTCGGCGCGCAGCTGTGCGGTGAGCTTCTTCAACTGCTTGCGCAGCTGCAGGATTTCTTCGCGGCCGCTGACCATCGGCACCAGGATGCGCACCGGCCCGTAGCCGGACGCACGCAGGATCGCGCGCAATTGCGCCTGCGCCACCGCCGGCCGCGCCAGCGACAGGCGCACGCCCCGCAGACCCAGCGCCGGGTTGTCCTCATCGCTGAGTGTCAGGCCGGTGCGGTCGGCCTTGTCGGCGCCAAGATCCAGGGTGCGGATGGTGACCGGTCGGCCGCTCATGCCCAGCACGGTGTCGCGGTAGGTGTGGAACTGTTCGTCTTCGTCCGGCAGTTCGTTGCGCTGCAGGAACAGGAATTCGGTGCGGTACAAGCCCAGGCCGCTGGCCCCGAGCGCATGCGCGTTGGCCACGTCTTCCAGCGATTCGGCGTTGGCCAGCAGAGTGATATCGACGTTGTCGCGCGTACGCGTGGGCTTGGAGCGTAGCCGGCCCAGCTCGCGCTGTTCCTTGGCAAGCGCACGCAGGCGCTCGCGATAGTCGCGCAGATGTTCGGGCTTGGGGTCGACGATGACCTGGCCCGAGCCGGCATCGACAATCAGCACATCGCCATCTTCGATGCGCTGCAGCGCGTCGCTGACGCCCACCACCAACGGCAGGTGCAGGCTGCGCGCCAGGATCGCGCTGTGCGACAGCGTGCTGCCGGCGGTGGTGACGATGCCGACCACGCCTTGCGCCTGCAGCTGCGCCAGCTCGGAAGGTGCCACGTTGTCGCACACCAGGATTTCGCCGGCCACACCCTTGAGGTCGGGAGCGCGCTTGTGCAAGAACGCATGGATGCGGCCGATCACGTGATCCAGATCGTCCATGCGGCTCTTGAGATACGCATCCTCCATCCCGTCGAACACCGCCGCCAGGCGGTCGCGCTGTACGCGCAAGGCATAGTCGGCGCTGTAACGGTGGGTGCGGATCAGTTCATCCAGGCCTTGCAGCAGCTCGGGGTCATCGAGCAGCAATGCATGCAGCTCGAGAAATTCGCCGACTTCGCGCGCCAGTGCGCCGTGCAGGCGGTCGCGCAGCTGCTGCATCTCGACCCGTGCCGACGCGATGGCGGCATGCAGGCGCTGCAGCTGCGTTTCCACCTGATTGGCGGGCACGCGTTGTTCGGCCACTTCGAGGGTATGGCTCTGGCGCACGCGTGCGCGGCCAAGCGCGTTGCCGCGTGCAGCGCCATGTCCGCGCAGGCGCAGGCTCATGCGCGGCCCTGGCGCAGCGGCGCCGTGTCGGTCGCAACGGCACCGACGCCGCACATGCTCAGCTGTCCTCGTCGAAACGACGCTCGAACAGGTCCACCAGCGCCTGTAAGGCCTCGGCTTCGTCTTCGCCATCCAGCCGCACCACCACGCTGGTGCCCTGGCCTGCGGCCAGCAGCATCACGCCCATGATGCTCTTGGCATTCACCTCGCGCCCCTTGGCCGCCAGGGTGGCGTTGCTGCGATACGACGACAGCGTCTGCACCAGCTTGGCGGTGGCCCGCGCATGCAGTCCGAGTCGGTTGGAAACTATGAGTTCGCGTTCAAGCATCGTCGATGATCGCTCCGTTGCGGGTACCGGCCGCCGCAGTGGCGGGCAGTTCCTGCAATCCTTGTTCGGGGTAGTTCATCACGCGCAGCAGCATCGGCAGGCTCAGTGCGGACACCCGGCGAACCGGGGTGCCCAGCTTGGCCAGACGGTTGGCCAGATTGCTGGGGCTGGCGCCGTACAGGTCGGTCATGACCAGCACGCCGTCGCCGCTGTCGACCCGGCGCATCGCCGACGACGCCTGGGGCAGCAATGCGTCCAGGTCTGCATCGAACGGCACGTCGAATGCTTCGGTCTTCAACGGCAATTGCCGCAACAGCCCCGTCGCCACGTTCAACAACGCTGCGCCGATGCCGGGATGAGTAATGAGGAGAATGCCACAGGCCATGCCGAAACGTTAACAGGTCGGCATGACTGCGCGATAGCGTCTGCCTGCACAGATGTGTTGCGAACTGAATAGCCGTTTAGGACCGCTGCGGCGACGTGGCGGCAGCATGGGTCGCCATCGTGCGCTGCCGACGTGGCGCGATCCGTGGCTTGCGCAGCGTCAGCAGTGCGGCCTGCATGGCAAGCGGGCGCTGCCGTTTCCCTGCAGCGCGCAGGGGCATGTCGCCATGCGTGGCGGAATACCACCGACGCATTGGTGGTGACGGCGCCAACGTGTTGGTGGTGCAGCGTTGCATGGCGCATCGAACGAGAACGCCACGCGATTTTCGGGACGTCGGCGAGCCAGTCGCATCAGCGACAGCGTCGTCGGCCTGTGTAGCGTCCGCCCACGCCAGCCACCGCGCAAGCACTCCAACCTAAGAATAAGGCCAGCGAGCGTGTCGCCCTCAACGTAGGTACAGCACGCTCACCTCGCGGATGCCGCTGCAACGATTCCCGAATCCCGAATCCCAGCCCCTCAGTCCTGCTCGCGATGAAACGTTGCCACTTCCGGCCAGCCCTGTTCGCGCGCATGGCGGGCCATGCGCTCGGCCATGTAGACCGAGCGGTGTTTGCCGCCCGTGCAACCGAAGGCGATGGTCACGTAGCTGCGGGTGTCGTTTCGCAGTCGCGGCAGCCAGGTATCGAGCAGGTCCACGATCTGCGCGCTGTAGCGCTGCACGTCCGCCTCGTTGTCCAGATAGTCGCGCACGCCGGCATCGCGGCCGGTGAGTGGGCGCAGTTCCGGATCCCAATGCGGATTGGGCAGCACGCGCGCGTCGAACACGAAATCGGCTTCGGCCGGCACGCCGCGCTTGTAGGCAAACGATTCGAACAGCAGCGACAGCCGGTCATGGGAACCAAGCGCGAACTCGGTGACCACGCGGCGGCGCAATTGATGCACGTTGAGCGTACTGGTGTCGATGACGGCATCGGCCTGCGTACGCAACGGTTCGGTCAACTGGCGCTCGCGGGTGATCGCTTCCGGCAATGCCAGGCCGAGATGGCTGAGCGGGTGGCGGCGGCGGGTATCGGCATACCGCTTGATCAACGCCTCGTCGCTGGCCTCGAAAAACAGCAATCGCGCTTCGATGCCGTATTCCTGCGCGGCCTGGCGCCACTGCGCCAGCTGGGTCAGGTCGCTGCGGCTGCGCACATCGATGCCCACCGCCAGGCGCTGGTCGCCGATCGGGTTGCCACGCAGACGGCTTTTGACGAAGTCCGGCAGCAGCTCGACCGGCAGATTGTCCGAGCAGTAGTAGTCCAGGTCTTCGAAGGTCTTCAACGCGACCGATTTGCCCGAGCCGGACAGCCCGCTCACGATCATCAGCGTGGAGGGCGCGACACTCATGGCGTACGTCGCTCCAGCAGGTTGCTGTGGCGAGCGATGAACATCGCTGCCGGGTCGATGCCTTTGGTGCGCAGGATGTGCAGCCGGGTCGCCGCTTCGGTCAGCACGGCCAGATTGCGGCCGGGCATCACCGGCAGGGTGATCAGCGGCACGTCCAGGTCCAGCACATGGCGGCTGCCCGAATCGCCGGTCAGACGCTCGTAGCCGGACGGCGTGGGCTCGGTCATCGGCCGGGTCAGGTGCACGATCAGGCGCAGGTACTTGTTCTTCTTCACCGCGGTGTCGCCGAACATGTCGCGCACGTTCAAGACGCCCAGGCCGCGTACTTCCAGCAAATCCTGGAGCAGTTCGGGGCAGGTGCCGTCGAGCACATCGGGCGCGATCTGGGTGAACTCGGGCGCATCGTCGGCCACCAGCCGGTGGCCGCGGCTGAGCAGTTCCAGCGCCAGTTCGCTCTTGCCCGAGCCGGCTTCGCCGGTGATCAGCACGCCGATCGAGTAGATCTCCATGAACACGCCATGCAGCGTGACCCGCGGCGCCAGCGTGCGTGCCAGATGGTAGGAGAGATGGTTGAGCAGCTCGTGGCCGCGCTTGGACGAGATCCACAGCGGCGTATTGGATTCGTCCGCCGCCGCACGCAGATCTTCCGGGCATGACTGGTTCTTGCTGATCGCCAGCGCCAGCGGTTGCACCTGGATGATCTTTTCGATGGTTTCCCAGCGCTGCCGCGCATCCAGCGAGTCCAGCCAGGCCAGTTCCTCGGTGCCCAGGATCTGCACCTTGTTGGGATAGATCACATTGAGGTAGCCAGCCAGCGACGGGCGCCGTGCGTTGTTGCTGCCGGCCTGGATCTCGCGGTGCTCGCCCTTGGGGCCGGCGACCCAGCGCAGGGCCAGCTTGTCGCGCTGCTGGTCGAACAGTTCGCGTGCGGTGATGCTGGTATTCATGCCGCGCTCGCCTGCGCGGGCGGCACGTCGGCGAGCAGCGCCATCAGGGCATCGGCGTTGGGTGCGGCGCGCAAGTTCCGACGGAAGTCGGCATCGGAAAACCGTTCGGCCAGCTCGGACAGCAGCATCAGGTGCTGGTGGGTGTAGTGCGCCGGCACGGCCATGGCGAAGACCAGGTCCACCGGCTCGTCACCACCGAAGGACACCGGCGTGTCCAGCCGCAGCAAGGCCCCGCGTGGCTCGGTGAGGTTGGGGCAGCGCCCATGCGGAATGGCGATGCCATGGCCGATGGCGGTACTGCCCAGGGCCTCGCGCTCGCACAGGTTGGCGTAGAGCTCGTCGGCGCCGGCCTGACGACAGGAGAGCAGGTCGGCGGCGGCATGCAGGACGGTGTCGCGATCGGCGGCCGGCGACACCACGGTGCGCACGGCCGCCATCAGATCGGTTAAGGGCATGAGGGCATCAAGCGGGAAGCGTCATGCGGGATTGTCGCGCACCTCGCGGGCGTGGTGGTTACATTTCTTCTCTTTGTGCTTGAGCACCAGGCGGTCGAGCTTGTCGACCAGCAGGTCGATGGCCGCATACATGGTGGAGCCGCTGGCATCTGCGTGCAGGGTGCGACCGGGAAGGTTGACGGTGGCGACCACGTGGTGGTCCGGCTTGCGGACGGCCAGCTGCGTTCGGACTTCGCAGTGCTGGTCGAAATGGCGCTGCAGTCGCTGCAGCTTGCTTGCCACGTACTCCCTCAGGGCGGGGGTCACTTCAAGCTGGTGGCCATACGTCTCGATACGCATCGGATACCTCCATTGGTCGGTGGGCCAATGAACCGTTCCGGTGATCCGACAAGCCCGGCGCATGCCGGCGTTGCGGTGGTTGCAACGTCAGGCGATGCGCACGCGTTCGTGGGAGGCGGAAATGTTCATGGCCTCACTATACTTCGCAACGGTGCGCCGCGCCACTGGTACGCCGGATGTTTTCAGCAGATCGGCCAGCTTGGCGTCGGAGAGCGGTTTGCGAGGGTTTTCCGCATCGATCAGGCGCCGGATCATGGCCTGGATGGCGGTGCTGGAGGCCTCGCCGCCGCTGTCGGTGTCGATGCCGGAGGCGAAGAACGCGCGCAGCGCGATGGTGCCGCGCGGGGTGCGCACGTACTTGCGGGCGATCGCACGGGAAATGGTGGATTCGTGCAGGCCGAGCTCGCCTGCGATCTCGCGCAGCGTCAACGGGCGCAAGGCCTGCGCACCGAACTCCAGGAACCCGGCCTGGTGTTCCAGCAGGCAGCGCACCACCCGCAACAGGGTCTCGCCGCGCGCCTCCAGGCTCTTGAGCAGCCAGCGCGCCTCCTGCAACTGGCCGCGCAGATAGCCGGCATCGGATTCGCCGCAGCTGCGGATCAGGTTTTCGTAGCCGCGGTGGATGGTGACCTTGGGCTGCGCGCGGCCGGCCAGTGCGGCCCGCCAGACCCCGCGCTGGCGCCAGATCACGCAGTCCGGCACGACATAGGTGTCCTGCGACAGGTCGCCGATCTGTTTGCCCGGGCGCGGGTCCAGCGAACGCACCAGCTGCACCGCCTGTTCCACGTCGGCAGTGGAACGCTTGAGCTCGTGCGCCAGCCCGGCCACACCGCTGCGCGGCAGCCGTTCCAGCGGGCCGGCAACGATCTGCAGCGCCAGCTCGCGGCCGGGGGTGTCCGCATCGAGCACCCCCAGCTGCAGCGCCAGGCATTCGCCCAGCGTGCGCGCGCCCACGCCCACCGGGTCGAAGCGCTGGATCTGATGCAGGACGGTGAGCACGTCGGCCTCGTCGACCGCGGCGCCCAGCGACAGGGTCTCGAGAATGGCCGACAGCGGTTCGCGCAGGTAGCCGTCTTCGTCGAGCGCGTCGATCAGCATCGCGCCGATCTGGCGGTCGCGCGGCGACAGCGGTGATAGATGCAGCTGCCACAAGAGGTGGTCGGCCAGTGTTTCGGATTCGGCCACGCGCTCTGCCGCGTCGCCGGACTCGTCGTCGTCGAAGCTGCCGCCGCTGCCCGAGCCGGTCCACTGCAGTTCGTCCTGGGACCAATCCTCGTCGCGCTCGGCAGGCGCGACTTCTTCGCGCTGGGGCTGTTCGGTGGACGCGGACGGCGAGGAGTCCACCGCGATGTCGTTGGCCGCATGCGCAGCTTCGTCGGCCCATTCCAGCAGCGGATTGGTTTCCACTGCCTCGGCGATTTCCACTTCCAGCTCGGTGGTGGACATCTGCAATAGCTTGATCGCCTGACGCAATTGCGGCGTCATGACCAACTGCTGTCCTAGCGATGTCTGGAGCCGGGCTTTCATGCGGGCACTGACTGGAAAAAGCGTTGGCGCGGCGACGCGCTCAAAGGCGGAAAGTTTCCCCCAGATACACGCGACGGACGTCGGGATTGGCTAGCAACGTGTCTGGTGCCCCCTGCGCCAGCACGCCTCCCTCGGCGAGGATATACGCGCGGTCGCAGATTCCCAAGGTTTCGCGCACGTTGTGGTCGGTGATCAGCACACCGATGCCGCGCTCCTTGAGGTGGATGATGATGCGCTGGATCTCGCCGACCGAAATCGGGTCCACGCCGGCGAAGGGTTCGTCCAGCAGCATCATGCGCGGCTTGGCCGCCAGCGCGCGTGCGATCTCGCAACGGCGCCGCTCGCCGCCGGAGAGGCTGGCGCCGAGCTGATCGGCCACATGGGTGATCTGCAGTTCTTCCAGCAGCGAGACCAGTTCCTTCTCACGGCCGGCGTTGTCCAGTTCCTCGCGCAGCTCCAGCACCAGGCGGATGTTGTCGGCCACGGTGAGCTTGCGGAAGATCGAGGGCTCCTGCGGCAGGTAGCCGACGCCCAGCTTGGCGCGTGCGTACATCGGCTCGGCAGTGAGGTCGCGGCCATCCAATTCGATACGGCCGGCATCGGCTTCGACCAGGCCCACGATCATGTAGAAGCAGGTGGTCTTGCCGGCGCCGTTGGGGCCGAGCAGGCCCACCACCTCGCCGGCCTCCAGCGTGAGGCCGAACTCCTTGACCACTTCGCGTTGCTTGTACTTCTTGCGCAGACCGGTGGCGACCAGCATTACTTCTTCCCCTGCGGCTTGGCAGCGGGCTTGGCGGCCGGTGTCGGAGCGGGCGTTGCCGCGGCAGGCGCCGGGGTCTTCGGCTGGATGATGGTGCGCACGCGGCTGCCATCGCCGCCGCTCTGCATGTTGCCGGTCTTGGTGTTGTAGACCATGCGCTGGCCGGCGTTGGTGCCCTTGGGCGAATCCACCTTGTAATTGCCGGTCAGGATGATGATCTCATCGGCGACCTTGTATTCGATGTTGTCGGCCTGGCCGTGCATCATGGCGCCGTCGTCCATCTCCTGCTTGAGCGTGGCCTGCTTGCCGTTGAGCACCACGCGATCGGTCTGGCCGTTCTTCTGGAAGATATCGGCGGTGTCGGCGTGGATTTCCAGCGTACCCTGCGTGATCACCACATTGCCGCTGAAACGGCACTTGCCGCTGTCGTCGAGCATGTTGCAATCGTTGGCATTGGAGTCGATCGCCATCGGCTGGTTGCGATCGCTGGTCTTGGCCATTGCCAACGCAGGCAGCAGCAGTGCGGCAAACGCCAGTTTAGCGGGCAGCATTCGGTTCATAGCGGGTCTTGACCTGAGAGAGGAGCTTGTACTGGCGTGATTTGAGGTCGGCTTCGAAGCCGACGCCGCTCTGCATGATACCCGGGCGGGTCATGGTCACTGGCGCGTCGGTCTTGGCGATATTCTGTTGCGGGAACACGTCCAGGCTTTGGGTGCGGAACGTGGTGGGCGGCGTGGCGCCGCCAGTCGGGCTGTCGCCCTCGACATCGCCGCGCAGGCGCAGCTGGGTGCCGTCCGGATTGACCCAGCCGGTCTTGGCGCGCAGGGTCCACGGCAGATTGGCGTTGTCGGGCATCAGGAACACCGGTGTGGTGATGTCAGCGGTCTGGTCGGCCCGGTTGCGATGCATCTCCGGCGCGCGCAGCGTCATCGACTCCTTGCCGCTCTGCTTGTCCAGGGCAATCAGCTCGAAGTCGCGCAGGATGTAGTCGGCGCCGGACTCCTGCACGGCCGCGGCGGCTGGGCGCGCGCGCTGTTTCCAGGCCGACCAGCCGGAAATCACGGCTGCGACGAACAGCACCACGCCCAGGGTGGTGCGCCAGTTCCAATTCATGCCGAAAACCCTTCGATGATGCGTTCGACCTGGCCTTGTGCGGCCAGCACCACATCGCAGACTTCGCGCGCGGCGCCTTCGCCGCCACGGGCGCGGGTCTGCCACTGCACGCGCTCGGCAATCCATGGATGCGCGTTGGCCGGCGCCACCGGCAGGCCGACCGCGAGCAGGGCGGGCAGGTCGGGCAGGTCATCGCCCATGAACAGCACCTGGTCCAGCGACAGGCCGTGCTCCTGGCACAGCGCCAGCACTGCCAGGCGCTTGTTCTTCACCCCAATCTGCACATGCAGGCCCAGATCCTGGCCGCGCTTTTCCGCCGACAGGCTGGCGCGCGCGGTGATCAGCGCGACCTGGATGCCGGCGTGGTCGAGCTGCTTCAGACCCTGGCCGTCGAGCACGTTGAAGGCTTTGCTCTCGTTGCCGGCATGGTCGTAGTACAGGCGACCGTCGGTCAGGGTGCCGTCGACGTCGAAACAGGCCAGGCGGACGCGCGCGGCGCGCTCGATCAGCTCGGCGGGAAGGTGCTGCAAAGGGGAATAGGGCATCGGCACGAATCGGTGAGAACGGGGTCCGGCGGTTGAAAACTGAACCTGTTAAACCACCTTGGCGCGCAACAGGTCGTGAATGTTCAATGCGCCCACCGCGCGGTGCTGCGCATCGACCACGATCAGGCCGTTGATCTTGTAGTCCTCCATCAGCCGCGCGGCCTCGGCGGCCAGCTGGTCGGCGCCGATGGTGCGCGGGTTGCGCGTCATCACCTGCGCGATGCCGGCGCTGCGCACGTCGATGTCGCTGTCCAGCGCGCGGCGCAGGTCGCCGTCGGTGAACAGGCCGATCAGACGGTCGTCGGCGTCCACCACGGCAGTCATGCCCAGCCGCTTGCGGCTCATTTCCATCAACGCCTCGCTCAGGCTGGCGTCTTCGCGCACACGCGGCAGGTCCTCGCCGGCGTGCATCACATCGGTAATGTGCAGCAGCAGGCGCCGTCCCAGGCTGCCGGCAGGATGCGAGCGCGCGAAGTCGTCGGCGGTGAAGCCGCGCGCATCCAGCAGCGCGACTGCCAGCGCATCGCCCATCGCCAACGAGGCGGTGGTGCTGGAGGTGGGGGCCAGATGCAGCGGGCAGGCTTCGGCCGACACGCTGACGTCCAGGTGCACGTCGGCGGCCTGGGCCAGGGTGGAACCGGTGCGGCCGGTCATGGCGATGATCGGGTTGCCCTGGCGCTTGAGCACCGGCAGCAGCATGCGCACCTCGTCCGATTCCCCGGAGTACGACAGCGCCAGCACGATGTCGGCCTCGGTGATCATGCCCAGGTCGCCGTGTCCGGCTTCGCCCGGGTGCACGAAGAATGCCGGCGTGCCGGTCGAGGCGAGGGTGGCGGCGATCTTGCGCGCCACATGGCCGGACTTGCCCATTCCGGTGGCGACCACCCGTCCGCGCGAGGCCAGCACCAGCCGGCAGGCCGCGGCGAACTCGCTGCCGATGCGTGCGCCCACGCTGGCCAGCGCCTCGCGCTCGATCTGCAGCACGCGCTGGCCGCTGGCGACCAGGCTGGCGTCGCTGACGGTGGCGGAGGGCAGGGGCGAGACAGCCATGCAGGACTCGGGTGAAGAGTAGAATGTGCGCTCATTTTATGAGGAAACGCCCTTTGGACGCCGAAACCATCCGTAAACTCATCGAATCCGGCTTGCCCGAAGCCCGCGTCGACGTGCACGGCGACGACGGCGTGCACTTCGAGGCCACCGTGGTCAGCCCTGCATTTGTCGGCAAGCCACCACTGGCGCGGCACCGCATGGTCTATGCGACCCTGGGCGAGCTGATGGGCGGGGCGATCCACGCGCTGCAGCTGAAGACGCTGACGCCCGAAGAAGGCTGAACGCAGCCGCCGAGCGGGCTGGGCCGGAGCGGTGCGCAGCATGGGGTCAGGAAGCAGGATGCACCTGCATCGCCTCGGCTGGCGTCGTCCACGCCCACGCAATGATTGCGTCCAGCGCGTCCCGGTCCCCATCCGGCGCGGCTCGATCCCCCGGTTCCACCGCGCGCCGCGTGCACCACGATCGATACGCGCCTTATTTCATTCCCGACATCCCTTCTACTTTCGGATTTCTCAGATTCCCATGGCAAAAATCGTAGTGACCGGCGGCCAAGCGCTGCATGGCGAAGTCAATATTTCCGGCGCCAAGAATGCAGTGCTGCCGATCCTGTGCGCGACCCTGCTGGCCGACGCGCCGGTGGAAATCAGCAATGTGCCGCACCTGCACGACGTGATCACCACGGTGAAGCTGCTCAGCGAGCTGGGCGCGGAGGTCACCATCGACGAAGGCACGCTGGCCAAGGGCCGTTCGATCCTGGTCGACCCGCGCTCGGTCACCCATCAGGTTGCGCCGTATGAGCTGGTCAAGACCATGCGTGCCTCGATCCTGGTGTTGGGCCCACTGCTGGCGCGCTACGGCACTGCCGAAGTGTCGCTGCCCGGCGGTTGCGCGATCGGTTCGCGCCCGGTGGACCAGCACATCAAGGGCCTGCAGGCACTGGGTGCCGACATCAGCGTGGAAAATGGCTACATCAAGGCCACCAGCCACGGGCGCCTGAAGGGCGCGCGCTATGTGTTCGACATGGTCAGCGTCACCGGCACCGAGAACGTGCTGATGGCCGCGGTGCTCGCCGAAGGCACCACGGTGCTGGAAAACGCGGCGATGGAGCCGGAAGTCACCGACCTGGCCGACTGTCTGATCGCACTCGGTGCGCAGATTGAAGGCGCCGGCACGCCGCGCATCGTGGTGCAGGGCGTCGAGCGGCTGGGCGGCGGGCACCATGCGGTGCTGCCGGACCGCATCGAAACCGGCACCTTCCTGGTCGCCGCGGCGATGACCGGCGGCAGCGTCACCGTCCGCCGCGCGCGCCCGGAAACGCTGGATGCAGTGCTGGACAAGCTGACCGAGGCCGGCGCCACCATCACCACCACCGCCGACAGCATCACGCTGGACATGCAGGGCAAGCGTCCGCGCGCAGTCAGCCTGACCACCGCGCCGTACCCTGCGTTTCCCACCGACATGCAGGCGCAATTCATGGCGCTCAACTGCGTGGCCGACGGGGTGGGCGTGATCAACGAAACCATCTTCGAAAACCGCTTCATGCACGTCAACGAGCTGCTGCGCCTGGGCGCGGATATCCAGGTCGAAGGCCACACCGCCATCGTGCGCGGTGCCGAACGCCTGAGCGGCGCGCCAGTGATGGCGACCGACCTGCGCGCATCGGCATCCTTGATCCTGGCAGGCCTGGTCGCCGATGGCGACACCACCATCGATCGCATCTACCACCTGGACCGTGGCTACGAAAACATCGAGGAGAAGCTGGGGGCGCTGGGCGCGACCATCCAGCGCACCGCATGATCCTGCACGGCCGTTTCACCACCCGGCGCAAGATCCTGCTCGGCGTGATCGTGCTGATCCTGGCGTGGCTGGCCTATGCCTGGAGCGTGGGCATGGCCATCACCCAGGGCATGGAGTTCAAGGACATGGACTGGAACAACGACGGCACTGCCAGCCGCGAAGAGATCGCACAATCGTTCTATGCAGTGGCGGTGAAGAAGACCGTTGAAGGCAAGCGCCATTGCGACCTGTTCTACTGGCGTAGCACCGGCGAGCAGATCCGCGTGGACTGCCGCACGGTGTTCTCCAGCGGCGATGACAAGGCCGCGGCCAAGCCCTGAGAGGTCGCAGCTCGGCCTGGCTCCGATCGGTGCATGAAGAGCGGCTGAGCTGAGGCTTGGCTGCAGGGTCCTCGCCTGCCCACCATCGCGGGACACGCCGCAAGTACGTCCGTGTAGGCTCTTATGCGGCATCCATGCCGCATAAGGTCCCGCGACGGTAGGCGGGCAAGGACCAGTCACGATGGTCGGGGTGCGCAGTCTCAACCAAACAACACTCAGCGCGCTGGCGTGGCGTCTTGGTTCTTCAATCGAGGCGCACGCAAGAGGTTTGAGGAGGTGTCCTCACCGTGCCTTCAACCGGCCGTTGCTGCTCTCGCTTTCAACAGAGCAGCCCGCGAACTGCCTGGTGCGGTGTCCTCGCCGTTTGCGGGACGTGTGGCGGCATGGATGCCGCCACCGAGCCTCCACGGACGGATTCACGGCGTGTCCCGCGAGCGGTGAGGGCATCGCGCACTCGGTTCACCACGCTTCAGAATGGCTATTGGCGGGTTGCCGCTCAATAGTGCCTCCCAGCAGCGCACCGCAGCGCATTCCTGGGCACGCTCGATCAGGCACAAACGCTCAGCGCAGCGACTTGATGGTCAGATCCAGCGCGTCCTGGCCTTTTTCCTTCTGCAGCAGGCGCGCCGGTACCGGCAGATCTTTGACCACCCACGCAATCAATTCCTTGTCGCCGTCCACGCGCGAGACCTTGGTGGCCTGCTCCTGCTTGCCGTTGACGGTGATGGTTTCCTTGCCGACCACCTTATAGCTCATCGGCTTGATGCGGCCTTCGTCCACCATGCGGTAGTTCAGTGGTTTGCCGGCGGCCAGATCGCGCGTGATGGCCAGGTTGATCAACAGCGCGTCCATGTCGCCGGGCTGCAGTTTCACCGGCCCGCGGCGGTCCGGCTTGATGTCGCCGCCCCAGGTCGCCTGACTGGTCTTCCAGTCGTAGTTGGCGGTGACATTACGGCGCTTGACCATCATCGATGAGGTGTCGTTGCTGCTGACCGGGCGCAGTTGGCCATTTGCTTCTTCGAACACCGTGCTCTGGGTCAGGTTGGCCAGCTGGTTCTGGATGGTCAGCGTATAGCGCCACTGGTTGGCGCCGGCAGCGGCCAGGGTCATGGTGCCATTGGCTTGCATGCCCATGTAGTTGGCCGAGTAGTCGGCCTGGAATGGCTGCATGGCCAAGGCAGGCAGACTGGCCAAGGCCAATGCGGCGGCGGCAACGATGGCGCTGGGACGGGGGAGGGTTTTCATCGATCAGGCTCCTTGGTATTCGACCAGGCGTAGATCGACCTGATCCTCACCTTTGTCACGTTGGAGGATGCGCACCGGGGTGGGGACCCCGTTGGCGATCCAGAGGATGGTTTCGTTGTCGCCACCGTTGACGCGGTACACGCGCAACGCGTCGTAGCTCAGATCGCCCACCTGCACCACCTCGGTGGCGTCGGCTGCGCGGTAGTCGTATTTGCGCACCTTGCCTACGTCGACATAGCGATAGCTGAGGTTGCGCCCGGGTTGCGCGTCGCGCATCAGCGACAGGTTCAGCGACAACGCGCTTTGGTCGCCGTGCTGCAAGGGGATCGGCTGCTGGCGATCTTCCTTCAGATCACCGTTCCACTGCGCTGTGCCGGCCTGCCAGTTGTAGACACCGGTGACCTTCTTGCCGAAGAACACCGCCTTGCGCACCGTGCTCTGGCTCAGCGGCACATAGGTATCGCCATCGACGCGGAACACCGTGCTCTGTTCCAGGTTCAAGCCGAGAATGCTCGCGAAGCCCTTGCGGCCACGCACCGACATGTCGATGCGCCACTGGCTACCCTCGCCGTGGCTGACCTGCATGGTGGCATCGCCTGCTTCCTTGCCACGGTAGAACGCCTGGTAGGTCGCCACGAACGGTTCCAGTGGCGGCGGGGTCCAGGTGCTGGCGGGCAGGGCTGCGGGCGGTGTCGGCGCGGCGCCTGGAGTTGTGACCGGAACGGGCGCCGCTGGCACAGGCGCGGCGGGCGCCTGCTGCGCACGGCCGGGGCCGGCCTCGGTCAGCAAGGCGACAGTTAACAGCGCGGCGGCGATCGGGATGACGTTCATGCGCTGGTGGCGGGCACGGAGGCCGCAAGGATGTCCGAGACGGGATGAGGGGGATGTCTTCCGCATTCAGGAGAGTGCGGTGTTTGCGGACTCTAGTCGCAGTGGCGTAAACAGGCACTGACCGTCGACAAGCACGGTGTCGCCGTGCACCGCGACGCGGCCACTGGCAAGCAGCTCCAGCGTGGCCAGGAGCAGCGGGTGCTCGCGTGCCAGCACCCGCGTGGCCAGTTGTTCGGCACTGTCGCCGGGCAGGACCGGCACGCGTGCCTGCGCGATCACCGCGCCGGCATCCAGCTCCGGCACCACCAGATGCACGCTGGCACCATGCTCTGCATCGCCGGCTTCCAGCGCGCGCGCGTGCGTGTGCAGGCCGCGGTATTTGGGTAGCAGCGAGGGGTGGATGTTGAGCGTGCGCCCGGCGAAACGGCGCACCAACGGCTCACCCAGGATGCGCATATAGCCGGCGCAGATCACCCAGTCCGGCTGCGTGGCGGCGATGGCATCGCCCAGCGCGGCATCGAAGGCGGCGCGGTCGGCGAAATCGCGCGGGCTGGCGCTCCAGCGACGCGCCGGCTCGACTTTCTGCAAGGCCGGCGCCTGCGGGCGATCGGAAAATACGCCGACCACCTCGGCATGCAGGCGTCCGGTGGCGATCGCATCCAGGATGGCCTGCAGGTTGCTGCCGCGGCCGGAGGCCAGCACGGCCAGGCGCAGGCGGGCGTCAGGTGCGTGCATTGAATAACGTCCTCACAACGGGGTAGGCAGCCAGGCTGCCAAGGGTGGCCAGCAGCATGTCTGTATGCGCATCCCACGGGTCGCCCTGCTGGCCGTTGTAGGCTTCGGCCGCCTGCGGCGACAGCAGCAGCGCGATGCCCCATTCGAACCATTCGTAGACCAGGCTGACGCACATGATGGTCATCACCATCAGCACGAATGCTTGCCGAAGCGTCAGGCGTGGCCAGCGCTGCATCGCCAGCTGCGCAATGGCTGGCGTGAAGCACAGCCCGAACAGCAGATGGATCAGCCGATCGAAATGATTGCGTGTCCAGCCGAACGTGGCGCTGGGCGACCAGTGCAGCAGCTGCATGCTCCATTGCTCATAGGGCACGTTGGAATACAGCCAGCGTGCGCCAATGCAGTGCATGGCGATGAACACGCAGATGGCTACGAATGCACCCGTGCCCAGCGGCCAGCGACGGTCGGCCCACGCCAGCGCAAGCAGCCCCAGCACCGTCAACGAACTGTGCAGCGCCTGTTCCACCGGCCACGGCGGCGAGATCCAGCTCACCGAAAAGACCGCGACCGTAATGAGCAATGCCGCTAGCTTGGGACGGCGCAACGCGGGTGTGCTCACGTCGATTTCAGGCGGCGGGTGCGGCGACGCCGAACAACGCTTTGACCTGTGGACGCAGCAGCAGCACCAGCGTAAACACACCGACGACGGTGCCGAACGGCATGAACGAGCAGGAGATGCCGGCCACGATCAGGCACAACAGATGCCGCCTGCGCTGGGCGATGCAACGGCCGGCATAGGCGATGAACCCTGCCAGCGTCAGGCCGCAGCAGATGAACGCTGCCGCGAACACCACGAAAAACCAGCCGAACCAGCGCGGGTCCATTGGCGGCGCGTCCGGGCTGGTGCTCTCCATGGGCAGATGGCCAGTCACGATGGCAAGGCCCATGAACAGATGGATCAATGGAAACAACGAAAACAACCCGGTGATGCCGGCCAGCACGTAGTGGAAGATCGACAGCAGCTTGAGCTGCTGCAGATCTTCGGCGCTGGCAGCGGCAGTGGAAGGGCTGGCGATCGGGGACGCGTCCATGCAGGTCTTCTCTCAGCCGATCCGCACGCGCTCGTCGCCATGCGCCGGCACCACCTGGCCGATGCGCCAGTGCGCCAGCGACTGCGCATCCAGTGCCTGCTCCAGCGTGGCGGCCTGCTCGGGCGAGGCGATCAGCACGAAGCCGATGCCGCAGTTGAAGGTGCGCCACATTTCGGCATCGGCCACCGCGCCTTCGCGCTGCAGCCAGGCAAAGACCGGCGGCAGCGTCCAGGCGGTGGCGTCGATGTCCAGACCCAGCCCGTCCGGAACGACGCGGATGATGTTCTCGGTCAACCCGCCGCCGGTAATATGCGCCATGGCGTGGATCGCCTCGCCATGCGCCTTGAGCAGGGCCAGCACCGGCTTGACGTATAGCGCGGTCGGCGCCATCAGCGCATCGATCAGCTTGGTGCCATCGTCCAGCACGTGTTCGGCCGGCGCACCGGCGCGCTCGTAGATCTTGCGGATCAGCGAATAGCCGTTGGAATGCGGGCCGGAGGAGGCGATGCCGATCAGCACGTCGCCGTCGCGCACCTGCGCGCCATCCAGTAGCTGCGATTTTTCCACCGCGCCCACGGTGAAACCGGCCAGGTCGTATTCGCCCGGCGGGTACATGTCGGGCATTTCGGCAGTTTCGCCGCCGATCAGCGCGCAACCGGAGAGCTCGCAGCCACGCGCGATGCCGCCCACCACCGCCGCGGCGGTGTCCACATCCAGCTTGCCGGTGGCGAAGTAATCCAGGAAGAACAGCGGCTCGGCGCCCTGCACCAGCACGTCGTTGACGCACATGCCGACCAGGTCGATGCCGATGGTGTCGTGCCGTCCCAATTGCTGAGCCAGCTTGAGCTTGGTGCCCACGCCGTCGGTGCCAGAGACCAGCACCGGCTCCTTGTACTTGCCGGACAGGTCGAACAGCGCGCCGAAGCCACCCAGGCCGCCCATGACCTCGGGTCGGAAGCTGCGCTTGACCAGCGGCTTGATGCGTTCGACCAATGCATTGCCGGCGTCGATGTCGACCCCTGCGTCGCGGTAGGTCATGGGCGAGGGGCTGGAAGGCGTCTGGCTGGTCACGGGCGGGGGTGGCTCGGCGGTAAAGGCGGCGATTTTAGCAGCCACGTTGGCGCTAGCGCCCCATTCGGGCAACAATTCACCCGGATACGCTTATGTCATGGAACCGTCGATGCGCCGCAGTCTCGCTTTCTTTCTCGCCCTCGTGGTCGCCATGCCCGTTGCTCCGGCCTTTGCGCAAGCAGATCTGCGCACCGAAGGCGACGTTGCCAAGGCGCAAAGTGCCTACGACGCCGAAGTGCCGGTCAATAGCCAGAGCGAATCCGATCGCCCCGGCGCACTGGCACGTGCGCTCGGCGCCGTGCTGGGCAAGGTCTCCGGCGACCGCGCCGTGATGAGCCGCCCCGGCGTTCCGCAGGCGCTGCGCAACGCGCCGAACTACGTCGAACACTACGACTACCGCCAGGATCAGGGCACCTCGCGCACCGGCGCGCCGACCTTCCGTACGACCCTGGTGGCACGTTTCCGGCAATCGGATGTGGATGGCCTGATCGCCGCGCTGGGCTTGCCGGTGTGGCCCTTGCCGCGGCCCAAGCCGGTGCTGTGGTTGGCCATCGACGACGGCAGCGGCCCACGCCTGGTTGGCGTGGCCCAGGCCAATGCCGCGCGCAGCGTGCTGGACCGTGCGATCGAACGTGGCTACCGCCTCGGGCTGCCGAGCGGCGCCGCCGCCGAGCAGGCGCTGGCTGGCGCGATCTGGCGCAAGGACACCGCCGCGGTGTCGCGCGCCTCGGCCAAGTACAGCCCACCGATGCAGTTGATCGGCAAGCTCTACCGCAACGCCGCCGGCTGGACTGCCGATTGGGTCTTCGTGGACAACGGCAATGTGCTGTCCAGCTGGACCAGCAGCGACGGCGATGCACGCCGCGCCATGGCGGCCGGCGCCGACGGCGCCGCCGATGCGCTGGTCAAGCGCTACGCCAAGCGGGTGGATTCGGGCGTGCCCGGTGTCTACCGCGTGGTGATCACCGGCATCAGCAGCGCCGACGACTACCTGCGCGTGTCGGCCGCGCTGCAGGGCGTCTCGGTGGTACGCAGCATCCGCCCGGTCAGCGCCAATGGCGACCGGATGGAATTGGACCTGGAATTGCTCACGGGTATTTCCGGCCTCAACCGTATGCTCGGCGACAACAGCCCGCTGGTCTCGGTCTCGGTACCGACCGAAGGCCCGATCATTCTCGAAAACGAGCACGCCGAGTACCGTCTGAAATGACTTTGACTCCCGAAGCCGAAATTGCCCTGTTCCTGCGTCGCCTCAAGTGGGCGGCGGTGATTGTCGGTGTGTTGTGGGTGGTCTCGCTGCTGGCGCCGATCCTGACCCCGTTCGTGCTGGCGCTGTTGCTGGCATGGCTGGGCGACCCGCTGGTGGATCGCATCGAACGTGCCGGACGCTCGCGGAATGTCGCGGTGATGCTGGTCTTCGTGCTGGCGACATTGCTGTTCGTGCTGGCGCTGATGATCCTGGTGCCGATGATCGAGCGCCAGATCATGACCTTGATCGATGCGCTGCCGCAGATGCGCAACTGGGCGATCGGCACCGCCATTCCGTGGCTGGAAGCCAAGACCGGCATGCAGCTGATGGCCTGGCTGGATCCGGAGCGCTTGATCGACTGGATCCGCAGCCACTGGGAACAGGCCGGTGGCGCCGCCAAGACGCTTTTCGGCTACGTGTCGCGCTCGGGCTTTGCGATGGTGACCTGGGTGATCAACCTGGCGCTGCTGCCGATCCTGGCGTTCTACTTCCTGCGCGACTGGGATCGCCTGGTCGAACGCGTGGCTGCCGTCATCCCGCGCGCCTACATTGGTACCGTGAGTCGCCTGGCACAGGAATCCAACGACGTGCTCGGTGGCTTCATCCGTGGCCAGTTCCTGGTGATGCTGGCGCTGGGTGCGATCTACGCCACCGGTATGTCCATCATCGGGCTCAACCTGGGCCTGTTGATCGGCATCATCGCAGGCTTGATCAGCTTCATCCCGTACCTGGGCGCGACCACAGGCATCGTGCTGGCGCTACTGGCAGCCATCGTGCAGGCGCAAGGGCTGGATCTGAAATTGCTGATCGGCGTGGGCGTGGTGTTCACCGTCGGCCAGTTGCTGGAAAGCTATGTGCTCACGCCGCGTATCGTCGGCGACAAGATCGGCCTGCACCCGGTGGCGGTGATCTTCGCGGTGATGGCCGGCGGCCAGTTGTTCGGCTTTCTCGGCATGTTGCTGGCATTGCCGGTCGCGGCAGTGGCCAACGTGCTGTTGCGCTATGCGCATGAGCAGTACACGCGCAGCGATCTGTATGCGGGCGAGCGCGCCGGCATCGTGCTGCAGTCCACGCCCGAGCGCAGCGTGATCATCGACCCCAGCAAGGACCCGGACCGGTCGTGAGTGTTCCGCAGTTGCCGCTGGCGTTGCGCGCGCCACCCGATCAGCGTTTCGACAGTTACATCGCCGCGCCCGACGGCCTGCTTGCGCAGTTGCAGGCGCTGGCTGCGGGGCATGTGAGCGATTGGTTGTATCTCTCCGGCCCCGCCGGCACCGGCAAGACGCATCTGGCGCTGTCGCTGTGCGCCGCCGCCGAGCAGGCCGGGCGCACTCCCGCGTATCTGCCGCTGCAGGCGGCCGCCGGCCGCTTGCGCGATGCGCTCGAAGCGCTGGAAGGCCGCGGCGTGGTCGCCCTGGATGGCGTGGAAAGCATCGCCGGCCGACGCGACGACGAAGTGGCGTTGTTCGATTTCCACAATCGCGCGCGCGCGGCCGGCATCACGCTGTTGTACACCGCGCGACAGATGCCCGATGGGCTGGCGTTGGTGTTGCCGGACCTGCGTTCGCGGCTGTCGCAATGCATTCGGATCGGGTTGCCCGTGCTCGACGATGCGGCACGCGCGGCAGTACTGCGCGACCGCGCGCAGCGTCGCGGCCTGGCGCTGGACGAAGCGGCGATCGACTGGCTGCTGACCCACAGCGAGCGCGAACTGGCGGGGCTGGTGGCCTTGCTGGATCGTCTGGATCGCGAATCGTTGGCCGCAAAACGCCGCATCACCGTGCCATTTCTGCGGCGTGTGGTAGCGGGGATGCCGGGACCCGAATAACGCAGAAGCGAAGCGGGTCGCGGTGCAGTTGTGCCGTGTGTTGGATACGCTGCGGTGGATCGGCGGCAGGTAATGCCCACGCCCTGGCGCGTCAGCTTTTCTCCGGTCCCGCCAGTTCCCCCTGCAGCGCGGCCAGCCGCTGCGGCGTGCCGACATCGGTCCAGCGTCCGGGGTGGTGGATGCCATCGATCAGGCCCTCCGCCATCTTTGCGCGCAGGATCGGCGCCAGCGCAAAGCGCGGCGCAGTACCAGTCTGTTCCGGCAACTGGCCAATGACCGATTGCCAATCGCGCAGCAGCGCTGGTCGATACATGCCAATGCCGGAATAGGTGAGCGTCGCGGGCAGATCTGCGCGCACCTTGCCATCCGCATCCAGCGCGAAGTCGGCGCGCGCTGCGTAGCTGGGGCGGTCGACCAGTACCAGCTGTGCAAGTCCTGCGGGTACCTGCGGCAGACGGGAAAAATCGAAGTCCGTCCAGATGTCGCCGTTGATCAGCAAAAAGGGCGCATCGCCTAATAGCGGCAGCGCATGCAACATGCCGCCGCCGGTTTCCAGCGGCGTGGTCCCTTCGTAGGAATAGGTCAGCCGTAGACCGTAGGCGCTGCCGTCTCCCAACAGCTGCGGAAACTGCTCGGCCAGCCACGAGGTATTGATCACCGCCTCGTCCACGCCCAGCGCCGCCAACTTGCGCAGATGCCACACGATCAACGGCGCACCACCGACGGACAGCAGTGGCTTGGGCGTGTGCTCTGTCAGCGGGCGCATGCGCTCGCCGAATCCTGCCGCAAAGATCAGCGCCTTCATGCCGTGGCCTGCTGGGCACGCGCAGCCAGCGCGGGCTTGATCACCGCGTCAAGCAGGCCGATTAACGGCGCAAGCTCGGCGTAGCGCGGCAGCACTTCGTCCAGATACGCCATGAAACGCGGCACATTGTCCAGATACCAATGCTTGCCATCGCGATGACTCAGGCGCGAGAAAATCCCCAGGTTTTTCAGGTGGCGCTGCACGCCCATCCAGTCCGCATCGCGCAGGAACTGCGCCAACGGCGGTACCGGTAATCCAGCCGTTGCGGCACGTGCGTGATAGTGCTGCAGCCAGCTGTCTACGCGAGCGATCGGCCAGCTCACCGAAGTGTCCTTGAACAGGCTGATCGGGTCGTAGGCAATCGGGCCGATCACGCAATCCTGGAAGTCCAGCACCGCCGGGCCATCGGGCACCGGCATCAGATTGCGCGGCATGAAATCGCGGTGGGTGAACACGCGCGGCTGGGCCAGCGCGTTGTCCATCAGACGGCGCTGCACCAATTGCAACTGCTCGGCATGGGCGCAGTCCAGCTGCACGCCCAGGTGGCGGCCTAAAAACCACTCTTCGAACAAGCCGGCATCGCGTTGGAGCAGCGCCTCGCCAAACACGCCACTATCGGCAGGTGGGGGAATTCTTTGCAGCAGCAGCAGCTGGGCAATCGCGCCATCCAGCAAGTCGTCGGCGTTGGCGTCGGTGAGCACCTGTGCCAGCGTCGGAACGCCCAGATCCTCTAGCAGTAAAAAGCCCGTTTCCAGATCCTGCGCAAGCACCTGAGGCACGCGTACCCCATGGGCGCCCAGAAGTGCATGCATGCGCAGCCAGGGCGCCACGTTTTCCAGCTGTGGCGGCGCATCCATCAAGATGCGATCCACGCCACGCCCGCGCGTGCGCCAGTAGCTGCGAAACCCTGCATCGACCGATGCGCGCTGCAGCGAAGCGTGTGGATCGTCGAGCGCTTGTTGTGCCCAATGCAGGCGAAGCGCGTCGCGCGCAGGATCCGGATGAAGTGACGTCATGAAGAGAGAAGGCGTAGTGGAGTGATGGATAGACGCGGAAGAGACGCGTTGAAACGCTCAGCGCTTGCTGCCACTGAACAACCGCAACAACGCCAGGATGGCAATCGCGCCGAGCAGCGCGCCAAGGAAACCGGCCGGCTCGCCCGCGCGGTACCACCCCATGTAGCGGCCAAACCAGCTGGCGACCACGGCACCGGCAATGCCCAGCACGATCGTCAGCAGGCAGCCCAGACGTTGGGTACCCGGCGTAATGAAACGCGCCAGCAGCCCAACCACAAAACCGACCAGCAGAATGTAGAGCCAGCTGTCGCTACCAAACAGATGATTCATCGCAGCACCGAAGGTGGACGGGATCGGCAGACTAGCATTTCGGATGTCGCTGCCTCACGCAGCGAGCATTGGAGCGCGCGGGCCGATGCACTGCCTTCAGCATGACATGGTCATCGGCTCCTGCTACCACGCGCTCATGGTTCGGGCAGTGACTCCCGGGAAGTTGTCTTCCCGCGCAAAGAAGCCGTCTTTCGATAAACAAACCCCTGCGGGAACCCTTGCCGACTTGGGTGTGCAAAGAACGCCAGTTCTGCGCTGGGCAATGCGCGCCAGGCACGTCCCGAAGAAGAGCAACCGATCTCCCCTCTGCCAGCGGCAGAGGGAATCGGGTAAGGATGCGGTCCAGGCAGTACGTGGAGCCCGGCGGCCAGGTTGCGCCAGCAAGCCTGAGCGCCAAAGCGGGTCAGCCCGACGACCACGGCGCACCCGCTCATCCCCACTTAAAGCGCAGCCCCACCTTTCATGAAATCGATGCGCGCCAACCGCACGCATCGATGAAGCCACAACTCAACAGCAACCATGCCCACCATGACGGGTGCCGCTATCGGCCGCCACCGGCGAGCCGCTGGTTTCGCCGCGCAGGCAGGCGGCGTGATGGTCGGCAATCACCTTCGAGACGCAGGCAGTCACGCGCTTGCCCATCGGGATGTGCAGGAACTCGTTGGGGCCATGCGCATTGGAATGCGGGCCAAGCACGCCGGTGATCATGAACTGCGCGCCGGGAAACTTCTCGCCAAGCATGCCCATGAACGGGATCGAGCCGCCTTCGCCCATGTACATCGCCGGCTTGTCGAAAAAAGCCTGGCTGGCGTCGTCGATCGCCTTCTCCAGCCATGGTGCCATCGCCGGTGCATTCCAGCCGGACGAGGCCTTTTCCAGCTCTAGCGTCACCTGCGCACCATTGGGCGGGTCGCGCAGTAGCGCGGCCTTGAGCAACTCGCCGCAGGCCTTGCCATCGGCCGTTGGCGGCAGTCGCAGCGACAGTTTCACCGCGGTCTGCGGACGCAGCACGTTGCCGGCCGACGCCAGCGGCGGCATGCCATCCACACCGGTGATCGACAGCGCCGGGCGCCAGGTGCGGTTCAACACCAATTCGGTGAGGTCCTCGTGCATCGGCACCAGGCCATCGACCATCGGGAACTTGTCGAAAATCGCGGTATCCAATGTGGCAGCGGCGGCCTTCGCTTGGGTCAGCCGCTCGGCGGGCACCTCCACATGCAGGCCATCGAGCAGGATGCGGCCGGTGGTTTCGTCTTCGATGCGGGACAGAAGCTGGCGCAGCAGGCGGAAGCTGGACGGCACTACGCCCGAGGCATCGCCCGAGTGCACGCCTTCTTCCAGCACCTTGACCATCAGGTTGCCGCCGGTTAGCCCGCGCAACGAAGTCGTGCACCACAGCTGTTCGTAATTGCCGCAGCCCGAGTCCAGGCACACCACCAGCGACGGCTTGCCGATGCGCTCGGCCAGATGGTCCACATAGGCCGGCAGATCGTAGCTGCCCGATTCCTCGCAGGCCTCGATCAACACCACGCAGCGCGCATGCGGCAGGCCCTGGTTGCGCAGTGCCAGAATCGCGGCGAGAGACCCGAAGATGGCATAGCCGTCGTCGGCGCCACCACGCCCGTACAGCTTGTCGTCGCGCAACACCGGCTCCCAGGGGCCCAGGTCCGGGTCCCAGCCGGTCATCTCCGGCTGCTTGTCCAGATGACCGTACAGCAGCACGGTGTCCTCGCCCGATTCGGGGCCGGTGGCCGGAATCTCGATGAAGATCAATGGTGTGCGGCCTTCCAGGCGCACCACCTCGACCTGCATGCCGTCGATGGCCTGCGCACGCGCCCAGGTCTCCATCAACACGACCGCCTGCTCCATGTAGCCGTGGGCCACCCAATCGGCATCGAACATCGGCGACTTGTTGGGAATACGGATGTAATCGACCAGTTGCGGGACGATCTCGCGGTCCCAGGTGTCGCTGAGGAATTGGTCGATCTTGGCGCTGTCCATGGAGGCTCCGAATGCGTGACGTAGCCGCACATTCTACGCCCGCCTCGGGGGGTAGGTATTTCCCTACAAGGCGGCGCGCAGTTCACCGGCTGTGTGAAAAGTTCGTTGGCGATAGGATTGCTGCATGTGGCGCGGGACACTGGCTCCGCCGGCAGGAATGCTGGCTAGGACCATCACCCAAGCCACAAGGAGCGTTGCAATGAAGTCATTTACCGTAGTCCTGAAGTCCCTGCTACTGGCGTTGTTGTTGTCCTCGAATGCGTATGCGCTCGACAAGGTCGATATCAACACCGCGTCTGCTGAGGAATTGGACAAGGTGCTGATGAATGTCGGGCGATCAAAAGCCGAGGCAATCGTCGAGCACCGTCAGGCAAACGGTCCCTTCAAAAGTGCCGAGGAACTGGCACTGGTCAAGGGCATCGGACTCAAGACGGTCGAACGGAATCGCGACCTGATCGAAGTTGGAGCCACGATGGCTCCAGCCAAGAAGGCTGCCAAGGGGGCGGCGGTGAAACCGGTGGGACGGCGTTAAGGGGAAGGGATCCGAGATACGGTTCGACGCGAGGATGCGTGGCCGCAACCTAACTGGACAGGATGTCTGGGGGATGGCTGGAAGCCGACAAGGACGTGGAATCGCCCGGTGTTGCACTTGGATGTGCAGCCGGGCGTTTTTCGTTTTGGCCTGTGAAGATCTTGGGATCGCGCATCGCCAAGGTGTTTTGAAGTGGACAGCAAAACTTGGTGGGCAGTCTTCAGGCAGAGTGGACTGCTTCAAAGCCTCCAAGTGTTCGAGTGACTCATGCGTACCAAGTATTGGTAGAGCCCGCCTTGCGATGGGTCGTGGCGTCAGCCCGCCGCTTGATGTTCAGGTCACTGGCTATGCGTCTTGCCGATAAAGACAGACGAAGCAGCAAGATACAGCCTGATCTCGGGGCGTGAGCTTGAGGCACAATGCGCCGATGCAGCTGACAGACCTGAGCAGCCGGGTGATTCCGGCCAATGAGTACCGCCGTGAGCGGTGGCGCAATCAGTTGGGTTGGACGCGGGAGATCCTGCGTGTGGGCGATACAGCGCAATGGGCATTGCGGCTGTCGATTGCCGAAATCGAGCAGGATGCCGCGTTCTCGGCATTCCCGGGCATCGATCGTGAGTTGGTGCTGCTTCGGGGTCATGGCATGCGTTTGACGTTCGGCGGTGGCGATACTGATGTCCAAGCCGCAACCAAAGCCAAACCCAAAGCCGAAACCCATATCCATACCGGTGCTAGTGACATTGCCAGCGCTCGTGTGACCGTCAGCGCCGAGAATGCCGGAGCCGAAACCGAAACCGCTGCGGGTGCCTGGAAGGGTGTTGGTTCAGACGCGAGTGGCGCAGAGAGTGTTGGCGAGCATGCTGCTGTCGATGGATCGTTGAGCGCTGGTGAGCGCCTTGCTGCAAATGCTTCGGGCAGCAGGCGATGGGTGGACTTAGTACCGCCCTATCAACGCGTGCGATTTGCCGGCGAAGAGGCGGTTGAGGCAGTGCTGCTGGACGGTCCTACCCAGGATTTCAACCTGATGTGGCGGCGCGATGTGCTGCAGACCGAGCTGCTGCATCGTCCTCTGGTCGGCACCATGTTGTTCTTTGCCGACCCAGGTAGCGCCTGGGCGATTCATCTGCTTGCCGGCCAGGCCAGTTTCGGGCGCGACAGCGGTTTGCCGCCGTTGGCGGCTGGCGATACCGCGTGGTTGAGTGCAGCGACGCGCACCCGTTACGTACTCGACGGTGGGGGCGAATTGCTGGCGATTCGGGTGAGTCCGGTCTAGGGCCTTCTTCACGTATCTGCGAGCAGGGCGCGCCTCCTGGCACGCGCCCGGATGCATTCGTGTCAACGCAGACAAGCGACGGCATCGCTGTGCCACCTGGCTAGGGAACAGTGCAGGCGCCGCGAGTGGTTCCGGCAATTCCAGGGGGAAACCAATGAGTACCATCAGCTCGGTCGGAGCCGGCTACGCCGCCTACACGTCCTATGCAAGCCGCAGTGCGACCACCGGCAACGCCGCATCCGCCGCACAGGCGGAAAAAACCAATCCGCTGACGCAGTTGTTCAAATCCATCGATAGTGACAGCGATGGCAGCCTGACCGCGTCCGAGCTGTCGACCGCGCTGTCCTCCAATAGCAATGACGACAGCAAGATCGACATCGACGGGCTGCTGAGCATGCTCGATCAGGATGGTGGCGGCACCGTCAGCGAGAGCGAACTGGCGCAGGCCTTGCCGCCGCCTCCGCCACCGCCGGGTGAGCAAGGACAGGATGTGCAGTCGTTGTTTGCCGGCCTGGACAGCGATGGCGACGACAGTGTCAGCAGCGGTGAATTGAGCACGCTGGTCAATGGCGACAGTGCGTCGAGCACGCAGCTGCTGGACCTGCTCGACAGCGACAAGAGCGGGGCGCTGAGTCTGCAGGAACTGCAGGAAGCGATGCAGCCACGCGATCCGCCGCCGCGACCGCCGTCATCGGCCGATGCATCCAGCAGCGACGGCACACAGCAGGCCTATGCAGCGTTGATGCAGATGGCCGTGGGGCAGTACCGCAGCATTGGCGGCAGCGCGACACCGAGCAATCTGGTCGATCTGGCAGCGTAATGCGGTGATCGAGAGAGAATGGGGAAGCCGGAGCGCGGTCCTGGATCAACCGGCGCGTCTAGCGCGCAGCCACCGCAAGCAGGGATGTTGCGGATTTCAGCAGCAGACGCGCTGCGGGTATCTGCGTAATCGCTTTGTTGATCGCTTTTGGCGGTGCCGCGTGCGATGGTTCAGTACACGTCGCGGCGATAGCGCCCGCTGCCCAGCAGTTCCTGGCTGACATCGGCTCCGAGGATGCAATCCAATGTGCGGTCGAGTTCGGGTGCCATGCCGCGCAGGCTGCCGCAGACGTAGATACAGGCATCTTGATCGATCCAATGACGCAGGCGGTCGGCGGCTGCGGCCAGTGCGTGTTGGACGTAATGCGGTGGCTGCGGTTGATCGCGCGAGTAGACAAGCTCCAGGCGTTCGATCCAGCCGTCCTGGTGCCACTGCTGCAACTCGTCGGCATACAGCGCGTCGTGCGCGGCATTGCGTTCGCCGAACAGCAGCCAGTTGCGCCGCGCGCCGGCTGTGATGCGTGCACGTAGATGCGCGCGCAGACCGGCGATGCCGGTGCCGTTGCCGATCAGCAGCATCGGCTGGTCGGGTGCGGGCGGGTGGAAGCCGGGGTTGCTGCGCAAGCGCAGCGCGATGGGCGCGCCTATCTGTGCATGGACGCAGAGCCAGCCGCTACCCAGCCCCAGGCTGCCGTCGGCGTGTCGATGCTCGCGCACCAGCAGTTCGGCATGGCCTTCCTCGGGGATGGAGGCAAGCGAATAGTCGCGATGGGGCAGGGCGGCCAAACTGCGCACCAACACATCTGCGTCCAGTGGTGAAGTTGTACCTGTGGCTGTTCCCGTAGCTGTATCAGTGCCTTTACCTGTGCCCGTAGTTGGGTCGATTCTGACTTCGGCATCGGCATCGGCATCGGCATCGGCATCGGCATCGGCATCGGCATCGGCGCCAGCCCTAGCACTAGCACTAGCTCTGAGGCTGGCACCGGCATCCACATCGATACCAAGAGCGGCATCGGTATCGACGGGAAGTTGCGCGCCGCCGAGCCAGTCGCGCAGGGGGCGGCCGTCGATCTGCTGCGCGCCATCGTAGTGGTTACGCCGCAGCCAGGACTCGACCGCATCCGGGGTGTGACGCGGTGCGATCTCCGCGATATCGCCTGCGCTCCACTGCGGCAACGCGCCATCGCATGGCGTCAGGCGCAGTCGGTAAATCGGCGCACCCACACTGCCGGGATTGACGTGGACACGTTCGCGTAGCTGCCAGGTGGTGTAGGTGGGCAGGCTCCAGTCGGGTTGCGTCGCCATTGCGGGCGCCAGTTCCGCCAGACGGCGTTGCCAGTGCTGCAGGGCGTTCGGGTCAGCGTTATCGACCTCGATGCGTTCGAACAGGCGAGTGGCGCCGCGCGCCTGCAGGCGACCGTCGAGGCGTCGGCCGAACGCGCAGTAGTGCGCGTAACCACGGTCGCCAAGCGCCAGCACTGCGTACTGCACCGCCGTCAGATCCTGCGCGTGGTCGGCACGCCAGGCGCGCTCGGCGGCCTGCGCATGGTCGGGCGCATCGCCTTCGCCGGTGGTGCTGACGATGCACAGCAGCCGCGGCACGCGTGCGAGTTGATCGCTATCGACGGCTTCGATCGGCAGCGCATGCGCGCCGACGCCAGCCGATTGCAGCGCGGCAACGCTGCGTTGCGCCAGCTCACGCGCGAAACCGGTCTGGCTTGCCCAGACGATCAACACGCCGCTGGCGTCTGCGCGTTGTGCGCCGACGCGCTTGCGGGCACGCAGCAGCACGACCGCACACAGGCCCAGATACAGCGCCAGGCCGAGTGTGGCCAGTTGCCAACGATGCGGCGTGGGTGGGCTCCACCATGCGCCCTCATGCAGGCCGGCCAGCCAGCCGACGATGACCGCAAGCGCCAGCAGAACCAGCCCGTTGCCCAGCCACACGCGTGAGGTGGCGCTGCTCATGACGCGGACAGGTGGCGTTCGAATGCCGGGCTCATGGATTCGAGCAGGATGCCGTCTTTGCGTGCCAGGAATCGCACGGCCAGTTCCGCCTTGCGTGCATGGGCAAGACCGGCATCGACGCCAAGCACGGTCATCGCGGTGGCCCAGGCATCGGCCTGCATCGCATCGGGCGCGAGTACGGTGACCGCCGCAGGGGCATGCGGAACGGGCGCGCCGGTGCGTGGGTCGAAGGTGTGCGTATAGCGTGTGCCGTCGGCATCGAAGCGGTGCCAGCGATCGCCGGAGGTGGCGACCGCCAGGCCGTCCAGCGCCAGCACGCGTGGTGGTAGTGCGCTGCCGGCGTCTTCGTCGGGGGCGGATTCGACCAGCACGCGCCACACGCTGGTATCGGGCTTGCGTCCGTAGCCGAACAATTCGCCGCCGACCTCGATCAATGCACTGTCGATACCCGACTGCAGCAATGCGCGATGCACACAGTCCACACCGAAGCCCTTGGCGATGCCGGACAGATCCAGTCCCACTGCGCCTGGCTGCAGCACACGCTTGCCATCCAGCTGCAGGCGTTGCCAGCCGCAACGCAGGCTCGCCAATGCGATCGCCTGCGCTTCCGGCACACGCCGGCGCGCGCCGGCGGCGCCGAAGCCCCATAGCTCGACCATCGGACCGACGGTGGGGTCGAAGGCACCCTCGCTGGCCTGTGCGATCTCCAATGCTGCGCTCAGCACTGCGTGGAATTCGTCGGGCAGGTGATGCCAGCTACCCGCCGGTGCGCGGTTGTAACGGCTGATATCCGAATCGACCTCCCAGGTACTCATCTGCGCGACCACGCGATCCAGCGCGGCCTGGATGCACGCATGCAAGGGGTGCAGATCGCGTCCGCGCGGCGCCACCAGCTTCACGCTCCAGGTGGTGCCCATGCTGCGGCCGCCGAGCGTGGCAATGGCGTGGTCGGCGGAAGACGATGCGGGCATGGACGGGTCTTATGAAGATGGGGCGGCAGGATGCACGTTGCGTGCGCTCCTGCCGCGTGCCGGCAGATTACTGCGGCAGCACTTCCAGCGTGGCGACATAGCCCAGGCGACGTTGCTTGGCCTGCGGCAGCGAGGTCGTTGTGTCTTCGCTGGTGGTTTCCAGCCAATACATGCCGGCTTCCGGCCAAGTCACGCTGAAGCCACCCTTGGCATCGGTCTTGAGCTTGATCTCGTTTTGCGCATTCCGGTAACGGGTGCCGCCGCGCACGATGTCGATCTCCAGCCCGGCGGCCGGTTTGCCGTCCAGCTGCAGGGTGAACTGCGCGGGTTCGCCGGCAACCAGATCGTTGGGATGGGTCACCGGAATCAACTCGATGCCCTTGCCGGCGGGCTTGAAGACCGTGGTGGTCGGCGCACCGCGGGTGACGAAGGTCTCCACCCGATTGAAGGACTGCGAGACCTGTAAATCCTGCGCGTTCTTCGGCACCTCGGTGGCGAAGCGGGTTTCGTCGCCACGCCAGCGCTTGGGCTTGCCGTCTTCCTTCCAGCTGGCGAACAGGCCTGCATTGACGATGGCCAGCTTGTAGGTGCCGGGCTGGGTGAGCTGCAGGTCGAACACGCTGCGGTACTTGCCGATCGCCGGGTTCTCCGGCGTGAGCGCACTGCCATCGGGGGCGGTGATGCTCAGGTTATCCAGTCGCAGCGGCACGTGGTTGAAGTAGAACAGATCGTTGGACACTGCAGCATCCACGGTGATCCACGGCGCATCGCCAGCGATGACGGTCTGCGACGGCAGCAACCAGGCCTTATGAGCAAGTGCGCTGAGTGGCAGGCTGGCAAGCAGGCTAATCAGGACGAGCGAGCGTTTCATGACGACTCCTTGAAAGACGATGACAACGATGGGACGCACGTGGAATCAGCGCGAGACTGCAGCGCTGTCTGCATGCGTGGAAAGCGCCGGGTGTGAAGCAACACGCCTTGCCGCCATGCGGCAGGTGTGACCTGCGGAAACAGCGACGTGCTGGAGAGCACCGCCAACGCCAGCGCAGCGTTCAGGGCTTTGCAACCAGGCTGATCGCACCGAGCTCGCTGCTGCCGCTGGCTTTGGCTGTCTGCGCGGAGGTCGCCGGCCAGGTGAAAGGCACCTTGACCAGCTCGCGGCCGCCAACTTCGCGTGCGGCTTCCACCACCAGCGTGTATTGCCCAGCCGGCAGCGACTTCAATGCGCCCTTGGTGTCGGAGAACGACAGCGCATGCGCGCCGGCCGGCCGGGTGGGGCCGGTGACGCCGTCGACCGGCACGCTCAGGGTGCGGCCGCTCTTGCGCCACCACTGGCGCAGATCCGGCAGCCATTTGGTGCCGTGGCCTTCGGCGGTGTCCCTGGATTGATACCAGACCGCCAGATTGGCGGCGACCTTCTGATCGGCACCTTCCAGCCAGACCGCGACATACGGGCGGTGGTATTCGGCGACGTTGAGCTTGGGGATTTCGATGTTGATGTCGAGCGTGGCCGCATATGCCGGCATGGCGAGCAGGCCGCTCAGGGCGATGGTCAATGTGGCGCGCATGATCGTCTCCGGTAGAAGGATTCAGTGGACCAACAGCAGGGCAAGCAACAGCGGAATCAGCAGGCCCAGGCCGACCAGCGGCCAGGTCATGTGTCGCTGCCGTGCATGCAAGTGAAGAAGAAACAGGCCGGTGATGCAGAACACCAGGCAGGCGATCGCAAAGACATCGATAAACCAGCCCCAGGCCGGCCCGGCGTTGCGGCCTTTATGCAGATCGTTGAGATAGGCCACCCAGCCCCGCGATGTGCGCTCGTATTCGATTGCACCCGTCGTACGGTCCAGGCTCAGCCACGCGTCGCCGCCTGGGCGGGGCAGTGCGACATACACCTCGTCGGCCGACCATTCTCCATTGCGCGCGCCGATGCTGATGTCGAGCTGGCGCCCTAACCATTGCGCCACACGGGGCGGCAGCGGTGCATTGCCGTCCTGCCGCTTGCCCAGCGTGTGCAGCAGGGCAGGCGGCAGCGTCAGCGTGCGTTGCTCGGTCGATGGGCTGGCTTCGATGCGCGCGGCGTGATTCAAGGTCAGCCCGGTGACCGTAAACAGCAGCATGCCGATCAGGCACAGCGCCGAGCTGATCCAGTGCCACTGATGCAGCATGCGCAGCCAGAAACCGCGACGTTGCTGCGCGCTGGCGAGGTGAGCGTGGTCTGAGCTGGACATGCTGCGCTCAGGCCATAGCGTCAGAAACGCGAGGCTGCAACTGCCGCTGCCGTGCAGCCACCTCGTGCAGCAAGGCGCGCAGGCGCGGATGGCGCGCGCCGGCCAGCAGCGGGGCGAGCTGTTGCAGAAAACCGGCGTGGCCACCTGCGATGGCGCGGCGCATCCACTGTTCTGCGTCATCGAACTCGCCGCTGTCGGCAAGCAGGGTGGCGTAGCTGGCCTGACCGCGGAAATCGCCCGCCTCGGCAGAGCGCCGGTACCACACGCATGCGGCCAGGGGATCTGCAGCGCAGGCCAGGCCCTGGTCGAGATAGCGCGCCAGGAAGTTCATCGACTTGGCATGACCGGCTTCGGCCGCGCGGCGGTACAGCGCCAATGCCTGCGTGTGGTCCTGCGCCACGCCGCGCCCGGAGGCGTACATGTGCGCCAGGTTGTACATGCCCCAGACCAGGCCCTGTTCGGCGGCGTGGCGATACCACAGCACGGCCAGCACATCGTTGCTGGCCGTGCCGAACCCGAGCTCATGGCAGCGGCCCAGCTGGTTCATCGCCTCCGCACACCCTGCGTTGGCGGCCACTTCGTACCACAGCATCGCTGCAGCCGGATCTGCGGCAATGCCGCGTCCTTCGGCGTACATCTGCGCGAGCAGTACTTGTGCACTTACGTCATGGTTCGCAGCGGCTTTGTGCAAGAGCGCACGTGCCTGTTCCGGCTGCGTGCGCAGCAATGCGCTCAGCTGCGTGATGTCCAGCGCCGGCTCAGACATCGGCCCATTGCCGCAACAGGTTGTGATACACGCCGGTGAGCTGGATCAATGAGGGATGCCCGGGCGTGTCCTGGGTGAGGCGGCGGATCGAGACATCCAGTTCGAACAACAGGCGGCGCTGCGCAGCGTCACGCAGCATGCTTTGTGTCCAGAAAAAGCAAGCCACGCGCGCCCCACGCGTGACCGGCATGACCCTGTGCAGACTCGTGCCCGGATAGATCACAAGATGCCCGGCCGGCAGCTTGACCGACTGCGTGCCGTAGGTGTCTTCGATGACCAGCTCGCCGCCGTCGTAGCTGTCCGGGTCGCTGAGAAACAGCGTGGCGGAGACATCGGTGCGTACTGCTTCGGCGCCGCCACGACTGCGGTCGTAGCGCACTGCGTTATCGACGTGATAGCCGAACGACTGCCCGCCGCTGTAGCGATTGAACAGCGGCGGATAGATCCTGCGCGGCAGCACTGCGGAAAAGAACGTGCTGCTGCGCGCCAGTGCCTCCAGCACCAGCGCGCCGGCCTCGCGTGCAACGGCGCTGTCTTCGGGCAACTGTGCGTTGTCCTTGGCCTGTGCCGACTGGTGGCCTGCAGTGATGCGGCCGTCTGCCCAGTCGGCCACGTCCAGCTGTGCGCGCAGCTGGCTGAGCTGCGCGGGGCTGAGCACATCGGGAATGGGCAGCAACATGCGGTGGTCTCCACGTCGCCAGCGCAGCGCGCACGGCGTGCCTGAGGGTTAGAAGCTGAAGGTGGCGTTCAACACTGCCGAGCGGCCGTCCCCCGGCAATGCCCAACCGCTGCCCGCCGTGACGGTTCCTGCGGCATTGACAGTGAGGTTGTTGCGGATGCTGGTGTAGTAGACCTTGTCGAACAGGTTGTTGACGTTCAACTGCAGGCTGAGCCACGTGTTGACGCGCAGGCCGACCATGGCGCGATGCACCCAATAGGCGTCGGTCTTGCGGTAGACCGCGGTCGAGGTGTTGTTCGGGTAGAAGCTGCCCTGATAGTTGACGCCGTAACCGAAGGTCCACTGGTTGAGCTGGTAGGTGGTCCACAGATTGCCGGCGTTGCGCGGGGTCTGCACCAGCTCGCGCCCGGCGATGGGGTCGCCTGTCAGGCTGGCGGTGCGGTTGGACACGCTCTGCAGCACTTCGCTGTCCAGGAAGGTGTAGTTGGCGAAGATGGACCAGCGCTCGGTCAGGTAGCCGGCCGCGCCCAGCGCAATGCCGTCCACGCGCGCCTTGCCGTCCAGCACCTGCTCGGGGACCAACGGGTCGCCGCTGTTGACCTTGTAGTTCTGGCGTTCGTTGCGGAACACCGCAGCGGTCAGCGCCAGGCGCTCGTCCAGCGCATCCCACTTGCCGCCCAGTTCGATATTGACCGCGGTTTCCGGTTCGACATTGCAGTTGGCACCCACGGTGGAGGTGGCAATCGGCGTGCACGAGCCGTTGACCGAGGCCTTGGAAGGCGTCTTCGCATTTGCATAGGACAGGTACAGGCTGGCGTTGTCGACCGGTTTGAATACCAGGCCGGCGCGATACGAAAACAGATCGTCCTTGCTGCCGGCGGGGAAGCCCGCAGTCACGCCGGTGATGCCGCCGGTGGCGTTGACGGTATAGGTGGTGGTGTCGCCTTCGTTGTGCTCGTAGCGGCCGCCCAGGTTGAGCATCCATTGCTCGTTGAATTGCAGCGTGTCGAACAGGTACACCGCCTGGTTGGTCAGGCTGCCCTTGCTGCGGCCGGTGCGGAAATAGTTCTGCGGGCCGGTCCAGATGTTGTACGGGTTGTCGAACGACTGCAGCGGGTAGGTGATGCCGGTGGTGGAGCCGTCGGCATTGCGGAACAGCGAACCGCTATCCAGCTCGAAGTCTTCCTTGCTGAAGGCGACGCCGGCGACGACGCGATGTTCGATTGCACCGGTGTGCAGCGTGGCGGTCAGGTCGGTCTGGCTGTGCGCGATGAAGTTTTCGGTATCGCGCACCAGTCCGCGCGGCCCGCTGTTGGGGTTCCAGGTGGACGGCGGCTGGCCCACGCACGCGCGGCCGGTGTAGGCGTTGGTGTTGTTGGGCAGGCACCAGGTGCCCTCCGGAGCAGTGGCGGTGGTGCGCTGATCCACGCGCTGCAAGCGCGCCAGGCTGCGCAGTTTGACGTTGTCGTCGAAGTCCATTTCCAGCACGCCGGTGAGCATGTCCACGTCGATCTCCTGACGCGCCACATTGCGATAACCGTAGTAGGTTTCGCGGTCCACGCCCGGCAGCGGGCCATCGTTGAACGGGCTGAGCGCGAAGGGCACGCCGTACTGCGGCAGGTTGTTGTCGTGCTGGTGCAGATAGCTCAACGTGAAACGCGTGTCCGAGCCCAGGCCGAACGCCACCGACGGCGCAAACCCCCAGCGGTGACGGAATTCTTCATCGCGGCCCGGCACGTCCTGGGTGTGGCCCATCGCATTCAAGCGCACGGCAGTGCCGTTTTCGAAATCGTAATTGCTGTCGGCAGTGAGGCGGCCGTAACGGTCGCTGCCGCCGCCGATCATGACGTTGGTGAAGTTGCCCTGGCCGGCAGTCTTGGTGACCAGATTGATGTTGCCACCGACCGAGCCGGCGCCGGACATGGCCGAGTTGGCACCGTTGATGAGCTCGACGGATTCGAGGTTGAAGGTGTCGCTGCGGCTGTACTGCGCGCTGTCGCGCACGCCGTCGGTGGTGATGTCGCTGCTGGCGGTGAAGCCGCGCAGGTTGATGCTGTCGCCATAGCCGCCGCCGCCTTCGCCCGCGCCGAAGGTGATGCCGGGCAGGGTGCTGAGCACATCGCGCAGCGACAGCAGATTCTGCTGGTCCATGGTCTGCTTGGTGACCACGGTAATGGTCTGCGGCGTGTCGCGCAGCGCTTCTGTGTACTTGGGCGAAGACGGCTTCTGCGCACGTTCCTGCTGCACCCGGATCGCATCCAGATCCACCGCCCCTGGAGGCGCCGACACATCGTCGGGCTGGGCGAAAGCGGGGGCGGACAGCGTCAGCAACACGGCCGAAGCGAGCGGGGAAATGCTAGGCGTCATGGAAGGTCTCAAAGAGGAGGCGAGGCTCCCACCTGGCGATGGCTCGGCGGATGCGGGATGGAATGCGTGGACGCTGCGCCGGCTAATCCGATGCGCTGCGCCGACAGTCGCCGAAGCCAGGCAAGCTGAAGCGCTGCGCGAGGGCGCGCAGGCGCAGCGAACGAGCGGGGCGGGTGTCGAGCAGGACTGGTTGCATGGGGTCGCAGACAGGCCAGTTGTTAAGAAGGCCTTAAGGATGCGATCTTAAATGCAAATCATTCTTCTTTGCAATATTTACCGATCGATGGCAGACGCTGCAACGCGTGGCGCCCTAGCGCCCTGGAGCGCTGGCCGCCGCAATGCACCGCGTCAGCGATCGTCGCGGGTCCAGATACCGTCGTGTTCGCGCTTGACCGGGAACTTGGGCACGGCCGTGTAGGCAGGCGCGCACAAGGGGCGGCCGTCGCGGACATCGAAGCGCGCGCTATGCAACTGGCATTCGATGGTGCCGGCAACCGGATCGAAGCTGCCGGGCGACAATTCGTAGTCTTCGTGGCTGCAGCGGTCTTCCAGCGCATACAAGGCGCCATCGAGGTTGAACACCACGATCGGCGTGTCGGTGACCTCGTCCCAGACGGTCTGCATTTCACCGGGCAGCAGCGCATCGCTGGCACAGACGAAGGTCCAGGTGTCGCTCACGGGGTTGGCCCGCCCAACTGCTTTTCCAGCACTTCAAAACGCAGATCCTGGCGCAGCGGAATGCCGAAGCGCTCGTCGCCGTACGGGAAGGGTTTGACGATGCCGGTGCGGCGATACCCGCGGCGTTCGTAGAACGCGATGAGTTCATCGCGCACATCGATGACGGTCATGCGCATGACCGGCAGCTGCCACTGGCTATGTGCCAGGCGCTCGGCTTCGGCCAACAGCGTCTTGCCGAGCCCGCTGCCCTGCAACGAAGGATCCACCGCGAACATCCCGAAGTACCCGGCGCCGTGGTCATCGGCGATATGCGCACAGGCCACCAGCCGCTCATCCTGTTCGACCACCAGCACCAGGCTGCGTTCGCGCAGGAGATCGTCGCGCAGCACGGCCGGATCGATACGCGCACCCTCGAGAATATCGGCCTCGGTGGTCCAGCCCACGCGGCTGCTATCGCCGCGATAGGCCGAGGTCACCAGCAGGACAAGGGCGTCGATGTCAGCGACGGTGGCGGTGCGGAAAGTGGTGGTCTGCATGGAGGCAGTTTAATCGGGAATCGGGAATCGGGAATGGGGAATGGGGAATGGGGAATGGGGAATGGGGAAAAGCATGTGCTGCTCGATGAGCCATGTTCCATGCATCGAGCGTTACCGGCGTTCGGGAGAACCGCTCTTCCGATTCTCCATTCCCGATTCCCGATTCCCGATTCCCATCAGCCCAACAGTCGACGCACCTTCACCAACGCGGCGACGAAGCGCTCGATTTCGTCGTGCGTGTTGTAGAACGCCAGCGACGCGCGGCAGGTGGCGGCGACACCGTAGTACTGCAGCAGCGGATGCGCGCAGTGTTGGCCCGAGCGCACCGCGACGCCTTCCAGGTCGAGCAGGGTGGCCAGGTCGTGCGAGTGCGCACCTTCGATCAGGAACGACACCACCGCGGCCTTGTCGGGCGTGGTGCCGAAGATGCGCAGGCCATCGATGCGTTGCAGCTCTTCAGTGAAATGGGCGAGCAGTTCGGCTTCGCGTGCTTCCACGTGCGCCAGCCCGAGCGACTCCAGGTAATCCACCGCCGCACCCAGGCCGACGAAACCGGCGATGTTGGGCGTGCCGGCTTCGAACTTGTGCGGCGCATCGTTGAAGACCGTGTTTTCGAAGCTGACTTCCTTGATCATCTCGCCGCCGCCCAGAAACGGCGGCATCGCCTGCAGATGCTCCCGACGTGCCCACAGTGCGCCGGTGCCGGTAGGGCCGCACATCTTGTGCCCGGTGATGGCGTAGAAATCGCAGCCGATGCTGGCCACGTCGATGCGTCGATGCGGTGCCGCCTGCGAGCCGTCCACCATGGTGACGATGCCGCGCTTGCGCGCTTCGCGGCAGATCTCGCGTACCGGGTTGACCGTGCCGAGCACGTTGGACACATGGGTAATTGCCAGCAGCTTGACGTCCGGGGTCATCGCCTTGCGCAAGGCATCCAGATCCAGCGCGCCATCGGGCGTGATTTCGGCCACGCGAATGGTGGCGCCGGTGCGCTGGGCCACCAACTGCCACGGCACGATGTTGGCATGGTGTTCCATGCGCGAAATCAGGATCACATCGCCGGCGCCCAGCCGCGGCAATGCCCACGAATACGCCACCAGATTGATTGCAAAGGTGGTGCCGCTGCACAGCACCAGCTCATCGGCGCGGACGTTGAGAAAGCGCGCCAGCTTGCTGCGCGCGCCCTCGAACGCGTCCGTCGCCTCGCTGCCGAGCGCATGCACGGCACGGCTCACGTTGGCATTCTGGCGCCGGTAGAACTCGTCGGTGGCGGCAATCACCTGCAGCGGCTTCTGGCCGGTGTTGGCGTTGTCGAAATAGATCAGCGGCTTGCCATGCACCTGCCGCATCAGCAGCGGGAAATCCAGGCGCACACGGTCCCAATCGGGCGCTGCGCTGGGCGGAATGGCCGGCATGTTCATGCCACGCCTGCCGAATTCAATGCACGGTCCAATTGCAGTGCCAGCACGGCACTCAGGGCGGCTGGCAGCACGCGCAAGGGCTCATGACAGAACGCGGCGCTCAGCAGGCGCTGCGCTTCTTCCTGCGGCAAGCCGCGCGAGCGCAAGTAGAACAAGGCGTTGTCGTCGAGCTGGCCCACCGTGGCACCATGCGCGGCCTGTACCTCGTCGGCATCGATCACCAGCACCGGCTGGGTGTCGATTTCGGCGTTGGACGACAGCAGCAGATTCTTGTTGGACAACCGTGCATCGGTGCCGTCGGCACCTGCGCGGATGCGGATGCCCCCATGGAATACCACGCGGCTGCGGTCCGCGCCCACACCGCGCCACACCAGCTCGCAGGCGGTGTCGCGCGCGATGTGCTCGATGCCCAGGCGCGTGTCCACATGCCGGCGGCCGTTGCCGAGCAGCACGCCATTGGCGGTGAGCTGGGCGTTGTTGCCTTCCAGCCGCACGTTGAGCTCGTGCCGCGACAGCCCGGCACCCAACTCCAGGTCCACACGCTGGTAGCGGGCGTCGCGTGCCAGCACCGCCTCGGTGCGCAGCAGCGACGTCGCATGTGCGCTGCCGGCTTGCACGCGCGCGTGCGACAGTGCTGCACCCTGGGCCAGATGCACATGCATCACGCTGTTGGCCAGATGCGCGGCATCGCCCACGTGCAGATGATGCTCGACCACCTGCAATGCGGCGCCGGCACGCAATTCGATCAGATGGCGGTGATGCCAAGACAGATCCTGCTCGCCGGCCACGCCGACGAACACCAGATGCAGCGGCAGCTCGATCTGCGCGCCGGCTTGCACGCGCACCAGCACGCCTTCGTCGGCAAGCGCAGCATTCAGACGCGCAAAGACTTCATCGCTGCCGTCGAAGCGGCGGCCCAGCAACTGCTGCGCCTCGTCGCTTGCAGCCAACGATGCAGACAGGGTGTCCAACTGCACGCCTTCCGGCAACGTGGACAGATCGCTGAGCGCCTCGGATGGGCGGCCATTGACGAAGACCAGGCGTGGCGACGGAATGTCGTCCAGCGCGGCGGCATCCACCAGCGTGGGCACCAGCGGGGCAGGCTGAAAGCTGCGCCGTTCCAGCTGCCGCAACGAGGTGTATTTCCAGGCCTCGGCACGCGGGCCGGGCAGGCCGGTCTGCAGGGCGGCATCGAGCTCGGCGCGGCGTGCGTCACTGCCGCAGAAACCGCGCGCCAGGGAATCGAGCAGGGCGCTCATCAGGCGGCAACCTCAGGCACGACGCGGTCCTTCAGGAAGTGGTAGCCGTGCTTTTCCAGCTCCAGCGCCAGTTCCGGGCCACCGCTCTGCACGATGCGGCCCTCGGCCAGCACATGCACCACGTCCGGCTTGATGTAGTCGAGCAGGCGCTGATAGTGGGTGATGACCAGGAACGAACGCTCGGGCGAACGCAGCGCGTTGACGCCGTCGGCCACGCTCTTGAGCGCATCGATATCCAGGCCCGAATCGGTCTCGTCCAGGATGGCGAGCTTGGGCTCGAGCACTGCCAGCTGGAAGATCTCGTTGCGCTTCTTTTCGCCGCCGGAGAACCCTTCATTGACACCGCGATGCAGCAGCTCGTCCTTCAGATGCAGCACGGCCAGCTTCTGCCGCACCAGCTTGAGGAACTGCATCGAATCCAGCTCGTCTTCGCCGCGCGCCTTGCGCTGCGCATTGAGCGCGGCGCGCAGGAAATAGGTGTTGTTGACGCCGGGAATTTCCACCGGGTACTGGAAGGCCAGGAACAGGCCGGCGGCGGCGCGTTCTTCCGGTGGAAGGTCGAGAAGATCCTTGCCGTCGAACTGCACGCTGCCTGCGCCGACCTCATAGCCATCGCGACCGGCCAGCACATTGCCCAGCGTGGATTTACCCGCGCCATTGGGACCCATGATGGCGTGCACCTGGCCGGGCTGGATGTCCAGCGACAGGCCTTTGAGGATGTCTTTGCCGGCGATGCTGGCGTGGAGGTTTTGAATGTTGAGCATAGTCTTATCCAGTGATTGAGCCCCTCTCCCGCCGGGAGAGGGGTTGGGGTGAGGGTTGGTGCGAAGCATCGTGCTGTTTGAGTGCACTTGGCTTCGCTCGTACCCTCATCCGGCGCTGCGCGCCATCTTCTCCCGAGGGGAGAAGGAAAGATGTGTCAGCCGACGCTGCCTTCCAACGAGACTTCCAGCAGCTTCTTGGCTTCCACTGCGAACTCCATCGGCAGCTCGCGGAACACCTGCTTGCAGAAGCCGTCGACGATCAACGACACCGCATCTTCCTGGCTGATGCCACGCGCGCGGCAATAGAAGAGTTGGTCGTCGCTGATCTTGGAGGTGGTGGCCTCGTGTTCGACGGTGGCACCCGGGTTCTTCACCTCGATATAGGGAAAGGTGTGGGCGCCGCACTGCTTGCCGATCAACAGCGAATCGCACTGCGTGTAGTTGCGTGCGCCATCGGCATTGCGGTCCACCTTGACCTGGCCGCGATAGGTATTTTGGCCGCGTCCGGCACTGATGCCCTTGCTGACGATCTTGCTTTTGGTGCGCTTGCCGATGTGGATCATCTTGGTGCCGGTGTCGGCCTGCTGACGGTGGTGGGTCAGCGCGACCGAATGGAATTCGCCCACCGAATCGTCGCCGATCAGCACGCACGACGGATACTTCCAGGTGATCGCCGAGCCCGTTTCGACCTGGGTCCAGGTCACCTTGCTGCGCGCGCCACGGCATTCGGCGCGCTTGGTGACGAAGTTGTAGATGCCGCCCCGGCCCTCCTCGTCGCCCGGGTACCAGTTCTGCACGGTGGAATACTTGATTTCTGCATCTTCCAGCGTCACCAGCTCGACGACCGCCGCATGCAGCTGGTTCTCGTCGCGCATGGGCGCCGTGCAGCCTTCCAGATACGAGACGTAGGCCTTGTCTTCGCACACGATCAAGGTGCGCTCGAACTGGCCGGTATGGCCGGCATTGATGCGGAAGTAGGTGCTCAATTCCATCGGGCAACGCACACCCGCAGGGATGAACACGAAACTGCCGTCGGAGAACACGGCCGAGTTGAGCGCGGCGAAGTAGTTATCGCCCACCGGCACCACGCTGCCCAGATACTGCCTGACGATCTCCGGGTGTTCCTTGATGGCCTCCGACATCGAACAGAAGATCACGCCTTTTTCGGCCAGCTCCTTGCGGAAGGTGGTACCGACCGAGACCGAATCGAACACCGCATCGACTGCGACGCCGGCCAGCTTGGCGCGCTCGTGCAGCGGCACGCCAAGCTTGTCGTAGGTGTCCAGCAATTCCTTGGGCACCTCGTCCAGCGAGGCGTACTTCGGGCCCTTGGGTGCGGAGTAATAGCTCAGCGCCTGGAAATCGATCGGCGAGATCTGCAGTTTCGCCCACTCCGGCATCGGCATCTTCAGCCAATGGCGATAGGCCTCAAGACGCCAGTCGGTCATCCATTGCGGCTCGTCTTTCTTGGCCGACAACGCACGGATGACGTCTTCGTCCAGGCCGGGCGGCAATGAGTCCGATTCGATTTCGGTGATGAAGCCGGCGTCGTAACGTCGACCCAGCCGTTCGAGGATCTGCGCATTCTGCGGAGGAGCAAGTTCGGTGGCCATTGGGCTGCCTACAGGTCAGGTGGTCGCGACGCGTGCGGCGATCGAACGCCGACGGCTGTCGCCAGGGAGAGAGAGGGGCTGCAACATCTGCGCGAGCGTGACGCGACGCAAGGCATCGCCGACCACGTCGTTGATCAGGCGCCAGTTCGACCGCACGCCGCAGCGCTGCGCGATACCGCACTGGCTGTGGTCCTGGCTGCATTCGGTGATCGCCAACGGACCTTCCATCGCTTCGACGATCTCCACCAGGGTGATGTCGCTGGCGGCGCGCGCAAGCCGGTAGCCGCCGTGCACGCCGCGCAAGCCTTCGACCAGGCCTGCCTGCGACAACGGCTTGAGAATCTTGCTGACAGTCGGTGCTTCCAGACCGGCCTGTTCGGCCAATTCGCTTGCGCTGAGCACCTGATCGCAGCGTGCCGCCAGGACGGTCAGCACCACGGTGGCGTAATCGGTGAGTTTGGTGACGCGCAACATGGGGAAGGCGGAATCCGAAAGCGGACCGAAATTGTACTCTTTCCGGCAGGGCAGGGCCAACGGCGCGGTTCAGCCGCCGGCAAGCGTAGCCCGTTGCGGCGCACGCTGCGCTTGTGCTTGGCGCAGTGGCGCGCTGCAGTCACAATGAGCGGCCCCATCACTGGACCCTTACATGTCGCGCAAAGTTGCCGCCCGCAAGTCTCGTATCCACGGCAATGGCATGTTCGCCCTCGCCCCGCTCCGCAAGGGCGAGCGCATCATTCAATACAAGGGGCGGCTGCGCACGCATGCCGAAGTGGATGCCGACGACACCGGCGACGTGGAAAGCGGGCATACCTTTTTGTTCACGCTCAGCGACGACTACGTGCTGGATGCCAACTACGAAGGCAATGTCGCGCGCTGGATCAACCACAGCTGCGATCCCAATTGCGAGGCGGTGATCGAAGAAGCCGAGGGCGACGACCGCCGCAAGGACAAGATCTTCATCGAGGCCAAGCGCGACATCAAACCCGGCGAAGAGCTCACCTATAACTACGGCATCACCCTTGCCGAGCGTCATACGCCACGCCTGAAGAAAATTTGGGAATGCCGGTGCGGCTCGAAGAATTGCACCGGAACGATGCTGCAACCCAAGCGCTGAGCACGCAGCCATGTGGCGCGTACTGACGCCGCGCACACATCGGTTCACGGATGCGCAACGGCATGATTCCTAGGGTCTGGGCTTCTTTTCAAGGAGCCTCCCATGTCTTATTCGCTCTCTGGCAAAACCGTCGCCGTGCTGGCCACCGATGGCTTCGAGCAATCCGAACTGACCGAACCCAAGCGCCTGCTGGAAGGCTGGGGTGCCAAGGTCGAGGTGATCGCGCCCGGCGACGGCGCGCAAATTCGCGGCTGGAATCACACAGAGTGGGGCGATTCGGTAACGGTCGATCGGCGGCTAGATCATGCAGCGGCGGAATCCTACGACGCACTGGTGTTGCCTGGCGGTGTGCTCAATCCCGACACACTGCGCACCGATGAGCAGGCAATCACGTTCATTCGCGCGTTTTCGAACGCACAAAAACCGGTGGCGGCGATCTGTCACGGGCCGTGGTTGCTGCTCGAAAGCGACTTGGTCCGCGACCGCAAGGTCACTTCATGGCCATCGGTCAAGACGGACCTGATCAATGCCGGTGCGCGCTGGCAGGATGCCGAAGTGGTGGTCGACGGCCAACTGATTACCAGCCGCAAGCCGGACGACATTCCTGCATTCGCCGCAGCCGTGGCCAAGGCCTTGGCTGCATAGGTTCTTCACTGGCCAGTGTCAGCTCGAAACACCAAGGCCCGGCGCAGATGCGTCGGGCCTTGATGTGTAGCCTTGCGTGGATTGTCGCCATCCACGCCAATACCACGCGGACCTACTTCCCGGACAGCGCTGCCGCGGGCACCAGTTGCTCGATGTTCTGGTTGAAGTTGACCGCAACCCGCCCGTTCTGGATGCCGACCGATTCCACCTGCACCGCACCCATCACGGATGCAATGGCCGGGTCGATCCGATAGATCGGCTCCTTGCGCGCATAGTCGGCCAGCCAGGTATTGAGCAGCTGCCGCGTGCTGTGGTCGAGCTTTGCGCCTGCATGGGCGGGGCGGAAGTCGTCGATGCTGGGTTGATCCAGATAAAAGCCCTGTTTGGCCACGTCGTAGCGCAGTGCGCTGGTCAAGGTCACATTGCCGACCGGTGCAGGAGCGCCGCCTGCGGTCGCCACGGCAAGATCGAAGGCCATCTTGAGCCGATCGCCTGGCGGCAACGATAGCGCCGGGTTGCTGACCGTCATCGCGATCAGCCCGCCCAGCGTGTCATGTGTCTGCGGGAAGCGACCACCCAGATAGTGCTGCAGGTCGCTGGCCTGCACGCTGATTTGTTTTCCCTGGATCTGCGGCGCAGCCCAGGCGCTGGTGATGGGCATTGCCAAGGCGAGGGCGAGCATGGAACCGGCAAGCGAACGCAGTTTCATCGGGTGACTCCGGCAACAGGTGACATCACCTTAGTCGGCGCCGGTGAACCACGGGTTAGCGCAACACCGGCTGCAGCGTGGCCGAATAGATTTCCCAGCCATCGCTGCCGGCCCGGGGTTGCAGCCGGTATGCCCCGACCAGGCGTTGCGTGCCGGTGGTGGTGCGTACCGTCAATTGCACCGGTACTTCGATACGCTGTGGCGGCTGCGCCTGATCCAGTGCAAAGGGCGGATCGTTGTTGATGCGCATCGACTGGATATTGGGGATGGCACGCAAGGCCGCATCGTCCGGTACCGGGGGAGGGCGACCGCCGGCCCATAAGGCATCGGCCTGCGCGCGCGCCGCTCCCGGCAACGCGCCGAGGTAGCGTTGAACGGTGGCGCTTGCTTGGGCGTAGTTGGCCAACGCAATGGCATCGGTGGGATCAGCCGCAGGGGCGGGTGATGCGGTCGCGGTGCCGGTAGCGGCGTTATCGAGCGGGCGCGATGCGCTCGCAGCGTGCGTCGCCGAGGCGACGTTTGCCTGCGGATCGCCAGTGCGATGACAGCTGCAACCGGAAAGTGCGGCTGCGATAACGAGCATTCCCATCCAGCGCATGGCGCGTCCCATCCCCGAGGTGCGCAGTGTAGCGGGTACGTGTGGCGATGCGTCTTCAGGCGCCGGTGGCGGGGTGTACGCGCTGCAGGCGTTCCAGCAGCAGCTGCAGTTTGGGACGCAATGCGTCCAGCGCATCGCTGGGCTGGGCGCGTGGGCGGGCCGCCAGGTCTTCCAGCAACTGCGAGCCTACGGTCAGTGCCGCGCATTCGTCGCTGCTCAGGTCGCGGCGCAGGTGCAGTTCTTCGAGCAGCCGCATCCAGTCGGCGCGCGAGCGTTGTTCGAATTCGATGGTGCAGCGGTCGTCACAAGGGCGGCCGTCGTTTTCGATCGGCGTGACCGTGATGCGATAGCGTTTGCGGGACATATGGGTCGCGTCGTTCTGGGCTGTGCTCACCATAGGCGTAGGACGCAACCGTCTCGATAGGGTGGCCCATGACGCAGTGTTCCAACGTGCTCAGTTTGCTGGCCGAGCGGCATGTTTGCGCAGGAGCGGCAGCGGATCGTACGCACCGTTGCGTCCATATACACCATAGTGCAGGTGTGGCGGCGTGCCGCGCGCATTGCCGGTGCTGCCGACCTTGCCGAGCAGGGTGCCGGGCTCGACCACATCGCCTACTGCGAGGCCGGCAACCCAATCGTCAAGATGCGCGTAGTAATGCCGTTCCATCGCTGGACCCAGCAGCCAGACCTGTTTTCCGCCCAGGCCCTGGTCGCGGATGGCGCTGACCACGCCGCGCGTTGCCGCCACCACCGGTGTACCGCGTGGCGCGAAGATATCCACGCCCGCATGCGTACGGTCGCGGCCACGCGGTGCACCAAAGGTGTCGGCAATCTGTCGCGCACGCACGCCTTCCACCGGCACATGCAACTGCGCAGGCGGCGGCATTTGCGACAGCTCCCAGCTGGTACGGAGCTGATGGGCGATCGGCAGCTGCCAGGCCCAGCGCGCGGCCACCGCCAGCACGCACAACAGCGCAATGGAGACAACAATGCTGCGCAGGCGACGTGCCGGGCTACGGGTGGCAACTCGGCGTGGCGACGATGGCGGGGTGTTCGACGGACCGGTCACAGGCACCTGCAGATGGCGAACCAGCATGCAGGGTAGGGCAGTGCCGATGAGCGGTATGTGCTGCTCTCTGCGGAGCGAGCGCAAAAAAAAGACGGCCCGCAGGCCGTCTTCGTGATACAGGATGCGTGCTCGATTAGAGCGCCGCGTCCTTCAACTTCTTCAGTGGACGTGACTTGAGCTTGGTGGTCGCAGGCTTGGCGGCGAACATCTGCTCTTCCTTGGTGAACGGGTTGATGCCCTTGCGCTTCGGCTTGGCCGGCACGTGCACGGTGGTCAGCTTGAGCATGCCCGGGATGGTGAAGCTGCCGACGCCCTTCTTGCTCAGCGAGGCGTGTGCGGTGGCTTCCAGCGAAGCCAGCACGGCGCGGACGTCCTTCGGGGCCAACTGGGTGCTTTCGGCAATGTGCGCGACCAGGCCGGTCTTGCTCAGTGCTTCCTTGATCGGCTTGGGCGCAGCGGACTTGGCAGCAGCGGCCTTGGCCGGCTTTGCGGTCTTGGTCGCGGCGACCTTTTTCACTGCCTTCTTGGGGGCAGCCTTCTTAGCGGCGGTTTTTGCCATGAGTGATGTGTTCCGTATTCGTTGGTGGTGTTGGGTCTGCCGACCCAGTCGGCAACGCGAAATGTAGGGCAACTGCTGCGCGCCGCCAATAGGCAAACGATGAAACAGCACGAAAAAAGCATCTTTCGACGGGGATTCGTTCACCAGCGGCAGAAAAAGCGCACAAAACGCATCGGCTTGCCCGTGCCATGCGCGCGTTCGCTGCATGTCTGACGCACAGCAGCAGATCGTTTGCGCGAGCAAACGCCGCAACACGCATCCGTGGGGACGATGGAACGAGCCGATAAGGCCAGCCTTTTGGGGGATGCATGTAACGGGGCCACGCGCCGACAAGATGGCTGCCATCGATTGCAAACGTGGACGCACGTTCCATGTGCGGCAAATGGAGCGGTTATTGGGCGCTATGCAGCCTTCGGCCTTGTATTGCCCTGCATCCACCTTCCGGTGATCAGGCGCTGGCGCGGCGGTTTGCGCAGATGTTCGAATCGTTTTCGGCGTGCCATGCGCGCCACGCGAAGGCACCGCGCGATACGCGACATGCAGACCCGCCGCGTTTCAATCAGTCATTGGCCGCGGACAGGCTGCGGCCGCGTTCGGTCGCTGCGGCAATGGCCTGGGCGGTGAGGGCTTCAAAGCCGCCGGCCTGGAACGTCTCGATGGCGGCGTGGGTCGTGCCGTTGGGCGAGGTCACGCGGCGACGCAGGACCTCCGGTGGTTCGCCCGATTCGGTGAGCATGCGTGCGGCACCGAGCAGCGTTTGCAGCACCAAGGTGCGCGCGGTTGCGGCGGGCAGGCCCTGCGCTTGCGCGGCAGCTTCCATCGCTTCTGCCAAGAGAAACACATAGGCCGGTCCGCTGCCGGAGACCGCGGTCACCGCATCCATCTGCACTTCGTCGTCGATCCAGACGGTGACGCCGGCGCTGTCCAGCAGTTGGGTCGCCTGTTGGCGTTGCGCCGCCGACACGCGCGCGTTGGCGTACAGCCCGGTGACACCGGCGCCGAGCAGGGCGGGTGTGTTGGGCATGGCACGAACCACCGCGATATCGCCGCCCGACCAGCGCTGCAGCTGCGTGGCGGTGATGCCGGCAGCGATGGAAACCAGCAGCGGTTGTTGTGCCTGCGCCAGATCGGCCAGTTGCGCGCACACCATTGGCAAGACCTGCGGCTTGACCGCCAAGACCCAGGTCGTGGCCGCATCGACAGCGGCGCGCGCATCCTCGACCACCTGCACGCCGAAGTCGCGCGCCAAGGCGTCGCGCAGCTCGGCCACCGGCTCGGCCACGCGGATGCTGGCAGCCGGCGTGCCCTGCCGGATCAGCCCGGCAATCAGGCTGCGCGCCATGTTGCCGCCGCCGACGAAAGCGATGGACGTGGCAGCGGAAGACGAGGGCGATGACGAGGCAGGTGTGTTCATTGCGGCACCTTCATAAGACAAATCGATGTGGGAGGCGAGGCGATCAGGCAGAGGCGGCCGGCGCCTGATCGCGCGCACCGAACAACGCCGTGCCCACCCGCACCATGGTGGCGCCGGCCGCGATCGCTTCGGCGAAATCCGAGCTCATGCCCATCGACAAGGTGTCCACCTGCCGATGGCGGGCTTGCAGCTGCTCGAACAGCGCCTGCATGCGCATGAACGCGGCCTGGCGTCGTGCCTGATCCGGAAACGGGGCAGGGATGGCCATCAGTCCGCGTAGCTGCAAACGCGGTTGCAGGGCGATCGCTTCGGCCAGGCTGTCGATCGCTTCGGGTGCGCATCCATGCTTGCTGTCCTCGTCGTCGATGTTGACCTGGATCAACACATTCAACGGCGCGCGGTCGGCAGGGCGATGGCGTGCCAGCAGCGGAATCAATTTGGCGCGGTCCACCGTCTGCACCCAATCGAAGCACTGGCTCGCCAGTTCGGCCTTGTTGGATTGCAGGTGGCCGATCAGATGCCATTCCAAACCCAACGCACGCAACTGGGCAATCTTGGCATCGGCTTCCTGCACGTAATTTTCGCCGAAGGCGCGCTGGCCCTGCGCGGCCAGGGCGGCGACGGCGTCGGCCGGCTTGGTCTTGGAGACCGCCAGCAGCCGCACGTCGGCACGCGCGTGTGCGGCCGCCGCGGCGTGGATGGCATCGAGAATCTGCTGCAGCGACGAAGCCGGCACGTGGCATTCCGAAGAAGGGCGGGAACGCTATAGTGCCGGCCGCAGACGCTTCCATCCAGTTGGGGGCTGCCGGGCGCCTGTATCGGCGCGCCGGCGCTGCGTGTATTTAGAGGAGTGTCTGGAAGCAAGGTGGGAGACCGTCCCCAGGTCCGCCCAAGGCCGGGCGCGATACGCACTGACGGCAGCGCGACCGGCTACGCTCGGGCCAGCGCTGCGCTCGCCAGCATTCCTTGAAGCCACCGAGCAGCAGCCGTTCGGCCTTGGGCGGTTCCGCACCCGGGCGCAAGGCAACGGTTTCAGCCAGGCGCGTTGCGGCCGACCTGAACCGGCAACAGGGCTGCTTCCCGCCGGCAGCCAGAACGCTATACTGCCGGCCGGGGAGTACCTTCCAATCGCAGCCTAGGGGAAAAGCAGCGCATGGATATCGCTGAACTATTGGCGTTTTCTGTCAAGAACAAGGCATCGGACCTGCACCTGTCTGCAGGGCTGCCGCCGATGATCCGTGTCGATGGCGATGTCCGTCGCATCAATATTCCGGCGTTGGACCACAAGCAGGTGCACGCGCTGGTGTACGACATCATGTCGGACAAGCAGCGGCGCGATTACGAGGAATTTCTCGAGGTCGACTTTTCGTTCGAAATTCCATCGCTGGCGCGTTTCCGCGTCAATGCGTTCAACCAGAACCGCGGCGCCGGCGCGGTGTTCCGTACCATTCCGTCCGAAGTGCTGACGCTGGAAGACCTGGGCTGCCCGCCGATCTTCCGCCAGCTGATCGACCAGCCGCAGGGCCTGATCCTGGTCACCGGCCCGACCGGCTCGGGCAAGTCGACCACGCTGGCAGGCATGATCGACTACATCAACAAGAATGAGTACGGGCACATCCTCACCGTCGAGGACCCGATCGAATTCGTGCACACCTCGCAGAAGTGCTTGATCAACCAGCGCGAGGTGCATCGCGACACCCACGGTTTCAACGAGGCGCTGCGCTCGGCACTGCGCGAAGACCCGGACATCATCCTGGTCGGCGAATTGCGCGACCTGGAAACCATTCGCCTGGCGCTCACCGCCGCGGAAACCGGCCACCTGGTGTTCGGCACCTTGCACACCAGCTCGGCGGCCAAGACCATCGACCGCATCATCGACGTGTTCCCGGCCGGCGAAAAGCCGATGGTGCGCTCGATGCTGTCCGAATCGCTGCGCGCAGTGATTTCGCAGGCACTGCTGAAGAAGGTCGGCGGCGGCCGCACGGCGGCGTGGGAAATCATGGTCGGCACCCCGGCCATCCGCAACCTGATCCGCGAGGACAAGGTGGCGCAGATGTATTCCTCGATCCAGACCGGCCAGCAATACGGCATGCAGACGTTGGACCAGCATCTGCAGGACCTGGTCAAGCGCAGCCTGATCACGCGCAACCAGGCGCGCGAGTACGCCAAGGACAAGCGGATATTCGAGTAGCCGGGATTCGGGATTCGGGATTGGGGATTCGCAACTGCGATTTCCCGTGCCGGATCCGCTCTTGCCAATCCCGAATCTCCACTCCCGAATCCCTGCTCCAGAGGAGCACGCCATGAGCACCATCGACTTCACCTCCTTCCTCAAGCTGATGGCGCATCAGAAGGCCTCGGACCTGTTCATCACCTCGGGCATGCCGCCGGCGATCAAGGTGCACGGCAAGATCAGCCCGATTACCCAGACCCCGCTGACTGCGCAGCAGAGCCGCGACCTGGTGTTGAACGTGATGACGCCGTCGCAGCGCGAGGAATTCGAAAAGACCCACGAGTGCAATTTCGCCATCGGCGTATCCGGGGTCGGGCGTTTCCGTGTGAGCTGCTTCTACCAGCGTAATCAGGTGGGCATGGTGCTGCGCCGGATCGAAACGCGCATCCCCACCGTGGACGAGCTGAGCTTGCCGCCGGTGATCAAGACGCTGTCGATGACCAAGCGCGGCATCATCATCTTCGTCGGCGCCACCGGAACCGGTAAATCGACTTCGCTGGCGGCGATGATCGGCTACCGCAACCAGAATTCCACCGGGCACATCATCACCATCGAAGACCCGATCGAATTCGTGCACAAGCACGAGGGCTGCATCATCACCCAGCGCGAGGTCGGCATCGACACCGACAGCTGGGAAAATGCGCTGAAGAACACCCTGCGCCAGGCGCCGGACGTGATCATGATCGGCGAGGTGCGCACCCGCGAAGGCATGGACCATGCGATCGCCTTCGCCGAAACCGGCCACCTGGTGCTGTGCACGCTGCACGCCAACAACGCCAACCAGGCGATGGACCGCATCATCAACTTCTTCCCAGAGGATCGGCGCAACCAGCTGTTGATGGACCTGTCGCTCAACCTCAAGGGCGTGGTCGCGCAGCAGCTGATTCCGACCCCGGACGGCCGCGGCCGACGCGTGGCGATGGAAATCATGCTGGGCACGCCGCTGGTGCAGGACTACATCCGCGATGGCGAGATCCACAAGCTCAAGGAGATCATGAAGGAGTCCACCAACCTGGGCATGCGCACCTTCGACCAGAGCCTGTTCGAGCTCTACCAGGCCGGCGAAATCAGTTACGAAGATGCGCTGCGCTACGCCGACTCGCAGAACGAAGTACGCCTGCGCATCAAGCTCTCGCAGGGTGGCGATGCCAAGACCTTGTCGCAGGGCCTGGACGGTGTGGAAATTTCCGAAGTGCGCTGAGTGCAGCACGCTTCGGTGCCCGCGTGCACGGGTGCCAGTGTCGACGGATAACAAACGCGGATACCTGCCCGGGCGTGCACGGAACTGACCTGCTGGCGCCGCGGCGACGCCAGCCCGTCTGCGTGCCGCTGCCATTTCGTGCCGGGCGTGGCGACCAGCGTTGCGCCAGGATCGTACCGACGACGCGGCCCGGGCCGCCGCGTGGAGGAATCGCCTGAGCGCGCCAAAGAAGAAGACGGCCCGGCTCGAATCGTCCGCGCATCTGCCGACGATCGAGAAGCCCGGCCATACCGTTGCCGCGCCGTCCCGGCATGCCCGGGTGCTGCGGAGGAGGCGGCGGTCGACGGCCGGCCGAGGCGCCCCTGTCACGCAGCGAGCTGGCGAGGCGTCGTCCCGGTTTCAGATGTAACCGGGTAGGTCGATAGTGTCTAATATCGCACCCCACTGCAGTGCCCAAGCCCGTGAGCCTTCCCGATTCCGATCTGCGACCGGAGCAAGAACCCTTGCCCGACGATGGTGCCGTGGTCACCGCCGGCCCGCTCACTCCTCCGCCGGATTCGGCCGGGACTGCCGCCGACGACCACGCCTTCCATCATTCGGTGGCTGAGGATGCGCAAGGCATGGTGCTGGCGACCCTGGTTGCATCCCTCGGTCTGGCCATCTTTGCCAAGGGCGGACTGATGATCGGCGGCATGGCCGGCGTGGCCTTCCTGTTGCACTACGCGCTGCACTGGAATTTCGGCCTGGTGTTCGTGCTGGTCAATCTGCCGTTCTATTGGCTGAGCGTGCGCCGGATGGGGTGGGAATTCACCCTGAAGACCTTCGCGGCAGTCGGCGCGTGCGGCGTTCTGACCAACCTGCTGCCGCGCTGGGCCGACTACGCGCACATGAGCACGGCATTTTCGGCAATCGTCGGCGGCGCGCTGTCTGGCCTGGGGATTTTGTTCTTCATTCGCCACCGCGGCAGCCTGGGCGGCATCGGCATCCTGGCGGTGTACCTGCAGCGCGAGCGTGGCTGGAGCGCGGGCAAGGTGCAAATGAGCTTCGACGCGATGCTCATGCTGGTCGCCTTCTTCGTGCTGACCCCGGACAAGGTGCTGTATTCGGCCATTGGCGCCTTGATGCTGAGTCTGGTGCTGATGTTCAATCACCGCCCGCACCGCTATATGGGCGTGTGATACGTGCCGAAGATCGCTCGCATGCGTCCGGGAGCGGCTAGCACGATGTCGCGGGCAGACGGTCAGCGGGCGCGGCTGGCGCGGCCAGAACCGCAGCGTGCCAGCGATGCATGCCGCTTTCCGTGTACCGGCCAGGCCCGCCTGGCGACAAGCGCCGTCGTTTGTCAGCAGTTCTAGGTGGTTTCGCGTGCCGGGCAATCGGTAGGCAACTGCAGCCGTTGCATCAACCCGCGCGCATCGAACGGTGCATGCACCTTCATGTCGTTGTCGAAATAACAGTACACATCGCGCATTGCGCGCTTGCGGGCGCGTGCGCCGACCCGGGCTGCATCGTCCGGTTCGGCTCCGCTGGCCCACGCGGCGATGCGTGCTGCCCAGCGATCCAGTGCGGTATCGCTGTAGCCGCTGGCGTACAACTGCGCATCGCCATGCAGACGCACATAGACAAAATCGGCGCTGACGTCCTCCAGGTACGGGAATTTGCCTGCGGTGTCGGCGACCACCACCGCGACATTGTGACGCCGCAGCAGGCGCATGCAGGCTGGATCGCAGAAGCTGTCGTGACGCACTTCCAATGCGTGACGGATCGGCCGATTGCGATCGATTGCCAGGGCGCTGCGGCCCTGCATCAGCGCGGTGTCGCGCTTGCGCGCCCGCGCCAACGCGGCCTCGCTGTCGCGCGGCAGGCTGCCTAGAAATGCGTCCAGCAGCTCGGCATCGAACCGGAGTGTCGGCGGTAGCTGCCACAGGACCGGGCCCAGTTTGGCGCCCAGCCGCAAGATTCCCGAAGCGAAGAAGTTGGCCAGCGCCTGCTCGCAATCGCGCAGGCGCTTCATGTGGGTGATGAAGCGCGGGCCCTTGACCGAAAAGACGAAGTCCTCGGGCGTTTCGTCATGCCAGCGCTGGAAGCTGTCCGGGCGCTGCAGCGAATAAAAGGAGCCATTGATTTCCACGCTGGGAAAGCATCCCGCGGCGTATTCGAGCTCACGCCGCTGGGCCAGGCCAGCCGGATAGAACGTGCCGCGCCAGCGTGCGTAACGCCAACCGGAAATGCCGATGCGAATAGCCATGACCCCGAGCATTTCGCGTGCGCCGTGCAAGAGGTGTCTAGCCGCGCTGGACCGTGCGCGCTTTCGCCGGCGTCTGCGCCTGCAGCCAGGGCGGCGCCAGTGCCCGGATCTGCGCAAACACCGGGCACCGGGCATGGTGTGCGCCGGGCAGGTAGCCCAGGCTCATCAGGAACTCGCCGGTGATTTCGCCGCCGGTGAAGCGGAAGGTCTTCTTGAACAGCTTGACCCAGGCCGGTTTGTCGAGCGGGTGGTGGGCGTCCAGCCACTGCGCGAAGCTGCCGTGCGTGGCGCGTAGCGCCTGGATGACCTGTGCATTGTGGATGGCCGCCAGCACCTTGAGGCGATTGCGGATGATGCCGGCATCGCCCATCAACCTGCTGATGTCCTGGTCGCCATATGCCGCAACAGCGTCCACGTCGAAGCCGTCGTAAGCCCGCTGGAAATTGACGCGCTTGCGCAGGATGGTTTGCCAGCTCAGTCCGGCCTGGTTGATCTCCAGCACCAGCCGTTCGAACAACTCGCGTTCGTCGCGCTGCGGAAAGCCATACTCGTGATCGTGGTAGTGGCCATGGACCGGATGGCCTGGGGCGATGCTGCAGTAACCGCTCATGTGGATGCCTGTGGTTGTGGGGCGAGGCTTGCCAGTCGCGCGCCGGTCGCTGCCGTGGCGGGCGAGCGGCAGTAGCGCAGAGGCCGGGAGGCCGTTTGCGCCGCTGCAGCGCTGCAACTCGCACGCATCGCGGTCAAGCTGAACGTGTCGGTCAGGCGCCGCATGCGGTCTGCCGCGAAGGCTGCCGCATCGGCGGCATCGCACGTTTCCGGCGCCGGCAAGGCCCAGTATGGCAGCGGCTCTGCGCGCGGCGAAGCGAACGGCTAGAATGCGGCCATGTCTGTTTTGCCCACGCCTCTGGCCAACCAACTGCTGATTGCGCTTCCGGCGCTGTCCGACCCCACCTTCTCGCGCAGCGTCGCGCTGATCTGTCAGCACGACGAGAACGGCGCCATGGGCGTGCTGGTCAACCGGCCTTCCGAATACACCCTGGGCGAAGTGTTGTCGCAGATGGGCATCGACACCGACGATGAGCCGCTGCGCGAGCAGGTCGTGCTCAGCGGCGGGCCGGTGCACCCTGAGCGCGGTTTTGTGATCCATGACGATGCGCGCGAATGGGATTCCAGCCTGGAAGTGGGGCAGGGCGTGTTCCTGACCACCTCGCGCGACATCCTTGAGGCGATGGCGGCCGGCAACGGCCCGCGCAATGCGCTGGTCGCGCTGGGCTGCGCGGGTTGGAGTGCCGGCCAGCTGGAATTCGAGCTGGGCGAAAACAGCTGGCTCACCGCGCCCTCGGATGCCAACGTGCTATTTGCGACCGCGCTGGAAGATCGCTGGCAGACCGCTGCCGGGCGTATCGGCGTAGACCTGTTCCGGCTCACGGATTATTCCGGGCATGCCTGAGGCGGGCGCGATTCGCCCCGATGGCACGGTGCTGGGCTTCGACGTGGGGTCGCGCCGGATCGGCGTGGCGGTCGGAACCGCGCTCGGTGCCGGCGCGCGCGCGGTGGCCGTCATCAATGTGCATGCCAACGGCCCGGACTGGGTTGCGTTGGACCGCGTGTACAAGCAGTGGCGACCGGACGGCCTGGTGGTTGGCGACCCGCTCACGCTGGACGACAAAGACCAACCCGCCCGCAAGCGCGCACACGCGTTCGGCCGCCAGCTGCGCGAGCGCTATGCGCTGCCGGTTGTCCTGATCGACGAGCGCTCCAGTTCGGTCGAGGCTGCGCAGCGTTTCGCGCGCGAGCGCGCGGATGGGCGCAAGCGCCGCCGCGACGCCGAAGCACTCGATGCGATGGCCGCCGCAGTGATCGTCGAACGCTGGTTGGCCGCGCCCGACCAAGCCACCTCTCTTCCTTGACTCCCGACCTGCGATGACCACCATGCAACTCGATTCGGACGGACGCCTGCGCCACCTGCTCACCCTGGAAGGACTGCCGCGCACCACGCTGCTGCAATTGCTCGACCGCGCCGGCCAGATCCGCGATGCGGCGGTGGGGCGCGTGGGCAAGCGCAGCGTGCTGGCGGGCACGGCGGTGTGCACGCTGTTCTTCGAACCCTCCACGCGCACGCGCAGCTCCTTCCATCTGGCCGCGCAGCGGCTGGGCGCGGACGTGCTCAATTTCGATGCATCCACCTCATCCACCCGCAAGGGCGAAACCGCGCGCGACACCTTGAAGAATCTCGAAGCGATGGGTGTGCGCGGCTTCGTGGTGCGTCACCCCGAGGACGGCGCGGTGGAAGCGCTGGCGGCAGCCGCGGGCGAGGGCACCGCGTTGATCAATGCCGGCGACGGGCGTAGTGCGCATCCCACCCAGGGCCTGCTCGACATGCTCACCCTGCGCCAGGCCAAGGGCACCGATTTTTCCAAGCTCAAGGTCGTCATCGTCGGCGACGTCAAGCATTCGCGTGTTGCGCGCTCGGACCTGCATGCCCTGCGCACGCTAGGCGCTGGTGAGATCCGCGTCTGCGGCCCGGCCAGCCTGCTGCCGGACGACGGCATACTGGAGGGCTGCGTGGTCGGCCAGGATTTCGATGCCATGCTCGAAGGTGCCGACGCGCTGATGATGCTGCGCCTGCAGCGCGAGCGCATGGAAGAAGGCCTGGTGCCCTCGCTGGAGCAGTACCACGCCGAATATGGTCTGACCCGCGAGCGTCTGGCGCGTGCTGGCCGCGACGCCGCGGTGCTGCACCCGGGCCCGATCAACCGCGGCGTGGAAATCACCGATGAAGTGGCCGACGGCGCGCAATCCTGCGTGCTGCGGCAGGTTGCCAATGGCGTTGCCGTGCGCATGGCCGTGCTGGAAACCCTGCTCGGCTAAGCGCGGCTGCGCCGTCATATCGTGAGTCGCTCCAGGAGCGGCGCCCCCACCGCGCAACCAACGCGCGGTGGCCTTTGATCCATGAGGCGTCGATTGCGAAGAGGCAGCCGCTTCTCGCCGAACGTGCACCGTGGTCGGTCGCGCGGTGGCGTTCGATGCGCAACATCATGCGTGCAGACAAACAGTCGCTTGCTGCCTGAGGTGCCTGGCGGTCTGCTCTTGCGAATCCCGAATCCCGAATCCCGAATCCCGAATCCCGAATCCCCGCACCACCAGCTAACACCCTCTCACCTATCGTGAGCGCTCCTTTCAGCGCAGGAGATCGCAATGGGTATTTCACGTCACGCCACCGCCCACTGGGAAGGCGACCTCAAGACCGGCAAGGGCCAGCTCAGCACGCCGCAGAGCGGCTTGATGGACAACACCCGTTATGCCTTCAGCAGCCGCTTCGGCGACGAGAAGGGCACCAATCCGGAAGAACTCATCGCCGCCGCGCATGCCGGCTGTTTCACCATGGCGTTGTCTGCGCAGTTGACCGAAGCCGGTTTTCCGCCGGCCTCGCTGGACACGCGCGCCGATGTGGATCTGTCGATGGAAGGCGGCCCGCAGTTGTCGCAGATTCGCCTCAAGCTCAAGGCCGTGGTGCCCGGCATCGACGAGGCCAAGTTCCGCGAGCTGGCCGACACCGCCAAGAAGAATTGCCCGGTCTCCAAGGCACTGAGCGCGGTGCCGATCAGTCTGGAAACCGAGTTTTCCAGCTAACGCCAATACCGCTGCGACGCGTCGGCGCAAACGCCCGGCGCGCGCAGCTGGCGGCAACCTGAATGGGGCTTTTTACGGCCGGTTTGGTTCAGTGCGGTTTCACTGGCGCAGGACGAGCATCGGCAGCGTGTCCTCCCTATGAAGCTGCCGCAATGAAAACTCTCGTGCTTGGTGCTCTGGTGATGGGTCTGGTCGTGGCGGGCAATGCCACGGCGCAGCGCTATGACAGCGGCTATCGCGATTACGGCCGCAGCGGCTACGAGGATGGCCGTTACGAATATGCGCGCGTCGTGCGCGTGGATCCGATCATCGTTGCCGACTCCTACAACGAGCGCACCAGCGAGCGTTGCTACGATCGTCCCGCCGACGGTTATTACACGAGCAACGACGGGTATTACCGCGACGGCGGCTATGCACAGGCCGGTGTGTCCAATCGCGGCGTGGCCAGTGTGATCGGTGGTATTGCGGGTGCCGTGCTCGGCAGCCAGGTCGGCGGCGGCAATGGTCGTCTGGTCGGTACCGCCGTGGGCACCATGGCGGGCGTCGCGGCGGGCCGTTCGATCTATGAGGCCAATCACCGCACCTACCAGGGCAACGTGAGGGTCTGCGAGCCGGTGTCCTACCGCCGTGAACGCGACCGCGTGGATGGCTACGACGTCACCTACGAATACGCCGGCCGCATGTACCACACGCGTAGCGATTACAACCCGGGCGACCGAATCCGTGTGCGTGTCGACGTGCGCCCCGACTGATCAGTGCCGGATGCATGCGGTACCGCTGGTGGTTCCGGCATCGGGCTAAACAGAACGCTGCGGGCAACCGCAGCGTTCTTGCGTTTGGCGGAGCGATTGCCGGCAGCAATGGCGCGTCAACCAGGCGTGGGCGCTGATTGATGCGAGGCGCCTTGCTTCACACAAGCGCCGATGCGCGCTGCACCGGCGGTGATCAGAAATTGGCAGCACCTGCAGGCCACCCGCTGCGTTGAATCCAGCGCGGCAGCGCTGCTGCCGCCCTAAGCCCAGTCCAGCGTGCCGCGAATCACCGTCTGCACCTGGCCACCCGACCACACGTCGCCGTCGGCATCGATATGCAGTTCCAACAGGGCATCGAAGCCGATTTCGCGGCCCTGGCTGACGGTGTAGCGACGGTCGGTGCCGGGCAATGCGTCACGGCTGTCCAGCCATGCGGCCAGGACCGCATTGGCCGCGCCGGACGCCGCATCTTCGAAGCGCCGGCCATTGCCGACGAAGGCACGTACTGCCAGATCGTAGGCGCCCGGTGCGCCGGCGCGTGCATACGCAAACACGCCCATGCTGCCGGTGGATTCTGCCAACCCGGCAATCGCGTCCCAGTCCGGCTGCAGGCTGCGCAGCGCGGCTTCGCTTGCCAGTTCCACCACCCACCAGATGCGGCCGCCGTCCATCAGCGCAGGCGGCAGCGTCCCCAGCGGCCAGCCCTGCAAGGCATCGCGCAGGCGCGGATCGTCGGCATCCACCTGCTCGGCCACGCGTGCGCGTGGCGTGCGGATCGCAATGCTGCGGTGGCCGCCGCGCTGCTCCACACGCAGCGGCAACCGGCCGGCGATGCCGTCCTGCACCAGGACGCCATCCTGTGGTGCGGCCAGGCCGGCCTCGAGCACGGCATGCGCAGTGCCCACACTGGGATGGCCGGCAAACGGCACCTCCTTCTGCGGCGAAAACATGCGCAGCCGGTAGCTGCTGTGCGTGCTTTCGGCGGGAAAGACGAAGGTGGTCTCCGGCAGTTTGGTCCAGCGTGCGATGGCCTGCATCGCCGCATCGTCCAGACCCTGCGCATCCAGCACTACCGCCAGCGGATTGCCGCTGCCGGGGCGGGCGGAGAACACATCCAGTTGCAGGAAACGGCGAGTGGTCATGGGCGTCGATCCGCAGTGAGGGCGCGGCAGCTTACCAATCGATGCGGCCGTCGATCACCTGCAGCGTCGCTCCACCAATCCAGACTTCGCCTTCCGCGTCCACCTCCACCTGGACGCGGCCGTCGCGGCCAACCTCGCGGCCCTGACTGGCGACGTAGCGCGACTGCGCTCCGGGCAGGCGGCCCTCGCCATGCAGGCGGGCGGCAATACAGGCATTGGCGCTGCCGGTGACCGGGTCTTCCGCAATGCCATCGCCCGGGCAGAACGCGCGGACGACCAAGTCGGCATCGCCATCGTGCACGGGCGCGTAGATGGCCAGGCCAACGGCGGCGCTGGCCTGGGTCAGGCGCGCAATGGCGGCAAGCTCCGGGACTGCCTGCCGTACCGCCTGCGCGTCGGCCAATTCCAGCAACCACCAGTTCGGGCCGTTGTTCCAGAGTGCGGCAGGCTGCGCGCTGACGCGCAGGCCAGTGCAGGCGGCACGCAGCGCCTCGGCGTACGTGTCGCCCGTGTCGATGGCGCGTCCGCGCGGGGCGCGCAGCCGCACCAACAAGGCGCCGTGCCGGTCGAACACGTCCACCGGCAGCACGCCAGCCGCGCATTGCTGGCGCAGCCGGCCGTCGGGCTTGTACGCGGTCACGCCGTGGGTCACCGCCGCCCACGCGGCACCGACGCTGGGGTGGCCGGCAAACGGTAGCTCGGCACGTGGGGTGAAGATGCGGATGTGGTAATCGGCATCGGGCACGCTGACCGGCAGGAAGAAGACCGTCTCGGACAGATTCAGCCACGCGGCGATCTGCTGCATCTGCGCAGACGACAACGTCTCTGCATTGAAGACCACGCCCAGCGGGTTGCCGCTGCCGGCCCGGGCGGCGAAAACATCCAGTTGCAGATAGCGGTGCTTGCTCATGGTGGGGACATCTCGATCGAAGGAGGGGCGCGGCGATGGTTGCAGTGCAAACCGATACGGCAGTGGACGTGGCGACCGGAACGCTGTGATCGCACGCGGGGTCATGTCAGCGGCATTGGCAGTAGAATCGGAGGTTCCGCTCGGCATCCCGGGCATCTTCCCCCCATCCTAAACGCCTATCTCAATGTCAGCTCCCCACTCTACCGATCGTTGGATCGTCCTCAAGTTCGGCGGCACTTCGGTGTCGCGTCGTCATCGCTGGGACACGATTGGAAAACTGGCGGGCAAACGGGCGCACGAGACCGGCGGTCGCGTGCTGGTGGTGGTGTCTGCATTGTCGGGCGTGACCAACGAGCTCACCGCCATTGCCGACGGCGCCGCCGATAGCGCACAGCGCGTGGCGGCACTGGACCAACGCCATCGTGAGTTTCTGGCCGAGCTCGAACTGGACGCCGATGCGGTGCTGGGCGAGCGACTGGCCGCACTGCATGCTTTGCTGGGCGACGCGCGCGCTGCAACGCGCACGCTGGACTGGCAGGCCGAGGTGCTGGGGCAGGGCGAGTTGCTGTCGTCCACCATCGGTGCGGCGTACCTGCATGCCAGCGGCCTGGACATGGGCTGGCTGGATGCGCGCCAATGGCTGTCGGCGCTGCCCCCGCAGCCGAATCAGAGCGAGTGGTCCAAGCGGCTGTCGGTGTCGTGCCAGTGGCAGTCCGATGCCGATTGGCGAACGCGTTTCGCCGCGCAACCGACACGCTTGCTGATCACGCAAGGCTTCATTTCGCGTCATGCCGATGGCGGCACCGCGATTCTGGGCCGTGGCGGTTCGGATACCTCGGCGGCGTACTTCGGTGCGCTGCTCGGCGCCAGCCGCGTGGAAATCTGGACCGATGTGCCCGGCATGTTCAGCGCCAACCCGAAGGAAGTGCCGGATGCGCGGCTGCTGACTCGGCTGGACTATTACGAAGCGCAGGAAATCGCCACCACCGGCGCCAAGGTGCTGCATCCGCGTTCGATCAAGCCGTGCCGCGACTCCGGCGTGCCGATGGCGATCCTGGACACCGAGCGCCCCGATCTGCCGGGTACCAGCATCGACGGCAATGCCGAGCCGGTGTTGGGCGTCAAGGCGATCAGCCGTCGCAACGGCATCGTGCTGGTGTCGATGGAAGGTATCGGCATGTGGCAGCAGGTCGGCTTCCTGGCCGATGTGTTCACGCTGTTCAAGAAGCATGGCCTGTCGGTGGACTTGATCGGTTCGGCCGAGACCAACGTCACCGTGTCGCTGGATCCTTCGGAAAACCTGGTCAACACCGACGTGCTGGCGGCGTTGTCGGCCGATCTGTCGCAGATCTGCAAGGTCAAGATCATCGTTCCTTGCGCGGCCATCACCCTGGTCGGGCGCGGCATGCGTTCGCTGCTGCACAAGCTCTCCGACGTGTGGGCCACGTTCGGGCAGGAGCGCGTGCACATGATTTCGCAGTCGTCCAACGACTTGAACCTGACCTTCGTCATCGACGAAGCCGATGCCGACGGTTTGCTGCCGATCCTGCATGCCGAACTGATCGACAGCGGTGCAATGCCGGTCAGCGAGGGCGAGGTGTTCGGCCCGCGCTGGCGGCAGATCATCGGCTCGGTACGTCCGCGTCCCACGCCGTGGTGGCATGCCGAGCGCGCGCATCTGCTGTCGCTGTCCAAGGCCGGGACGCCGCGTTACGCGTACCACCTGCCCACGGTGCGTGCGCGTGCGCATGCGCTGGCGCAGATTGCCGCGGTGGATCAGCGCTATTACGCGATCAAGGCCAACGCGCATCCGGCCATCTTGATGGCGCTGGAACAGGCCGGCTTCGGGCTGGAGTGCGTTTCGCAGGGCGAATTGCGCCGCGTCTTCCAGGCGCTGCCGGAGTTGTCGCCGCGGCGCGTGCTGTTCACGCCGAGCTTTGCGCCCAAGGCCGAATACGAAGCGGCCTTCGCGCTGGGCGTGACGGTGACCGTGGACAACGTCGAAGCGCTGCGCAACTGGCCCGAGGTGTTCCGTGGCCGCACGATCTGGCTGCGCATCGACCTGGGGCACGGCGACGGCCATCACGAGAAGGTCAACACCGGCGGCAAGGCGTCCAAGTTCGGCCTGTCGTCCACGCGCGTTGATGAATTCGTCGATGTGGCGCGCACGCTCGAGGTCACCATCACCGGCGTGCATGCGCATCTGGGCAGTGGCGTGGAGACCGGCGAGCACTGGCGGATGATGTACGACGAGTTGGCCGGCTTCGCGCGTCGCATCGGCACGGTAGAGACCATCGACATCGGCGGCGGCCTGCCGATTCCGTACAGCGCCGAAGACGAGCCGTTCGATCTGGAGGTGTGGGCCAAGGGCCTGGCCGAGGTCAAGGCGGTGCATCCTGGCTACCGCCTGGCGATCGAGCCGGGCCGCTATCTGGTGGCCGAAGCCGGCGTCTTGCTGGCCAGCGTCACCCAGGTGATCGAGAAGGACGGCGTGCACCGCGTGGGCCTGGATGCGGGCATGAACACCTTGATTCGCCCGGCGTTGTACGACGCCTGGCACGACATCGAAAACCTCAGCCAACTCGACGCGCCGGCCGATGGCATGTTCGATATCGTCGGGCCGATCTGCGAATCGTCGGACGTGTTCGGCAAGCGTCGCCGGCTGCCAGCGGCCACTGCACCGGGCGATGTGGTGCTGGTCGCCGATGCCGGTGCCTACGGCTACACGATGGCCAGCACCTACAATCAGCGCGAATTGCCGCGCGAAGAGGTGATCGATGCGTCCACTGGCTGAGTTCGTCGTACTCAGCACGTTGGCCGGTGGCGTGGCGATGGTGTTTTCCACCGCCATCGATATCGCCGGGCAACCGACCCCGTGGACCGACAGCTTGAAGTGGGCAATCCCCGCATTGGTCGCTGCCGGCCTCGGCGCGTGGAGCGCAGCGTTCTGGCAACGTCGGCGTGCCCGGCAGGCACGCGCGCAGCGCGCCGGCGGCATGGCATTGCGCACCGTGGTGTTGAGTGCGCTTGGCTATCTGCCGGCGTTGCTGCTGTATCTGCTGGTCGCGTTGGCCATCACCGGCGACGCAACGGTGATTCGCTCGGATGTGATGCTGCTGTTGTTCGTGATCGGTTGCCTGCCGTTGCTTTGGGCGGCGGTGCCGTTTTCCATGATTGAATATGTCCTGTGCCGACGTTATCTGCGTCGTGTACGTGTTTCTGCAGGTAGTCCATGAGCGCTTTCGACAAACATCAGATGTCCACCTTCCGTTTCGTGCGTTGCGCACTCGACGCGCAGACCGGCGTGGCGACGCTGGTGTATGCCTTCGATCAAGGCCCGGAGCTGGTCGAGACCGTTGCGGTGCCGGGCGCTCCGTTCGTGCTGGAGGGCGCGCGGGCAACTGCCGTGCAACAGGCGCTGCGGCTGCTGCATCTCATTGCAGGGGTCAGTTATTTCAAGGCCGCGGTGCCGCCGAACATCGCCATCGACAGCTACGGCATCGATGCCGAGACGGCCGCGCTGGTGGAAAGCGTGTATCTGCACGGCCTGGGCGAATTTGCCTACCGCAATGGCTTGGATCTGCACGGCAAGATCCACTTCCCGGTGGAGGCGCAGGCTTCTGCCGCCGCGCCGGCGGTGGGGTTGCGCGAGCATGCGCTGGTGGCGATCGGCGGCGGTAAGGATTCGCTGGTCAGCATCGAGGCGCTGCGCCAGGCCGGCCTGGCGCAGACCGTGAGCTGGATCGGCGGTTCGCAACTCATCCGTGCCTGCGCAGAGCGCACCGGGTTGCCGGTACTCAACATCGGCCGCGTGCTGGCACCGGAATTGTTCGAACTCAACCGCCAGGGCGCGTGGAACGGGCATATCCCGGTGACCGCGGTGAACTCGGCCATTCTGGTGCTGGCAGCGCTGCTCACTGGTGTTGACCAGGTGGTGTTCTCCAACGAACGCTCGGCCAGTTACGGCAGCCAGATTCCCGGCACCGGCGAGGTCAATCACCAGTGGTCCAAGGGCTGGGCCTTCGAACAGGCGTTCGGCGAGTACGTGCAGCGGCACGTGGCAGCCGATCTGCGCTACTACTCGTTGCTGCGGCCGCTTTCGGAGTTGGCGGTGGCGCGGCAGTTCGCCAAGACCGATCACTACGACGCGCATTTTTCCAGCTGCAACCGCAACTTCCACATCATGGGCGAGCGCCCCGTGCATCGCTGGTGCGGCGTGTGCCCGAAGTGCCATTTCGTGTTCCTGGCGCTGGCGCCGTTCATGCCCAAGACACGGCTGGTCAACATCTTCGGGCGCAATCTGCTCGACGATGCGACCCAGGCCGGCGGCTACGACGCGTTGCTGGAATTCCAGGACCACAAGCCGTTCGAATGCGTGGGCGAAGGCCGTGAATCGCGCGCGGCGATGGCGGTGCTGGCCAGCCGCGCGGAGTGGAAGGAGGACGCGTTGGTGAAGCGCTTCATCCGCGACATCCAGCCGCAGCTCGACCCAAATGATCTGCAGGTCGAGCCACTCATGGCCATCGATGGCGAGCACCGGATTCCGCCGGCGCTGTGGGAGCGCGTGCGTGCGAATTTCGCAGCTTGAAGGCAAGACCGTTGCGTTGTGGGGCTGGGGGCGTGAAGGACGCGCGGCGTACCGTGCGCTGCGGGCGCGCCTGCCGACGCAAGCGCTGACGGTGTTCTGCAACGCCGAAGAGGCGCGCGAGATTGATGCGCTGGAAGATGCGGCCTTGCAGGTGGAAACCGCTGCCAGCGCGCAGGCGCTGGGGCGATTCGAGATCGTCGTGAAGTCGCCCGGCATCAGCCCGTATCGCGCCGAGGCATTGGTCGCCGCCGCGCAGGGCACGTGCTTCATCGGCGGCACCGCGCTGTGGTTTGCCGAACACGCGCAGGCGGACGGCAGCGTGCCCGGTGTCATCTGCGTCACCGGCACCAAGGGCAAGAGCACCACCACGGCGCTGCTGGCGCACCTGCTGCGCGCGGCCGGGCATCGCACCGCGTTGGTCGGCAATATCGGCCAGCCCTTGCTGGAAGTGCTGGCACCGCAGCCGCCGCCGGCGTATTGGGCGATCGAGTTGTCCAGCTACCAGACCGGTGATGTCGGGCGCAGCGGCGCGCGCCCGGAACTGGCACTGGTGTTGAATCTGTTTCCCGAGCATCTGGACTGGCACGGCGATGAGGCACGCTATGTGCGCGACAAGCTGTCGCTGGTGACCGAAGGCCGGCCGCGGATCGCCTTGCTTAACGCTGCCGACCCGCTGCTTGCCGGCCTGCAGTTGCCGGATAGCCAGGTGCGTTGGTTCAATCATTCCGCCGGTTGGCATCTGCGTGGCGACGTGGTCTATCGCGGCGAACAGGCCATTTTCGATACCGCCGATGTGCCGCTGCCGGGCGAGCACAACCGCCGCAACCTGTGCGCGGTGCTGGCGGCGGTAGAGGCCTTGGGCCTGGATGCGGCGGCACTTGCGCCGGCGGCAGCGAGCTTTCGTCCATTGCCCAACCGCCTGCAGTTGCTCGGCAGCGTGGACGGCATCAGCTACGTCAACGATTCCATCAGCACCACGCCGCATGCATCGCTGGCTGCCCTGGCGTGCTTTGCGCAGCGACGCGTGGCACTACTGGTCGGTGGCCATGATCGCGGGCTGGATTGGCACGATTTCGCCCAGCAGATGGCGCGGCAGGCGCCGCTGGAAATCGTGACCATGGGCGCCAACGGCCCACGCATCCATGCATTGCTGGCGCCGCTGGCCGAGGCGGGGCACTTCGGCCTGCATGCGGCCAACGATCTCGAACACGCCATGGGACTGGCGCGCGCTGCGCTGGGCCAGCAGGGCGGTGTGGTGCTGCTCTCGCCCGGGGCGCCCAGCTTCGGCGCCTACAGCGACTACGTTGCGCGCGGCCGCCACTTCGCGCAGCTGGCAGGGTTCGACCCGGCGGCAATCAGCGCGATTGACGGACTGGGTGTGCACTGAAGGCGGCTAACGCACCGGCTGCGCTCATCGGCTGGTGGGCATGGCCGATGCTCGGCACTGGCATGTGCCGCTCGCACACCGCTGTGCCTGCGCGCTGTTCTCCGCCACCCGATGGATGTTCGTTGCCTGTTGGTCGCCGCGCCAACGCCAGCGCCGCCGCGGTGGCGTGATCGCCTCGAAAGCACGCACGCACACACGCGCAGCGCATGCGAACGCGCAGGTGTGATCGGACTGACTGCCTGCCGCCACCGTGGCCGGCAGCGGCGACGATGACCTCTCCTGCACGGCAGCAGCGCCTACACTCGCCGCACCATCCTGGGAGCAAGCACATGTACAAGCAACGGACATGGCGTGGCATTGGGTTGATCGGTGTTCTGGCTTCGCTGGCCTTCCCCGCAGCAGCGGCGATGCAGGCCAAGCCGCTGGAATGGAAGATCGGCAAGGACACCTATAGCGGCGTGCTGGTGTACGACGATGCCGGCGATGCCAAGCGCCCGGGGCTGGTCATGGTGCCCAACTGGCGCGGTGTCAACGACTCGGCGGTGACCAAGGCCAAGCAGCTGGCCGGCGACGATTACGTGGTGCTGGTGGCCGACGTGTATGGCAAGGGCAAGCGCCCGGCCAACGACAGCGAGGCTGGGCAGTTCGCCGGCGCCCTGAAGAAGGATCCGCCGGAGTTGCGCGCACGCGCGCTGAAAGCGGTAGAGGTGCTCAAGGCGCAGGCCGGCAAGGCGCCGCTGGACGCAGCGCGCATCGGTGCGGTGGGCTTCTGCTTCGGCGGCACCACGGTGCTGGAGCTGGTGCGCTCAGGCGCGCAGCTGGCCGGCGTGGTGAGCCTGCATGGTGGCATCGCGACTCCCAGCCCGGCCGCCGCCGGCTCGGCCAAGACGCCGCTGCTGGTGCTCAACGGTGCCGACGACAAGAGCGTGAGCAAGGCGGATATCGCCGCGTTCGAAACCGAAATGAATGCAGCCGGAGCGGATTGGCAATTCGTCAATTTCAGCGGCGCGGTGCATTGCTTTGCCGAGGCCGACGCCAACAGCCCGCCGGGCTGCCTGTACAACCCGCGTGCGGCCAAGCGGGCGTATCGCATGCTCGGCGATTTCTTCGACGAGCGCTTTGGGCAGTAACCGGGATTGGTGATTTGGGATTGGGGATTCGCAAGAGCGAAGTCCCGTCCTTCAGCGAATCAAACCCCCGGGTTTTTGCTCGGGCGTTGCGCTGATCAATCATTCGGCTAACCGATGTCGGGACGCGCAAAACCGCGATCACGCCGCCTTTGCGAATCCCTGATCTCCAATCTCAAATCCCGGCCGGCGCGCGCTGCGCGCCGGATCAGTGCGTGCGCTCGACCGCGTAGCGCGCCAGGCCGCGCAACGCCGCCACGGCAGGGCTGTGCGGCAGGGTTTCCAGCGCCTGTTCGGCGGCAGCGGCGTATTCGGCCGCGCGTTGACGGCTGTAGTCCAACCCGCCGGTGGCATGGATGGCGGCCAGCACTTCCGGCATCGCCGCCGCATCGCCTTGCTCGACGATCTGTCGCAGGCGCTCACGGGTGGTGGCATCGGAGTGCGCCATCGCGTGGATCAGCGGCAGGGTGGCCTTGCCTTCGGCCAGGTCGTCGCCCAGGTTCTTGCCCAGGTCCGCGGCCTCGGCGGCGTAGTCGAGCACGTCGTCGGCGATCTGGAAGGCAAAGCCCAGCTGCATGCCGTAGTCGTACAACTGCTGCTGCACCTGCGCGCTGGCGCCGGAGGCAAGCGCACCCAGACGCGTGCCGGCGGCGAACAGCACCGCGGTCTTGCGCTCGATCACGCGCAGGTAGGCCGCTTCGTCGGTGTCGGGGTTATGCACGTGCAGCAGCTGCAGCACTTCGCCCTCGGCGATGCGGTTGGTGGTGTCGGCCAGGATCTGCATGACTTCCATGCGGTCCAGTTCGACCATCAGCTGGAAGCTGCGCGAATACAGGAAGTCGCCCACCAGCACGCTGGGAGCGTTGCCCCATAGCGCGTTGGCAGTGCTGCGTCCGCGGCGCAGGTCCGATTCGTCCACCACGTCGTCGTGCAGCAGGGTCGAGGTGTGGATGAATTCGATGATTGCCGCCAGTTGGTGGTGCTCCGGGCCGGAGCCGCCAGCGGCGTGGCCGGCCAGCATCACCAGCATCGGGCGCAGGCGTTTGCCGCCGGCAGAGATGATGTGATCGGCAATCTGGTTGATCAGCACGACGTCCGAGGCCAGACGGCGGCGGATCAGTGCGTCGACCGCGGCCATGTCGGGCGCGGCGAGGGACTGGATCTGGGGCAGGCCCAGCACGGTGGGGAGGTCTTCGGCGATGGTCATGCGCAGGCATTCGTGATGTGGGTCGATTATAGGTGCCCCGGCCGGATCCGTCCCGCCGGGCACATCCGGCGTCTTCACATTTGCCGCCCTGCGCAGCTGGGCCGTGACCCGCAAAGGTCTGTACGGGCTGGATTTCCGACCCTTGGCAAGGCACTTGCCCGGCAGCGCCGCGCGGCAACCTGCCAGGACCGCCGAGCGGCAGGTGCGGTAACATTGCCGCACAGACATTCATCGTTGCGCGCTCCCGGCGCCAGCGCATCATCTCGGAAGCACCTATGGCCCGCGGCATCAACAAAGTCATCCTCGTCGGCAACCTCGGCAACGATCCCGACACCAAGTACACCCAGGCCGGCATGGCAATCACGCGCGTGAGCCTGGCCACCACCAGCATGCGCAAGGACCGCGACGGCAATAACCAGGAACGCACCGAGTGGCACCGCGTGGTGTTTTTCGGAAAGCTGGGCGAAATCGCCGGCGAGTACCTGCGCAAGGGTTCGCAGGTCTACGTCGAAGGCGAACTGCGCTACGACAAGTACACCGGCCAGGACGGCGTGGAAAAGTACAGCACCGACATCGTCGCCAACGAGATGCAGATGCTCGGCGGCCGTGGTGAAGGCGGCGGTGGCGGGATGGGCGGCGATCGCCCGCAGCGCTCGGCGCCGCGTCAGCAGGGCGGCGGCGGTGGGCAGGGTGGTGGATACGGCGGCGGTGGCGGTGGTCAGGACTATGCGCCGCGCCGTCAGCAGCCGGCCCAGCAGCAGTCGGCACCGCCGATGGACGATTTCGCAGACGACGATATCCCGTTCTGAGGGCAGCTCGTCGTTGCCTCATCCAGGAAGGCCCGCATTGCGCGGGCCTTCCGCGTTATGGGAAGTCCGCGCAGGCATTGGCCGGTTTCGGCAGAACGGCGGCAAGAGCCACGCGTGTGTCACGCGTGCTCGGAGGCGCGGGTCGTACGTGCAGCGCCCCTCCATCGCAGGCGTGCGCGCAACGCATGGAGTGGGTGCGCCGTCCATGCGTTGCTTCCGGCTCGCGACATCCACCTTACGACAGCAGCGTGACCTCTACGGCAGGTTGTCGGCATCCCGGCAGCGCTAGGCTGATGTGCGATTGCGTCCCTTCTGCTTGGCGCGATACAGCGCCGAATCGGCATCGTGCACGATGGCGTTGGGGCTCAGCGGCGCTTCGCCCGGCTCGAAGGTGGCTGCGCCGATGCTGACGGTGACGTGCGCGCTGGTGGGGCTGGACAGGTGCATCAGGCCGAGCTCGGCGACCGCATTGCGCACGGCGTCGGCCAGGCGCAGCGCGCCGGCGGCATCGGTATGCGGCAGGATCATGCCGAACTCTTCGCCGCCGTAGCGCGCGGCGAGGTCTTCGCTGCGGCGCGAGCAGCCGGCAATGGCGCCTGCGATCAAACGCAGGCAGGCATCGCCGTTCACGTGGCCATAGGTGTCGTTGTAGAGCTTGAAGTGGTCGACGTCGATCATCAGCACCGACAATGGCGCCTCCAGGCGAACCGCGTCCTGCAACGCACGCGATAATCGGTGGTCGAAGGCGCGCCGGTTGGCGATGCCGGTCAATGCGTCTACCCAGGCTTCGGTGCTCAGCTTGGCTTCGTTGCGATGCATGCGGCGCAGTTGCAAATCCAGCCAGATCCCCACGCCCAGCAGCAGGGTGCAGCCCAGCGCGGCCACCACGATGCGCTGGCGCGCGGCTTCCCGCCAGTTCGCCAACGCATCGTCGACCGAAACGCCGGTGAGCACGGTCAGCGGATAGGGGCGCGCCGGTGCAAAGCTGGAGATGCGCTCCACGCCGTCGATCGGCGAGCGATAGGTGGCGGTGCCGTGCTTGCGTGCGCGCATGGTCACGTAGATCGACGTCCCCGCGATCGAGGTACCGATCACGCCCTGTTTGTCTGGCCGTCGCACCATCACGATGCCATCGTCGTTGGTCATGCCGATGGTGCCGTGCGGGCCAACTTCGAAGGTGCTGTAGTAGTTCTGGAAATACTTCAGCTGCAGGGTGACCAGCACCACGCCGGCGAACTCGCCGCCGGGGGCGTTGAGACGGCGGCTCAACGTCAGCACCCAGGAGCCGTCCGAGCGGCTTTGCACGGGCGGGCCGACCAGCGACAAGGCGTCGCGATGGTCGCGGTGGTATTTGAAATAAGCGCGGTCGGCGTTGTTGTGGGTCCTGGGGGTGCTGTCCAGCGACGAGCTCACCCAACTGCCGTCCGCGGCATAGATGAAGATGCCATGCAGGCGATCGGAGCGGCGCGCTTCGCGCACCAGAAACTCATGCATCGCAGAACGCGCCGCGCTGGAGCCCTGGTCGTGTTCGACCCGCGACACCAACCCGGACAGCACTGCGTCGGCAATGGACAGGGTGTCGCTGGCATGCTGCGCCAGCGAATTGGCCAGATTCAACGACTGCGCCTGTGCGCTACGCAGCGCGGTCGCGCGTTCTTCGTGGATGGACCAATACTCCGAGCCGAGCAACAACATCCAAGACACAGTCAGTACGAAATGCAGCGCGATGCGCTGAGCACGTTGCCGCCGCCGCTTGCTTGTTGACGTCACTGTGGCTACCTGTCTGGATACCAGGGCGATGCAACCGCCGTGCCAGCCTACGCGTCGCGGCACGCGTGCCTAGGTGCAGCAACACGTGCAATGACAGATCTGTGATTGCTGCCTCACGTTGCATGCAACAGCCCGCTTGCCCACGTCGCTACGCGCGATAGCCGCTGCAGCAGCGCTCGCTGCATCGCATCACCACGCACCGCGACAGATGTCAGAGCCAGCTCGACTGCGTTTGCGTAACGGGCAGCATGCTATCCCGGGTACCGAATCACGCTCAGGAGTTCCCCATGCACGCCATTCGTCTTCGCCATCCCGCCGCCATCGCATCGCTGCAGTCCGTTGCACTGCCCGATCCGGGGCAGCCTGCACGCGGTCAGATCCGCGTCCGCCTGCATGCCAGTTCGCTCAATTTTCATGATCTGGGCGTTGTGCTCGGACAGATGCCGACCGCAGACGGGCGTATTCCGATGTCCGATGGCGCCGGCGTGGTGGAAGCAGTGGGGCCGGAGGTGGACGAGTTCGCAGTGGGCGATCATGTGGTGTCCACCTTCTTCCCGCAGTGGCTGGACGGCGAGCCCTTGCATGCCGGTTTTGCCACTACCCCAGGCGATGGCGTCGATGGCTATGCGCGCTCGGCGGTCGTCGCCGACGCGCAGGCATTCACCCATGCACCCCGCGGTTACAGCCATGCCGAGGCTGCGACGCTGACCACTGCCGGCGTTACCGCGTGGCGCGCGCTTGCGGTCAATGGCGGGCTCAAGGCCGGCGACAGCGTGTTGGTTCTGGGCACCGGCGGCGTGTCGATTTTCGCGCTGCAATTTGCCAAGGCGATGGGTGCGCGCGTGATCGCCACTTCCTCATCCGACGAGAAACTGGAAAAGGTGCGAGCGCTCGGTGCCGACCATCTCATCAACTATCGGCAGCATCCCGAATGGGCGGCGCAGGTCCTGGACATCACCGAAGGGCGTGGGGTGGACCATGTGGTCGAGGTCGGTGGCCCGGGCACGCTGACGCAATCGATCCGTGCAGCGCGCGTGGGTGGGCATATCGCCTTGATCGGTGTGTTGACCGGTGCCGCTGGGCCGGTTCCGACCGCCGAAATGATGGGGCGCCAGCAACGCCTGCAGGGGTTGGTCGTTGGCAGCCGCAGGCATCAACAGGACCTGGTGCGCGCACTCGACAGCTTGCCGCTGCGGCCGGTGATCGATCGCAGCTTTGCAATGGATGAGATCGGTGAAGCGTTCGCGCTGCAGAAGGCCGGTGGGCACCTCGGCAAGATCGCGCTGGAGTTCTGATCCAGCCTGCGGTACTGAGCGCCGGCGATGCGTCCGCAGCGCCGGCGTGTGACTTCCGTAGTTCGACGTGTGCAAGGGCCGCCGCCTGCATGACGCTGCTGGCGAGCGCAACCAATACTTCTCGAGTTTCGTTCGTTCGCAGCCCACGGCGGCCAACCCGCGTGCTGCACGTGCACATTCCAAGAACTGTTCGGCCGGCCCGTCCGACTCCAACGTCATCGGCGCATGGGCCTGGTTACTCGCAGTGATGAGCGTCTTTCATAGGCGCATGCAGCAACCAGCGCTAATGCGGGCAAAGGCGGCAACTAGAATCTGGCAATACCACTGCTTCACGCGTGCAGTCGCCACCGCGCACTCACGCGCTTGTGACCGGCAGCGCTGCACATTGATTGAGAACTGTAAAAGCCAGCATTGTTGGAGATGCCAGCCATGAGAGACATCAAGATGACCCGTCGCGAGGTATTGATCGCAGGAACGGCATCGGCAGCCAGCGTTGCCGCAACCCAGTCGATGGCCGCCACCGCCGCCACTGCGATCTCGCAGCGGCCGGCAACCGAGCCTGCCAATGCATCCAGCCAGGTCGCTTTCGAGGTGAACGGCAAACCGGTCACGCTGACGCTGGATAACCGCACCACCTTGCTGGATGCGCTGCGCGAACATCTGCATTTCACCGGCACCAAGAAGGGCTGCGATCACGGCCAGTGCGGCGCCTGTACGGTCATCGTCGACGGGCAACGCATGAACGCATGCCTGTCGCTGGCAGTGATGCACGAGGGCGCCAAGGTCACCACGATCGAAGGGTTGGGCACGCCGGACAAGCTGCATCCCATGCAGGCGGCGTTCGTCAAGCACGATGGCTACCAATGCGGGTATTGCACGCCCGGGCAGATCTGTTCGGCAGTGGCGGTGCTGGACGAGGTGAGGCGCGGGATCCCCAGCCATGTCACCGAAGACCTCACCGGAAAGACCAAGCTCACCACCCCCGAATTGCAGGAGCGCATGAGCGGCAATATTTGCCGCTGCGGTGCGTATTCCAACATCGTTGAAGCCATCAACGACGTTGCCGGAGGCCGCGCATGAAGGCCTTTAGCTACGAGCGGGCCACCTCGCCAGCAGATGCGGCAGCCAAGGCCGCGCGCCAGCCCGGTGCCAAGTTCATCGCAGGCGGGACCAACCTGCTCGATCTGATGAAGCTGCAGATCGAAACGCCGTCGCACCTGATCGATGTCAACGGCCTGAGCCTGGATACCATCGAGGCCACGCCTGAGGGCGGCCTGCGCATCGGTGCATTGGTGCGCAACACCGATCTGGCGGCCGACCAGCGCGTGCGCCGCGATTACGCCGTGCTGTCGCGCGCATTGCTGGCCGGTGCCTCGGGACAACTGCGCAATCGCGCCACCACGGCCGGCAACCTGCTGCAACGGACGCGGTGTCCCTATTTCTACGACACCAATCAGCCGTGCAACAAGCGACTGCCTGGCAGTGGCTGCGCGGCCATCGGTGGCTATAACCGTCAACTGGCAGTCATCGGTGCCAGCGATGCGTGCATTGCCACCCATCCCAGCGATATGGCCATTGCCATGCGCCTGCTTGATGCCGTGGTGGAAACGGTGCGCCCGGATGGGCAGACGCGCGCCGTGGCCCTGTCCGAGTTCTATCGCGCACCGGGAACGACGCCGCATCTGGAAACCGTGCTGGAGCGCGGCGAATTGATCACCGCCGTCACCTTGCCCAAGCCGCTGGGTGGCACGCACGTGTACCGCAAGGTGCGCGACCGTGCCTCGTATGCTTTCGCCCTGGTGTCGGTGGCCGCCGTCGTTCAGCGCGACGGCAGTACGCGCGTCGCAGTCGGCGGCGTCGCGCACAAGCCATGGCGCAGCGAAGCTGCCGAAGCCAGAGCGAAAGAGGGTGCCCGCGCCATTGCGTCCGTGTTGCTCGACGGCGCACAGCCCACCGAACACAACGCATTCAAGGTGCCGCTGGTCGAGCGCACCTTGACCGCGATCCTGGCCGACACGAGGGCCTGATATGAAATTCGACACTCCCGCCGGCACCAATCCCATCGATCAGCTCACTGTCGTCGGCAAGCCCGTCGACCGTATCGACGGGCCACTCAAGACCACCGGGCAGGCACCGTATGCCTACGAACATCACGACCTGCCGGGCCAGCCCGCTTACGGGCATGTGGTGGGCGCAGGCATCGCCAAGGGCACCATTCGCAGCATCGATCTGAGCGCGGCGTGCAAGGCGCCGGGCGTGCTGGGCATCGTGACCGCGCAGAACGCAGGCAAGTTGCAAAAGGGCAAGTTCAACACCGCCAAGCTGTTGGGCGGCCCCGAGATCGCGCATTACCACCAGGCCATTGCCGTGGTGGTGGCGGAAACCTTCGAGCAGGCGCGTGCGGCCGGCCAGTTGATCAAGGTCGATTACGGCCGGCACGTTGGCGCCTACGATCTGGAAAAGGCCCGTGCCGGCGCCAAGGTGACCAAGAAGGGCGACGCGCCCAACAGCAATGTCGGCAACTTCGACGCTGCCTTCGCTACAGCGCCGGTGCAACTGGATGCCCAATACACCACACCGGATCATTCGCACGCGATGATGGAGCCGCACGCATCGATTGCCATGTGGGAGGGCGACAAGCTCAGCGTGTGGACATCCAATCAGATGATCAATTGGGGTGCCGGCGATCTGGCCAGGACGCTGGGCCTCCCGCGCGAAAACGTACGGATCATGTCGCCGTACGTCGGCGGCGGTTTCGGCGGCAAGCTGTTCCTGCGTGCCGATGTAGTCCTGGCATCGCTGGCCGCGCGTCAGGTCGGACGTCCGGTCAAGGTGATGTTGCCGCGGCCGCTGATCGCCAATAACACCACCCACCGCCCGGCCACGGTGCAACGCATCCGGCTTGGGGCCGGGCGCGACGGCAAGCTCACGGCGATTGCGCATGAAAGCTGGTCGGGTGACTTGCCCGACGGCAGCCCGGAAAACGCCGCTGCACAGACGCAATTGCTCTACGCTGGTGCTAACCGCCTGATTACGACCCGTCTGGCCGTGCTCGATCTGCCCGAAGGCAATGCCATGCGCGCGCCGGGCGAGGCGCCGGGATTGATGGCGTTGGAAATCGCCATGGACGAGATGGCCGAAAAGCTCGACATGGATCCGGTCAAGTTCCGCATCGTCAACGACACCCAGGTGGACCCGGAAAATCCGCAACGCCCGTTCTCGCAGCGTCAGCTGGTCAAATGCCTGGAAGATGGCGCAAAGCGATTCGAGTGGTCCAAGCGCAAGGCCAGGCCGGGCAGCACGCGCGACGGTCGTTGGCTGGTCGGCATGGGCGTGGCGGCGGCATTTCGCAACGCGCCGGTCACGACCTCCGGCGCGCGCATGCGGCTGGAGCAGGGTGGGCGCGTGGTGGTGGAAACCGACATGACCGATATCGGGACCGGCTCCTATACCATCATTGCGCAGACCGCTGCGGAAATGCTCGGGGTCCCGCTGAACTGGGTGGATGTGCGCCTGGGCGATTCGAGCTTTCCGGCCTCTGCAGGCTCCGGTGGGCAGTGGGGCGCGAACAGTTCCACCGCAGGCGTCTATGCGGCCGCAGTCAAGTTGCGTGAAGCGGTGGCCAGGCAATTGGGCCTGGATCCGGCCGCTGCCGAATTTGCCGATGGCTATGTGCGCGCCGGTGGCAAGCGCATTGCGCTCGGCGATGCCGCGGCCAGTGGCGTGCTGGTGGTAGAAGACAAGATCGAGTTCGGCGACCTCAGCAAGACGCATCAACTCTCCACGTTCGGCGCGCATTTCGTCGAGGTGGGCGTGGATGTGGCCACCGCCGAAGTGCGCATCCGGCGCATGCTTGCCGTATGCGCCGCAGGACGCATCCTCAATCCCAAATCCGCACGCAGCCAGGTCATCGGCGGCATGACCATGGGTGCCGGCGCGGCACTGATGGAAGAGCTGGCAGTGGACAAACGCCTGGGCTTTTTCGTCAACCACGACCTGGCCGGCTATGAAGTGCCGGTGCATGCGGACATCCCGCATCAGGACGTGGTGTTCCTGGAAGAAAGCGACCCGCTATCGTCGCCGATGAAGGCCAAGGGCGTGGGTGAGTTGGGCATCTGCGGCGTGGCAGCAGCCATCGCAAATGCGGTGTACAACGCAACCGGCGTGCGTGTGCGCGACTATCCGGTGACCCTGGACAAATTGCTGCCGCACCTGCCCGAGATGCTGCGCGCGTGAGCGCGGTGGTTGCCCCGGTCGCGCATGCGCCGCCGGCGTGGCCGGCATGGCCGGGCTACGCGTTGCTCGACGATTTGTTGCCAACGTTGAGCGCATGGCAGCGTGCAGGGCAGCGCGTGGCGATGGCAACCTTGATCGATGTGCAAGGCTCCTCCCCACGGCCGTTGGGAAGCGAGATGGCCATCAGCGCCGATGGGAGCGTGGCAGGCTATGTCTCAGGCGGCTGTGTCGAGGCGGCGGTGGCGCATGAAGCCATGGCAGCGCTGCGCGATGGTCAGCCGCGCTGGCTGGATTATGGCGAAGGCAGCCAGGTGCTGGACATCCAGCTCAGCTGCGGCGGGCGCATCGGCGTGCTGGTGTGGCCGGTGCCGGATCTGGGCGAGCACCTCGCACGTTGGCGTAACGCGCGCCAGCATCGGCGTGCATTTCATGTGGCCTTGGATCGTGCGTCCGGCACGGTGCGTTACCTGGCAAATGCACAGGACGCGCGTGCAGGCGAATTCGTGCGCACTCATCGTCCGCCGTTACGGCTGGTGCTGGTCGGCGCCGACCCATCGCTGCTGGCGCTGGTGTCGTTGGCCAGCCAGATGGGCATCGATGTGCGCGTGTTGCGGCCGCATGGTCCGGGCGAACCGCCGCCGGGCTTGGCGCCCGAGCACTACGACCGACGTGCGTTGGGCGATGCGCTGCAGGACCTGCATCTGGATGCCGACACCGCGCTGTATAGCCTGGCCCACGATGCCGAGATCGACATGCAGGTTGCGCAGCGCGGCTTGGCGTCCCCTGTCGCCTGCATCGGCATCCTCGGCAGCCGGCAGAAGCGCCAATGTCGCTTGCAGGCCTTGCGGGCGCTTGGGTATGGCGATGCCGCGCTCGCACGCCTGCGTATGCCGGCGGGCTGGCGCATGGGGCGCTCGTCACCGCACACCATCGCGCTCGGCATCATCGCCGAAGCCACGCAAGCGGTGGTAGATCTACAGGCGGTTACCGCAAGCCGATAAGTCGCTGGCTGCTCCTGCCGCGTGCGTGAGTCATCAAGGCGCATCGCAGCCGGTCGGGTCGAACACAGCTGCTTTCGAGCACTATCGTGGCAGGCCTCCGACAGTACGCTGTCATCTGCATCGCTATGGGCAGGCCTTGGCCAATGCATCCACAGCGCACGCCAAGGGTAGTCACCTTGCACGCACAGCCGGCGCTCTAGGCTGCAGCTGTCTTCCATTCAAGCAGCACGTCGCCATGACCCTTGTTCCGGATCGCCACGTCGACGTATCGCGTGATGCTGTTCGCGTTAGCTTCTTCGCCACCCACCATTCCGCACGTGGTGACAACGTCGGAAAGCGCCACGCTCCCGCCGTCTGGCAACCAGCGCCGCACGCTGCTGCCGCCACGCCAGCAGCGTACGGCGCATGAGTGGCGATCACGCCGCACTGGTGCTGGGCGCCGGGGCAGGGCGCCGGCTTGGCCGCTCGAAGCAATTGCTGATGCGCGATGGCGAGCCGTTGCTGCATCGCGCCGCTCGCATTGCGTTACTGACTGCGCCACGCCGCTGCGTGGTCGTGCTGGGTGCCGATGCTGATACGTTGAGCGAGGTATTGCAGGATCTGGATGTCGAAATACTGCGGCACCCCGATTGGTCCGAGGGCATGGGCTCCAGCCTGGCCGCGTTGCGCCGGCATGTGCAGGGCGACCCGGCATTGCGACGCAGCCTGATCCTGGGGTGCGATCAGCCTGCGCTGGATGCCCCGCATCTGCGCTCCCTGCTGGAAGAAGCCGATCGCGCCGTCTCCGGGTGTGCAACCAGTGGCTACAGCGGCGTGCGCGGCATTCCCGCGGTGGTCACGCATGCGGCCTGGGCGGATGTGCCATTGCAGGCCGATAGCGGCTTGCGGGGCCTGTTCGCCAGCCTGGACATGCAGAGCCTGGGGTGCGTAAGCGCCCCGGCGTTGGCATTGGATATCGACACGCCGACGGATCTGGCCGCCGCGCAGCAGCGCGGCTGGGTCGATGCGGACTGAGACGCCGTGACGGGTACGCACGCAAATCTCTGGCAGCCTGGGTCCTGACACGATCGGCGCCGGCCGCACCGTCAGCGGCAGGCACCGTCACTGCACGCACGCTGACGTGACCGGTGCCGATCACCGACACCGGTCCAGGCGCGTTACCTCTTTTTTGCAGCCCGCCAACCGACATGCCTGGCCGACACGCTCAACCGTGCAACAGCCTTACGACCACAGCACGACCGCTTCCCTGATCACCAACACATAGCCAATGACCATGGCGGTCTTGACCGAAAACTGGAATTTCCTAAGCAGATGCATGCAACCCCTCCCCAGAGGCAGTCTTCAAGAGCGACTGATCACCCACTGCGCACCGTCCACGCTCGTCTGACGGTTGCTGATGACGCGGCGTTCACCAGTCCTGACCGAATGTAGCGCTGGACGTGATGTGTGTCACGTAAGAATTTTCCTACCGACCTGCCAGTGTCAGCCCGACGGCATTGGCATGCATAAAAGAACATCCTGGCTATGCCGGACGCGGGGCCATTGGCTACTCTCCCGCGGCCCCTTGAGTAAGGGCACGCCGGCATACCGGACGGGAGAAGGCGTTCCCATTCCTCGCGCATCGCGGCCCTACGCCCCATGCGCCTTTGCTCGACCGCTAGACGCACTGGCCGGAGGCCTGATGGACGAGTCTCGTTATGTCGTACGCATCCACCCCGCACAGGGCGGCTGGTGGGTAACCCGCCCGCACTGGTCGCCGCTGCGGTATTTGCGCGAGCAGGGCGCCCTGGACTTTGCCGAATGGATGGCAAAACTGCACTGCCTGACCACCGGTCAGCCCAGCGGCGTGGTGGTCAACACCGGCGGCGGCGATCGGGTGGTGCGGCGTTACGGCTGAGGCCGTACGCAACGCAGTCGTTTGCTGCAGTAAACCATTGCCCACGGTGGCGGCTGTCCGCAGCTGTGCGGGGTTTGCGCAGACGTCCGGGTCGGCTAGATTCGAGGTATCGGCCACCTGGGGCCGGTCCGCGCTCTGGCGGCTACTTCTCTGGATGTCCGCCTGTCGTGAATGCTGCCGGTGCTGCGCTGATTCGAAACGATATCGTCGTGTTCGGCCTGATCGCCGCCACCCTGGGCGCGGTGTTCTGGACGTCTGCACGGGAGCAGGGGTTCTGGCGGCGTTTCTACGCGGTGGTGCCGGTCTTGTTGCTGTGTTATCTGCTGCCTGGCATCTACAACACGGTCGGTTTGATCGATGGTGCCAACACCCGGTTGTACAACCCGATCGCCCGTGACGTGTTGCTGCCTGCGGCATTGATCCTGCTGACCTTGAGCATCGATCTGCGCGCGATCCTGCGGCTCGGCCCCAAGCTGGTGGCGATGTATCTGGGCGCATCGCTAAGCATCATGCTGGGTGCGGTGGTGGCGTTCTGGGTGATGCGCTGGCTGCATCCGGCCACCGTGGCCGGCGATACCTGGGCCGGCATGGCAGCGCTGGCGGGCAGCTGGATCGGCGGTGGCGCCAACATGCTGGCGATGCGCGAAGTGTTCGATGTGGACGCAACCACGTTCGGGCAGTTCGCGGTGGTCGATGTCGGCGTGGGCTATGTGTGGATGGCGGCGCTGATCTTCCTGGCCGGCCGCGCGCGCAAGATCGATGCACGCAGCGGTGCCGACACCCGGGCGCTGGATGCCTTGCAGGAGCGCATGGCGCGCTTCCAGGCCGAGCATGCGCGCATTCCCAGCTTGGCCGACTTGATGGTGATCGTGGCGGTGGCATTCGGCGGTGTCGGCCTTGCGCATGCCCTGGCCAATCCTCTTGCCGCGTGGTGCAAGGCGCAGTTGGATTGGGCCAGCCAGTTCAGCCTGGACACGCCGTTCGTGTGGGTGGTGGTGCTGGCGACCAGCCTGGGCCTGCTGCTGAGCTTTACCCGTGCGCGCACGCTGGAGGGCGCGGGCGCGTCCAGGATCGGCACCTTGCTGCTGTATTTCCTGATCGCCTGCATCGGCATGCAGATGGATCTGCTGGCGCTGCTGGACCGGCCATGGTTGTTCCTGCTCGGCCTGATCTGGATTGCCGTGCACATTGCCGTGTTATGGGGGCTTGGCCGGTTGTTGCGGGTGCCGTTCTTTTATTTTGCGATCGGCTCGCAATCCAATATCGGCGGCCCGGCCTCCGCGCCGGTGGTTGCCGCGGCATTTCACCCGGCTCTGGCGCCGGTCGGTGTGCTGCTGGGCACGATGGGCTACGCCACCGGCACCTATCTGGCCTATCTGGTCGGCATTACCTTGCGGGCGATGGCAGGCGCTGGATAACTCGCGCCGCAATCTGCAACGCCACGATGAAGCGACCGAGCGAGTATCACACCGCTGTGCAATCGCCAGTGCGGCTGGGCGATGCTCGGCGTTGCGCCATGTGCCGCGCCTGGCATCCCGCTTCTGCGCACCGTGCGCGATTGGCTGACGACTCCGATGACACGGTGTCGGCCATGTCGCGCCGCGGTTCGAATACGCGCGCTAGTCTCAAAGACACGCTGCACTGCGCGAAGCCGACAGCGATCGCGCGCAAGACCTTGACGCGCTGCTGCCAGCCGCGTGCAGGCGAAGAGTGGCCCGCGACATTGCGCGGGCCACTGGCGCCTTACTGCTGAATCACCCGGCGCTGCTCTTCCTGCTGCTGCGGCGGCTGCTGGGTGTGTTGCTGATTGTGCTGGTGCAGCTGGCTGACATTGGTCTGCGCCGGCTCGTTGGCTGCCGATGCCGTCTGCACATGGCTGCGCAGATGGGCCGGGTCGTCCATGCGCCCCTGCACCGCGATCAGGCTGTCGCCGTCACGGTTGGGCACCAGGTGATCGATACGTTGCAAGCCATCGTTGCCTGCACGCGCGGCCACGCTGGCAGCGGTATTGAGAAACGCGGTGTCGTCGCGCAGCCCCAGGCGGTCGCGTTGCCCATCCAACTGCACCACCGCGTCGTTGAATAGCTGGCTGCCGGGCTGCAATGCGGTGCCGCGCGCCTGGTCCTGCAACTGCATGTCCTGCGCCTTCATCACCGAATCGATGCCGTGCAGATCCAGCCGATGCTTGAGCATCATGCCCGGCACCAGACGCTGGCCGAAGGACAACGGGTCCGGTTCGGGCAGTTCGATCTGATGACCGGCCGCATTGGGCATGGCCCATTTGAGCGGGATGCTGTCTTCCTGCAGATGGGTCAGGATTTCGTTCTTGACGTGGTAGCCGCGGATCAATTCGCTGTTGGCGTAATCCTTGGCCGCCGATGCATCCAGACCTTGGCGCTCCAGCGTGCGGTCGTTGACGCCGGCGGCGTTATAGGTCACTGCCGGAATGTCGTTGACCATTGCCGATGCCGCGGCCAGACCGCCGCCCAGCGAATGCCCGCTGATCACCACCTGGTCGCCGAACGCCTGTTTGGCCTGGCTACCGAGCTGGATCGCCGAAGCGTATTGCGCATCGTCCAAGCCCAGGCCCTGGCCGATGTTGTGCTTCCAGTCCTTGCCTTCGTCGGTGCCGCAGAAGCCCAGCACCACCTGCCCCTGATCATTGCGATAGAACGCGGCATCGAAGCCGCTCTTGGCGTCGTGCAGCAGTGCAGGGTCGATGCCTGCCTGCTGCAGCGCGCGGTCGTCCATGCGCGACCAGCCATTGGGCAGGGCGGCAAAGGTTTCGGCGCCGCCTTCGCGTCGTTGGGCGGCGGTGGCGTAAAGGTCCTGCAGCATCGCTGGAAGCTGGCGGTCTTCCGGATGCGGTTGTTGCCCGCGCATCGATTCTGCGAACGGGGTGGAAGAAGAGGATTCTGACGGGCTCATGCGCGGCTCCTTGCGTTCGTCATGCGAAAAGCGCGCTTAGCGGCTGCTTTCCACGGGAATGTTATGGGCGTTCAACCACGCGCGTACGTCCGACCTGACCTGCTGGCCGCTGGCGTTGAGCAGGCGGTCCGGCGTGGTGAAGAAATACGCCTGGAAGGTCTTCTGCTGGGCATTACGCACGGTGGGATCGACACCGGCCTTGAGCAGGGTGAGCACTGCAGGGCTGGCTGCGCCACTTTGCGCCGCAAGGTGCAGCAGGCTGTTGCCGGTGTGGTCGACGCGCTGTACATCTGCACCGGCCTTGATCAGCAAATCGATCTGCGCATCGCGCTTGCTCTGCACCGCGCGAAACAGCGGCGTCCAGCCCGCCCGCGCGCTGACGACATCGATCGGCGCCTTGTGCTGCAGCAGGATCTGCAGATACTGCGGGTCTTGCGCCATGGCGGCCATGTGCACGACCGTTTCCTGATCCATGCCGGGGAGCGATGGGTCTGCACCTGCATCGAGCAATGCGGCCAGCGCGCGCGGTTGTTCGTTCCAGATTGCCCATTCGAGCAAGGTGACGTTTTGATCGCCATGCGCGGCGAGATCGACAGTGGGGGCGAGTGCCTTGATCCGGGCCACATCACCGTGCGCAATGGCCTGGGCGATGTCGGTCAGGGCGGGGTCGCGGAAGGCGACGGTGTGGTCCTGCAGCGTGGCTGACATGGTGGTTTGCTCCTTGGCACCGGGCGAGGCGGTGCATGAGACCGCGAAAAACGAGGTCGCAAGAACGAGCAGGGCGGGGAATCGCGGTTGCATCGAAATCTCCTTCTCCTGATCGCATTCCTGATGACGCTGCAGCAAGTCCCGCCGCAGCGGGGCAGATCCTAGCAGCTGGAAAAATCGCTTGCGGTAAGATTTCGTGACATGGCTTTTTGTGACATGACGGTACGGCGTGTGACATGACGGTGCTGTGGGCCGCATGCTCGGGGCCGCCTGTCCTGATGGTGCGCATGCTGCAAGCGGCGAAGTGTCCATCGCCACAGCCTGCTGCCCCACAGCCGACGGTCACACCCGGGCCGGCATAATGGCGCTTTGTGAGCAGATGGGTGCGATGGAGTACGAGCTACTGATCAGTGACTGTGATGGCGTTCTTGTCGACAGCGAGATACTGGCCGACCGGGTAATGCGTGAGGCGCTGGCGTCTTTCGTGCCAAGCGAGCCGCTGGAACAGCTGCTGGAAACCACCTTCGGGCAGACCACGCGCGAGGTGCTGCGGCGGGTGGAAGAGCGCTTTGCATTGCAGTTGCCAGAGACCCTGCTCGCGCAGATCCAGGCGCGCAGCGAGGCCTTGATCCAGGCGCAGGTGCAGCCGATCGCAGGCGTACGCGAGGCGTTGGAGCAGATTCCACTGCCGTTGGCGGTGGCCTCCAATAGCCGGCGCCACAATGTGATTGCCTCGGTGGAACGGGCCGGGCTCACCGCACGCGCGGCGGGACGTATTTTCAGCACCGACATGGTGGAGCGGCCCAAGCCGGCACCGGACGTGTATCTGCTGGCGGCACGCACCGCCGGAGTCGCGCCGCAGCGTTGTGTGGTCATCGAAGACAGCCCCACCGGTGCAACCGCGGCCGTGACGGCCGGCATGCAGGTGCTGGGGTTTACCGGTGCAAGCCACATTCCACCGGGGCATGGCGACACCCTGCGCCGCATCGGTGTGCTTGAAGTGTTCGACGACATGCGTGATTTGCCTGCGCTGTTCGCGCGGCTGGCGCAGAAGCGGGCTGGGTAAGGCGGCAGCTTGGTGAGGGGGGCGGTGTCATGGGTACGTAGTGGACCCGTCCCGCAAGCGGCGAGGACACCGCGCCGCAAGGTGTTCGGTTGTCTTGTCGAAACATGCGTAACGACCAACGTGAGAGGGCCCGCAGCCAACGCGCGGGCAGTGTCCTGCAATTGATGGATTGGACGTTGCGATCCGTCCGAGTGATCGCGATTCGCGTCATCGCCCAATCTTGACGCATTCAAAAGCTGGGTCGTCGAGTGCGCGGTTTCCTCGCCGCTTGCGGGACACGCCGTGAACCCGTCCATGGGAGTCGTTGGCGGCATCCATGCCGCCAACGGTCCCGCAAGTGGCGAGGACACCGCACCAGACAGTTGACTGACGCCTGGTGAAAGCAGCTCGCTGCCGCGAACAGGTTCCTGCAGGCGTCGATTGGGTCTTTGCTGCGGATCGATCGGCCATCACATCGACAGGCGCTGCGACGAGCGAATGCGCCATTACGTGATTCGTTTTATCGAGTTGCGGTCGAGCCAACGCAACAGGGCGCGATTCGCATCGCGCCCTGCTGCGGTTCTACCTCTTGATCAGCCGACGACCGGCCAGGCAATCAACCGTCACCGATCAACAACAGCGAAACCCACTCTTGCCGCCATAGCGCGCATCCTGGCGCTCGCGGAAGAAGGCGGGGTAGTCCATCACCGGTTTGTCGGGATGCTTTTCCAGCATGTGGCGCACGTAGTTGTCGTAGTCGGGGATGCCGCAGCACAGCCGCGCGGTCTGGATCAGACGCCGCCAGATGCGGCGATGCGCCTGATAGTGACTGGCCAGGACGAGTTGCGTGCCCATTACAGGTCTGCCATCTGATGCGGCTGCAACGCCACGTACGGGGTTTCGCGGTCGGTGCGCTGCGGGTTGCGGCGTGCTGCCACGATCGTCTTGATCGAATAGATCAGGATCGAGCCGACCACGAACAGGAACAGCACGGTCAGCCCGGTGTTGACGTAGGCATTGGTGACGATCTGCTGCATCTGCGGCACTGTCTTGGCCGGCGCGGTGATGGTGTTGCTGGCGATGGCCGCCTGGAACTTGTGCGCCTGCGCCAGGAAGCCCTGCGCCGGGTTGCTGTCGAAGATCTTGATCAACCCGGCGTACGTGGTGCACAACAACAGCCACAGCGCCGGCACGATGGTGACCCACGCGTAGCGGTCGCGCTTCATCTTGAACAACACCACCGTACCCAGCATCAACGCGATCCCGGCCAGCATCTGGTTGGAGATGCCGAACAACGGCCACAAGGTCTGGATGCCGCCGAACGGATCGATCACGCCGGTGTAGAGCAGGTAGCCCCACAGCGCCACGCAACCGGCGGTGGCGATGATGTTGGCGGTCCACGACTCGGTTTTCTTCAACGCCGGGATGAAGTTGCCCAGCAGGTCCTGCAGCATGAAGCGGCCGGCGCGCGTGCCGGCGTCTACCGCGGTCAGGATGAACAGGGCTTCGAACAGGATGGCGAAGTGATACCAGAACGCCATGGTGTCTTCGCCCGGCAGCAACTGGTGCAGGATCTGCGCGATGCCCACCGCCAGCGTAGGGGCACCGCCGGCGCGCGCCAGGATGCTGTGCTCGCCGATATCGCGTGCCGTGGCCTCGAGTACCTGCGGTGTGATCGAGAAGCCCCACTCGCTGATCTTGGCAGCCACTGCGACAGTGTCGGTGCCCACCAGCGAGGCTGGGCTGTTCATGGCGAAGTAGATGCCCGGCTCGATGATCGACGCGGCCACCAGCGCCATGATCGCCACGAACGATTCCATCAGCATGCCGCCGTAGCCGATGTAGCGCATGTGGCCTTCGTTGGCGAGCAGCTTGGGCGTCGTGCCGGACGCGATCAACGCATGGAAGCCGGAGACCGCGCCGCAGGCAATGGTGATGAACAGGAACGGGAAGATGCCGCCCTTCCAGACCGGGCCATCGCCGGTGGAGGCAAATTGCGTGAGCGCCGGCATCTTCAGGTCCGGCATGACAACCAGGATGCCGATCGCCAGGGCCAGGATGGTACCGATCTTGAGGAAGGTGGACAGGTAGTCGCGCGGTGCCAGCAGCAGCCACACCGGCAGCACCGAGGCGACGAAGCCGTAGCCGATCAGCATCCAGGTGATCTGCTTGGCGGTGAAGGTGAAGGCCGGGCCCCAGGTCGGGTCCGCGGCCACCTTGCCGCCTAGCCAGATCGCCCCCAGCAGCAGGATCAACCCCACCACCGAGATCTCGCCGATCTTGCCGACGCGGATGTAGCGCATGTACACGCCCATCATGATCGCGATGGGCATTGTGGCGATGACGGTGAACATGCCCCATGGGCTTTCCGCTAGCGCCTTGACCACCACCATCGCCAGCACCGCCAGGATGATGATCATGATCAGGAAGGCGCCGAACAGGGCGATGGTGCCGGGCACCTGGCCCATTTCCTCGCGCACCAGATCGCCCAGCGAGCGGCCGTTGCGACGGCTGGACAGGAACAGCACCACGAAGTCCTGCACCGCACCGGCGAACACCACGCCCACCACCAGCCACAGCAGGCCGGGCAGGTAGCCCATCTGTGCGGCGAGCACCGGGCCGACCAGCGGCCCGGCGCCGGCGATGGCGGCGAAGTGATGGCCGAACAGCACGTGCTTGTTGGTGGGCACGTAATCCAGGCCGTCGTTGTTGGCGACCGCCGGGGTGGCGCGGGTGATGTCCAGCTGCATCACCTTGTCGGCGATGAACAGGCTGTAGAACCGGTAGGCGATCAGGTAGATCGACACCGCGGCCACCACGATCCATAACGCGTTGATGTGCTCGCCACGCCGCAGCGCAACGGTACCCAGGCAGAACGCGGCCAGCAGCGCCAACGCGCCCCAGGCCAGCTTGGAGAACCCTTTCATGCATGCCCCTCAGGAACGATTCGTTCAAGGGTCCCCCCACGCCCGGCTGCGGTCAATGCCAGGCGGGCGCAACGGGTTAAAACTTTGGTCGTAGGGTGCTGCGGTCACAGATCGGTTAGGGCGCTGGCACGCTGGCGGCGTTTGGAACGATCGGTTGCAATGGTCGCGGTTGGGCGGCGGCCCGCGCGCACCCATCATTGGCGCTTCGCCACAGGGCACAGGGACAAGCGATGAGCACCACGACCACCACAGCAGCGCACGTACTGCGCACCATTCGCGGCATGCCGACCTCCGACGGGGCCGGGGTCAAACTGACCCGCGTCATCGGCACCCAGCAGCTGCCGGAGCTGGACCCGTTCCTGATGCTGGACGAATTCGGCACCGACAAGGCCGAAGACTATCTGGCCGGTTTCCCCAGCCACCCGCATCGCGGTTTCGAGACCGTGACCTACATGCTCGACGGGCGCATGCGCCACAAGGACAACCACGGCAACGAAGGCCTGCTGACGCCGGGCAGCGTGCAGTGGATGACCGCCGGGCGCGGGCTGATCCATTCGGAAATGCCGGAGCAGGAATCCGGGCGCATGCGCGGCTTTCAGTTGTGGGTGAACCTGCCGGCGCGCGAGAAGATGACCGATCCCAAGTACCAGGAGTACGCACCCGACCACATTCCGGTGGCGCATCCGGCGCCCGGCGTGACGGTCAAGGTGATTGCCGGTGCGGTGGGCGAGGTGGTCGGGCCGATCGTGCAACCTGCAACGAGCCCGGTGTACCTGGATATCGCGTTGGAACCGAACGTGGAATGGGAGTATCAGCTGCCCAGCGGACATAACGCGTTCGCGTATGCCTTCGAGGGCGCGCTGACGGTGGGCGAGAGCGACACCGCGCGCGTGTTGCCGGCGCAGCAGCTGGCCGTGCTGGGTGGCGGACAGCGCCTGCGCCTGCACGCCGGTGCCGACGGTGCGCAGCTGATCCTGGTCGCGGGCCGCCCGCTCAACGAGCCGGTGATGCGGCATGGCCCGTTCGTGATGAACACCAAGCAGGAGCTGATGCAGGCGTTCGTCGATTTCCAGGAAGGCCGGTTTTGAACCGGCCCGCGTACGACAACAGGAGCCGGCAATGAGTGACCGGCCCGTCAGCGTGCGCACCGGCACGGTGCCGTACACGGTCAGCATCCACGACGGGCTGCACACCTGGAGCGGCGATACGCAGCCGGCCAATGGTGGCAGCGACGCCGGGCCGGATCCCGAATCGCAGGTGTTGGGCGCACTGGGTGCGTGCACCGCCATCACGGTGTCGATGGTGGCCGCGCGCAAGCAGTGGCCGCTGACGGCGGTGCACGTGCATCTGCGTTACACGCAGCGCGGCGCTGCCGGCACGGCGATCGCCCGCGCGGTGGTGCTTGACGGTGCGCTCGACGACGAGCAACGCGCACGGTTGATGGAGGTGGCCGACAAATGCCCGATCCATCGCCTGCTGACCGGCGAGGTGCGCATCGAGACTCAGTTGCAGGCGGCTGGCGGCGGTGGAGACACGGCGATTCGAAGCGACTGACAGACGCTTGCCGGCAGTCTTTGGGTTCGGTGAGTGCGGAATCGGAATTGGAACGAGCGATCGGTCCACCCCGATTCCGGGCGGATGCCGACATGACATGCGCCACTGCTCCAACGTTTGCAAGCGTGAGCGTTCTCCAGCCCATCGCCGTCGCACGTGGTGGCCGCCGGAATCAAAATCGTTGAGCGGCTGGACGCATCGGCGCGCCTGGTGCGTCAGACACTGTCTGCAGCGTGCCGGCTAACCCGCGCGCTGCAAGACGGGTGCAGCAGTGCGCGGGGCTGTGACGCGCGCTGCGTCAGCGCTGCAGCGCCAGGCTGGCCGGCTGCAGATCCATGTTCTGCACCATCGACTGCATCGAGGCGAGTTCTTCGGTGCTGGCGCCATCGATCCACAGCTGGGCGTAGCGCTTCTTGCCCAGTTCGACCACGGTGACGCGGCGCGATTCCGTGCCCGGCATGTCGCGGCCGCCCAGATCGAGCTTGTACCAGTAGAAGTCTTCCTGCTGAATCTGGCCCTTTTCGGCGCGCCGCTCGCGTGCCAGTGTCATCGCCGGGTCGCGGGTAGTGAGCATCACGCCGACCACCTGCCGGCCATCGGCAGTCATGGCCTTGCAGACCAGGTAATCGGCACCGGCGAGCTCGTTCCACTGCAGGCCGGAGGCCGGTGGCAACGGCGGGCAGACCGGCGAGGTCTGGGCATGGGCGGTGGCAGCGGCCAGCAGCAAGCTCAGGCCAACAAGGCAGGATGCAGACTTCATACACGATTCCCCGGCATTGGATGACGATGCGGGCGCGCCGATTTCGTGCCGTTGCAGTGCCTCGAACTCCCCGTCCAAGGACTGCCGTCTACGCAACGCGCTCCGTCTACAAGGCCATCACTACCACAGTTTTGCGAATCAGCTCAAGTGGTGTCGCACCTGTGCCTGGCATCGCATGTGCAGCGTGGCACTTCCGGTAAGAGACCTGGTGATCGCGCGTGTGGGTCCACTCGCGCAGCGCACGGTTTCAAGGGTAATTAACCGGTTTTGGGGCCGGTGACTCGGGCAGCGGAATGAACTCCTTGTCGTCGCCGGGAATGCTGCCGAAGCGGCCTGCCTGCCAGTCGTCCTTGGCCTGCTCGATGCGTTCCTTGGAACTGGATACGAAGTTCCACCATAGATGACGCGGCCCATCTAGCGGGTCGCCGCCAAGCAGCATCGCCTTGAGCGGGGTCTTGGCGCGCAGGCGGCCGCGGGCGCCGGGCGAGGGCACGATCAGGTGGCGAGCTGGCACGTCGGCACCGTCCAGCTGCGCTTGGCCTTCCAGGATGTACAGGGCGCGCTCGGCGTGCCCGGTGTCCAGATCCAGTTCGGCGTCGGGCGCCAGATCCAGCGCCACATTCAGCGTGCCGCTGAACACCTGTACCGGCGATTCCTCGCCATATGCGCGGCCGGCGATCACGCGCAGCCACACGCCGTCGCGGCGCTGCTGCGGCAGGCTTGCCGCCGCGTGGTGATGGAACGCGGGCGCGGTTTCTTCGGCCGAGCGCGGCAAGGCGATCCAGGTCTGCATACCGTGCAAGGCGTGTTCGCGTGCGCGCTCCGGGCCAGGCGTGCGTTCGGAATGGGCGATGCCGCGGCCGGCGGTCATCCAGTTGACGTCGCCGGGGCGGATCACCTGATCCGAGCCCAGCGTGTCGCGGTGGCCGATTTCGCCGGCCCACAGGAACGTGACCGTGGCCAGGCCGATGTGCGGATGCGGGCGTACATCGATGCCGTGATCGGGCTCCAGCACGGCTGGGCCCATGTGGTCGACGAACACGAACGGGCCGACGCTGCGCGCCTGCAGGGTTGGCACGGCGCGGCGCACTTCCAGTCCGCCGATGTCATGGACGCGTGGAGCGATCAGGGTGGTCATGCGCGGTCTCGCGGAGTTGATGACGTGGGCACGAGCTTCGCATGCGCGGTGGCCGGGGCGGGCGCGTGGCGTAAAACGCAGTGTCCGGGTCATGGCGCTTCCTGCGCGTCGGGGGACGCGCCATCGGCGCGGCAGCGGGTGCCGCACCGCGAATGCCTTACGGAAGCGGTACGAGGTAGCAGCGGCTCAGCGCGAGACAGCCCCGGTCTTTGCAGGCAGATGCGGTGCCAACGAGGACATTGTTGGCAGCGAAGACGACGCATCCAGCGCTGCGGTCCGGGATCATGCAGGCCGCACTATTGAAGCTCGGCGCGGGCGCCATTGCCGTGCGCATGTTTCCCATCGGCAAGGCCCGGGGTGCCTGTGGCCGCCATGGCCGGCCTGATCTTGCAACGCAAGCGGCTGTCTCCAGGCCTCGCCACCGCTGCTGCCGCCAGGTATCGGTGGACGAGGTTCTGGCAGCGGCGAAGTTGCAACACGAACGAAGTTGCATGGCGGGAAACGTACCGCCGCCACCTAAATGCAGCGTGCCAGGTCATGTGCGTCATCGCGCCATGAATAATGGCGGCGCTGCACGATCCACGAGCGCTTTGGCCTTCACTGCATGCGTCTCAGGTGACGGATCGGCAACGGTCGCTTGCTGCGCATCGTCTGCGGTGTACACCTAGCGGCAAGTCGCTCGCGCTTTAGCGTTTTACTCGATGCGTTTCAGATTCTTACTCCCAATCCGAGGAATACGTTATGTCCTTATCGATCTCAGGAAGGAAGACAACATCGCTGCTCTTCTTGGTGATGGCAGCGTTGGCGCCCTGCCTTGGTAGTGCGCAGAGCGCTCGGGCCCTCCCCAGTCGCATCATCAGTGCGTCCGCCAATGTCCGCTCGCTGGCATTCCTGATAAATGGAAGCGCGGTCGGCTGCTATGCGGTCTACTCCGGCAGGAGTGTTGCAGGGCCGACGCTCAGCACGGCGACCACCTATCAGGTCGCTGCGTCCTCGTCCTCGTGCAGCGATCAGCCCTATGCAGTGGGCTCTTTGGTGAATTACCGGCCTCCGTCAGACAAGCAACTGATTTTCTTCCGGATCGACGGCTCCGGTCGCATCGTCATCACTTACAACTGATGGGTTGCCCCAGCGCCGTGCCTATGCGGCCGGCGCTGGGGCTGTGGCACGTGGCCGCTGACGCGACGCCTGCTCACAGCAGCTGACCGGAGCAGGCTGCCGGTACCGTCACCTCGCCGCGGCGCGAGGCCAGCCGGTCGGCCAGGCGCGTGGGCTCGGGCAGGCGATAGGCGCGCAACGTGCGCAGGGTCCAGTCGAGCGCGCCTTGCATCGACACGCAATGGCCGGGCGAGACAATCAAGGGGTTGCAACGCGGTTTGCTGCGCAGTGCCCAGCCGATCTGCGCACCGCCCAGCAGGATCGGCGTGTGGTCGCCGCGTTCGGGCCCAGGCTCGGCGAAGCTGCCGGCCAGGCGCTGCTTGGCGATGCCGATGCACGGCAGGCCGGTGACCACGCCGAAGTGCGCTGCGATGCCCAGCCTGCGCGGATGCGCGATGCCCTGGCCATCGATGAACACCAGATCCGGCGTACGCGACAGCAGCGCCAGGGCCCTCAGCAACGCGGGCAATTCGCGAAAACTGAGCAGGCCGGGGACATAGGGCATCGAGGTCGGCACGCGCGCGACGTGCGTTTCCAGCGGGAGCAGCGTTTGCGCATCCAGCAACACGGCAGCCGCGCGGGTGGTCTGGCCATCGTCTTCGAAACCGACATCGAACCCTGCAAGCAACTGCGGCGTTGCGCTCACCGCGTCATCGAGCACCACGCGCCGTGCCAGTTGCTGCTGCAACTGTCGCGCCTGAATCACGCTGCCGTCCCAACCGGCGAAGACGGGATCGTTGGTCTGCATTGCGAAAGCATCGCGCGCTGCCTGTGGCGATCTCGTGCACGCCTGCGATGCACGCGCTGCCGCTACAATCGCAGGCTGATCGGCCCCAATCGGAGAACCGTAGTGACCCGCAAACTCGTACTGCTGCGCCATGGCCAGAGCCAATGGAATCTGGACAACCGTTTCACCGGCTGGGTGGATGTGGAACTCACCGACCAGGGCCGCCAGGAAGCTGTGGCGGCCGGCAAGCTGATGAGGGACGAAGGGCTGCAGTTCGATGTCGCCCACACCTCGGTGCTCAAGCGCGCCATCCACACGCTGCAGGGCGCATTGAAGGAACTGGACCAGGACTGGTTGCCGGTGTCCAAGAGCTGGCGCCTCAACGAGCGCCACTACGGTGGCCTGCAAGGCCTGGACAAGGCCGAAACCGCGGCCAAGCACGGCGAGGAGCAGGTCAAGATCTGGCGCCGTTCCTACGACATCCCGCCGCCGGCGATGGACGTCAACGACCCGGGCCACCCGTGCCATGACCGGCGCTACGCCACCCTGGACCGCAACGCGCTGCCGGGGACCGAGTCGTTGGCAACCACGCTGGTGCGCGTGTTGCCGTATTGGCACGACGCGATTGCGCCGCAGTTGAAGGCCGGGCAGACCGTGCTGGTGACCGCGCACGGTAATTCGCTGCGCGCGCTGTACAAGTACCTCAACGATGTCTCCAACGAGCAGATCCTCGAGCTCAACATCCCCACCGGCATCCCGTTGCTGTTCGAGCTGGACGACAACCTGCAGGTGCGCAGCTTCCGTTACCTGGGCGACCCGGAAGCGGCCAAGCGCGCGGCCGAAGCGGTGGCCAACCAGGGCAAGGCGAAGTAATCGCCGCCAGCGGTTGCAGCGCTGCGTGCGGTGCGCGCAGCGCGTGTTCTTGTGCGCATGCGGCTGCAAGCGGCTGCGTGCGGTGATGAATGGAAGCGGTGCGAGGGGGTAATACGCGCTCGGCACCGAGGCGCAGGCGAGACACGATGTCCAGCAAACGGAGAACCCGGCAGATGACTGCCGTTTACTGTCGCGCGTATCTGGTGACGCTCGGCATGCTGGTGGCCGGCGGGGCCGCGTTTGTCGCCTTGGCTGCTGGCGACATCTCCGGCGCGGGACTGGCGCTGGCACTGCTGATCTGCGCGATGGGAGTGCTGTTGCTGGGGTTTGGCGTGGCTGGGCCGGCGCCACAGATGGAAGCGTGGGCCGATGCGGCGTCGGGGCACGAGGTCGCCCTGGCGCTGATGGTGCTGGCGTATCCGGTGTATCTGGTGATGGCGCCGTTTTACGCGCGGCGTTGAGCGCATGCGATGGCGCGCGTTGCGCCGGCATGCAGGTGGGTGGAAGCAGTGCGTGGCGGTGCCGATGACGGACGCGCACGTGCTGTACAGATGCAATGGACTTTCATGGCGCACGGCATCGACTTCATGTTGCGGTGCCGCTGCACGGATGTGGTCTGGCCGGTTGCAGAGCGACTGACGAAGAGGCGGGCGCCTGCGCTGCGCGGTTCTTCGCCAGCGCTTGCCGACCGGATGTCGACTTTTTTCGATCGCGCCTGCGCGGTCATGCCCTGGAGAATTCAATGAAGTTGCGCAAGTTAGCTCCGCTGTCGCTTGCGGTCGCCATCGTGGTCGCGCTGTCTGCGTGCGGCGCCTCCGATGACACCGCCAAGGTGGCGCCTGCCGCGCCGCAGGCGGTATCGACCAAGGTGGATGTGTCCAAGCTCGATGCGCCGATCGTGGCATTCAGCAACAGCGACCTGGACCCGAGCATCGCTGCGTGTCAGGACCTCAACGGGTTCGTCAACGCCAAGTGGCTCAAGGCCAATCCGGTGCCGTCCGATCGCACCAGCTGGGGCAGCTTTGAGGTGCTGGCCGAGCGCTCGCTGACCATCCAGCACGCGTTGGTGGAGCAACTGGCGCGCGGCAATCTGTCGGCCGGTTCGGTGGATGCCAAGATCGCCGACCTGTGGCGGACCGGCTCGGATGAAGCGGCGATCGACAAAGCGGGCATTACGCCGCTGCAGCCGCAGTTGAAGGACATCGACGCATTGACCGATGCGCCGTCCATCGCCGCCTGGTTGCGCAACAGTTATGCGCAAGGCCAGGGCTTGGTGTTTTCGTTCGGTGCCAATGCCGACTACAAGAATTCCGAGCAGATGATCGCCTACGCAGGGCAGGGCGGTCTGGGCTTGCCCGAAAAGGGCTATTACACCGACCCGGCGCAAGCAAAGATCCGCGAGCAGTACGTGGCCTACATCGCACGGATGCTGGAGTTGTCGGGTATCCCGGCCGCGCAGGCGGCCGCGCAGGCCAAGGCGGTGATGGCGTTCGAGACGCGCCTGGCCAATGCGTCGTTGTCGCGTATCGAACTGCGCGACCCGGCCAAGCGCTACAACCCGGTCGATGTGGCCGGCGCCAACGCCATCACGCCGCACTTCGACTGGAAGGCGTTTTTCGCAGCGCTCAAGGTGCCGGCCGGCACCTTCTCGCTGAGCCAGCCGGGCTATTTCGCCGAGCTCGATGCGATGCTGGCCGATACGCCGATCGCTACCTGGAAGGCGTATCTGCGCTTCCATACGGTGGATGAAGCGGCGCCGTATCTGGCCAAGCCGTTCGAGCAGGCCAATTTCGATTTCTACGCAAAGACCCTGCGCGGCCAGCAGGACATGCTGCCGCGCTGGAAGCGCACCTTGAATGCGGTCAACGAGGCGATGGGCGAGGCCCTGGGCCAGCTGTACGTGCAATCTGCATTCCCGGCCGAATCGAAGGAGCAGATGCAGCAACTGGTGCAAAACCTGTCGGCGGCGCTCAAGGCGCGGTTGGAAAAGCTCGACTGGATGAGCGCGGACACCAAACAGCGCGCACTGGAGAAATGGGCCAGCTTCACTCCCAAGATCGGCTACCCGGACCAGTGGCGCGATTGGTCGGGCCTTCAGACGCGTGGCGACGGCTTTCTTGCCAACATGCAGGCCGCGCAGGCATTCAACTACCGCGACATGCTGGACAAGATCGGCAAGCCGGTCGACAAGCGCGAGTGGCACATGACCCCGCAGACGGTGAATGCGTACTACAACGCCACACGCAACGAGATCGTGTTTCCGGCCGCCATCCTGCAGCCGCCGTTCTTCGACCCCAAGGCCGATCCGGCCTTGAACTACGGTGGCATCGGTGCGGTGATCGGGCACGAAATGATGCACGGCTACGACGATTCCGGCAGCCAGTTCGATGCCAAGGGCAACTTTGATAGCTGGTGGACCGATGCAGACCGCAAGCTGTTCACCGAGCGCACCGACCGGCTGGTGGCACAGTTCGATGGCTATGAAGCGATCAAGGGCGTGCACGTCAAAGGCAAGCTGACGCTGGGCGAGAACATCGGCGATCTGGGCGGCCTGACCGTGGCGTACGATGCATTGCAAATGGCGTTGCAGGAGCAGCCGGCCGCCAACACGCAGATCGATGGGTATTCGCAGGACCAGCGGTTCTTCATGAACTGGGCCACGGTCTGGCGCCGCAACTTTACCGATGGCGAATTGCGCGTGCGCCTGAACACCGATCCGCACGCACCGGCGAATTTCCGCGCCAACGGTGCGCCGTCGAACATGCCGGCGTTTGCGCAGGCATTCCAGTGCAAGCCCGGCGATGCGATGGTACGTGGCGACAAGGAGCGGGTGACCATCTGGTAAGCGCCGCGGGCGCGCGATGGTGCTTCGGCAGCTGGCGCGCCATACCGCTGATGACGCCGTAACCACCACGTTCGCCCTGTGCGGCACGCGGTGCTGCGAGTACTCGCGTCCACGGCACTTCCACGACACCCGTCTGTTTCTCGCGGGAATTGTCGAGGTTGCTTGTGGCGGCGTCTGCACACCGGCCTGCCCGCATGGGCTCTACACTGCCGCGCTGCGCATCGCGGAATCGGCAGTGACAAAGCGGAAATTTTTCAAATGGTTCGGCATTGCGCTGCTGGTACTGGTGCTGGCCAGCGCGTTATCGCTGTACGGCTACGGGCGCTTTGCCGACCGCCAACGCGGGCCGGTCAGTCACGTGCTGCCTGCCACGGCGGTCGCGACGCCCATCGACAAGGTGGTGGCGCCACTGCAACAGGCGCACGTCGATCAGACCGGCATGGTGATCCTGCCGGATAACGTCGATGCGTTTGCGGTACGTGCGCTCACCGCGCGTGCGGCCGGGCGCAGCCTGGATCTGCAGTACTACATCTGGCATGCCGATTTCACCGGCAACCTGCTGCATAACGAATTGCTGCGCGCGGCCGATCGCGGCGTACGCGTGCGGTTGTTGCTGGACGACATGAATATCCATGGCAGCGATTCGGTGCTGGCTGCCCTGGATAGCCATCCGCTGATCGAGATTCGCCTGTTCAACCCGACACGCGCGCGCGAAGGCACCTTGATGCGCGGCGTGGAGATGGTGCTGCGCATGTTCAGCATCAATCGCCGCATGCACAACAAGGCCTGGATTGCCGATGGCCGCATCGCGGTGGTGGGTGGGCGCAACGTGGGCGACGAATATTTCGATGCGGCGCGCGACACCAACTTCATGGATATGGATGCGGCGCTGATGGGGCCGGCGGTGGGCCAGGCCGAGCAGGTGTTCGACGCGTACTGGAACAGCCCCAATGCCTTGCCGCTGTCTGCGCTGGTCACCGCAAAGCCGCAGGCACTGGAGGCCTTGCGTGGCAGCCTGGACGCGGGCATGGCATCGGTGCGCGCGCATCCGTATGTGGAGCGGCTCAAGCGCTCGCCAAGCGTGCGTGAACTGATGCAGGGCGACCGACCGGTGCACTGGGTGTCGCAGGCGCGCATCGTCTCCGACCCGCCGGAAAAAGCCGAAGGTGCGCCGCCGCAAGCCGACTGGATGACGCCGGTGCTGATCGGCGAAATGGCGCACGCACAGCGCGAGCTCAAAGTGATCTCGCCGTATTTCGTGCCGGGCGACGAGGGCATGCGCTGGATCGGCAACCTACGCCAGCGCGATGTGCGCGTGAGCATTCTGACCAACTCGCTGGCGGCCAACGACGTGGTGGCCGTGCACAGCGGCTATGCCGGCTATCGCGTGCCGCTGCTGCAGCAGGGCGTGCGCCTGCATGAGCTCAAGCCGATGGGCAAGCCGGACGGCAGCCTGTTCGGTTCCAGCGGCGCCAGCCTGCATACCAAGGCGTTTGTCGTGGACGACAGCAGCGGTTTCATCGGCTCGTTCAACCTGGACCCGCGTTCGATGAACCTCAACACCGAAATGGGCCTGCTGTTCAACGACCGCGTGGTCACCGCGGAGCTGGAGCGGCTGTACAACCACAAGATCAGTGCGCCGGTGAGTTACCGCGTGACCCTGGAGCAGGGCGAGCTGCGTTGGCACGACGATGCCGCGCAGCCGCCCGAGGTGTGGTCGCGCGAGCCGGCGGCGAGCGTGTGGCGACGTGGCGCAGCAGCGGTGATGGGCTGGTTGCCGCTGGAGTCGCAGCTGTAGCTGGCTGGTTAGCGTGTTGCCCTCATCCGCCCTTCGGGCACCTTCTCCCGCCGGCGGGAGAAGGGAATGTGGCGGTCTTTCATGGATAGGAGAATGCGCGCGTCGATGCGGCGCAGACGCAGTGGCTGCGTTGGAGCAGACGCAATGGCTGCATTGGAGCACGGGCAATGGCTGTGTCCAGCAGGTGCACAGGCTCTGTCCAGCAGGTGCAGTGGGTCTGTCGCGCGGAAGACGCGGTAGACGCGGTGGCTCTGTCAGAGCGTTGAGCGCGTGACGTGGACTTCTGTCGCGTTACTGCAGCTGCGTCACGATCTCGCGCGCCATCGCGCCCAGCGGCAGGATACGGTCTGCGCCGCCGCGCTTGATCGCTTCCTTGGGCATGCCGAACACAATGCTGGTGTGTTCGTCCTGTGCCACCGTGCGTGCGCCGGCCTGGCGCATTTCCAGCAGGCCGGCGGCGCCATCGTCGCCCATGCCGGTCATGATGATGCCCAGCGCATTGCTGCCGGCCGCGCGCGCGGCCGAGCGGAACAGCACATCGACCGACGGGCGATGCCGGTTGACCGGTGGGCCTTCCAGCACTTCGACGAAATACTGCGCGCCGCTACGACGCAGCAGCAGATGTTTGCCGCCCGGTGCGATCAATGCACGGCCCGGCATCACCCGGTCGTTGTTGGCGGCCTCCTTGACGGCGATCTGGCAAAGACCGTTCAGGCGCGCGGCGAAGGCAGCGGTGAATTTCTCCGGCATGTGCTGCACGATCACGATGCCGGGGCAGACGCGCGGCAGCGCGGTGAGCACTTCTTCCAGGGCCTGGGTGCCGCCGGTGGAGGTGCCGATGGCGACGATGCGTTCGGTGGTCTGCGCCAGCGCACGTCCGCTTTGTGCCGGCAGGATGACATCGGCGGTGTGCTTGACCTCCGCTTCCAGCGGCGCGGCAGTCACGCGCGCAGCCAGCCGCTTGACGTTGGCGCGCGCTGCGCTGCGCACGGTCGCCACCAGTTCGTCGGCAGAGTCGGTGAGAAATTGCTTCAGACCCAGGCGGGGTTTGGTCACCACCGCCACCGCGCCGGCGGCCAGTGCATCCATGGTGACGCGCGCGCCTTTTTCGGTAAGCGTGGAGCAGATCACCACCGGCGTGGGCCGCTCGCTCATGATCTTGCGCAGAAAGGTGATGCCGTCCATGCGCGGCATTTCCACGTCCAGCACGATCACATCCGGCCAGTGCTGGCGCATTTTTTCGATCGCCAGCAGCGGGTCGGCGGCAGTGGCGATGACCTCGATGCCCGGCGCGTCGTTGAGCACGCCCACCAGCACCTGGCGTACCACTGCCGAATCGTCGACCACCATGGCCTTGATGGTCGTGGGGTTGGCGGCGGGGCGATGAAGCGCTGTCGACACGGTGAATCCTTGGGTCATGCCTTGCGGAAGATCGAGGGTGCCACCTGGACCAGATCGATGTCGAGTTCGCTCAGGCTTTCCGAATGGCCGATGCAGAAGTGCCCGCCCGGCTTGAGGTTGGACAGCACGCGCAGGATCACTTCGCGCTTGGTCTGGCCGTTGAAATAAATCATCACATTGCGCAGGAAGATCGCATCGAAGCTGCCCAGTGCCGGCAGCGCGGCATTGAGGTTGGCGTGCACGAACTGCACGCGCTCGCGCAGCCGCCGCTCCACCAGCAAGGTGCCGTCGTACTCGCCCTGGCCACGCAGGCAATAGCGTTTGAGATAGGCCTGCGGGATGCCGTCGATACGTTGCAGCGCGTAATGGCCGGTGCGCGCCTTGGTCAGCACGCGCGTGCTGATGTCGGTGCCCACCACCTCGAACGGGCGGCCCTGCAAGGTGTCGTCCAGCACCATGGCCATGCTGTAGGCCTCTTCGCCGCTGGAACTGGCCGCGCTCCAGCAGCGGAACGGCAGCCCGCCACGGTGTTCGCCGGCCAGCCTGCGCAGCAGCTCGAAGTGCTTGGGCTCGCGGAAGAAATAGGTTTCGTTGGTGGTGAGCAGGTCGATCGCAGTCTGGATTTCCCTGCGGTCCTGGCGGCTTTCCAGCAGCTGCAGGTACTGCGTATAGGTGCTGAACTGATGTTCGCGCAGGCGCTTGCCCAGGCGGCCGCACAGCATCGCCTTCTTGCCGGAGGAAATGGTGATGCCGGCCGCTTCGAAGATGAAGCGCTGGAAGCGGCCGAACTCCTGTTCGGTGATGGCGGTCGCGGTGCTCATCGGCTCAGGCCACGTCCGCATCGCTGTGGAACGTGCTGTCGCTCAGGCGTGCGATGCGCATGGCGTGTTCGCGCCACCACTCCGACAGCATCGGCCCGGGCATCGGCGAGGCCATCAGATAGCCTTGGGCCAGGTCGCAGCCAAGTTCGCGCAGCAGCCGCCAGTCGTCGGGCGTTTCCACGCCTTCGGCCACGGCAGTGAGCTCAAGCCGATGCGCCAGCTCCAGCGTCGATTCGAGCACGGTGCGCTGGCTGCGGCTGCGATGCGCTGCATGCACGAAGCTGCGGTCCAGCTTGAGTTCGGTGAAGGGAATGCTGGCCAGCCGCTGCAGCGAGGAGAAGCCGGTGCCGTAGTCGTCGATGGACAGGCCGAACCCGTGCAGGCGCAAACGCGCCAGCATGCTCAGCGCATTGGCCGGCTCCACGATGGCGCTTTCGGTGAGTTCCAGCACCAGGTTGGCCGGGCTCAGGCCGTTCTCGCCCAGCTTGGCGCACAGCTCTTCGAGAAAATGGTCTTCGCCCAAGAGCCGGGGCGAGAGGTTCAAGGCCAGGCTCAGGTCGAAGCCTTCGGCGCGCCAGTCCACCAATTGCGCGATGGCCTTGTCGATGACCTGCTGCGTCAACGCGTGGATCAAGCCTTCGCGTTCGGCCAGCGGAATGAAACGGTCCGGGCCGATCATGTCGCCTTGCGGGCGGCGCCAACGTGCGAGCGCTTCCACGCCACGCAGGCGGCCGTCCTTCAGGTCGAGCTTGGGTTGGTAGGCCACACGGATCTCGCCGCGGCGCATGGCACGGTCCAGCCGCGAGGCGGCGGCACCACCGCTGGACATCAGCGGCGAGATCGCCACCGGCGCGAATGCCGGTGCATCGGCGGCCGGCTCCGGTTCGCAATCCAGCACGGTGGCCAGATCTTGCAGGTTCATCGGCTTTTCGATGCCGCCGAGCACGCGCACGCCGGCACTGCGGCTGAGTTGCATCACTGCATCGATCAAGGCACCGCCGCGTTGCGAGACCACTACCACCGGCACGCTGTATTTGCCCCGCGCCAGGGCGTCGAGCAACTGCACGCCGTCCATGCCCGGCATTTCCAGATCCACCAGCAACAACGATGGCGCCTGGGCGCGCGTCAGCCATTCCAGTGCCGCGTTTCCGTCGACGGCACCGTCGACCACGCTTGCGCCGAGCTGGCGACACAGCGCCATGGCGTGTTCGCGCTGGACCACGCTGTCGTCCACGACCAGGACCGGGCCGGCCAGCGTGCAGTTGCAGGAGAGAAGGGCGGGGCGCATGGGAGTCCTTGAGTGCATGCGTGAGGTCAGGCCGCCAGCTCGGCGGCCGGCAGCTGGGCGAGCGTGTCGTTGCCCAGCACGGCATCGGCATCGAGCAGGATCACGAAGCGCTCGCCGATCTTGCCCATGGCGTGGATGAAGTCGCGCGCGATGCCGGCGCCGAAGCTGGGCGTGTCGACGATGTCGGAAGGCGCGATTTCCAGCACTTCGCTGACCGCATCCACCAGGAGCCCGAGCACCTGATGCAGCTGGCCATGCGCGATCTCCACGATCACGATGCAGCTGCGCTTGGTGATCGCGCTGGCGTTGCGGCCGAAGCGTTGCTGCAGATCCACCACCGGCACCACCGCACCGCGCAGATTGATCACCCCGCGCAGTGCCGGCGGCATCATCGGCACATCGGTCGGCACGCGGTATTCGATGATTTCCTTGATGCCCAGGATGCCCAGGCCGAACATTTCCCCACCCAGCAAAAACGTGAGGTATTGCTGCGGTGCCGTCGAAGACGGCACTTGGCGGTCGGTTGCAGGAAGCGCTTGCATCGTCGGCTCCTCAGAAGCTGGCGAATTGCGATTCGTCGATCGCATCAGCGGTGGCGGCCACCGCACTGAGCTGGCGCACGTTGGTGCGTCGTGGCTGCGCGCTGCTCACCGTGGCAGGCGCATGCGCGGCGATCCTGCGCGGACCCTGCCTGTTGCTGCCCGACGCGGCGCCGCGGCCGCCATTGCCCAGCCGGAAGAAGCCCATCAGCTGCTGCAGCTGTTCGGCCTGCGCGCTCATCTCTTCCGAGGTGGCGGCCAGTTCTTCGGCATTGGCGGCGGCCGATTGGGTGGTCTGGTTCAATTGCCCCACGGCGGTGTTGATCTGGCTGACACCGGCGGTCTGTTCTTCGGAAGCGGCGGCGATTTCCTGCACCAGGTCGGAGGTGCGGCGGATCGAAGGCACCATCTCGCCGAGCACGCGGCCGGCGCTTTCGGCCAGTTCCACGCTGGATTCGGCCACTTCGCCGATTTCCTGCGCAGCGATCTGGCTGCGCTCGGCCAGTTTGCGCACTTCGGCGGCGACCACCGCAAAGCCCTTGCCGTGTTCGCCGGCGCGCGCGGCTTCGATGGCGGCATTGAGCGCCAGCAGGTTGGTCTGATACGCGATGTCGTCGATGATGCCGATCTTCTTGGCGATGTCCTTCATCGCCACCACGGTGGCGCGCACGGTGTCTCCACCGTCGGCCGCTTCGCTGGCCGCCTTGGCCGCCATGCTGTCGGTGACGCGCGCGTTTTCGGTGTTCTGTGCGATGGAGGCGGTCATCTGCTCCAGCGAGGCGCTGGTTTCTTCCACGCCGGCCGCCTGTTCGCTGGCGGCCTGGGCCAGCGCCTGCGCGGTGGCGCTGACCTCTTCCGACGCACTGGCCAGGTTTTCGGCGTTGCGGTTGACCTCATCGACGATCTCGGTGAGGCGGCTCATGGTGGTGTTGACGTAGCGCTGCATGTCGGCGAAGGCGCCTTCGTAGCGGCCTTCCACGGTGTGGGTGAGGTCGCCTTCGGCCATCGCGCCCATGACCTGGATCACTTCGGAAATGCTGCGCAGGTTGCCGCGCGCGCGCTCCACGGTGTCGTTGATGAAAGCCTTCTTGCCCGGCAGCTGCGCCAGCGGGGCATCGAAGTTACCGCGGCCGAATTCGGCCACCACGCCCATCGCCAGCTTCTTGACCGCGATATGCGCGCCCACCATCTGGTTGATGCCCAGCGCCATGCTGCGGAAGTCGCCATCGAAGCGGCTGCTGTCGATGACCACGTCGATATCGCCGGCTTCATGTTCGGCCGACATGTGGTTGATCTCGGCGATCAGGCCGGTGAGGTTGCCGCGTACCTGTTCGATGGTGTCGTTGATGAAGCGCTTCTTGCCCGGCAGCAATGGCAGCTGTGCGGTGAAGTTGCCGCGGCCGAATTCGCTGACGCAGGCAATGGCTTGCTTCTTGACCGCGATATGGCTGGCCACCATTGCGTTGATGCCTTCGGCCATGCGACGGAAATCGCCGGTGAAGCGCTGGGTGTCGATGACCACATCGATATCGCCGGCATCGTGCTCGGCCGACATGCGATTGACCTCGGCGACCATGCCGGTGAGGTTGCCGCGGATCTGGTCGACGATCTCGTTGATGAAGGCCTTCTTGCCCGGCAACCGTTCCAGTTCGGCGGAGAAGTTCCCGCGACCGAACTCGGCCACACAGGCCATCGCCTGCTTCTTGACGGCGATATGGCTGGCCACCATGCGGTTGATGCCGTCGCCCATTGCGCGGAAATCGCCTTCGAAGCGCGCCACGTCGATGCGCGCGTCGATCTCGCCGGCATCGTGTTCGCGCGAAACGCGATTGATTTCCTCGTTGACATGGCGGATGCCGCTCTGCACCTTGCGCAGCCCGCGCAGGACATCGCTGGCCTGGTCCTCGCGCACCTGCGGCAGCGCCACATCGAAGTTGCCGCGCGAGAACGCGTCCAGCGTGGTGGTGGCCATCTCCAGCGACGCGCTGGCGATACGGATTGCCCAGACCAGCAAGGCGCCGCTGATCAATGCTGCAACCAGGCTGGTGCCCAGCAAGGCTGCGTGCGAGAGCGCCAGCGCCACGCCGGCGACGACCACGACAACGGGCAGGGCGATTGCAAGCGCGGCGGTGAACCACAACTGCGTAGCGATCGGTAGACGGTGTGACATGACGGTAGCTTCCTGGGGTCAGGTAACGACAAACGACGGTTCGGACGGAGCGATGGCGCGGGCGTTCAGGCCGCCAACGCGTCCTGGTTGGGATGCAACTGCTGAATCAGGCTGGGCACATCCAGAATCAATGCGACATCGCCGCTTCCCAGAATGCTCGAGCCGCTGATGCCTTTGACCTGCGCGAACACCTTGGACAGCGGCTTGATCACCGTCTGCCATTCGCCGAGCAGGGTGTCCACCACCAGGCCGAAGCGCTGTGCGCCCTGCCGGATCACCACGATGCTTTCGCGCGAGGGCGTCTTGCCGCCCAGCGCGAACAGTTCGCGCAGGCGCACGTAGGGCAACACGCTGCCGCGCAGGTCGATGTAGTCGCTGGCGTAGTCGGGGGTGAACTCCACGCACTCTTCGACCACGTCCAGCGGCACCACGAAGACCGATTTGCCCACGCCGACCTGGAAACCGTTGATGATGGCCAGCGTCAGCGGCAGGCGCACCGAGATGGTGGTGCCCACGCCGGCGGCGCTGTCGATCTCGACCGTGCCGCGCAGTGCGGTGATGTTGCGCTTGACCACGTCCATGCCCACGCCGCGCCCGGACAGATTGGTGACCTTTTCCGCCGTGGAGAAACCCGGTTCGAAGATCATCGCGAAGACGTCGCGGTCGCTGAGTTGGCGGCCTGGTTCGATCAGGCCACGTTCGAGCGCCTTGGCCAGGATGCGGTCGCGGTTCAAGCCGCCACCGTCGTCGGTGATCTGGATGACGATGCTGCCGGAGTCGTGATATGCGTTGAGCCCGACGGTGCCGCGCGCAGGCTTGCCGCGCGCCACGCGCACGTCTGCCGGCTCGATCCCGTGGTCCATCGCGTTGCGCACCAGATGGGTGAGCGGGTCGCCGATCTTTTCCACCACCGACTTGTCCAGTTCGGTGTCTTCGCCTGCCACCACCAGCGCGATGTCCTTGCCCAGTTCGCGCGCCACGTCGTGCACCACGCGCTGGAAGCGGCTGAAGGTGCCGCCGATCTTGACCATGCGCAGCTGCAACGCGCTTTCGCGCACGTCTTCGACCAGGCCAGCCAGGATCGAGGCCGATTCCAGCAACTGCGCATCGCCGGTGCGTTGCGCATTGGCACTCGTGCTGGACACGGCGATGATGAGTTCGCCGACCAGATCGATCATGCGATCGAGCTTGTCGGCATCCACGCGGATGGAACGCGCGTCGGCGCTGCGCGCGGCAGCGTCCGGCGCGGCACGGCCTGGGGCCGAAGCGGCGCTGGGTACTGCAGCAAGCGGCTTGTTCGGCGTGGGGCTGGCTGCCGCTTCGGCGCTGAGCAATTCAGCGGCGTCGGATGGCGCCGGAACCGACACGATCTCCAGATCGCAATCTTCGCGGACGAATTCGAACACCTCTTCGATGGCGGCGCGGTCGGCATCGCTGCGCAGCAGGATCTGGAAGCCCAGGTAGTTGGCTTCCGGATCGAGGTCGTCGAATGCCGGCAGCTGGCTGATATCGGTGGTGATCGATTCGACCGAGCCCAGGCTGCGCAGGTTGCGAATCAGCTTGAGCGGCGAATTGCCGAAGCGCAGTGCGTCGGCGAACAGTTTCAGGGTGATCCGCCAGTAACCACTCTGCTTTTCCGGTGCGCCTTGCGCAACCGCGGCTGCAGTGACGCCGCAGGCGCTGCGTTGCAGATACGTCTGCAATTGCGCCAGCAGCGGTTCGGCTTCGGCGGCCAGTGCGACCGGGTCGGCGTGGCTCGGGTCTGCGGCGGTTTCCACCAAGGCATGGATATGGTCGCAGCACACCAGCAGCAGCCCGATCAGTTCCGAGCTCAAGCTCAGCGCTTCGTCGCGTACCAGATCCAGCACGCTCTCCACCACATGGGTGAAGCCGACCAGCTGCGGCAGGTCGAACAGGCCGCCGGAGCCCTTGATGGTGTGCGCGGCGCGGAAGATGGCATTAACCGCATCCGGCGACGGTTCGCCGCGCTCGGCTTCGAGCAGATGACGTTCCATGTCTTCGAGCAGGTCCCGGCTCTCGGCCAGGAAGGTCTGCATCAGCTGGTTCATGTCCATGCGCGCGTCACCAGTCCGTTAGTGAATTCGTTCGCCCAGGCCTGCAACCGCATGCGGGTACAGGGCCTCGAGCAGGCCGAGCAGCTCGATGACATCGACCACCGCACGGCTGGAATCGGTCAACGAAAACGGCCGGCCATCGGCCTGGATCGCCTGCTTGGTGGCCAGCAACAATTGCAGGCCGGTGGTATCGATCTCGCTGACGGCGGCCAGGTCCAGATGCAATCCACCCGGATGCAGCAAGGCCGGCTGCAGCAACGGCTTGAGCTCGGCCGCGCGACGAATGGTCATCTCGCCCTCCAGGGCAAGGGTCAGCGGCGCGGGTAGATCGGACAGTGGCGTGTTCATTGGTGCCTCAAGCGGTGCGATGGCGCACGGGTGCGTACCATGGCCTGGGAAGGTCGCAACGGCCTGGACGGGTGTGAGCAGCGCTGCACACGGGCCATGCCGGTCTATGCAGGTATCGGCGCCTTTTGGAAATATTTAGGCAAAATTCAGCGCAATGACGGATTTGCGAAACCCGTCACCGCCTGTGGATTAATTGCTCAGCTTTGTCGGAAGCAGGCTCAGGGGGACTGTTCGAGCCTGTCCCGTCGGACAGTTCGCCCCGTTCCGGCACGGCGTTGCAGGTGACGCCCCGGCTTCGCGCGCGTGAAGCACCGGCGGGCGCTTTTATCCAAACCGGATGCGCGGCGCGCCTGCTGCGGTAGTCATGACGGGCAAATGCGACCAGGCGGTGGATTGCCCGCCTGCCTGGTCGCGTTTTATACGTGGTGATCGTGCTCGGTGCGGTCGCCGCTTGCCGGCGCCGCAGCGCTTCAGCCCGGTGACAATGCCGCCAACAGGCCGCGTGCCGCATTGAAACGGTCGGCGCCTTCGGGCATCGGCAGTTTGATGCGCAACTTGTCCGGGCCATCCATCGTGTAGATCTTCGGCTGTTTCTGGATCATCTGGATGATGGTCATCGGGTCGATCGCCGGCTTGGCCTCGAACACCAGCCGCCCGCCGTTTTCGCCCAGGTCCAGCTTGCGCACGCCCAGCGCATTGGCCTGCAGCTTGAGCTCGGCGATGGCAAACAGATGCTTGACCGGGTCCGGCAGCAGACCGAAGCGGTCGATCATCTCCACCTGCAGTTCGCGCAGCGCATCGGGGTCGCGTGCGCTGGAAATGCGCTTGTACAAGGTCAGGCGCGTGTGCACGTCGGGCAGATAATCCTCGGGAATCAGCGAGGCCACGTGCAGTTCGACGTCGGCACCGCGCACTTCTTCGCCGGCATCCAGGTCAGGCAGCTTGCCCTGGCGGATGCTGCGCACTGCGCGCTCGAGCAGTTCGGTGTAGAGGCTGAAACCGACCTCGGCCATCTGGCCGCTCTGGTCTTCGCCCAGCAATTCGCCGGCGCCGCGGATTTCCAGGTCGTGCGTGGCCAGGGTGAAGCCGGCGCCGAGCTCGTCCATCGAGGCAATCGCTTCCAGGCGCTTTTCCGCATCGGAGGTCATCGAGCGGCGATCCGGCACCACCAGGTACGCATAGGCGCGGTGATGCGAGCGACCCACGCGGCCGCGCAACTGGTGCAACTGCGCCAGGCCAAAGCGATCGGCGCGGTTGATGATGATGGTGTTGGCATTGGGAATGTCGATGCCCGATTCGATGATCGTGGTCGACAGCAACACGTTGAAGCGCTGCTTCTGGAAATCCAGCATCACCCGTTCCAGCTCGCGCTCGGGCATCTGCCCATGCGCGATACCAATGCGCGCTTCCGGCACCAGTTCCGACAGATCGCGCTGCATGCGCACGATGCTTTCCACATCGTTATGCAGGAAATACAGCTGACCACCGCGACTGAGTTCGCGCTGGAAGGCTTCGCGCAGCAGCGTATTGTCCCAGGCAGTAATGAAGGTCTGCACCGCCAGGCGGTTCGGCGGCGGGGTGGCGATGATCGACAGATCGCGCAGGCCGGCCATGGCCATGTTGAGCGTGCGCGGGATGGGCGTGGCGGTGAGCGTGAGCAGGTGCACATTGGCACGCATCGCCTTGAGCGCTTCCTTCTGGCGCACGCCGAAGCGCTGTTCTTCGTCGACCACGACCAGGCCGAGATCCTTGAACTTCACATCCGGCTGCAACAAGCGGTGCGTGCCGATAATCACGTCGATCTCGCCGCTGGCGACCTTCTCCAGTTCGGCCTTGATTTCCTTGGTGCTCTTGAAGCGCGACAGCACTTCCACCTTCATCGGGTAATCGGCGAAGCGGTCGCGGAAATTGCGGTAGTGCTGTTCGGCCAGCAATGTGGTCGGCACCAGCACGGCGACCTGTTTGCCGGCGCTGGCGGCGGCAAACGCCGCACGCACCGCAACTTCGGTCTTGCCGAAGCCCACGTCGCCGCACACCACGCGGTCCATCGGTTGGCTGCTGCCCAGATCGCGCAGCGTCGCATCGATGGCGGCCAACTGGTCGCCGGTTTCCTCAAACGGAAATCCGGCCGCGAACGGCTCGTACATTGCGCGGTCCACCTGCAACGCCAGGCCGGCGCGTGCACGGCGACGTGCCTGGATCTCCAGCAGTTCGGCAGCCACGTCGCGCACCTTCTCGGCAGCCTTGCGCTTGGCACGGGTCCACTGCTCGCCGCCCAACGAATGCAGCGGCGCGGTCTCGGCCGAGGCGCCGGAATATCGGCTGATCAGGTGCAACTGCGCCACCGGCACATAGAGCCGGTCGCCCTTGGCGTATTCGATCTCCAGGAACTCGCCGGGCATGCCGCCGGCATCGAGCACGATCAGCCCGCGGTAACGGCCCACGCCGTGATCCTCGTGCACAATCGGCGCGCCTTCGGACAGTTCGCCCAGGTCGCGGATGATCGCTTCCGGCTCGCGTCCGACCCGACGCGTGCGGCGCGGCTGATTGGCCCGCTCCGGGAACAGCTGGCGCTCGGTCAGCAGCGCAATCTGCGGTTGATCCAGCGCAAAGCCGTCCTCCAGCGGCGCCACGGTGATGGCAAAACGCAGCGTGCCCGCCAGGAACGCCGGCACATCGGCGACCAGCTCCGGTTTCAACTGCGCGGCGGCCAGCACTTCCATCAAGGCTTCGCGGCGGCCGGCCGAATCGGCAGCGATCAGCACGCGGCCCGGATAATGGCTCAGGAACGTCGCCAGCGCCTGGCCGGCCGGCGCGTCCTTTGCGGCCACCGGCAGCGGCGGCAACGGTTGGTCGCCGAGCGGGGCGGCCTCATCGATGCGCGCATGATCGCTGGCCCATACTTCGATACGCGCCAGCTTGTTGAGCCGCTCGCGCAGTGCATCCGGCGATTGGTATAGCTCGTCCGGCGGCAGCAGCGGGCGCTCCACATCGTGGCGGCGCTGTTCGTAGCGGTTCTGCGCCTGGGCCCAGAAGGCGTCGGCGGCATTGGACACGCCGGTGGCGATCACCGGCAGCACGCGCTTGTCCAGGTAATCGAACAGCGTTGCGGTCTTGGCGAAGAACATCGGCAGGTAATACTCGATGCCCGATGGCGCCAGCCCGGATTTCAGGTCCTGGTACAGCGCGCTGCGCCGGGTATCCACGTCGAAGCGTTCGCGCAGGCAGGCCAGCACGCGCTCCACGCTGGCATCGTCCATCGGCACTTCGCGGCCCGGCAGCATCTTGACCGCGTCCACCTTGTCCAGCGAGCGCTGCGATTCCGGGTCGAACACGCGGATCGAATCGATGTCCTCATCCAGCAGCTCGACGCGCAATGGCGTGTCCGCGCCCATCGGAAACACATCCAGCAGGCCCCCGCGCACCGCGAAATCGCCCGGGTCCATCACCTGCGGCACATTGCGGTAGCCGGCGCTTTCCAGGCGACGCTTTTCCGCATCCAGATCCAGCCGCTGGCCAACGGTGAGATCGAAGCTGCCGCCGACGATGTAGCTCAGCGGCGCCAGCTGCTGCAGCAAGGTCTGCACCGGCACGATCACCACGCCGCGGGTCAGGCCGGGCAGGCGGTGCAGGGCGGCCAGCCGCTGGCTGATGATTTCCGGATGCGGGCTGAACTGGTCGTAGGGCAGGGTTTCCCAATCGGGAAACGGCACCACCGGCAGCGCCGCCTGTTCGCCGAGCAAGGCGTGCAGATCGGCTTCGATCTGGTGCGCGCTCTGGTTATCGCGTGCGATGACCAGCAACGGGCCGGCATGCGCTTCGGCTGCCCGCGCAATCGACCAGGCCAGCGCAGTCGGAGAGGACGGAGCGCGCCAGTAGGCGCGGAGCTGGCCAGACTTGGGCAGCGGCGGGGAGGGGAAGGTAGGCGACGGCATCAGCCGGCGATTTTATCAGAGCCCCCGCTGCGGCCGGTCCATCTGGTGTGAAAGCTGGTGGTGGGCCACCCGCCCGGATGTGCACTGCGGGTCATGGGGTTGGGTACGCGGGTGCAAGTCATGCGCACGCTCGCGAGGCAAAGACCCCACTCGGTCGAGTGCGCGCGACCCTTACCGCTTGCGGGACACGCCATGAATCTGTATCTGCAGGCTCGGTGGCGGCATCCATGCCGTCACACGGTCCCGCAAGCGGCGAGGACACCACAGCAGACGGTTTTACGTGGCGCCTGGGTATGAGCCAGACACAGCGCTCCCGTCGGCACGGCAACACTCTCGACGGTTGTGGCAGCTTTCAATGGCGAAACGTCGGGCTGTCTACCTTCGGGAAGCGGCGTGCGCGGATGAAGCGTGGCACCCATGCCACCCCAGGATCCTGCAAGCGGCGAGGGGAAGGATCCGTAAGTGGCCTTAGGTGTCAGCCAGTGTGCCGATCCTTTCGGGGGTCTTGCAGCTTACCGTCGAGAACATCAGGCCGCCGCGCAACGGTGGCTCTCCGTGATGAAGCAAGACCCAAGCCCCGATCACGCAAAGCAGCCGCGATCTGCTTTTACGAATCCCAAATCCCGTATCCCGTATCCCGTATCCCGGCCCCTCAAGCATCCAGCTCCAACACCATCCGCACCAGCTCCGGCGACTCCGGATGCGCCTGCGGCTTGAAGCCCAGCGATTCTGCCAACTGCAGCATCGGCACATTGCTTTGCAGCACATCGCCGAACAGGCAGTCCAGGTACTTGCGCCGTGCCCACTTGACCAACTTGCGCATCAGCTGCCGTCCCAGCCCCTGGCCGGCGACGAAGCTGCTGACCAGGATGGTGTATTCGGCCTGGCGGGTGCCCGGCACCAGTGCGGCGCGCGCGACCGCGCCGACCAGCGCTTCGCCGGGCGGCAGTTGCTCGGCAGCGACCAGCACGATCTCGCTCTTGGGGTTGGGATGGGTCAGGCGCTGCACCATCTCCGGGGTGATTTCGGTGGAGGAGCGCACAAAGCGCGCGCGAATTTCCTCCGGTCCCAACAGGCTGAAGGCTCCCTGCAGCGGCGGACCATCCTCGGGACGGATCGGGCGAAGCAGAAGGGTGCGGCCATTGGGCAGGCTGAAGTTTTCATGCCAGGGAGGCATGCGATTGCGAATGGCCATGACCGGTGTTCCTTAAAGATCGGAAGATTCTGGCACCAGCCCGGCGCGCAACCGTGAATGAATCCGGTGTGCCGCCGGGGGCCGACAGGAGGTGGCAGTGCTTCTCACACAACTGTAACGAGCGGAGCCGTGAGCCGGTCGTGAGCGTGATGGGGCGCGCACTGTGGCAGCCGAGTGGACGCCGCGGGGCCGCCGGAAGGCATTGGTCGCCCGGCCCGGCCTTGCTGGGACATGGGCATCCGGCGCAGCGCCCGTTTGTTTACGCTGCGCTGGAGGTGCTCGCGGCACCTGCCGCGTTGCCGACGCGGTGCGCGTGGCGCGGGCCATTGCAGCGGTGCAACGACGCCGCCGGGCTACCCACCGTGATGGTAGGCAAACGCGCCTGCCGGCTCAGCCGTCCTGGCGCAGCCACTCCAGCCGGGTCGAGGCGCCGGGCTCGCCCAGATGCTGCTTGAGCACCGGCAACGCCGGCGCCAGCATCTGGTCGAACTGCCAGGGCGCGTTGACGATCAGCAGCCCGCTGCCGGTCAGGCGCAGCGGCGAGTCGTCCGGGCGCACCTGCAGCTCGGCGACCAGCACCGACTTGGCCGGCAACGCGGCGGCCTTGCGCATGAACGGCTGCAGGCTGCGGCGCAGCTTGATCGGGTACCACACCATGCAGATCGCCTGCGGCCAGCGCGCCAACGCTTCGCGCACGCTATGGATGATCTGCGGGTATTCGGCGTCCTGCGATTCGTAGGGCGGGTCGATCAACACCAGCCCACGGCCGATCTTGGTTTCGCCAGCCCGTGGCGGCAGGAAGGCGCGGATGGCCGCGTAGCCGTCGCCGGCGTGCACGCGTACCCGGCTGTCCCTGGCGAACAGGGCCTTGAGCGCCTCGGCTTCGTCGGGCTGCAGTTCGCAACATGCCATGCGGTCCTGCTCGCGCAGTGCTTGCGCAGCCAGCAGCGGCGAGCCGGGGTAGTGGTTGAGCTGGATGCCGGCGGTCGGGCGGGTGGGCTTCTGGCCGGGCGTGGCGGGGCGGGCGACGGCTTGGTTGTCGGCCTGTACCGCGCGCAGATAGCGCTCGACCACCTCGGGCAAGCTGGCCTCTGCCATCAGCCGCATCACGCCGGCATCGGCCTCGTTGGTCTTGCGGCTCTCTTCGCCCCCGAGTTGGTAGCGGCCGCGCCCGGCGTGCGTGTCGAGCACGAAGAACGGGGTGTCCTTGCGCTTGAGGGTGTCGATCAGGGCAAGCAGGGCGATGTGCTTGAGCACGTCGGCATGGTTGCCGGCATGGAAGGCGTGGCGATAGTTCATCACGGCAGTGTAGAGGCTGCGGCGCGATTTGTTGCCGCCCATTGCGGGCGACGCAGCGCAAGCGCACGGTGGCGACATCCAGAGGCCGCGCGATGCCGCGAGCAATGCGGCGTGTGCGCATGTCGTGCCACGCCATGCGTGGACCACCTCGACCTGTAGGCCGTGCCCGCATGCCGGTATGCTGCGCGGCATGTCCGAGTCTGCCGCCCGCGTGCTCGTCGTCGAAGACGAAGCCGCCATTGCCGATACCGTGCTCTACGCACTACGCAGCGAGGGCTATGCGCCTGAGCATTGCCTGCTGGGCCGCGATGCGCTGACGCGTCTGCGCGCCGATCCGGCCGATGTGGTGGTCCTCGATGTGGGCCTGCCGGACATCAACGGGTTCGAGGTGTGCCGCACGTTGCGCAGTTTCAGCCAGGTGCCGGTGATCTTCCTGACCGCGCGCAACGACGAGATCGACCGCGTGCTCGGCCTGGAGCTGGGCGCCGACGATTACATGGCCAAGCCGTTCTCGCCGCGCGAGCTGGTGGCGCGCGTGCGTGCGCGCCTGCGCCGACGCCATGCCGGCACGCCGGCCGAATCGGGCTGGCAGCCGCACGGCGCGTTTGCGATCGACCGCGAGGGCAGCCGCATCCGCTATGGCGAGACCCTGCTGCCGCTGACACGCTACGAATACGCGCTGCTGGCAGCGTTGCTGCAACGCCCCGGTGCGATCCTGAGCCGTGCGCAGCTGATGGACCGCGGTTGGGACGCCAGCGCCGACAGTGCCGATCGCACCGTCGACACCCATATCAAGACGCTGCGCGGCAAGCTGCGCCTGGCCGGCGTGCCGGCCGACCCGATCCGCACCCACCGTGGCCTTGGCTACGCGCTGGAGGTATAGGCATGCGCCGGCACGCATGTGGTGAACTGAGCGAGGCCGCGGGCTGACATGCGGCTTGGTCTCAAGCTGTTCCTGGGCTTCTTCCTGATCGTGGGCCTGGCCGCGTTCTTCGTGATGCGCGTGTTCGTCAACGAGGTCAAGCCAGGGGTGCGCCAGGCGATGGAATCCACGCTGGTGGATGCGGCCAATGTGCTGGCGGAAATGGCCAGTGGCGAGTTGGCTGCCGGCACGCTTGCCGATGGCCGCTTCGCGCGCAACGTGGCCAGGGCCCAGCAGCGCGACCCCAAGGCGTGGGTATGGCGCTTTCGCAAGAACACGGTGGATTACCGCGTGACCGTCACCGATGCGCGCGGCGTGGCGGTGTTCGATTCGCTGGGCCGCGACGTGGGCCGCGACAATTCGCGCTGGAACGATGTCTACCGCACGCTGCGCGGCGAATATGGCGCGCGTTCCAGCCCGGACATCGATGGCGACCCTGCCGCCACGGTGATGCATGTGGCCGCGCCGATCTACGCACCGGACGACCCCGGCAAACTGATCGGCGTGCTGACCCTGGCGCAGCCCAATCGCAGCATCGACCCGTTTATCGAAGCCAGCCAGCGCAACATCCTGCAGCGCGGCGCCTGGTTGATCGGCATTTCCGCGTTGATCGGCATTTTGATGACCTGGTGGTTGATGCGTGGCATCGGCCGGCTCAATCGCTATGCGCAGGCGGTGAGCGCCGGCATCCCGGTACCGCCGCCCGAACCGCGTGGCGATGAAATCGGCGATCTGGGCCAGGCGCTGGAGAGCATGCGTCGCAAGCTGGAAGGCAAGGCCTACGTGGAGCGGTACGTGCAGTCGCTGACGCACGAGATGAAAAGCCCGCTGGCGGCCATTCGCGGTGCCTCGGAGTTGTTGGCCGAGCCAATGCCGGAGGCCGACCGCCAGCACTTCGTTGCCACCATCCGCGCGCAGGAACACCGGCTCACCGAAACCATCGACAAGCTGCTGGCACTGGCCGAGGTGGAGCAGCACGGCTGGCTGCAGAAGCGCGAGCCCATCGGTATTGATGGGCTGCTGCAGGCTGCGGCGGACGCGGTGGCGCTGCGTGCAGCGGCGGCGGGCATCACCGTGGAGGTGGACGCAGGGGCTGGCGCGCCAGGCGATCACCACGTACTGGGCGATGGGTTTCTGCTCAGGCAGGCACTGATCAATCTGCTCGAAAACGCCATCGCGTTTTCGACGCAAGACAGCCATGTGCGCCTGCAGGCGCGGCTGCGCGACGGACACTGGGAGTTGCTGGTTGAAGACCGCGGCAGTGGCGTGCCGGATTACGCGCTCGAGCGCGTCTTCGAGCGGTTCTATTCGCTGGCACGCCCGCAGACCGGCCAGCGCAGCTCCGGTCTCGGCTTGCCGTTCGTGCGCGAGGTTGCGCGCCTGCATGGCGGGGACGTGATGCTGGGCAACCGCGATGGTGGCGGTGCGCGTGCGGTGTTGCGCCTGCCGATCGGCTGAGTCGCTGCAGGCCGTTGTCGCGGTTGGCTGGCGCCGGTGGCAGCCGCGCGTTCAAGGCGGCGGCATGCGCCAGGGCACATGCCGCGCCTGCATCACTCAGCGTACGGCGCGTGGCCGCGTCGTGCTAGTACACCACCTCGGCGCCGATCACATCCTTGGCGACCACCGACCAGGACAGTTTGCCGAAGCCTTTGTTGCCCCATGCGGTGCCCCAGCTGTTTTCCACGATCAGTCCTTCGCTGTCGTAGCCCAGCGCGATGACCGCATGCCCGCCCAGGATCGGCGTCGTGGTGTCGTAATCGACCTGATTTTGGGCTGTCAGGTCTTCAAAGCCCTGGCGCACATAGAAGCCGATCGCCACCGGCGTGGAAGAGGCAAGGGCGAGCTTGATCTGTTGGATCAGGGCGCTTCCCCCATTCCCCCTGCCCGAATACAGCACGGTGTAATGGCGATACGGCGTCGGGTTCCTGGCAGCGTTGGCCCTGTCGGCGGCAGTGGGTTGGTGTTTCCAATCGTAGTTGCCCCACGAATAGTGCTGCTCGGTGTCGATGCCCTGCGCAAGCGCGACCTGCAGCGGCGCTTCCAGGGTAGAGCCTTCATCCACGCCGCCGTTGACCTGGCTGTACAGGTACATCGGGGCAAAGCGCGTCTGGGCCTGTCTGTTGGCGTTGGCATACCAACCGGTCAGGGTGTGAGCGGTCGCCCATGACACGCAGGCATCGACCTGGCCCTGGTCGCCCGGCGTGATCGCCCATGCAGTCAGGTCGACTCTGGCAGGCAGCGGTGTGCTCACGCTCGCGGTACCGAACAGCGGGGTGACCGGCTGCATCAACGACGAAGGCTTCAGGCCCATGCCGTGCACTGCCGCCTGCGCGGTGGCGGCGGTCAGGCTCAGGGCGGCGAGCAGGCAAAGGGCGAGCGAACGGTGCGAGTTCATGGAAGGCAGCTCCAGGTTAAGAGAGGAATGCAGTCGTGCGCAGTTGCCAAATCACTGCCGAGTGGGCGTGCGGCCACGGCAGCGCTGATGCAATGCGTGCGGCTCGAGACCTCATCGAAGCGCGGCGAACTGGAAGCTGCGATCAGATGAAAGGAGGGATTCGGGGCTGCGCACCTGCCCGTGCATCGTTACGCGTGAAGTCGCTGCGTGCGGCGGCCAGGCGAAGTGCTGCCGATCAAACGGAAGCTCGTTTTGGGCAGGGGTGGCACTTTGGAGCGTTGAAAGCCGCATTTCGTCAATGCGTCACAGTGCCGGTCGCCGGATGTCCGGGTTGCCCACTTCACATTCGCTTCAAATTCGCCTCAAACCGCCGACACCGGCGCAGCGCACCCTGGCCACCTCCCAAGATGAGGATGGCCGATGAAATCCCTGAAACTGTTGTTGCGGTTCGCCACCATCGGCGGGCTGATCCTGCTGTTGTTGATTCCGCTGCTCCTGATCCGTGGCGCGGTGCAGGACCGGGCGCGCTACCGCGACGAGGCGGTGGAGCGGGTAGCGCAGAGCAAGGCCGGCGAGCAGCAGTTCATCGCGCCGGTGCGGGTGCTGCCGTATACCGAAGACGTGCAGGTCACCGAGCCGGACGAGCAGGGCAACCAGCGCAAGGTCTGGCGCAAGCGCGAAGGTACGCTGCTGCAAACGCCGCGTCGCCTGAAACTCAGCGGCGAAATGGTGCCCTCGGTGCGCGAGGTGGGCTTGTACCGCGTGCAGGTGTATTCCTGGAAGGCCACCTTGCATGCCGAGTACGACCCCTTCGACTACGCGGCTGCGCCGACCCGTGTGTATGGCCAGCCGTATCTGGCAATCGGTATTTCCGACGTGCGCGGCTTGGTCGGCACGCCGCGCTTGCAGGTCGATGGTCGCGCGCTGGCGCTGGAGAGCGGCGCAGGCGCACTGGCCGACCGTTCGGCCGGCATCCACGCCCAACTGGGTCCGCTGGCCGACCCGCTCGCCGGCCGGCTGCAGGACGGCAACGTGGTGGACATGCAGTTCGTGCTGGACGGCACGCGCCGGCTGGCCATCGCGCCGATCGCCGACAACAACGACATCGCCCTGCGCTCGGACTGGCAGCACCCGTCCTTCGGCGGCCGCTTCCTGCCGAATGTGCCGAGCATCGGGCCGAAGGGCTTCGATGCGAGCTGGTCGCTGTCGTCGCTGGCCACCGGTGCGCAGACCCAGTTGCAGTCCAGCCATGCGGCGCTGGATACGCTGGAAGTGCGCCTGGTCGACCCGGTGGACGTGTATACCCAGGCCGACCGCGCCAGCAAGTACGGCATCTTGTTCGTGGTGCTGACCTTCGTGGCCTTCGTGCTGTTCGAGCTGATCAAGCGCCTGCCCATCCATCCGTTGCAGTACCTGCTGGTGGGCCTGGCGCTGGCGATCTTCTTCCTGCTGTTGCTCAGCCTTTCCGAACACATCGCGTTCTGGCAGGCCTATCTGGTGTCGGCGGCGGCGTGTATCGGCCTGCAGTTCTTCTATCTGTCCGGCGTGTTGCGCAGTTGGGTCCGTGCGGCTGGCTTCTCGGTGATGCTCACCGCCTTGTACGCGGTGCTTTACAGCCTGTTGATCTCCGAGGACAACGCGCTGCTGATGGGATCGTTGCTGCTGTTCGGCATCCTGGCCAGCATCATGTGGGTCACCCGCAAGCTCGATTGGTACGAGCTTGGCAATAGCCTGCGCTGAGCCCGGCATGCTGACGCAGGCACACTTGCACCGGCGCGCGCAGCGTTTGCTGCCCGCCGGTATCGACACGGTGGCGCTGCTTCCCGCAGCGCTGCCGCACGTTTGGGAGAGCTCGGCGCTGTCGGCCTTGCCGCTAAACCGCGACAGGCGCCGCGGGGTGGTGGGCCTGCAGCTGCACGCACGCACCGCGCAGCAACTGCGCAGCGGCGGGCATGCGTTCCTGCAGGCGGCAGCGCAGCAGCACACCCGTACCGGCCACGCCCGGGCACACAGCTATGGGCCGTGGCAACGGCTGAGCAATGGCAGCTACTGGGCACGCAGCACCGATGCGCTGCTCGGGGTACTGCTGGCCACCGACGAAGCGGCGGTGTGGTTGCTGTGGCAACAACCGCAGACCTGCATTTCGAACCATGGTCATTGGCTGCGTTGAAGCATCGCATTGCAGCCACGCCTTGCTGGCTTACCATGGCGGCATGGCTGGCTCCTCGTTAATGGTGGAAACGGTGCGCGGCACGCAGGTGCTGCCGCATCTGGATGCAGTGGCGCAGCTGCGCATCAGCGTGTTCGGCGCATGGCCGTATCTGTACCAAGGCGATGCCGCATACGAGCGCGACTATCTGGCGGCCTATGCGGCATCGCCGGACAGCGTCTTCGTGCTGGCGCGCGATGGCGATGCGGTGATCGGTGCATCGACCGGTTTGCCGCTGCTCGATGACAGCGACGCGTTCCACGCACCGTTCCGTGCGGCAGGCATCGATCCGGCCGGCGTGTTCTATTTCGGCGAATCGGTGCTGCTGCCGGCGTATCGCGGGCAGCGTATCGGTCATGCATTTTTCGACCGGCGCGAAGCGCATGCACGCGCGTTGGGCCGCTTTGCATCGACCGCGTTCTGTTCGGTGGAACGCGCGCCCGACGACCCGCGCCAACCAGCCGATTACCGTCCCAACGATGCGTTCTGGCGCAAACGTGGCTACGCCCCGCAGCCGGGCATGCGCGTGCACCTGCAGTGGGCGGAGTTGCAACATGGCGAGATCGACCACAGCTTGGTTGTGTGGACACGTGCGTTGTCGCAGTGAGCGCGGCCAGCGCCCTACAGCCACCGACAAGCATCACGAGCGGTCTGCAAGATCGCTGCACAATGCGTTGGCGAGCTGGTCTGATTGCTTCGCCGCTTCGATCCAACACCCCAAAGGCCACCAGATGAAAATTGCCGTTGCCAAATACCCCATCGGCAAGCCAGTCGACTTCGCCGCGTTTGCGGCGCGCCAGTCGGCCCTGATCGCCGAAGCCGCCGCTGCCGGTGCGCGGGTGGTGGTGCTGCCCGAATATCTGTCGCTGGAACTGGGCGCAACGTTCGACACGCAGATTTCTGCCGGCCTGCCCGAATCGCTGGCGGCCATCCAGGCGCTGCGCGCGCCGTGGCTGGAACTGTTTGCCGACCTGGCGCGGGAACATCGGCTGCACCTGATTGCCGGCAGTTTTCTGCTGGATCTGGGGCACGGCCGCTACCGCAATCGCAGCGACTGGTTCACCCCGGAGGGCCTGCACGGCTGGCAGGACAAGTTGCAGCTCACCGGTTTCGAAAAGGCCACCGGGCTGATCGAGCCGGGCGAGGAACTGAAGGTGTTCGAACTGGACGGCATTCGCGCCGCGATCGCGATCTGCTACGACAGCGAGTTCCCGCTGCCGGTGCGTGCGCAATACGAGGCCGGTGCACGGTTGTTGATCGTGCCCAGCTGCACCGACACCGCCGCCGGCGCCATGCGCGTGCGCATCGGCTGCCTGGCGCGCGCGCTGGAAAACCGCGTGTTCGTCGCGCAATCGGTGACTGCAGGCCAAGCGCCGTGGAGCCCGGCGTTGGACATCAATACCGGCGAGGCGGCGGTGTTTGCGCCGATGGATGTCGGCTTCCCCGCCGACGGCGTGCTGGCGCAGACCCAGGGCGAGACGGTGTGGGCACTGGCCGAGTTGGACTTTGCGGCGTTCGAGGCCAGCCGCGCGCAGGCGCAGGTGGCCAACGACCGCGATTGGCCGGGGCAGTTGGCGGCCGATGTGGTGCGTGCCAAGCTGGCCGCGTTCGGTTGATCCCTCATCCTAGGTGCCCATGGCCAAGAAAACCCTGATTCCGCATAGCGTCAGGCTCGAATTCGCGCCCGGTGCGCTGGTGCACAGCAATCTGTCCGGCGCCGCCTTCACCGACGATTGGCTGTGGGTGGCCGGCGACGAAGCCTGCGCGGTGGATCGGCTGCGCAAGCTCGATCCGGTACGGCGCGAGACGCTGCGCTTCGGCGAAGGGCAGAGCTTTCCGTTGGCTGACCTGCTGGATCTGCCGGGCGAAGACGGCGAGGAAGCCGACCTGGAGGGCATGGGCCTGTCGGACGGATTCTTGTGGGTCGTCGGTTCGCACGGCAGCAAGCGCAAGAACGCCAAGCGCGGCCGCGACGACGCCGAAAACGCGAAACGCCTGACCAAGTTGAAGCTCGATGGCAACCGCCGCTTGCTTGCCTGCCTGCCGATCGAGCAGGCGCAAGACGGCAGCCCGCAGCTGGTACGCCAAGCCGCCGACGGCCGCCGCGCACTTCGCCTCAAGGGCGATGCCAAGCACAACCAACTCACCGACCTGCTGGCCGACGACCCGCATTTCGGCCCGTTCCTGAAGATTCCCGGCAAGGACAACGGCTTCGATATCGAAGGCATCGTGGTCGATGGCCAGCGCTTGCTGCTGGGCCTGCGTGGGCCGGTGCTGCGTGGCTGGTCGGCAATGCTGGAGATCCAGGTGGAAGCGCATGGCGACCATCTGCGCCTGGCACCGCTGGACGAAGACGGCACCCTGCTGCGCAAGCACTTCCTGCAATTGGGCGGGCTGGGCATTCGCGACCTGCATTATTCCGGCGACGATCTGTACCTGCTCGCCGGGCCGACAATGGTGCTGAATGGCGAGATTCGCCTGTTCAAATGGCCGGATGCGCGCACCGTGCTGGCCGCCAACCGCGCACCGGTGCGCTTTCAGCACGACCTGCTGGAATCGGCAGTGCTGCCGCATGGCAAGGATTGCGACCGCGCCGAGGCCATCTGCAACCTGCCCAGGCACCTGGCCGGCAAGATTCCCACCTGGCTGGTGCTGTACGACGCCCCGGGCACGGCACGCAGCGGCGGCGATTGCGTGGTGTACGGCGACCTGCTGCGCAACCGCTGAGCCACGGGCCGGGCAGGGCCACGCCGCGCAAGGTAAAATCGGCCGACTCCCGTCCGCCGAGCGCTCCATGACCTGCCGCACCCGTTTCGCCCCCAGTCCCACCGGTTACCTGCACATCGGCGGCGCCCGCACCGCCCTGTATTGCTGGCTGGAGGCACGTCACCGCGGCGGGCAGTTCGTGCTGCGCATCGAAGACACCGACCGCGAGCGCAGCACCCAGGCGGCCATCGACGCCATCCTGGAAGCGATGGACTGGCTGGGCCTGGGCTACGACGAAGGCCCGATCTACCAGACCCAGCGCATCGCGCGCTACCAGGAGGTTGCCGAGCAGTTGCTCGCGCAGGGCAAGGCGTATTACGCCTACGAAACCCGCGAAGAACTCGACGCCATGCGCGAGGCCGCCATGGCCAAGCAGGAAAAGCCGCGTTACAACGGCGCTGCCCGCGAGCAGAACCTGCCGTATCGCGACGACCCCAACCGGGTCATCCGCTTCAAGAATCCCGTCGGCGGCACGGTGGTGTTCGAGGACCTGATCAAGGGGCGCATCGAGATCGCCAACAGCGAGCTCGACGACATGGTGATCTTCCGCCCGGACGGCTTCCCCACCTACAACTTCGCGGTGGTGGTGGACGACTGGGACATGGGCATCACCGAGGTGATCCGCGGCGACGACCACATCAACAACACCCCGCGCCAGATCAATATCTACGAAGCACTGGGCGCACCGGTGCCCAGGTTCGCGCACATGCCGATGATCCTGGACGAGCAGGGCGCCAAGCTGTCCAAGCGCACCGGCGCGGCCGACGTCATGCAGTACAAGGACGCCGGCTATCTGCCGCATGCGCTGATCAATTACCTGGCGCGCCTGGGCTGGTCGCATGGCGACCAGGAGCTGTTCACCCGGCAGGAATTGCTGGACCTGTTCGACGTCAAGGACGTCAATTCCAAGGCCGCGCGCCTGGACATGGCCAAGCTCGGCTGGGTCAATCAGCATTATCTGAAGACCGACGACCCGGCCAGCATCGCCCCGCAGTTGGAATACCAGCTTGCCAAGCTCGGTGTGGACATCGCCGCCGGCCCGGCCGCCGCCGATGTGGTGGTGGCCTTGCGCGAGCGCGTGCAGACCTTGAAGGAAATGGCCGAAAAAGCCGTGGTCTGGTACCAGCCGCTGGAAACCTATGACGAAGCGGCGGTGATGAAACACCTCAAGCTTGGCGCCGAGGTGCCGCTGGGCAAGGCGCGCGAGCTGCTGGCTGCCGTGGATGCGTGGAGCGTCGAAAACGTCTCGGCTGCGCTGCACGACGCTGCTGCCGCGCTGGAACTGGGCATGGGCAAGATCGCCCAGCCGCTGCGCGTGGCCATCACCGGCACCCAGGTCAGCCCGGATATTTCGCAAACGGTGTACCTGGCCGGACGCGAGGGTGCCTTGAAACGCATCGATGCGGCACTCATCAAGATTGGAGCGGCCTGACGCCGGAGCCTGTATGACCAAGCACACCCACGCACCAGATCTCGCCTGCACTGCACCGCATCACCACGTCGACGATGCCAACGGTTTCGTGCGCGCGGTGGAGCGTGCCTGCAGCGAACGCGGCCTGCGGCTGACGCCGATCCGCGCGAACGTGCTGCGGCTGATCGCCGACGCCGGCAAGCCGGTCAAGGCCTATGAACTGCTGGACTGGGTGCGCGAAGGCAAGGGCGTCGGCGCCGACGCCCCGCCCACGGTGTACCGCGCGCTGGATTTCCTGATGGCCAACGGCTTCGTGCACAAGCTCGAATCGGTCAATGCGTTCGTCGCCTGCCACCACCCCAACAGCGCCCAGCATTCGGTGCCGTTCCTGATCTGCGACCGCTGCCACAGCGCGGTGGAGCTGGAAGATCGCGACGTGGTGTCGCAACTGGAAGCCCGCGCCAAGGCGCTGGGTTTCCAGCCGCAGGCACAGACGCTGGAAGTGCATGGCCTGTGCGCGAAATGCGCAGTGGCGGAGTAACCAGCCGCTAGGTCGTGCCTCGACGCGGCCTGTTCCAAGGTGCTGGTTGCGCAATGCCCGGGCGGCAACATGCGTGCGATGGCAACGTGTTCAAGCGCAAGCGCAACACCGTTCAATCGCTGCAGCAGCATTCCTGTGCCGGCCGTACAGCGCAGCCTCGCTGCCCGGTTGCGTCATGCGGTGATGATGCTGCTGCGCTCAAGCCAGCGGCGCGGCAGGGCAGTTAGGCGCCTGAGTGGACTGCAGGCCTGGCGTCCGTATGCGCGCACTGCGCCTCGTGGCGCAGTGCAATGCAGTGAAGTCGCAAAGGGCGTCACGCCGCCTTGCCTGCCTTGCCGCCATACGCGGCCAGAAACGTCTGCACCGCACGTCGCGTCGCGTCGCGCAGAAACTCGGGCGTGGGGTCTTTGAGTGCGCCAAACAGGCAGGGCATCAAGGTTTCCGATTCCAGCAAGGCCGCGTACTGGTGGGCGGCAAGCAGGGTGTCTTGGCAATGGAGCAGGCCGCAATCCACCTGTGCCTGCAGGTATTCGGCGAAGCGCTGTATGCCTTCTTCCTGGCCGGCGCTGAAATATAGTGCGCCGACCGCCGATCTGCCGGATACCCCGATGATGGTCTGCCAGCTGGTGATGTTGGGCGGGGCGCACAGGAAGGTCAGCACATCCTCGCCGAAGCGCTGCAGAGCCTCATCGACCGGGCCGCTGCTTTGCGAAAGCGCATGCAGCAATGGGTCGAAATAGCGGTCGGACATGTCCTTGGCAACGGCCACGAACAGCTCTTCCTTTGACGGAAAGTAGCCATACAGCGTGCGCTTGGAGCCGCCTACGCGGGCGGCGATCTGCGACATCGACGCGCCCTCGAAGCCCAGCTCGAGGAAGACCTCGCTGGCTGCCTGGACGATGGCCTCGCGTTTTTCTTCGGTTCTGACCCGCATCAGGTTCTCCCAATAATTCATAAGTATACCGACTGGGCAGAAATGCTTGACGGCCACGGATGTGCTTATTAGGATACCGAACCGTACCGTTTAGATTTAATCATCACACCTCCTGCGGAGACTGCCCGTGCGTGCTCATGCCTCGTTTCGCCTGTCGTTGCTTGCTGTTGCTGTTGCCGTTGCCGCCACCGCCCTGCTCAGTGCCTGCGGCAGCCCACCGGGAGGCCCGCCGCCGCAGGAAGGCACTCCGGAAATGGGCGTGCTGACCGTCAAGCAGCAACCGGTGACGCTCACCACCGAATTGCCGGGGCGCACTGTTCCGTACCTGATCTCCGAAATTCGTCCGCAGGTGGGCGGCATCATCCAGTCGCGCCAGTTCACCGAAGGCGGCGACGTCAAGGCTGGCCAGACCCTGTACCAGATCGATCCGGCCCAGTACCGCGCCAGCTATGCCAGCGCGCAGGCGTCCCTGGCCAAGGCCGAGGCGACCCTGCGCACCGCGCAGCTCAAGGCCGAGCGCTACAAGGAACTGGCGCAGATCAAGGCGATCAGCCAGCAGGAAGGCGACGACACCGATGCCGCGCTAGGCCAGGCCAAGGCCGACGTGGCAGCCGGCAAGGCGAGCGTGGAAACCGCGCGCATCAACCTGGCGTTTGCGCGGCTCGACGCACCCATCTCCGGACGCATCGGCCGCTCCAGCGTGACCCCGGGTGCGCTGGTGACCGCCAACCAGGCCACGGCGCTGACCACCATCCAGCAGCTGGACCCGATCTACATCGACGTCACCCAGCCCAGCAGTGCGGTGTTGCGCCTGCGGCAGGCGATGGCGCGCGGCGATCTGGAACAAGCCGGCGACGGTGCGGCCAAGGTGTCGCTGTTGCTGGAAGACGGCAGCACCTACCCGTTGCAGGGGCACCTGGCGTTCTCCGACGTGACCGTCGACCAGAACACCGGCTCGATCACCCTGCGCGCGGTCTTCCCCAACCCGAACGCCGAGCTGTTGCCAGGCATGTACGTGCGCGCGGTGCTGCAGGAAGGCGTCAAGGAGCAGGGCATGCTGGTGCCGCAACAGGCGGTCTCGCGCAACGGCGCGGGCAAACCCACGGCCTTTGTCGTCGGCGCCGACCAAAAGCTGCAGTTGCGGGTGCTGGAGACCGATCGCGCGGTGGGCGACCAGTGGCTGGTGCGCAGCGGCCTGAAGCCCGGCGAGCAGGTGGTCGTCGAAGGCGCATCGCGCGCACGCGATGGCATCGTGGTCAAGACCGTGCCGTGGCAGCCCAAGGCCACACCCGCCGCCGGCAATGCTGCCGGTCTTGCCGCCGCGACCGCACCGCGTGCGGCCAACTAAGGCGGGATCACACGTCATGGCACGTTTCTTCATCGATCGTCCGATCTTCGCCTGGGTGTTGGCCATCATCGTGATGCTGGCCGGCATCCTGTCCATCGCCACCTTGCCGATCGCGCAATACCCCAGCATCGCACCGCCGGCAGTCGCCATCACCGCCAACTACCCGGGCGCCTCGGCGCAGACGCTGGAAGACACCGTCACCCAGGTCATCGAGCAGAAGATGAAGGGGCTGGACCGCCTCAGCTACATGGCGTCTACCAGCGAATCCAGCGGGGCGGTGACCATCACCCTGACCTTCGAAAACGGCACCGATCCGGACACCGCGCAGGTGCAGGTGCAGAACAAGTTGTCGCTGGCCACGCCGTTGTTGCCGCAGGAAGTGCAGCAGCAGGGCGTGACGGTGACCAAGTCGGCCACCAACTTCCTCAACGTGCTGGCCTTTACGTCCGAAGACGGCAGCATGAGCGATTCGGACCTGTCCGATTACGTGGCTGCCAACGTGCAGGAAACCATCAGCCGCGTCGAAGGCGTGGGCGACACCACCTTGTTCGGTTCGCAGTACGCGATGCGGGTGTGGATGGACCCCAACAAGCTGAGCAATTTCAGCCTCACGCCCGTGGATGTGCGCAACGCGATCCAGGCGCAGAACGCGCAGATTTCCGCCGGCCAGTTGGGCGCGTTGCCGGCGGTGGCCAACCAGCAGCTCAACGCCACCATCACTGCACAGACCCGGCTGAAGACCGCCGAGCAATTCGAAAACATCCTGCTGCGCACGCAGTCCGATGGCTCGCAGGTGCGCTTGGGCGATGTGGCGCGCATCGAGCTGGGCAGCGAAAGCTACAACACGGTGGGCCGCTACAACGGCAAGCCGGCCGCCGGTCTGGCGATCAAGCTGGCGACCGGCGCCAATGCGCTGGACACGGTGCGCGCGATCGACAAGAGCCTGGAAGAGCAGGAAAAGTTCTTCCCGCCCGGCATGAAGGTGCAAAAGCCGTACGACACCACGCCGTTCGTGCGCATCTCCATCGAACAGGTGGTGCACACGCTGGTGGAAGCGGTGGTGCTGGTGTTCCTGGTGATGTACCTGTTCCTGCAGAACTTCCGCGCCACCCTGATCCCGACCATTGCGGTGCCGGTGGTGCTGCTGGGCACCTTCGGCGTGCTTGCGGCGTTCGGTTTCACCATCAATACCCTGACCATGTTCGCGATGGTGCTGGCGATCGGTTTGCTGGTGGACGATGCCATCGTGGTGGTGGAAAACGTCGAACGCGTGATGAGCGAGGAGCAGTTGTCGCCCAAGGACGCCACGCGGAAATCGATGGACCAGATTTCCGGCGCGTTGATCGGCGTGGCGCTGGTGCTGGCGGCGGTGTTCGTCCCGATGGCGTTTTTCAGCGGATCCACCGGTGTGATCTACCGGCAGTTTTCGATCACGATCGTCTCGGCGATGACCTTGTCGGTGCTGGTGGCGATGATCCTGACCCCGGCCTTGTGCGCCACCTTGCTCAAGCCGGTGCACAAGGGCCACGGCCTGGCGACCACCGGGTTCTTCGGTTGGTTCAACCGCCTGTTTGATCGCGGCAACACCGGCTACCAGGGCGTGGTACGGCACATGCTTGGCAAGGGCTGGCGCTACATGCTCGCCTACGCGGCGTTGCTGGCCTTGGTGGTGTTCGGGTTCATGAAATTGCCGGTGGGATTCCTGCCGGACGAAGACCAGGGCACCTTGTTCGTGCTGGTGCAGTTGCCGCCCGGTGCCACCAACGCGCGCACCAGCGAGGTGCTCAAGCAGGTGGAGCATCATTTCCTGGTCGACCAGAAGGAGTCTGTTGCCGGTGTCTTCGCCGTGACCGGTTTCAGTTTTGCCGGTAGCGGCCAGAACGTGGGCTTTGCCTTCGTCAAGTTGCGGCCGTGGGACGAGCGCACCGGCAAGGGCCAGAGCGTCACCGACGTGGCGGCCAGGGCCGGGGCATTTTTTGCCGGTATCCGCGATGCCAAGGTGTTTGCGTTCGCGCCGCCTGCGGTGTCGGAGTTGGGCAATGCCACCGGCTTCGATCTGATGCTGCAGGACCGCGCCAACCTGGGTCACGCAGCGCTGATGCAGGCGCGCAATCAATTGCTGGCCGAACTGTCGCAAGACAAGCGCCTGGTGGCGGTGCGCCCGAATGGCCAGGAAGACACGCCGGAGTTCAAGCTGGAAATCGACCCGCATAAAGCGCAGGCGATGGGCGTGTCGATCTCCGACATCAACGATACCTTTTCCAGCGCATGGGGCAGCACCTACGTCAACGACTTCATCGACAAGGGCCGGGTCAAGAAGGTGATGCTGCAGGCCGATGCGCCCTACCGCATGAACCCGCAGGACATCGACCATTGGTTCGTGCGCAACAGCGCCGGCACCATGGTGCCGTTCAACGCCTTCGCCACGGCAAGCTGGCAATCCGGCTCGCCGCGCCTGGAGCGCTACAACAGCGTGCCGTCGATGGAGATCCTGGGCATGGCGTTGCCGGGTGCGGCCTCCAGCGGCGAGGCGATGCAGATCGTCGAAGCCGCAGCCGCCAAGCTGCCTCCGGGCATCGGTTTCGAGTGGACCGGGTTGTCGCGGCAGGAAAAAGCCTCGTCCGGTCAGACCGGGCTGTTGTACAGCGTCTCGATCCTGATCGTGTTCCTGTGCCTGGCCGCGTTGTACGAAAGCTGGGCGATTCCGTTCTCGGTGATTCTGGTAGTGCCGCTGGGCGTGTTCGGCACGCTGCTGGCAGCGATGCTGACCTGGAAAATGAACGATGTGTACTTTCAGGTGGGCTTGCTCACCACCATTGGCCTGGCATCGAAGAACGCGATCTTGATCGTGGAGTTCGCAAGGGAATTGCACGAGGGCGGCAAGAGCCTGGTGGCTGCAGCATTGGAAGCGGCGCGCATGCGCTTGCGGCCGATCCTCATGACCTCGCTGGCCTTCATCCTCGGCGTGGTGCCGCTGGTGTTGACCAGTGGCGCCGGCGCCGGCGCGCAGCACGCGCTGGGCACGGCGGTGATCGGCGGCATGCTCTCCGGCACGGTGCTGGCGATCTTCTTCGTGCCGCTGTTCTTCGTGCTGGTGTGCGGCCTGTTCCAGCGCCGTCCACAGCCTGCCTCGCCCGCACCGCAACCGACAGGACACTGACATGACCACGATTCGCACGACACTCTGCGCGCTTGGCGTGGCCAGCGTGCTGTCCGGTTGCACGCTGATGCCGCGCTACACACGGCCCGACGCACCGGTGCCAGCGCAATTTGCCGGCACCGACGTGTCGGCAGCCCCTCCGGCTGCCACTGCCGATAGCGGCAGCGCCGCCGACGCCGCGTACATTGCCGATATCGGCTGGCGCCAGGTCTTCACCGACCCGGCGCTGCAGCAGGTGATTGCGCTGGCCTTGGACAATAACCGCGACCTACGCGTGGCCGCGCTCAATATCGAGGTGGCACGCGCGCAATATCGGGTGGACCGCGCCGCGCTGCTGCCCGCCATCGAGGGCACCGGCACCGCCAACAATGCGCGCACGCCCTCGGAGCTTGCCATTCCCGGCCAGCCGCAGGTGTTCCGCACCTACAGCGCCAATATCGGCGTCAGTGCCTATGAGCTGGACCTGTTCGGCCGCGTGCGCAGCCTGAAGGAACAGGCGTTGCAGCAATTCCTGTCCACCGCCGAGGCACGCCGCAGTACGCATATCAGCCTGGTGGCAGAAGTGGCCACCGCCTATCTGACCTTGGCGGCCGACCAGCAGTTGCTGCAGCTGGCGCAATCCACCCTGGCCAGCCAGAGCGACAGTTATCGCCTGCAGCAGCGCAGCTTCGAACTGGGTGCGGCCTCGCAACTGACCTTGCGTCAGGCGCAGACCACGGTGGAAACCGCACGCGTGGATGTGGAGCGCTACACCGCGCAGGTGGCGCAGGATCGCAATGCCCTGGTGCTGCTGGTCGGCACGCAAGTGCCGGTGGAATTGCTGCCGCATGCACTGCCCGACAACGCGAGCGTGGAAGGCAATGTGTTGGCCAGCGTGCCGGCCGGCTTGCCGTCTCAGTTGCTGCAACGTCGCCCCGACATTCTGGAAGCCGAGCGCAACTTGCGTGCGGCCAACGCCAATATCGGTGCGGCGCGGGCAGCGTTCTTCCCCAGCATCAGCCTGACCGCATCGACCGGTTCGTCCAGCAGTAGCCTGTCCAGGCTATTCGATGCCGGGACGCGCGCCTGGAGCTTCGTGCCCACGCTGACCTTGCCGATCTTCAATGCCGGGCGCAATCGCGCCAATCTGGACATGGCCAAGGCCAACCGCGATATCGAGGTGGCGCGCTACGAAAAGTCGATCCAAAGCGCGTTCCGCGAGGTCTCCGACGCGTTGGCGCAGCGCGACACGCTGGGCAGGCAACTGCAGGCCCAGCAAGCGCTGGTGGATGCCACTGCCGATAGCTACCGATTGTCGCAGGCGCGTTTCGAACGCGGCATCGACAGCTATCTGCAGGCGCTGGATGCGCAGCGTTCGCTGTACAGCGCGCAGCAGACCTTGATCAACACCCAGCTGTCGCGCTTCACCAACCTGGTGACGTTCTACAAGGCCATGGGCGGGGGCTGGCTGCAAAGCGCAGCGCCCACTGCCGCCGCGGCCCCGGCAACGGAGCCGCCGCGTGGATGACGACGCACCGTCGGTTGCGCCCAGGCGTGCGCCGCACGACAAGCGTGGCGCCATCCTGGCGGCGGCACGCGTGCTGTTTCAGCAGCACGGCTTCGACAGGACCAGCATGGACACCATCGCCGAGCGCGCGATGGTGTCCAAGGCCACGGTATATGCGCATTTCGCGTCCAAGGAGGTGCTGTTCCGCACCACCCTGGAAGCGCTGGCGCAGGCCTCGCCCAATCGCTGGACGGCCTTGCTGGAGCTGCAGGGGCCGCTGGAGCAACGCCTGACTGCGGTAGCCGATGCAGTGCTGCGCGTGTCTGCCAGCAGCATGCGGGATGATGCCGCGTATGGCCTGGTACGCCCGCCACTGCTGCCTGGCCAGGTGCGCGAGGAAATGTGGACGCTGTGCTTCGAGCGCTACGACACCATGATGCGCACGCTATTGGCGCGCGAGGTGCAACGCGGCGCATTGGTGATCGACAACCTGCCCGATGCATCGGTGCATTTTTTCGGATTGATGACCGGGCGGCCGGCCACCGCTGCCGCGCGCGGCGATGCGCCAGAGGCGCAATCGGTGCAGCTGGATGCGTATGTCAGCGGCGCGGTGGCGTTGTTCCTGCGTGCGTATCGTCCCGCATCTGCACTGGTTGAGGCGGATCGCAAGCGCGAGGTGCCCAGCGGGTTCTAGTTGCGGCAGCAGGGCGGCGCGCTGGATGGCTGGCGTCGGTAGCGCGCCGTCGTCGTCTCGTGCGCAGATCCTACGGTCAGCCTGCGCGTTGATGAGGGTCGCTCATAAGGCTTAGCGTCGCCCGCTGTGCAATGCGCCTGTGGCACCGGACTATCGTGGCGCATCGGTGCTGCAGCGGTGTTGTTGTCTGCGGCGGACTCATTCGATGCGGCCGTTGCCGCGGGAGCAAACGATGCAAACACGACAGTTGGGAAACAGCGGATTACGTGTGTCTGCGCTGGGGCTGGGCTGCATGGGCCTGAGTTATGGCTACGGGCCGGCGACCGCGCACAAGCAGGCTGTCGCCTTGCTGCATGCGGCAGTGGAGCGCGGCGTTACCTTCTTCGATACGGCCGAGGCTTACGGGCCCTTCGCCAACGAGACGTTGCTGGGTGAAGCGCTGTCGGCGCAGCGCGAGACGCTGGTGATTGCGACCAAGTTCGGCTTCAAGGAAGGGCAAGCCGACGCCGGGCTGGACAGCCGTCCCGAACGCATCCGTGCGGTGGCCGAGGCCAGCCTGACGCGTCTGAAGACCGACCGTATCGACCTGTTCTATCAACATCGCGTGGACCCGGCGGTGCCGATCGAAGAAGTGGCGAGCACGGTCAAGGACTTGATCGCCGAAGGCAAAGTGATGCATTTCGGCTTGTCCGAAGCGTCCGCCGATACCATCCGGCGCGCACACGCGGTGCAGCCGGTGACCGCAGTGCAGAGCGAGTACTCGCTATGGTGGCGCGAGCCGGAAACCAGTGTGCTGCCAACGCTGGAAGAACTCGGGATCGGCTTTGTGCCATTCAGTCCGCTCGGCAAGGGATTTTTGACCGGTGCCATCCGAGCCGACACGCAATTTTCCGCCGACGATTTCCGCAATCAGGTTCCGCGGTTCGCTGCCGAGGCGCGGCAGGCCAATCAGGCGCTGGTCGAACGCATCCAGGCCATTGCAGCCGACAAGGCCGCCACGCCGGCGCAGGTGGCGTTGGCGTGGTTGCTGTCGCGCAAACCATGGATCGTGCCGATTCCCGGCACCACCAAGCTGCATCGCCTTGACGAAAATCTGCGCGGTGCTGCATTGACCTTGAGTAGCGAGGAGCTTGCGCGTCTCCAGCAGGCGCTGGATGCGGTGGCGATTGTCGGTGCGCGTTACAGCCCGGAGCGGCAGAAACTCATCGGCAAATAACGTCAGCGGTCTTGCCTGCCGCACGCGTCATCGCGCCCGGGCACGCTCTGTACGAGCGTGTCAACGCACCAGATCGTGCCGCAATGCATCGATCACGACCTTGAGCGCGCTGGAGGATTGGCGGCGGCTGGGGTAGTAGGCGTAATAGCCTGCGAACGGCTCGCACCAGTCTTCCAGCACGCGGCGCAGCCGCCCGGCGGCCACGTGCTCCAGCACCATGGTCTCCGGCAGAAAGGCCAGGCCGCCGCCTGCCAGTGCAGCGCGCAGGATGGCGCTGCTGCCATTGAAGGTCCATTGCCCGTCCACGCGCACCTTCACTTCGCGCCCGTCCTTGTCGAAATCCCACGGCAGCAAACCGCCGTGGGTGGGCAGGCGTAGACAGACGCAATTGTGCTGCGCCAGATCGGCCGGTACTGCCGGGATGGTGTGGTGCACGAAATACCCCGGCACTGCCACCACAGCCATGCGCTGCATCGGGCTGATCGGTACCGCGATCATGTCCTTGGCGACCTGATCGCCGAGCCGGATGCCGATGTCGTAGCGTTCTGCAACGATGTCGGCCAGGCCGTAGTCGACGGTCAGTTCGACCTTGAGGTCCGGGTAGTCTGGCAGCACCTTCGACAATGCCGGCCAGATGTAGGCATCGGCGGCATGGCCGGCGGTGGTGATGCGGATGGTGCCGGCCGGCTTGTCGCGGAAGTCGGTGAGCGCGGACAACTGCGCGTCGATCTCTTCCAGGCGCGGTGCCACGGTTTCGAACAGGCGTGCCCCGGCTTCGGTCATCGCCACGCTGCGCGTGGTGCGGGTCAACAGGCGAATGCCCAGCCGCGTCTCCAGTGCGCGCACGGTGTGGCTGAGTGCCGACTGCGAGAGGCCCAGTTGCGCGGCGGCACGGGTGAAGCTGCCTTCGCGCGCTACCGTGACGAACACCTGCAGGTCATTGAGATTTTCCCGTGCCATTGCCACCAATGCCCGCGTCAGGCATGCCATTCATGCGGCTGCATCATGCGCGAATGTGCGTGATGGCTTCAATGCAGCAGCAGGCACTCCGCGGCGCTGCGGATTGATGCGCCGTGTTTCTGGGAGCATGCGCGGTTAGCCGGTTAGTGGCCTCGGGCAAGCGCGCTACAGTTCGAACACTCGAATCAAGGAGCACTGCAATGAATCTGTTCGCGACTGCAATGTCATTGTCGATGATGGCCGCCGTGGTTCCTGATGAGGCCGCGAGACCGATCAGGGTGAGCAAGGCGGGTGGGGCGCCGTCGGCAGTGGGGTCGGCCGCGTATTTCACCGGCAAGGTGCGCATCGATGCACCGTTCCAGGCCGACGCACCGGCACGCGTCGGCGGCGCCACCGTCACCTTCGAGCCGGGCGCGCGCACCGCATGGCATACCCATCCGCTGGGCCAGACGCTGATCGTGACCGCCGGCGCCGGGCGCGTGCAGGAGTGGGGCAAGCCGGCGCAGCAGATCCGCCCGGGCGATATCGTGTGGATTCCGCCCGGCGTCAAGCATTGGCACGGCGCCAATGCCAACGTGGCGATGACGCATATCGCCATTACCGAATCGCAGGACGGCACGCCCGTCACCTGGCTGGAGCAGGTGAGCGAAGCGCAATATGCGGCTGAGTAGACAGCGGTGATGCCGATGCTGGCGCGGTGACGGTGCCGCCTCGGCGTGAGTGGACGCTGCGGCGGATTGCCGGGGCTGCTGCGCGGCCCGCGCTGCGCCCGGCAGACCTCACGCCGCTTCGGTGGCGTCCTGCGCGTTGGCACGCAGCCGTTGCGCATCGCGCGCGGGCGAGATGCCGAGGATGCGTGCATAGTCGCGACTGAACTGCGATGCGCTCTCATAGCCAACCCGGAAGCCGGCGTCGGCAGCGGTCAGCGCCTCGGCGACCATCAGGCGGCGCGCTTCGTGCACGCGCAGCTGCGAGCGGTATTCCAGTGGCGTCATCGTGGTCACCGCCTTGAAATGCGCATGGAAGGTGGAGCGGCTCATCGCCGAGAGATCGGCGATCTGCTCGATGCTGAAGCGCTGCGCATAGTGCTCGCGCAACCACACGATGGCCCTGGAAATCTGGTTGAGCCGGCTGTCGGCGATGGCCATCTGGCGCACTGCCGCATTGGCCGGGTCGGCCATCAGGCGGTACAACAGTTCGCGCACGATCAGGGGAGCGAGCGCGGCAATTTCATGCGGTCGATCGAGCAGGCGCGCCAGCCGTAACGCTGCGTCCTGCAACTGCGGCGTGCTGCGATTGAGCAGCAGCCCGGCCGATGCCGCATCGCGCTGCGTGTCCACCAGTTCCGGATGATTGATCGCCAGCTCGCTGAGCACCGCGGTGTCCAGGTCCAGGCAGAAACACAGATACGGTTGCGCGCTGCTGGCTTGGATCACCGAGCCGACGATGGGCAGATCCACCGACGCCACCAGGTACATCTGCGGGTGATAGACATACGCCTGCGCGCCCAGCATTGCCTGCTTGCGGCCTTGCGCCACCAGACACAGCATGGGTGTATAGACAGTGGGCATGGCCACTGTCGGCGCTGCGCTACGCATGATCTGCAATCGGGCGATCTGCGTGGGATGCATGCCGTCGCCAGGCGCATGACGCAGCAAGATCGTGCTCAATTCGGTCAGCGAAGACATGCGAAAACCCGTCGACGATGCGATGCGGCCCGGCCGCGAGGGCACCGATCGTACAAGAGTGCAGGTGGTGTGGGCGGCAAGGTCCATCGCGCGGGCGGTGGGCTTGCGCCCGATGGACAGCGCGGCAGCAGTCGTGGCCGCCTGCGCGTGAACTGCGTCGGCCCTGATAGGGCGATCACAGGCCGGCCGTATCATGGCGAGGTCTCTCGCATTCACTTGCTGCCATGCCCGCAAAACGTTCCAGCTTTCCAACGCCGACCAGCCCGGCAGAGTGGAAGCGGCTCCAAGCCGCTGCCGCCACCGAATTGGCGCGGCGCACCGCACAGGCGCATCTGCAGATCCTGGGGCTGTTGCGGACGCATGGACATCTATTGAGCGATGCGCAGCGGCGTAGCCTGCACAAACGCCTGCTGCGCGGCGGGCGTTGATCTGCGGGAGCGATTGCCTCGGCGGTTGCGCACGCTGCCGGCCTCAGCTTGTGGTCGTGCACGGTCATGCCGATAGCACGATGCAGCAGCTCGCCAGTCACCTCATGCGACCGAAGGCTGCGCGTTCGGGCCGCCAGCCAGTCGCGCAGTCGGGGCGCGTGAGACGCAGCGACCATGCATCGATGCCGCCGTTTCCGAAGGTGACTGGCATGCCGCAAACGGCGCCCTACACCTGCTCGCAGTCGCGGCAGGCGCGTTTCGCTGCAGCGCCTTCCGCACGGCAACCGCCGGTGCCGGCCGGTCCTATGCGCGCGGCGGCGTTATGTCGCCAGGTCCCAAGGCGGCTGCTCGCCCAGCCGCTCCAGCAGGAAATCCACGAACGCACGCACGCGCGGCGGTTGCAGCTGGCGCGCCGGCGTCACTGCGCTGATGTGCGAGGTGGGCGGGGGGTAGTCGCGCATCACTTCGACCAGGCGGCCGCTGCGCAATTCGTCGGCGATGTGCCAGTACGAATGCACCGCGATGCCCTGGCCGGCGACCACGGCGTCGCGCACCAGCTCGCCGAAGTTGCTTTCGAAGCGGCTCTGCATGCGCACGCGCACCAGCCCACCGTCGGGCGTTTGCAATGTCCACACGTCCTGGCGGCCGTCACGGCCCATCAGCAGCACGCCGGCGTGCTGTGCAAGTTCGTCCGGCGTGCGCGGTATGCCGTGACGCTGCAGATAGGCGGGCGAGGCCGCCAGGGTACGGCGGTTGTCGGCAATGCGCCGGGCCACCAGCCCGGAGTCCTCCAGTGGTCCGATCCGGATCGCCAGATCGAAGCCCTGTTTGACCAGGTCCACCAGGTCGTCGCTCAGGTGCGCGCTGATGCGCAGGCGCGGATGGCGGGCCTGGAATTCCGGCAGCAGCGGCGACACGTATTGCCGCCCGAATGAGGCGGACATGGTCATGCGCAGCACGCCACCCACGTCGTGCGCGCTTTCGCGCAGATCCTCGGCCAGCGCGTCCAGATCTTCCACCAGCACGCGGCCACGTTCGGCCAGCCGCTGCCCTTCGGCAGTGGGATGCAGGCGGCGCGTGGTCCGGTGCAGCAGGCGCACGCCCAATTCGCGTTCCAGGCGCTTGAGACGCTGGCTGGCCACCGCCACCGACAGATCCAGGCTACGCGCGCCTGCGGTGATCGAGCCCAGGTCGAGCACGCGCAAGAACAGGGCAATATCGCCAAGACGGTCCATGCGATTGTCAATGATTGCTTGAAAGTGAATCAGGATAGCAGGGCTTTCTGTAAGTAAACGCAGGGCGCAGGCTGTGCGCAGTCCTCCCTGGCCATGCCCATGTCCAATCTCACCTCTGCGCGTGCGTCGCGCTTTCCGCCGGCATTGCTGGCATTGACCATCGGTGCCTTCGGCATTGGCACGACCGAATTCGTGATCATGGGGCTGCTGCAGCAGGTGGCCGCCGATCTGGGCGTTTCGCTCAGCGCGGCAGGCCTGTTGATCAGCGGTTATGCGCTGGGCGTGTTCGTCGGTGCGCCGGTGCTGACCCTGGCCAGCGCACGCCTGCCGCGCAAGGCGGTGCTGATCGGGCTGATGCTGATCTTCACCGTCGGCAACGTGGCCTGCGCGCTGGCGCCGGACTACACCAGCCTGATGCTCGCGCGGGTGCTGACGTCGCTGGCCCACGGCACGTTTTTCGGCGTCGGCGCCGTGGTGGCGACGTCGCTGGTGCCGGCCGAACGCCGTGCATCGGCCATCTCGCTGATGTTCGCCGGGCTGACCGTGGCCACCTTGCTCGGGGTCCCGGCCGGTGCTTGGCTGGGCCTGCAACTGGGCTGGCGCGCGACCTTCTGGGCGGTGGCAGCGATCGGCGTGCTGGCCACTGCCGCGGTCGCGGTGTGGGTACCGGCCACGGCAGGTGCTGCCACGCCGGTGTCGTGGCGGCAGGAAATGGCGGTGTTGCAGCGGGGGCAGGTGCTGCTGGCGCTGGCGATCACGGTGGTGGGCTACGCCGGCGTGTTCGCGGTGTTCACCTACATCCAGCCGCTGCTGCTGCAGGTCACCGGCCTTGCGCAATCGGCAGTGTCGCCGGTGCTGCTGGTGTTCGGCGTGGGCATGATCGTCGGCAATCTGCTCGGTGGCCGGCTGGCAGATCGTCGCCCCACCGCGGCCCTGCTGGGTAGCCTGGCCGCCCTGGTGGTGGTGCTCGGCGCGCTGGGGTGTGTCCTGCACAGCAAGGCCGCCATGGTGGCCTTTGTCGGGCTATTGGGCGTGGCCGCCTTTGCCACCGTGGCGCCACTGCAGTTGCGCGTGCTGGAACACGCGCGTGGCGCCGGCCAGAACCTGGCCTCCAGCCTCAACATCGCCGCCTTCAACCTGGGCAATGCGCTGGGCGCATGGCTGGGTGGCGTGGTGATCGCCACGCAGGCGGGCCTGGCCGCAACGCCCTGGGTGGCCGCGCTGTTGAGTGCCATCGGGCTGGGCATGGCGCTATGGAGCGTGCAGTTGCAACGCCGCCGCGCGACTGCGCCACTGGCCTGTACGCAGATGGGGTGAGGTGATCGCGCGCTGGTCATTCGCCGGGTTGGCGCAGTGCGCCTCAGGCGGCATTCGAGGCGCATAAACACTGGTTTCGCGCCCAGCATTCCACAAGCGCGAGCGGCCAGCGGTCACCCAACGCATCTCTCATTCAACGTTACCAAGGAATTCTCAATGGAAACCCGTCTACTGGGCCGTTCCGGTTTCAAGGTGCCCGTGCTTGGCCTGGGGGCCGGCACGTTCGGCGGTAAGGGGCCGCTGTTTTCTGCATGGGGCGATACCGATGTGGCGCAGGCGCGGCGCATGATCGATGTGTGCCTGGATGCAGGGCTCAACCTGTTCGATACCGCCGATGTGTACTCCGATGGCGCATCCGAAGACATCCTTGGCCAGGCCCTGCAGAGCCGCCGCGATCAGGTGATTCTCTCGACCAAGACCGGCCTGCGCCTGGGCGATGGCCCCAACGATGCCGGCGCCTCGCGTTTCCGTTTGCTGCGTGCGGTGGAGGCCTCCTTGCGGCGTTTGCGCACCGACTACATCGATCTGCTGCAGCTGCACGCCTTCGATGCGATGACGCCGATGGAAGAGACCCTGTCCACGCTGGATGGCTTGGTGCGCGCGGGAAAGGTGCGCTATCTGGGCGCGTCCAATTATTCCGGGTGGCAGCTGATGAAGTCGCAGGCGGTCGCCGATGCGCACGGCTGGAGCCGCTTTGTCGCCAACCAGACGTATTACTCGCTGGCCGGGCGCGACTACGAATGGGAGCTGATGCCGCTGGGTATCGACCAAGGTATCGGTGCGGTGGTGTGGAGCCCGCTCGGTTGGGGGCGGCTGACCGGCAAGCTGCGGCGTGGGCAGCCATTGCCACAACACAGCCGTCTGCACGCCACCGCCGCGGCCGGCCCGGCGATCGACGATACGCGCTTGTTCGACATCGTCGATGCGCTCGACGTCATCGCCGCAGAGACCGGCCGCAGCGTGCCGCAGATCGCCATCAACTGGCTGCTGCAGCGGCCGACCGTGAGCACGGTGCTGATTGGCGCACGCAACGAGGCGCAACTGCGCGAAAACCTCGGCGCGGTGGGGTGGTCGTTGACCGAGGACCAGCGTGCCCGCCTGGATCAGGCCAGCGCGGTGGAGCCGCCGTACCCGTACTACCCCTATTGGCGCGGGCATTTTGCAGAGCGCAGCCCGCTGCCGCTGTAAGGCGGGCTGCGCCAACGCGCCACGCTGCAACACACTGCAGCAGCGTGGCACGCGTGACTGCCGCGGTCCTCGTGCAGTGGCGTCACAACGGCCGTGCCGCCGGAACGATCACTTCCGGCTTGATCGCGCCCACGCCGTTGCTGCCTTGCAGCTGGCGGCAATTATTTAATGCGGTCATCGCCGAGGCATAGCCGATCATCGCGCTGCCGTCGGTGGCGGAGGCATAGATCAGCCTGCCGCCCGTACGCGTGGCCAGTGCGCGCGCGATGGCTGGCGTGGTCTCGAACAATTTGATCGAAGCGCCGAGCAATGCCGGCTGGCCGCTCCGCGTTTCCAGCGCGGCAACGACGGTCGCCGGTGGTTCGCTGCGCGCGGTGCGCGCGACCGCGTTCGCCGCGCCGCTGGTGTCCAGGTAGATCGCGTAGCGATCGACGCGGGCAACCGGTGCGTTCGCGCTGGCCTGCGTGCTTGCTAGCGTTTGCGTGGCGGCCGTACCGCGCGTGGTGTCGGCCAGCTGTACCACTGCCGCTGGAATCAGCCGGAAACTGGCACGGTCCACCACCACGGTTTGCCCGGTTGCGGCAGCCCGCAGGCGGACGCGATCGAATACCTGTGCCGAGGCGGGTGCAGACATGCTGGCGGCAACGACGCACAGCAATGTGATCAGAGAAGTTTTCATGTCAGTGGCCCACCACGCGCATTTCGAATTGCTGCAGTTGTTCCTTGCCGTTGTCGGCGAGCATGTCGTCCACCTCCAATGTCCAGCGACCGGCGGCCGCCTCATCCAGGAAGGCATTGCTGGAGGTCAGGAAGACCACGAAGCCATCGCCCGGATCGAGCGTGGAAAACGGCGTCATCACGGTGCTGCGGGTGCCGCTGGGCGAGACCAGCACGGCGCGCAGTTGACGAGGATTCTTGTGCGTCCCCGCGAAGTACAGCTGTACGCCTTCCACCTTGAAGGACTGCTTGATGTCGATCGCCAATCGCGCTGGCGAACCGATACCGCCGATGGTGCTGCTCTTGCCGTCATAGACGGTCCACTCGGTGTCTTGCATTGCAGGCAGCGGAGTGAAATGCATCGCACGCTCCACCGCCGCGGCTGCATCCACCAAGCCGAAGCCATACCAGTTGCTGAAACGGTGGCCGGCCGCGTTGGTGATCCAGGCGGGCTCGATCACGGCGTCCTTGTAGAACGCCTTGGCCTGATGGGGATCGACCTGCACCGCCGTCGTCGCCAGGATGTATTTGACATCGCGCAACGTCAGTTGCGGGTTGGCGCCCAGCATCAGCGCTGCGACGCCTGCAACCGTCGGTGTGGCGGCAGAGGTGCCGTTCATGCGTGCGCTGTAGTTGCACGAGGCATCGATCTTTGAGTGGCTGGTATCCAGCGCGTTCTGCGGCGCACGCGTGCGATCGCGGTTATTGCCTGCCGCGCATCCGCTCAGATCGGTCGTCACGATCGCCGGTGAGAAGAATGGTTGCGGTCCCTGTGCAGCGAGCAGTGTATAGAACGGACTGTAAGTCTCAGGATGCGGGTCGAAGCGACGCTGGAACCCAAATTCGCCGGAGAGACCGGACACCCACACTGCGGATCCGGGCGAGGAATAACTCGCACGCACACCGTCGGCGTTGACCGCACCGACCACAATCATGGTGGTCAGGCTGTTGAGGTTGTCGATATTGGCGCTGCTGCAGGCGACGCCAAGCTGCCGGGTCTGGTCGCTGCAGCGATCGATCAGCTTGCCCTGTGCATCCACATCAAGCAGCGTATTGAAATCATTGCCGGCTGCCTTGACGTAGATGCCGCCCTTGCCGCCACGCTGGGCACGCATCATTTTTTCCAGAGAGCGCTGCTCGTCGAGATCGCTGAATGGATAGACCGCTGTCGAGATGCCGAAGCTGTTGTTGAACACGTCCATCGCACGGGCTTCCGGGCCATCGCCCCAGGAGTAACGGATATCGACGTACTGCTTGCTGCCATCGACTATGGAAAGTGCATTGAAGCCAGCTACATTCGCCTCCGGCGCAACACCGCGTCCACCCAGCCCGTTCCATCCGCGTGCCGCGATGATGCCGGCGACCGCGGTGCCGTGGTCATTGTCGATTTCATCCGCAGGCGGCGTCGGATCGTTGGAACCATTCAAGAAGTTATGCGAGCCGCCGGCAACGATGTTGTCGACGAGATCCTCATGCGCAATCTCAAGCCCGCCATCGATGACCGCCACCTTGACTCCGGCTCCGCGAATGCCAAGCGTGTGCAGGATGTCCACATCCAGATCGACGCCTGGCCGTGGACGCTGGTCGCCGAACACCGGCTGGCCTTGATTGAGCAGATGCCATTGGTAGCGGAACAACGGGTCGCTGGCATTGTTTGTGTTCTGGGTGGTCTTGATCGGCGCGTCAACGCCGGTTGCTGCAGCATCGGCTGTCAGCGAGAAGGGCCCGAGCGCCAGCAGGCACGCGCAAAGCAGCGGCAATCGCCGCAGGGGAGACAGTGTCATGGCATGGTATCGGTCATGGGGGCGCACGCCAGATGCAGGTGCCGGCCAAACCGGCCGGCAGGCTGCCTGACGTGAAACGGCCGCAGGGATCGGCCTGCGGCCGATGTACTTACATCGGTTGCATCACCGCCTGCATGACCACCAGCGCCGCCTGCGCGACACCGCTGCTGCGCTGCAGGCCGGGCAGTGCGCGCTGGGCCTGGTCCACCGATGCATAGGTGATCACCGCGCTGCCGTCCACCGTCGAGGTGTATGCAATGGTTCCGCCGGTGCTGGCAGCCAGCGATTTCGCAGTGGCGGGCGTGATACCGGTGAGTTTCACCTGCGGGTTGACCAGCACGACACGCCCGTTGCGCTCATTCACCGCAGCGGCGATGGGGCGTTCGGTGTTCGTGGCAAGACTGCGTGCGGTACCCGCAGGCGCATCCAGCACGACCGCATACGGCCCGATGCGCGCGGCGACCTTGTCGCTGGGGGCCACCGCACCCGTAATGCCGGCTTTGGCTGCCGACCGCTGCGCCGATATCGCGTTCCGTGGCGGCTTGTGCTCGCTCACCACCGTGGCCGGCAGCATGCGGAACATGTCCGGTCCGGACTTGAAACGCACGCCGGTCGCTGCCGCACGCAGGGTGTTGGCGTCCATGTATTGCACTGCCTGGGCAGCACCGGTTGCGGCGAGTGACAGCGTCAATAGGCAAGCAACAATCATCGGTTTCATATCAGTGCCCCACGATGCGAAGTTTGAAAGCGTTGAGTGCGACAGTGCTCCTGGGATCGCTCATGTCGGTCACTTCCAGGGTCCAGATGCCGCGCGATTTCTCGTCCAGAAACGCATTGCTGGAGGTCAGGTCGATATAGAACCCGGTCTGCGCATAAGCAGCCGGATCCAGGACGGAAAACGGCGTGGCGACAACGCTGCGCGTCCCGCTCGGCGACACCAGCACCACACGCAGGTTGGACGGCGTCTTGTGCGCCGACTGCAGCGACAGCTGCACCGCTTCCACCTTCATCGCCTGCTGCACACGGATGCGCAGTTTGCCCGGGCGCGCCGGGCCGCCGATCTGACTGGCGGCATCGGTGGAGCTGATCCATTGGGTATCGCGCATGGGCGGCAGGGGCGTGAAATAGCGCGCCTTGTAGACCGCGGCCGCGGCATCGGCCAGGCCGAAGCCGTACCAATTGCTGAAGCGGTGCCCGGCTGCGTTGGTGATCCAGCCCGGATCGATCACGCTGCCCTGGTAGACCGCCTGCGGCTGCCATGGGTCGATCTGGCGCGCGGTTGTCGCAAGGATATATTTGACGTCGCGTGCGCTCAGGCTCGCATTGGCACCGAGAATCAACGCAGCCACGCCAGACACCGTGGGCGCTGCAGCCGAGGTGCCGTTCATGACGGCGTTGTAGTTGCACGATGCGTCGATCTTCGACTTGCTGCCGTCCAATGCGTTGTAGACCACGTCGGGAGCTTCGACGTTGTCGCCAGCTGCGCAGCCGCTGAGATCGGTGGTGACAATCGCCGGATCGTAGGCATAGGGCGCCGAATCCGGGAAAAAGGTGGACGCTGCGTCGGGATAGAACTTGCGTTGACGGCCGAACTCGCCGCCAAGACCGGAGACCCACAACGCAGAGCCTGTGGACGAATACGAGGCACGGGTGCCCTTGGCATTCAGGCTGGCCACGACGATGGTTCCAGGCAGATTTGCCAACGGATCGATGTTGGCCAGCGAGCAGCCGACTTTCAATGCACGCGATTGTTCGCTGCAGCTATTGACGGGGTTTCCGTTCTCGTCGGGCGCAAGGAAGCGCAGGAAGCTATTGCCCGCAGATTTGACGTAAATGCCGCCAAGGCCTCCGCGTGTCGAAGCCATCAATGCTTCCCAGCTGCGCTGGTCTTCCAGCGGAAAATCCTGGTAGAACGGGGTAGTCGAACCCCAGCTGTTGTTGAAGACATCGATGTTGCGCGCCTCCGGCCCATCGCCCCATGCATAACGGACGCTGGCATCGGTGATCGAAGAATCGCGCGCAAACATGTCGAATCCTGCCAGTTGCACTTCTGGCGCCACGCCGCGTCCGCCGCGGCCATTCCAGCCCACCGCACCGATGATGCCGGCGACGGACGTGCCGTGACCATTGTTCGGGTCGATCGGCGTGGTGTCGTGTGACCCGTCGCCGAAATTGTGCGACCCGTTTGGCAGGATGTTGTCTGCCAGATCTTCATGGCCCAATTCCAGCCCATCGTCCACTACGCCGACCCGCACGCCGCGGCCGCGAATGCCCAGGGCATGCAGGATGTCGACATCCATGTCCACGCCGGCGACCGGACGGCTGTCGCCGATCACGGCCTGCCCCTGATTGGAGATATGCCACTGGTACCGCAGCAATGGGTCGTTGCCAGTGGCTTTCGCTGTGGCGCTATTGCTGGCGCTGGCGCTGGCAGTGGCCGGGGTGGCGGCAGCCGTTGCCTGGGTGGCAGCAAGTACCGACGGCGGCGTACTGCCGCTCAGGAGGACAACGATCAACAGCGCGAGAGGTCGCCTGCGAAGAGAGTTCATTCCGTTTGATTCCAGTCAAATGGGGGGCGCCGTCGAGTGACACACTCCTCCGTCAGGCCAACCGCGCGATCGGCCTTTGCAGCTGCTCCACTCCACGAAGCTCGCGCCTGTGAAGCCGGTGTTGGTGGAGCCGGAAAGAGGAATGCGAGTGAAGGACCCAACAGGTGCCAGCCGGGTCCGGAAAGCCCGTCAGGCAGTGCGATCCGAAAGCCGAGCTGCACCGCAGGCAGTCAGATGCGGCGTGTCGATGCCCGGGGTGTGCGACATCGATGCAAAGGAGGCTGCAACAAGAGCCATGTGCGTTTATCCCAGTTGAGTTACCAAGCGCATGTCTGCCGATGGACGCTGCGGTCAGGTCCGGCGTCGGCTCCCCTGTGCGTGTCGACGCAGCCGATGTTGTCGATGCGTGTGCATCAAGAACGCCTGGATTACAAATGGGGGCAGCATTGTCTGCAAGGCATGCCAGCGACGACATCTTCGTGACACATCGCGCAATTTACGGCTGGCGTGTCGGGTGATGCGTTGCATGCGAAGTTCTGCCGACGAAAATTGCAGAAAAATTTGGCAGTGGCAGTCACTTCGATCGAAATAAGCGATCACGATGCGTCGTCGTGCTTCGCATGCGGCGCTGTTCGGCTCCGTCCTGTCATCACCGTGTTACACGGTCTGCCGCGCATGGGAAAACGCATGGGGCCCGCAGCGTCTGGCAACGTCGGCCATGGCCCGGGCATGCCAGTGCCACCAGGCTGCGCATCGAGACATGCGGTAGCGAGGTGCCGCGCAGCAGTCTGCGCTGCTGCGCGGCTCAGCGTGTGGCGGCAAACTACCAGCGGTAAGCCACCGACATCTGGAACTGCCGCCCGGCGATGGGGCGGCCCATGAAGACACCACCGGTGGCTGCGCCAGGCACGCGCACGTTGCCTTCGGTCAGGCCCAGCGTGTCGGTGACGTTGCTGCCGCTGGCCGTCACTTCCCAATGTTCGCCCACATGCAGGTTGGCGCCGATATCCAGCATGTCGTACGAAGGCAGGCGCTGGCTGTTGGCCAGGTCCGCAAAGCGCTCGCCGATGTACGAATAGGTAGCAAACACCTTGAGGTCGCCGAACGGCAGCATCCAGTAATAGCTGGGCGTGATGCGGAACTGGCGCTTGGGTTGGCGCATCACCTGGTTGCCGGTGAACTCGCGATAATTGCGGTACTTGGCGTCCAGCCACACCCCGGTGCCAGCCAGCTCGAACCCGCCGAACGGCCGGATCGCACCCTCCACCTCCAGGCCACGTGCGCGCGAATCGCCCACGGCGGTGAAGTTCTCGCCATTGGCCAGGAATGCCTGGAACGGCGAGTTCTTGAAGGTGTTGTAGAACGCGGTGAGATACAGGTCGTAGACGCTTGTGCCGGACTTCAAACCCAGCTCGTATTGATCCACGTCCTGCACGCGGGTCTGCCCATCGCGCAGGTTGTCGAAGCCGGGAAACTTCACCCCGGAGTTGACCCGCGCAAACAGGCTGTTGTGCTGGTCCAGCGTGAAGTTCAGACCGGCTGTCCATGACAGCGCTTCATCGTTCTGATCGATGCGCCGGGTGGTCGCCAGCGCCAGCGAGGTGGCGTTGTCGTACAACGTGGCCGGGTTGCCATCCAGATCCACGGTCGTAGTGTCGTGCACATCGCCGGTGACGCTCTGGCGCTCATAGCGTGCGCCCAGGTCCAGGCGCAGGCGTTCGCTCAGCTCCCACTCGTCGGCGACGAAGGCGGCGATGTTTTCGCCGTCGTACTTGGCGCGCAGGTTCAAGAACGCGGTACTGGTGAACCCCTGGCGCGTGGCCTGGCGGCCATCGTCCAACGCCACATCGATGCGGCGCGCGTTGTTTTGCGCGGTGAGCAACATGGTATTGCCCAGGTACCAGGTGTCGGCAGAGGAATACTTGGCGTAATACGCGCCCACCGTCAGCGTGTTGCCGGCAAACAGCTCGCGGCTCAGACGCAGGTCGTTGGTAAAGGAATTCAGGCGTTTGTCCACCGACCACCATCCGGCTTCGAGCACCTGCTGATTCGCATCCACCACGCCGCCCCCATTGGTGTAGCTGGCGCTACCACTGCTGCCGTAGCTGGCGATGAAATCGCCCAGGCGTTGTGGCGCATCGCCGGTAAACAGCGCGTAGGTCGGTGCGCTGCCGCTGATCACGTTGAAGCGGTCTGCAACGGTCCAGCCGCCGCTCTCCCAGTTCCATTCGCCGCCGAACACGTCGATGTTGACGCCGCGCCCGTCGGCCAGGTCGCGCCGCAGCGTCTGGCCATCGGGTCCGACCAACAGATCCACATTGCGGAAGTCGCGGCCGAGCAGGGTGCCGGTCTGCGCGTTCAAGCCGGGGAAACTGGAAAGATCGTTGCCGTTGTTGCGCGAGAGCAACGGGATCGCGGTGTAGAACGCGTTGTTATCGTCGGTGTGGCGCGCGTAGAACGACAGCTCGCCGTTGTCCCAGCGCTTGCTCAAGGTGGCGCTCAACTGGCCGCCCTTGTCGGCGGAGAACTGCGGGTCGCGCACGCCGTCGGTTTCGCGAAAAAAACCGCCTACGCTGTAGTACCAGCCATTACCCATCGGTCCGCTGTTGAACACATCGATGCGGCGCAAGGCGTTGTTGCCGCCGGTCAGGCGCACGCTGCCTTCGGGTTCGTCCTGGCCTTTTTTCTGGATGAAATTGACGGTCAATCCGGGCTGGCCGTTGGAGAAGATCGGGCTGGAGCCGCCGCGCAGCACTTCCATGCGATCGACGGTGTCATCGACACGGAACAGCGTGGAATTCTCCAGGAACGACAAGGTCGGCGGCGGAAACAGCGGCGAACCATCCAATTGCATGGTCACGAACGGCGCATCGCCTTCCGATGGCATGCCGCGCACGAAGATGTTGGCGCCGGTGCCGCCACCGCTGGGCTCGGCCCACACTCCGGGCACGATCTTGAGCAGGTCGGCGGTGCTTTGCGGCACCGCCTGCTGGATCTGCTCCGGGCTGGCCGTGGTGATCGAAAAACTGGCGTCGCGCTTGGCCAGGCCCTTGAAGCGCGCGGTGCCGCTGACGATAACCGCATCCAGCGTGGTGGCCTCCTGGTTGCCTGATGCAGGCGTGGCGGTCTGCGTGCGGCCATCCGGTGCCAGCAGCGCGGCAGCGACGGCAAGCGAAAGGGTGTAGCGGGGCGATGAAAAACGCATGCGCATGGCTCCTTTTCTTAAAGTGCAAGAACGCTGCCGAGCCACGCCGCGTGTGCAGGCATCGGCAGCCAGTGCACGCGCGCGCCCGCGCTATCGCGTCGCTTGCGCCCCCTGTCAGCGCAGTGCTAATGAAGTTTTAACCCTAGATGCGCCGCAGCGTGTTGTGCGACGCAGCAGCCGTGGGCTGCGCTTCCACGTTGGGAAGAAGGTCGTGCTGGCGTGTCGCGCGTCGGTGCTCCCGTCCTGAGTGCCGTGCAAATCCACGCGCTGGCGAACGCGACTGCAGGCGCAGTACAGTGCGCGCAAGCCGGCGCCGATAGCTCGGCAATGCACATAAAAAAGGCCGCCCGAAGGCGGCCTTCCTTCCAGTCAGCAGGGGAGAGAGTCTGCCGTCAGAAGAACAGGCGCACGCCGAACGAGGCGCTGCGGCCAGGAAGCATCACATCGTCCTTGAGGAAGGAGGTGTGCACGCGTGCGTCCTGGTTGGTCAGGTTGTTGCCGTCCAGGAACACTTCCCACGCCGTGCTGCCGCGGTCCACGTGATACGCCAGATGTGCATCGACGAAGGTGTAGCCGTCGGTCGGCGTTTCGTTCACTGCCACCTTGTCCTGCTTCATGGTGCGGGTGGCACCGAGCGATGCGCGCCACTGCTGCGCATCCCAGCGCAGCTGCGCACCGAAGCGGCCCGGTGCGATCCGCGGCAGGTTGCCGCCATCGTTCAGGCGCGCCCGCACGGTATCCCCGAACACGCGCAGGTCCCACGCACCGTTCTCGTTGTTGGCCAGGTGGAAGGTGGCCTCGCCTTCGAAGCCGTGGAAGATCGCATCGGCCTGCGTCCACTGGCGAATCGGCAGGAAGTCGTTGTCTTCTTCGTTGAACCACTGGCCGCCGGTGTCGACGATGTAGACGAAGTCGTTGTAGCGGTTGTAGTACGCCGCCACCTTGGCATCCACCCAGTCATTCTGGAAATTCAATCCCAGCTCGGCCTGGTTGGCCTTCTCGGTCTTCAGGTTGGCGTTGCCGATTTCGAAGGCGAGGGTGGCGATGTGCGGGCCGTTGGCGAACAGTTCTTCTTCGGCCGGCGCGCGCTCGGCATGGTCCAGGTTGGCGGTCAGACGCCATTGTTCGTTGAAGCGGAAACCGCCGCTGGCCGAGAAGCTGGTCGGCGTGAAATCTCGATCCACGCCGACATCGGTCTGGTACTTGACCTTGTCCACGCGCGCGCCGACTTCGGCGGTGACCCGCTCCCAACTGTTGCGCGCAACGGCAAATGCGCCGAGCGAGCGTGTATCGGTCTTGGGCACGAAGGATTCTTCGCCGATCGCCTGGAAGGTGCTGTCGCTGCCTTGCAGGCCGAATGCAGTCTGCCAGCCGCCGCCAAACGTGAACGAGGCTTCCACGCGGCCTTCGTTGGCCCGCTTGGTGAACACGGTGCCGACTTCGGCGCCTTCGAATTCGGTATGTGCGTAATCGGTATGGCCGAAGCTGTAACGCAACGCGCTGCCTTCGCCCCACGGATCGGTCAGCCCGCCCTTGAGGTCGTAGCGGTCCTGCTGCAGTTTCAGCGACACGCCGCGCTCGCCGATGGACGGGTCGCCCGGCTCGCCCGGGTTGCCGTAGTTGTCGCGGAAACGCGATGCCGACAGGCCGACAAACCCCCAGTCGCCGGACAGCGATGCACCGATCGAGCCCACCTTGGAATCGATCCAGCTGTTGAGCTGGCGACCCTTCGGCGTGTCGTAGTCGTTCTGGTTGCGATACACGCCATCGGCGTGGATCGACAGTCCGCTGCCATTACCGGCATCGACGCGGAACATATCGGTGTTGCCGTCCTTGTCGCCGCCGTCCATGCGCACTTCGGCGCGCCCGCTGAAGCCGTCCACCGGGGTCTCGGCGATGCGCCCGTCGACCACGTTGACCACGCCGCCGATGGCGCCGGAGCCATACAGCAAGGTCGAAGGACCCTTCAGCACTTCGATCTGATTGGCCAGGAACGGCTCGATCGCCGGGGAATGGTCCTGGCTGACGGTGGATACGTCCTGGGTGGACAGGCCGTCGCGCAGCACTGCCACGCGCGGGCCGTCCAGGCCGCGGATGATCGGCCGGCCCACGCCGGGTCCGAAGTTGGAACTCTGCACGCCGGGCAGGCTGGCCACGGTTTCGCCCAGGCTGGAACTGCGCACCTCGTCCAGACGCTCGCCGGCCAGCACTTCCACCGGGCGGCTCAACTCACCGGCCGCATCGCGCAGCGGGCTGGCGGTGACCACCACCTTGTCCAGATCCTTGATATGACGCCCACTGGAGGGGCTGGCATCGTGGCGCGTGTCCGAACTGGGCGGGGTCTGCCCATCGGCAGCGACCGGAGCGTCCTCGGCCATGGCCAGGGCAGGGGTCAGCAGGCTGGTCAGGGCCAGCGAGAGCGCAGAACGGCGGAAAGAGGGAGCAAAAGAGGGCATGGTGGACCGTACTCTGTAATTGTTACTGTGTATCAGTGGTAAGGCGCAGCTTTCCTGCTGCGCCGGCGGCGAGCCCGCATGACTGCGCGATGCACTGATGCGGGGCTGGAACAGTAAGATGTTATATTATTCCACGTCGCCGCGAGTACCCTGCTGGACGTCATGCCTCTACCAACCCTTCGCCATCTTCTTGACCGCTTCGGCGCAACCGGCTCGCTGCTGTGCGCGGTGCACTGTGCGGTATTGCCACTGGTGCTGGCGCTGGCGCCTTCGCTGGGCCTGTCGTTCTGGCTGGGCGACGGGGTGGAACGGGCCATCGTGGTGTTCGTGACGCTGCTGGGCCTTTTCAGCCTTGTGCTCGGGTATCGCCGGCATAAAGCGCTGCATGCACTGGCGTTGCTGCTGCCCGGCCTGGGGTTGCTGTGGCTGGGCCTGCTGTACGACCCGCTTCATCATTCGGTGGTGCCGCATGCGGTGGTGATGACGCTGGGCGGCGCCCTGGTCGGTATCGCCCACCTGGTCAATCTGCGCCTGAATCACGGGCATGGGCATGTGCACGACGCCAGCTGCGCGCACTAAGAGCGGCTAACAACACGACTGCGCAGCCGCCAGGCGGGCGCGGCCGGTGCTCGGATCGGCATGTACCACGCGTACGCTAAGGTTCTGAGCGTGCCTACCTGATAGCTGCTCGCTACGTTTTGTCAGCCGCACTAAGCCTTTGTCGTCGTGCGGTTGCGCCACCGCCAGGCCGGTGCGGACAGCGGAGTTCCTCCCGTCCGCCCCCTGCATTTTCTGGCTGCTCTGCTGCTCCAACCGCGGCCGAGCACAGTCCACGACTGCATCCATCGTTCTTGGATCGATCAGTGCGGCAAGGCGGCCGGGCGCTGCCCAGCTACGCGCGCCGGGGCCGCCGTGGTAGGCTTGTCGGCCTTGCGCGAGGGCGCCGCCGGTGAAACCTCGCCAGACCTGTGCCAGCACGGGAATTTGTATTCACATTCAGGAGTCGACGAAATGGGTAAGGGTGACCGTAAGACCGCCAAGGGCAAGCGCTACAACGCCAGCTACGGCAATTCGCGTTCGCACGCGGTGAGCAAGGTTGTCGTGGGTGCAGCTGCCCCGGTTGCCAAGAAGGGCGTGGTCAAGGCCCCGGCCAAGAAGGCCGTCGCCAAGAAGACCGTCGCCAAGGCCGGCTGATCCCGGCCAGCTTCGCGACACCAGAACGCGGCGCTTGCGCCGCGTTTTTTTATGTCCGCTGTCCGGCATTGCCCGGCCGGCATCGTGAAGGCGCCGGCTGGTCAGGCGATGCCCGATCAGTTCGCGGCAACGTCTTTTCCCCGGCACGTTCATGGACCTGGCGTACGTGTGCGCGCTGGCTTACGCCTGGCGCCACCCGATCAACGCCGGGACATGTGGTCGATCACCAGGCGACCCGGCACTGGATCGTTGCTGTCGCAGCCGGCCGCGCTGCGCACTGCTGGCCGGCCGCATCCAGCGTCAGTGACCAGGCGCGGAAGTCGTCGGTGCCACGGTAGCGCCACCCGGTGCCAGCAACTGCTCGGCCAGGCCACGATAGATCGGCGTCTTGCAGACCAGCCCGGAGACTGCGCGCGCGATCAGTACGGTGGCCAGGATCGGCAGCAGCATCTGGCTGGTGTCGGTGAGTTCCAGCGAAATCACCGCCGAGGTCAGCGGCGCCTGGGTCACGCCGGTGAGATAGGCGCACATGCCCAACAGCACGAAGGTGCGCGGGTCCACGCTGGGCATCAGTATCGAGAGGTTGTGGCCGATGCCGGCACCCACTGCCAGCGCCGGCGAAAACAGGCCACCTGGAATGCCGGCCAGATACGAGACCAGGTTGGCGATGAGTTTCATCATGCCGAACTCGTGGCCGACCACCGCATGCCCCTGCACCAGGCTGCGCGCCTGTTCGTAGCCGGTGCCGAAGGCGCCTTGCCCGAACACCAGCGCCAGCCCGACCAGGGCAACGCCGCACAACGCGGCCAGCAGCACCGGATGCCGTTGGCGCAGCGCGCCCAACCAGCGCGGTTTACCGCTGACGCTGGCCAGCACCATCCGCGCGAAGATGCCGCCGAGTAACCCGGCCACGCTGCCGCACAAGGCGATCGCCAGCCAGGCCTGGCCCAAGGGCAAGGCCACGGCCACCTTGCCGAAATAGGTGTAGTTGCCCAGCAGGCCCAGCGACACCACCCCACCGACGATCACCGCGGTGAGCAGGGTGCCGGAAAAGCGGTGCTCGAAACGCCCGCTCAGCTCTTCAATCGCAAAGACCACGCCCGCGAGCGGGGTATTGAATGCGGCCGCGATACCGGCGGCGCCGCCGGCGAGCAGGAAATGCGAGAGCTCGCGTGGGTCGCGAAAACCGAACCAGCGCCCGAACACATGCATCAGGCTGGCGCCGACATGCACGGTGGGTCCTTCGCGTCCCACCGATGCGCCGCCGAGCAGCGACAAGGTGGTCAACGCGAGCTTGCCAACCGACACGCGCAACGAGAGGTTGCTGTCGCGAAACGCCGGCTCCGGGTGCTCCAGCGCGGCTATTACCTGCGGAATGCCGCTGCCGCGCGTGGGCCGCAGCGCACCGGAGGTGAGCCAGGCGAGCAGCGCGAAGATGCCCGGCGTCAGCAGCAGTGCCCACCAAATCGAGTGTGCGGTTATGCGTTGAAATAGATGAAAGGCCGCGTCGCTGGCCTTGGCGAATACGATCGCCACCAGCGCCACCGCAATGGCGCCGCCCCACAGTGCAGCGCGACGACGCCAGCCTTCGCTGGACAACAACGGCCGCAAGCGACGCGGCGGGGGATTGGAACCAGACATTGCGTCATTGTCGCACTGCTGGGCCGCAGCGGTGTCTACAGCGAGCCACATTCCTGTGCTGTCGCCGACATGAGCCGCGCGGCCACGACGTGGCGCGGCGTCTTGCCTGCGTGCGCGTTTTCGGCGTGGATGCTGCGCGCGCGCATGGCGGCGTTGCTGCGGGTGCCGGTCGCGTCTATTTGGCGTCGGCTGCCGGCGGCACGCGCAAGGCCGGCAGCAAGGTTGCCGGGTTGCCATCGTTGGGCGCTGCCGGAATACCCAGCAGCCGGGTCATCAGCGCATACACATCCACGTTGTCGAAGCCTGGCAGTGTCTTGCCTTGCGCCAGGTCCGGGCCTTGCGCCAGGAACACCGCCCGCATCGATGGCAATGCCGGATCGAAGCCATGCGAGCCACGTGTGCCCCGCTGCGCGCGTTTGGCAAGCTTGTCCGGGAAGAGTGCATCCCAACCTTCGTGCATCTGGCACACGATCGACGGAATGCGCGGGTGGCTGCCGTACTGCCAGCGTGCCGGCAGCTCCGCCTTGCGCCAGCAGTCGTAGTGGTCGTGCGCACCGAGCACGCTGGCCTCGGCAGCGTCCTGTTGCCCGGGCAGTGGCTGCAAGCCGATCACCTGGCCATCGGTGATTGCGGTGGCGATCTGCGGCGGCGCGATGTCTTCCACGCTGATCGCATGCCCCGGCGCAACCTCGGCCATGCCATGGTCGGAGACCACGATGATGTTGGTGCGCGTACGCGTGCCATCGCGTTGCATGCCTGTCAGCAGCCGGCCGATGGCCGCATCCACCGCGCGCACGGCGTCGGCGTATTCGCGCGATTCCGGGCCGTGGTCGTGGCCGGCTTCGTCCACATGTTCGAAGTAGAGCGTGACGAGGCGATTGTGCCGGGCGCCGTCGGTTTTCAGCCAGCCCCGCACTGCGTCCACGCGCGTGTCCAGGCGCACGCCTTTTTGATAATGGCGCCACTGCGACGGGCGTACGCCCTTGATTGCCGCCTCGCTGCCTGGCCACGACCAGGTGGCCGCATGCTGGCCGCTGTTTTCCACGCCCACCCACACCGGTTCGCCGCCCCACCAGCGCGCATCGCCCACCGCCTCGGACTTGCTCAACCAGAAACCCCCAAGCGTCGGGTCGCGCATGCTGTTGTGCACGATGCCGTGGTGGTCCGGGCGCAGCCCGGTGACCAGGGTGTAGTGATTGGGAAACGTCAGCGACGGATACGAGGGCGTCATCCAGCGCGCACGTACGCCTTCGCGTGCCAGTTGCGACAGGTTCGGCGTGATGCCGCGATCGAGCATGTCCGCGCGCAGGCCGTCGATGGAGATGAGCAGCAGTGTGTGCGGGGTGCTGGCCGATGCGGTCTTGGGCGCTGCAGTTGGCGCCTGCGTGGGCGCGCTGCGCGCAGATGGCTGGCTGCTACAGGCCGCAAGCAAGGCAAGCGCCGCTGCGGCAACTCCAAAACGTCGGTCGATCATGGCGTCAGTTTACGGCGCAGCGATGACGCCGCGAAGTCAGCCAGTGCGCACTGCCGAGGCAGGTGCAAACAGATCGTCGGCGCGCGCGCCACGCGGGGACCAGCCTTCCAACTGCAATAAGGCCTGCTTGGTCGGCAGGCCGCCGCCGAAGCCGGTCAACGTGCCATTGGCGCCGATCACGCGATGGCAGGGCAGCACGATCGGCAGCGGATTGCGTCCGTTGGCAGCGCCCACCGCGCGGCTCGCGGCCGGCTTGCCGACCGCCTGCGCAAGTTGCGCGTAGCTCCAGGTCTGCCCGAACGGAATCTGCGCCAGCGTGCGCCAGACCGTCAGCTGAAACGGTGTGCCGACCGGCGCCAGCGGCAGATCGAAACTGCGTCGCCCGCCATGCAGGTAATCGAGCAACTGTTCGCGTGCTTCGCGCACCAGCGGCGCATCAGGGTCGTGCAACCAGCGCGCACGGCCGATGGCGTCGTAGCGGTTCTGCGCGAACAGGATGTGGTGCACGCCGCTGTCGTCGGCGGCCACGCTCAGTGCGCCGATCGGCGAGGGAAAGGTGTCGTAGTGCAGTGTGCTCATGCGCGGGTGTCCTTGCGGTCGTTGGCCAGATGCCATAGGTGCAGCACGGCGTAGGCGCGCCACGGTCGCCACGCCTGCGAACGGGCGTCGGTGGCGCGTTCGCTCAGGCGCCCGGGAGCGCCGAGCACCTGCTGCAGGATCAGGTCGCCGGCCGGAAACGCGTCCGGATGCGACAACGCACGCATGGCCACATAATGCGCGGTCCACGGCCCGATTCCGGGCAGCGCGGTGCAGGCGGCGATGAAATCAGGCAGGCGCTGCCCGGCACCGAAGTGCAGCTGGCCTTGCGCGCAGGCCGATGCCAGCGCACGCAGCGTGGCGGCGCGCGCACGCGGCAGCCCGAGTTGTTCCAGCGGCGCGTCGGCCAGCTGTTCGGGCGTGGGGAAACTGCGATCCAGTCCGGGTGGCATGTCGGCATGATGACCGCCATGACGGTTCACCAGCCGCGCTGCCAGCGTTGCCGCGCCGGCCACGCTGATCTGCTGGCCCAGCACCGCACGCACCGCCACTTCGAAGCCGTCCCACCCGCCGGGTACGCGCAGCCCGGGGCGGCGCGCGAGCGCCTCGGCCAGCAACGGTTCCGGCGCGAGCGTGGCGTGCACGGCCTGCAGGTCTGCATCCAGATCGAATAGCCGGCGCACGCGCCGCACGATCTGCGGAATCTGGCGCGGGTCGGTGGCGCCGATGCGCAGCAGCAGTTCCGCGCGCTGCGGTGCCGCGCTGACCTCGATCACGCTGGCCTTGCCCGGCGGGCCGATGACGCGCCGGTAGCCGTTGGCATCGACCTGCTCGATGCCCGGGATCGCGCGGCGCTGCAAGAAGGCCAGCATCGCCGGCAGATCCAGTGGCGGGCGATAGCCCAGGCGCAATGTCAGTTCGCCGCCGGGGACCTCGGTACGCTGCTTGCGCAATGCAGAGGGCGGCATGCCGCAGCCCTGCACGAAGGCCGCGTTGAAGCGGCGCAGGCTGTTGAAGCCTGCCGCAAGCGCGACCTCGGTGACCGGCAGGGCGGTTTCGGTCAGCAATTGCTTGGCCAGCAGCAGCCGATGCGTGCCGTGCACCTGGATCGGCGTGGCGCCCAGCTGCTGCACGAATTGCCGCTGCAGTTGGCGCGCGCTCAAGCCCACCGCATCGGCCAGCGTCTGCACCGGCTGCTCCTGCAGCGCGCCGTCGGCAATCATCGCCAGCGCACGCTGCACGCTTTCTTCGCCCAGATGTTGCTGCGCCTGCGGCGACAGCTCCGGCCGGCAGCGCAGGCACGGCCGGTAGCCGGCGGCGCTGGCTGCCGCGGCAGTGGGGTAGTAACTGACATTGGCCGGCTTCGGCGGCGGCGCCGGACACACCGGGCGGCAATAGATGCCGGTGCTGCGCACGGCGGTGAAAAACAGCCCGTCGAAGCGTGCATCGCGTGCCAGGCGCGCGCGGTCGCATTGGGTTCGGTCGGGCGTTGCGGTCTGCATGGCGCCAGTCTATGCGCTCGCCCTGGCGCCGGCTGGCCGTTTTCGGACAGGGTTGCGGCGAGCCCGCGCGTTCATGGCCGGGTCAACCCATCGACCCATTCAGCCATAGACTGCGGGTGATCTCCGTCGCGCTCCGTGCCCCACATCATGCTGAAATCGGTTTGTCTGTCCCTTGCCTGCTTGCTCCTGCTGGCCGCCTGCGATCGGTCGGCGACCTCCGCCGATGCAGCGGTTGCGCAGCAGAGTGGTGCAGGGCAGGCAAGCGATGGCGATCACATGGTGTCGGTGGATACGCCCGACCCGGTCCCGCCACCGCGCCCGCGCACGCAGGCGGGCGAGGCCGGCTGGCCGCAGGCGGAACTGGAATCGGGCCAGGCCTGGATCAGCTGCGCGACCGATTACAGCCGCGAGGCCGGCGACGGCACCCTGTTGCCGGCACTGGACCGGGCCAGCGTGGAAGCGGCGCTGGCGCCGTGCCGCGAGACCGGGCTGGTGCGGGTGCGCTACGCCGGCAAGATCAATGCAGGTTTTGCGGCGCTGGTGTGGCGGCTGGCCTCGGTCGCGGAGCAGTGGAAGTTGCCGCATCGCATCCTGGACCTGGATTCCAGTGGCGGGCAGGTGGAGGCGGCGATCCGCGCCGGCGATACCATCGGCGAGTCCAACTGGACCATCTGGGTGCGCGAAGGCTCGATCTGCCACAGCGCCTGCGTGTTCGTGCTGGCGGCCGGCGACAACCGCCTGGTCGCCGGCAAGGTCGGCATTCACCGCATGATGCGGATCAGCTCCAAGGCCACTTCGCGCGCCGAGCTCAATCGCGAACTGCGCGAAGTCTACGGCAACGTCAAGGATTACCTGGAGCGCAACGGCGTGGCGGTGGCGGTGGCCGACTTGATGATGACCGTGCCCAACCGCAGCCTGCGCCTGCTCAGCGTGGAAGAGTTGCGCGAATACGGGCTGGACGGCACCAACGCCGTGCAGGACGATCTGGAACGCATCCGCCAGATGCGCAAGTGCGGCGATGCCTTCGTACGCCGCAAGGACGCGTTTCTGGTCGCCTTCGACCAGAAGTGCAAGGGCGAGGGTGCAGACCTGGACGCGGTCAATGCCTGCGGCCTGGCCTTGAAGCAGCGCTTCGGCTTTCCGGATGCGGCCTGCCCGGAAGAAAGCCCGCTGGCCGAAACCGATGCCGCGGCGCTGCCGGCCAGCCCGACGTCCGAGACGCAGACCGGTGAGGCGCAGGCCGGCCAGACGCACAACGACCAAGCCCAGCGCGATGCCGCAGGTGCGGCGACACCTGCAGCCGAGCCAGACTCCGCGCCAGCGCAGGACGCGGCCCAGGCCGGCCCGTCGCCCGCGACGCACCCCGACGGTTGAGCGCAGTGATGGGCTTCACGCGTATCGCACTGCGCGCTGCCTATCGTCGCTGCATCACAACCGAGCCGGGGGGCGTATGCGAGGCAAGACCAAGGGTGTGTTACTGGCATATCTACCTTCGGCCCTGTTGGTGCTGGTTGGCTTCGGTGTGGCCGAGCTGCTGCGTCTGGCCGCTGCGGCCATGCACGAACAATGGCCGGCGACGCTGGCCACCTGGCTGAGTCTGGCGGCGCTGATTGCCGCGATCGCGCGTGCCTTCTGGGTCAGTTGGCGTCTGTGGCGGCCGCGTGGCGTGGCGGCCGTACCGCCGGCTCCCGGGAGCGAGGTCTAGATCGCGTTGACAACGGCAATGGGAATTCAAGGTTGGTGCGTGCCTGTGCGGAATGCGCGCCTGGTCACTTCACGTGATTGCGGCACGCGTCCGCGCACCCAGCCGAGCCCGACATCTGCAGCATGCCTGCCACTCCAGACAGAAGGATGAAACGCCGCTGCCAGACCTGATGACTTCCAATGCGCGCATTGGTGGCCGGAGGTCTCTGCTCGCCGCTTGCGCGCTCGAGAAGTGTGTTTTCCAAAAGGCCCGCGTCAGCGCTTGCTTTGTCGCCCTCAGCGCCGTCCCCGGACCTGCAGCCGCAGACTTGTGTTGCGCATGACGCGCTCTAGACTGCGCTACCCACTAAAAGGTGGGTGGCGCCTCTCCCTTTCCACCCGATCCGTACAAGGTCCCCATCCAATGCTTCGTTCTCGTCTGGTTATCGTGTTGGCACTGGCTCCAGCGCTGGCGTTCGCTCAACAACCGCAGGCGGCCGGTCGCCCTGCCAGCCCGGCGGCAGCGCAACCGGCCGCTGCAGCGCCCGCAGGGCAGCCGGCGCTCAGCCCGGCGCAGCAGGCGCAGCTGACCAAGCAGAACACCGAGATGACCCAGGCCGCCTTGCGCGTGGCGCAGATGGTGGACGGCAACCAGGTCGCGTCCTTGTGGGATGGCGCGTCCAAGGTGGCCAAGACCGCGGTCAAGCGCGACGTCTTCGTCAGCCAGATCGGCACCGAACGCGCGCGGCTGGGTGCGGTGGTGGGGCGCGGGCAGGGCTCGGTCACGCGGGTCAAGTACGGTCCCGGCGCGCAGGTGCCCGAAGGCCTGTATGTCAACGTCAGCTTCCCGACCCGTTTCGCCAAGGCGCAGCAGCCGGTCCGCGAGCTGGTCTCGTTCCGTCTGGACGAAGACAAGACCTGGCGGTTGGCCGGTTACAGCCTGCGCACGGCGGTGAAGTGATGTTTCCATCGGCCGGGAGAAACGTATGCCACTGACGATCGAGCTGCAGATGCTGGGCTGGGCGATGGTGCTCGGGCTGGTGCAATTACTGGCCGCCTCGGCCAGCATGACCGCCCAGCGCGGCACCAAGTGGAATGCCAGCGCACGCGATGGCGAGGCCAAGCCGCTCACCGGCGTGGCGGCGCGGCTGGACCGTGCGTTTCGCAATTATCTCGAGACCTTTCCGATCTTCGCGGCCGCCGTGCTGGCGGTGAGCGTGGCCGGGCGCACCAGCGCAGAAACAGCACTCGCCGTGCAGCTCTACCTGTGGGCGCGCGTGGCGTATGTGCCGGTGTATGCCGCGGGTATTCCGTACCTGCGCAGCGCCATCTGGGTGGTGTCGTTCTGGGGCATCATCAAACTGGTGCGCGCACTGCTGGGCATTTGATGCAGCGTCGCCGGCGGGTGTGAGCTTCAATCAGTCGCTTGCACCCGCGCCAGGATTGCATCGGTGGCCGCCTGCGTATCGCCGGTATGCAGGGCCTGCTCCAGCAGTGGAATCACCCAGGCGCAACCGGCCCTGGTCACCTCTGCACGCCAGTCGCCGCGCCAGGCATCCAGTTCGTGCAAGGCCAGCATGCTGCAGCCGCCTCGCTCGGCATGGCCGCCGCGGATGGACTGCTCCAGCCAGAACGGCTGGTCCGAGTCGATGGCGATCGAAAAAACACAGACGTCGTGGGTTGGATCGTCGGCCGAAGGTGCGTTGTTGCGCCGGCCGATCTCCACCACCCTCATGCGTCAGGCTCGGCGTCCGGGTTCCATGCCAATACGCGAATTTCCACATCGTCCAGCTGCACCAGCTGGCCGGGACGGATCTTGGCGGTCTTGCGCAGCTCCTGCACGCCGTCGACGCTGACCGCGCCGCTGGCGACGATCGCCTTGCCCTGGCCGCCGCTGTCGGCAATGCCGGCCAGCTTGAGCAACTGGTTGAGTTCGATGTAGTCGCCGTCCAGGTCGAATTCCAGGTATTGCATGGTGTGCTCGGTGGCAGGGAGGCCGCGATTATCCGCCTACTCGCGCTGGAAACGCGCGATCTGTTCCAGCAGGGTCTCGGTGCGGGCGACGCTGCGGCCGGCATGCGCGGTGTCGAGGCGTTCCAGCCAGGGGTGACCGCTGCGCTGCAGCCGTCGATAGCCCAGCCAGGTGCCGATGCCGCCGATGACACCGACCAGCAGGTTGCATAGCAGCCAGGCGGTCGGCAACGACTGGCCGGTGAAGACCCGCCACGCAGCGTCTGCCACTGCCACCCACAGCACCCAGAACGCCACGCCCAGCCACGGCGCCACGCGTGTGCGCCAGCGCCGCAGCTGTGCAAGCGCGCGCTGTGTCTGCAGCAGTGGCCTGGCGAAATCCAACTGCGACAACAGCCACAGTTGACGGGCCGCAGACGCAGCCAGCGCAACGCACCACGCCTGCAGCAACACGCCGCCGACGACGGCAGCGGCCTGTTCGGCGAAACTGAGCCAACTGTGGGCAACGATGCCACTCACTGCGATGGCGCACAGCAGTTGCGCCGACTGGCTCAGCCACAACGGGCGCAGATGCGCGCGCGCTGCGTGGCTGCGCAGGTCGCCGACCACCTGGCCGGTGAGTGCAGCGTGTTGGTCCAGCCGTTGTTCCAGGGAACGCCAGGCCAGGGCGATGTCGTCCAGTTCCATGTCTTGCTCCGGTTGCGGATCGGTGGGGTTCACAGCTCGGCGCGAATGCGCGTTTTCAGTCGGCTGAGTTTGGTGGCGACATTGGTTTCGCTGATGCCGAGCACTTCGCCGATTTCGCGATAGCTGTGCTCGTCCAGATAGAGCAACAGCAGCGCGCGTTCCAGCGGCGGTTGCTGTGCGATGAAGGCATACAGCGCGGCCACCTGTTGCGCGCGTACAGGGTCGTGCGCCTGTGGATCGGCGATGCGCTCCATCACCGCATCCAGCGCGATCGGCTCGCCGGCCGCGCGGCGGCCGCGCAGATCGCTGATCGCCACGTTCAGGGCGATGCGGTACATCCAGGTGGAAAAGCGCCGACCCGGGTCGTAGCCGGGAAATGCCCGCCACAGTTGCGTGGCGATTTCCTGCGCCAGTTCGTCGCGGTCGTCGCGTCCGCGGCAATAGCTGGCCGCCACCTTCAGCACGATGCCGCGATGCTGCTGCAGCAGGGCGCTGAAGCGGGTGTGCAGGTCTGTGTCCAGGGGCGTGGCTCCGGTCGGGCAGGTCAAGGGACGACACGGGGGATGATTCGCGCAGCAGCGCAATTCCTCACAACCTGAATGGACTGTCACGAAAATTTCGACAGCAAGGGGGCTGAAGAGGCACACTATGCTGCTTTGCGCCTGCCGGCTCCGTGCGGCGCCTCCGGAGTTACCCATGACCCAAGAATCTTCCGCGCCGCTGCTGTTTGCAGATCTCGGCCTCTCGGACGCTGTGATGAAGGCCGTTGCCAATGTCGGCTACGAGTCGCCGTCGCCGATCCAGGCTGCCACCATCCCCGCGTTGCTGGCCGGCCGCGATGTGCTCGGCCAGGCCCAGACCGGTACCGGCAAGACCGCCGCATTCGCGCTGCCGGTGCTGTCCAACGCCGATCTCAACCAGGTCAAGCCGCAGGCATTGGTGCTGGCCCCGACCCGCGAACTGGCCATCCAGGTCGCCGAGGCGTTCCAGAAATATGCCGAAGCCATTCCCGGCTTCCGCGTGCTGCCGGTCTACGGCGGCCAGCCGTATGCCCAGCAGCTGAGCGCGCTCAAGCGCGGCGTGCATGTGGTGGTCGGTACCCCGGGCCGGGTGATCGATCACCTGGACCGCGGTACCCTGGATCTGTCCCAGCTCAAGACGCTGGTGCTGGACGAAGCCGACGAAATGCTGCGCATGGGCTTCATCGACGACGTCGAAGCGGTGCTGAAGAAGTTGCCGGAGCAGCGCCAGGTGGCCTTGTTCTCGGCCACCATGCCGCCGGCCATCCGCCGTATCGCGCAGACCTATCTGAAGGACCCGGCCGAAGTCACCATCGCGGCCAAGACCACCACCTCGGCCAACATCCGCCAGCGCTACTGGTGGGTGAGCGGGCTGCACAAGCTGGACGCGTTGACCCGCATTCTCGAGGTCGAGCCGTTCGACGGCATGATCATCTTCGCGCGCACCAAGGCGGCCACCGAAGAGCTGGCGCAGAAGCTGCAGGCGCGCGGCATGGCGGCAGCGGCCATCAACGGCGACATGCAGCAGGCCGCACGCGAGAAGACCATCGCCCAGCTCAAGGACGGCAAGCTGGACATCCTGGTGGCCACCGACGTGGCCGCACGCGGTCTGGACGTGGAGCGCATCAGCCACGTGTTGAACTACGACATTCCCTACGACACCGAAAGCTACGTGCACCGCATCGGTCGCACCGGCCGTGCCGGGCGTAACGGCGACGCGATCCTGTTCGTGACGCCGCGCGAGAAGGGCATGCTGCGCTCCATCGAACGCGCCACCCGTCAGCCGATCGAAGAGATGCAGCTGCCGAGCGTGGACGCGGTCAACGACACCCGCGTCGCGCGTTTCATGAGCCGCATCACCGAGACCCTGGCCGGTGGCCAGATCGACATGTACCGCGACCTGCTGCAGCGCTACGAGGCCGAAAACAACGTGCCGGCGATCGATATCGCCGCCGCGCTGGCCAAGCTGCTGCAGGGCGATGCCCCGTTCCTGCTGACCCCGCCGGTGCGCGGTGCGCGCGAGGACACTGCGCCGCGCGAACGTCATGAGCGTGCCGACCGCGGCGATCGCCCCCGCTTCGAGCCGAAGTTCGAACGTGGCCCGCGTGCCGACGGCGAGCGCACTGCACGCCCGCCGCGCGGTGACGATGCCGGCGAGCGTCCACGCCGCGAGCCGGCCCCACGTGGCGAGCCGGAGTTCGGCATGGAGAGCTACCGCATCGAAGTGGGCCACAGCCACGGCGTGAAGCCGGCCAACATCGTCGGCGCGATCGCCAACGAAGCCGGGCTGGAAAGCCGCTATATCGGTCGTATCGACATCCAGGACGATTACTCGATTCTGGATCTGCCGGCCGACATGCCGCGCGAACTGCTGCAGCACCTCAAGAAGGTCTGGGTGTCTGGCCAGCAGCTCAACATGCGCAAGCTGGAAGACGGCGAAGCGGCCGCAGCGGCGTCCAAGCCGCGCTTCCCGCGTGGCGGCAAGCCGTCCGGTCGCCCGAACGGCCCGGGCCGTCCGATGGACCGCGCCGGCGCGCCGCACCGCAAGGGTCCGCCGAAGCCGCGCGGCGAGTAAGGCTGCCCGGCCCTGCTTGCAGGGATCCTGCAGACGGTCGGGTTGCCCAGTATCGCTATGCATCCAAGGGCATAGCGAGCAGGTAAGGCGTTACGGCGCCTCGAGGCGGCGGCGATCAGGCTGATCTAGTCAGCGTCGCTAACACCGGTCGCATCACGCCAAGCGGGCATAGCCATACAGACTCGGCCGTTGCGGCCGTTACTGCCTTCAGGCGCCCAGTGGGCGCCTGAATCGCATTGGTGCGGCGAAGGACGGACGGCGATGGCGCAAGCAGTACGCGGCAAGGGCGGTGGGCAGACCATGCACCTGGTGCGTGGCTGGCTGACGCTTCCTCTGGCGCTGTTGATCGGTATCGCCGTCTGTATGACGGTGGTGTCGGCGCTGGTGATCGAAGTGCAGTCCGGCGCGACCGCCTGGATCGTCGGCCAAAGCCATTGGTCCAACGCCCAGCAGGAATCGGTGTACTGGATGGAGCGCTATCTGGGCAGCGGGGATACGGCCGATCTGCAGGCCGCCTGCCGCGCGCTGGAAGTGCCGCTGGGCGACCGCGCCGCACGCGTGGCGATCGAACAGCCGGTGATCGATTGGGACGCGGTCTACGCCGGTCTGACCGCTGGGCGTAATGCCCATGAAGACATGCCGCAAATGGTGCGGCTGTATCGCTACGGGCACCAATTTCCGTATCTCGGCGACGCCATCGCGCTGTGGAAGCGCACCGACGCCGGCATCCTGCAACTGAGCGATCTGGCCGACCGCGCCGCTTCGGTGCAGGCCGCCAACCGGCCCGACCCGCGCGCGCTGCAGGCACTGCGCGATGAACTGCATCTGCTGGACGGCCGCATGCGTCACGACGCGTCCGAATTCCTGGCCTACCTGACCCGCTGCGCGCGACTGCTGCACGATGTGATGGTGGTCTGCAGCCTGGCCACCTTGCTGCTGGTGTTGATCACCTGCGTACTGGCGATGCGGCGCATTCGCGATTATCTGCTGTCGCATGAAGGCCGCTTCCGTACCGCGTTTCAGCAGGCGGCGCTGGGCATGGTCAAGTTCGATCTGCGCGGCAACGTGCTGGATGCCAATGCGTCGATGGCCAACGTGCTGCTCTACCGGCCCGAAGAATTGCAGGCCTGCACCTTGGCCGAGGTGATGCATCCGGAAGACATCAAGCTGGACAGCCGCGGCATGCTCGATTGGCCCAAGCTGCTGCAGTCCGGCGAATTGCGCTTCGTGCGTGCCGACGGCGGGGTGATGTGGGGCCGCTGGAGCGCGTCGTTGGTCGAGCCGGGGCCGGAAGAGCCGACCCTGGTGCTGGCGGTGATCGAAGATGTCTCGCACGCGCACGAGCTGGCCGACGAAGTGGCCTTCCATGCGCGCCACGACGCGATGACCGGGCTGATCAACCGGCATGAAATCGAACGCCGGCTGCTGCGCCTGATCGAGCTGCCGCAATCGCCGCAGATGTGCCACGCGCTGTGCTTTGTCGACCTGGATCATTTCAAGCTGGTCAACGACACCTTCGGGCATGCGGTCGGCGACAAGTTCCTGTGCCACTTCGCCGATGTGATCACCATGCAGCTGCGCTCTGGCGATTGGCTGGGGCGTCTGGGCGGCGATGAGTTCGCCATCCTGCTGGCCAATACCGACCTGGCGCAGGCGCAGGCCGTGCTGGAACGCATGCACGGCGTGCTCGGTCAACCGTGGAGCCATCAAGGCGGGCGACCGCTGACGCCCAGTTGCAGTTTTGGCGTGGTGGAGATTCGCCACGGCGTCAGCGACCTCACTACCTTAATGACCGCCGCCGATCTGGCTTGTCATGCGGCCAAGGAAGAAGGGCGCAACCGCGTTCGCTGCTTCAACGAGAACGATCTGGCACTGGCGCAGCGCCGCCACGATGGTGGCTGGATCAGTGCGGTGCAACAGGCGATCGCCGAAGAGCGTTTGCTGCTGTACGCGCAGAAAATCCAGGTGCTGAACGACCCGGGACGCCTGCAGTACGAGGTGCTGGTGCGCATGCGCGCCAGCGACGGACGGGTGCTGAGCCCGGGTGAATTCTTGCCGGCAGTGGAGCGTTACGGCCTGGGGCGCATGGTCGATACCTATGTGCTGGAAGCGCTGTGCGCGCAGTTGGCGGCCAATCCGATGCATGTGGCGATGCTGGACCTGTGTCACGTCAATCTGTCTGCGCAATCGATCGCGCAGCCGGATTTTCTCGACGTCGTCTGCGCCCTGTTCGAGCGCTACCCGGCACTGGTGCCGAAGCTGTGCATGGAGATCACCGAGACCGCGGTCATCGGCGATCTGGAACACGCGCAGCGTTTTGTGCAGAGCGTGCGCGCACGCGGGTGCCACGTGGCGCTGGACGATTTCGGCAGCGGCCTGGCCTCGTTCGGCTATCTCAAGCAATTCACCGTGGACGTGTTGAAGATCGATTGCGGCTTCGTCCGCAACTATGCGCACGATGCAGTGGATCGCGCGGCGGTGCATTCGATCGCCCAGGTCGGGCTGGCGCTGGGCATCGAGGTGGTCGCCGAAGGCGTGGAATCGGAGGCCGACATCCCCGGGCTGCGTGAGGCCGGCGTGGGCCAGGTGCAGGGTTTCAGCCTGCATCGTCCATGCCCGCTGGAAGAACTGTTGCACACACCGCAGCTGGTGGCCGTCTCCGGGTAGCGCGCTTGACCCGGGCGATGTCGGGCAGCGTCAGGCCGGTGCTGCGTGTACAACGCGGCTGGCGACTGCCTGCTGCCGATTGCTGGCCCGGTCAGCCGGCATGGCGCACGGCCTGCTCCAAATCGCCGATAATTGGCAGATGACGATCCGACTCAACAAATACATCGCCGAAACCGGCTTCTGCTCACGCCGCGAGGCCGATCGCCTGATCGGCGAACGAAGGGTCACCGTCAATGGCGTACCCGCCGGCACCGGCGCGGTGGTCGGCGCGGAAGATACCGTGCTGGTGGATGGCCAGCCGCTACGCATACGCGAGGCCAAGAAGCTCGGTGGTCGCAAGCACGTCTACATCGCGCTCAACAAACCGGTGGGCATCACCTGCACCACCGAGAGTTCGGTCAAGGGCAATATCGTCGAATTCGTCGGTCACGAGCAGCGCATCTTCCCGATCGGCCGGCTCGACAAGGACTCCGAAGGGCTGATCCTGATGACCAGCAACGGCAACATCGTCAACGAGATCCTGCGCGCGGAAAATCGCCACCAGAAGGAATATCTGGTCGCGGTCAACAAACCGGTCACCGATGAATTCCTGCGCGGCATGGCACGCGGGGTGCGCATCCACAACGAAACCACATTGCCGTGCCGCACCGCACGCATTGCCAAATTCGGCTTCCGCATCGTGCTAGAGCAGGGCCTGAATCGGCAGATTCGCCTGATGGCTGCCGAGTTCGGCTACCGGGTGACGCAACTGCGCCGGGTGCGCATCGACAACATCAAACTGGCTGCGCTCAAGCCGGGGCAGTGGCGCAACCTCAGCGATGCGGAATTGCGCGGGCTGCTGCCGCAACGCACCGACTGGTAAGCGCCTGTGCCGGGCCGGCTGCATCGCAGTCAGGTCAGCGCAGCCGGCGTTTCGGACACGGCATATGCCCGCGCTGTAGTGCCGTGCTGCCGCGCCAAATGTGCAACGTCGTGCCGGGTGCTTGCGCCCGCTGTATGGATCACGCTTCGAAATATCCGATGCCGTCCAGGGCGGCGCTGCAGCGTAGGGTGCGCCCGATGGTGGCACTTGCCGGGCTCCGGCATACTTTCACAGATAACAGCCAGGGGGCGGCAGTGATCAAACCGGAATTGCCGAGCAACGAGGCCGAGCGGCTGGCCGCGCTGCGCCAATACGACGTGCTGGATACGCCAGCCGAACGTGCATTCGACGACCTGACCATGATTGCCTCCACGCTGTGCGAGACGCAGATGGCGGCGGTGGTGCTGGTGGACGAAGACCGGCAGTGGTTCAAGTCTGCGCACGGTGCGCCACGCAGCGAAGCACCACGCGATATCTCGTTCTGCGCGCACGCGATCCTGAGCCCGGACGAAGTGCTGATGGTGGACGACACCTTGCTGGACCCACGCTTCCACGATAACCCGATGGTGGTCGGTAGCGGCGGGGTGCGCTTCTATGCCGGCGCGCCGCTGGTGACCAGCCAGGGCCTGGCGCTGGGCTCGCTGTGCGTGTTCGACCAGACCCCGGCGCATCTGCGCGAAGACCAGCGCGAGGCCTTGCAGGCATTGTCGCGGCAGGCCTCGCAGCTGCTTGAGTTGCGGCTGGCCGGCAGGCAGTTGCGCCAGCAGTTGCACGAGCGCGAGTGGTACGAACAGCAGATGGCTGGCTATTACGCGCAGATGGATGCGTTGAACGCCGACCTGGTCGAACAGACCCGCACCGATCCGTTGACCGGCCTGCCCAACCGGCGCGCGTTCGCGGTGGCATTGGCGGCGGCCACCGAACAGACGCGTGCGGTGGGCCAGCCGCTGTCGGTCGCGCTGCTGGACGTGGACCACTTCAAGACCGTCAACGATGTGCATGGGCACGATCAGGGCGATGCAGTGCTGCGCGGATTGTCCGCATTGTTGCGTGCGCATATGGCCGGTGCCGGCACCATCGCCCGGTATGGCGGTGAGGAATTCGTATTGCTGCTCCCCAATACGGATCTGCTGCAGGCACGCGTGCAATGCGAATACCTGCGCCAGAGCGTGGCGGCGATGACGATCGCGCTGCCGGTGACGGTGAGTATCGGTGTGGCGACCTTGTACCCGCAGGAAAGCGTGGAGGCGGTGATCAAGCGTGCCGACCAGGCCCTGTATGCGGCCAAGCGCGGTGGGCGCGATCAGGTGGTCGCACTGGAGTAGGGGCGCGTGGTTGCGCATCTGCCGATGCAGATCGCCTGGCCAGCGCATGGGACGTCGATTGCCGTATGCCGGGCGGCGCGGACGCCGCGCGATGCAGCGTGAACGCCGGCGTGCTTCAACGCGGCGGTCGCAGTGGACAAGCGCGATCTTGCAGCGCTGTGCAATCAGTCGACGATATTTTTCGCCTCGGCTGTGCCGAGCAATTCCGGGTGCGCCACCGTGCGCCGACGCTCCAGAACCGGATGCAGGAACACCGCGCCGAGAATGATCGCCACGCCGAGATAGAACTGCAGGGTCAGTTCGCGTTGTTCGCCCAGCAGCGCGATCGCCAGCACGATGGCGTACACCGGTTCGAGATTGGTCACCAATTGCACCGAATAGGCGCTCAGATGCCGCAAGGCGACCAGCGCCAGCGCAAATGGCAGCAAGGTGCAGGCCAGCGATAACGCCAGCAGCAACACGCCATCGTGCAGGCTGGGCACCACCAGCAGATCGCCATGCAACGCCGGCAGCAGCAGCGGCATCGCCGGTGCAAGCAGGGTCAGGGTCAGCGTGCCGGCGCCCAGTTCCAGCGCGGTGACGGTGAGCGGGTCGGCATGCGCCACCATGCGCTTGTTGAGCGAGCCGAATAGCCCGACGAACACCGCCGAAATCGCGCCCACCACCACGCCGGCCCGCATGCCGTCCGGCACCCCGCCGACGACCAGCGCCACGCCGGGCAACACGGCCAGCCCGAACAGCAGCTCGCGCGGACGGAACGGGCGATGCGTGACCAATGGCTCGATGACCGCCGTGAAAACCGGCGCCAGTGCGATACAGGTCGCCGCCACCGATGCATTGGCCAGCTTGATCGCGCCGTAGAAGGTGAGCCAGTGCAAGGCCACCAGCGCGCCGATGCCGCAATAGCCCAGCACCACACGCCCGGACAAGCCACGCAACCCACGCCACACGCGTGGCCACAAGGCCAGTGCCACCACCACGATCAACATGCGCCACCACACCAGCGGCAGTGCCTGCAGCGTGATCAGCTTGCCCAGGATCGCGGTGATGCCCCAAAGCAGGACGCAGAAGTGGATTTGCAGTTGCGCCTTGCGCAGGTCGGTCGTGGGCATGCGCCATTGTCGCCGAAGACTGCGTGATGTTGCGCTGCAAGGAACGCGGCGCCGGCGTGCAGCGGCGGGGTGGAGGGATGGCTGACCAGGCTGTCGCGCAGCAATCGTGCGACCCGCCCGCCAACGGCCGACCTGCATCACGGCAGGATGGCCGAGGAGCGATGCACCAGCCCATTCCGCGATCGATCGTGGCACCTCAGCGCTCAGCGCTGTGCGCAAGAGACGGCCGCTTCAACCAGCGCGGATTGCCCTCATGTGCGGACCAAGGGCGGCTGATAAAACGGCAAGCCGTCGTCAGATGGGCTGCCGACGCCGCACGCAGAATCGAACGTACGCATGGAACCTGCCGATCCGAAGCGGCCGCGCTGTCGTGTTGCTAGCTGCCCTGACGCGCCGACACTTCTTTCAACAACGCCATCGCCGCTGCCGGGTTGCGTTCCTTCGCCGCACTGATGAAAAACACGAAGACCTCGCGCGGCTGCCGTGCCGGCGCTGCCGAAGCGTCCACGTGCGGCAGATCGGCCGGGTCTTCGCCGCGGCGCCAGGCCTGGATGCGCTCTGCCCAACGCGCCAGTGCCGGCGCCGGATACCCTGCATGCAGGCGCGCCTGGCTGCGCATCAGACGCGCATAGACGAAATCCGTGGAGAGATCGGCGAACGAGGGGTGCTCATCCGAATCGGTGAACACCGTGGCCACGCCATGGCCGCGGACCAATGCGAGCAGCGAGGCATCTACCGCATCGTGGTCGCGGATCTCCAGCACATGGCGCAGCGCACGCGGACCTGCACGCTTGGGCAGCAACGACAAAAACGCGTCCAGATCGTCGGCCTGCAACCGGTGCCCTTGTTCGAATTGCCACACCAGCGGCCCAAGCGTATCGCCTAGCTCGACAATGCCGCCGATGAAATCTTCCACCTGCGCCCTGGTGCCAGCCAGCTTGCGCGACTGGGTAATGCGGCGCGGCGCCTTGGCCGAGAACACGAAGCCGGGCGGCACTTCATCGCGCCACTTCGCGTAAGTGGCCGGCTTCTGCGTGCCGTAATAGGTTCCGTTGATTTCGATGGCGGTGACGTGGCGGCTTGCGTATTCCAGCTCGCGGCGCTGCACCAGGCCTTCCGGGTAGAACATGCCTGCGCGCCACGGCGCATACACCCAGCCACCAATGCCGATGTGGATACCTTCGAGGGCGGGCGGGGCGGAAGCGAACAGATCGGTCATTGCATGGAGACTCGCTGGCGAGGTCGTGCGTCATTGCGGATGCGTCGATGGGTGCGACGCGTGCCGGCCGATCATAGCCGTGGCGCAGGTGGCGCGATGAGAAGATGGGTTGCCAATGGGCGCCGCGGGGCAGTGCAATGGTTGAGCCCGCACGACGCAACGTTGCATGGCAGGCTGGCGGTCGTGCCAACGTTGGGTTACGCCTGCGCTGGTCTGCCGCGCTGGCGTTGCACGCTGCTGGAGATGGGCTGCGCAAGCCGCAGCCGGCGTAGCTGCCGGAAACCCACGCCGTCTGCGCTGCGCGCCTCGGCGGAGACCATACGCGGTAAGCGCCGCATGGCGACTGCCTTGCAGCGACCATCACGACGCAGCGAACGCAGCGTTGTCCGCGTGCGCGCACCTTCGCTGAGCGTGCGTGCCTGCATGGCGCGTTATCGGGTGTCGGTCATCGGTATCGGTCATCCGTCACCCATCGCCCGCGCGCGGCCACAGCCGGCTACCATGCCAGCTCTGCCGCGCGAGATCGCCCCGATGACCTGGACCACGCCTGATCTGTGTGACTGCTACCCCGACGTGACGATCGCCGAGCCGCTGTTCCGCCACTTCGGCGGGCGCACGGCATTTGCCGGGCCCATGGTCACGGTGCGCTGTTTCGAAGACAACTCGCGGGTGCGCGAGCTGGCCGCCACGCCGGGCGACGGCCGCGTGCTGGTGGTGGACGGGCAGGGCTCGCTCAAGCATGCGCTGCTGGGCGACCAGATCGCGGCCAATGCGGTGGCGAACGGCTGGGCCGGCGTGCTGATCCACGGCTGCGTGCGCGATGTCGAGATTCTTGCCACGTTGCCGCTGGGGGTGCTGGCGCTGGCGGCTTGCCCGCGCCGCACCGAGCGACGCGATCTGGGCGATGTGGATGTGCCGGTGAATTTTGCCGGCGTGCCCTTCGTTCCGGGCCACTGGCTGTACGCCGATGCCGATGGCGTGCTGGTGGCGCCGCAACCGTTGGCGCTGGATGGCGCCGGCGGATCGATCTGACCAACAACCTGAAGGTGATGCAGTGACCTTGAACCGATGGCTGAGTGGGGGCGTGCTGATGGTGGCAAGCTTGGTGACGACAACGCACGCGGCCGAACTTCCCGCCGGCATGCAGCAGTTCGATGCGCAGATGGAACGCGTGCGCAAACAGTTCGACGTGCCCGGTATTGCGGTGGCCATCGTCAAGGACGGCCAGGTGGTGCTGGAGCGCGGCTACGGCGTGCGCGAGACCGGCAAGCCTGCGCCCGTGCAGGCCGACACGTTGTTTGCGATTGCCTCCAATACCAAGGCGTTCACTGCCGCATCGCTGTCGATCCTGGCCGATGAAGGCAAGCTCTCGCTCGATGACAAGGTCATCGACCATCTGCCGTGGTTCCGCATGTCCGATCCGTATGTGAGCGGGCAAATGCGCATCCGCGATCTGCTGGCGCACCGCAGCGGCCTGAGCCTGGGTGCAGGCGATTTATTGTTCTGGCCCAGCACCAGCTACACCACCGAAGAGGTCGTGCAGCGCCTGGCCAAGGTGCCGCTGAAGGGCGGTTTTCGCGACCGCTATGCGTACGACAACATCCTGTACGCAGTCGCCCAGAAGGTGATCGAGCAGGTCTCCGGGCAGAGTTATGCGGCATTTCTGCAGCAACGTATCTTCGACCCGGTGGGCATGCGCGGCACGCGCTTCAACGCCGACCATCTGCAGCCCGGCGATCACGCGGCAGTCGGGCATGCCAAGTACGACTTTACCGAGCTGCGTACGGTGGCGCCGCTGACCTGGTCCAACAACTCCGGTGCCGGCGGCATCTATTCCAGCGTGCACGACATGGCGCTGTGGATGAACGTGCAACTGGCCGGCGGCATCCTGCCCGATGGCAAACCCCTGTTCAGCGCCAAGCGCCAGCAGGAAATGTGGTCGATGATCACGCCGATCCCGATCGGCGAGGTGCAGGTGCCCGAGCTTGCCGCGGCGCGGCCGAACTTCGCCGGCTACGGTGAGGGCTGGAGCCTGAGCGATTACCGCGGCCATCGCCTGGTCTGGCACACCGGCGGCTGGCCCGGCATGGTATCGCGCCTGACGCTGCTGCCGGATCAGAAGCTGGGCGTGGTGGTATTGACCAATCAGGAGGTGGGCGCTGCGTTCAACGCCGTGACCTTCCAGGTGCTGGATGCCTTCTTGCAGGTGCCGTCCACCGATTGGACCGCCGCTTACGCCAAGCTGGTGGAGAAGGCCGACAGCGAGGCGGACGCAAGTTGGAAGAAGCACCAGGACGCGCGCGCGGCGCGGTCCACGCCGTCGTTGCCGCTGCGCAGTTACGCGGCCACCTATCGCGACCCCTGGTATGGCGATGTGGTGATCGTCCAGGACGGCAAGCGGCTGCGCCTGCAGTTCGCCAGGACCGCCCAGTTGGTGGGCACGCTGGAGCATTGGCAGCACGACAGCTTCATCGTGCGCTGGGACGACCGCTCCTTGAATGCCGATGCCTTCGTCAATTTTGCGCTGACCCCGGACGGCACGGTGCGCGAGATGCGCATGGAGCCGATTTCGCCGCTGACCGATTTCAGCTTCGATTTCCAGGACCTGGTGCTGACGCCGGTGCCGACGCAGACCGCTGCGGGCAAATGATGCAGGCACGCGCGGATGACCTGCGCGCTGCGCCTGGCGGGCCCAAGCGCGCAGGTGGCTCAGATCGCCATCGGCCGCCGCACGCTATCGAAGTGCGGCAGGTCCGGTTACGATCTGCGCACTTTTCAGGGATGTCGCCGCACGCATGACCACTCCGCAGATGTCGGTGTATTTCTTTTTGCAGGCTGCCGCGATTTTGTTGGTGTGCCGGCTGGTCGGCATGCTGGCCAAGCGCCTCGGGCAACCGCAGGTGGTGGGCGAAATGATTGCCGGCGTGATGCTGGGGCCCTCGTTGTTCGGCTTGCTGGCGCCGGGCGCGCAGGCGGCCCTGTTCCCCAAGCAGACCATGGACGTGCTGTATGTGTTCGCGCAGTTCGGCGTGGGCCTGTACATGTTCCTGGTCGGAACCGATTTCCGCGGCGACCACTTTCGCGCGCGCTATCGCAGTGCCATGAGCGTGTCGATGGCGGGCATCGCGGTGCCGTTCCTGCTGGCATTTGCCATGTGCCCATGGTTGATCAACGTGCAGGGCCTGTTTTCGGAAAAGGCCAAGCTGGCCGAAGCGTCGCTGTTCCTGGGCGCGGCCATTGCGATCACCGCCTTCCCGATGCTGGCGCGCATCATCCACGAACGCGGTCTGACCAATAGCCCCTTGGGCACCTTGGCGCTGACCGCTGGCGCGTTCGACGATGCCGCAGCGTGGTGCATTTTGGCCGTGGTGCTGGCCAGTTTCGGCGGCAGTTGGGGCAGTGCCTACCTGGCCATCGGCGGCGGCATCGGCTATGCGGTCTTCATGATTTTCGTCGGCCGGCATCTGCTCAAGCGGCTGGCCGATCATGTGGTGCCCGGCCAGCCGCTGAGCAACAGTGTCCTGGCGGTGGTGCTGATCCTGTTCTGCATCAGCGCCTGGGCCATGGATGCGATCGGCATCCACGCGGTGTTCGGCGGTTTCCTGCTCGGTGTCTGCCTGCCCAGGGGCGCACTGACCGAGAAGCTGCGCGAGATGATGCAGCCGTTCGTCGTGGTGTTGCTGCTGCCGATGTTCTTCACCTATTCGGGCTTGAAAACCCAGCTCAGCGTATTGCTGCAGCCGCAGATCATGCTGGCGGGCGTGGCGATCCTGGCCGCGTCGTTCATCGGCAAGGGCGTGGCCTGCTGGGCCGCGGCGCGTGCGACCGGCGAGAACAACCGCGACGCGATGGCGATCGGTTCGCTGATGAATGCACGCGGGCTGATGGAGCTGATCATCATCAATATCGGCTTGCAGGCGGGTGTGATCGAACAGGGCCTGTTCTCGGTGCTGGTGCTGATGGCGATCCTGTCCACGCTGATGGCCACGCCGTTGTTCAACTGGATCATGCGCCGCCACGCCAATGTGACCGACGCGGTGCCGAGCCTGCAGTCGCGGTGATCGGCGCGCGACTGCCCGCAGGTGCGGGCAGTGCACTGGCGGCGTGTGCGGCCGGGCCTTGCGTCAACGCCCCAGCGGCAACTGCACGCTGGCCAGCAGGCCACCGCCGGGGCGGTTGCTGACGACCAGTTGGCCATCGTGCGCCTGGCAGATGGCCGAGGCGATCGCCAGGCCCAGGCCGCTGCCGCCGGAATGCCGCGCGCGCGAGCTGTCGGCGCGCCAGAAGCGGTCCAGCAAGTGCGGCAGTTGCGCAGGCGCCACGCCGGGACCGCGGTCGCCGACGGTGAGCTGCACGCTGTTGCCGTCGCGGCGCACCTCGATTTCCAGCAACTTGCCGGCTGCGGCGTAGCGCAACGCGTTATCGATCAGGATCGACAGCACCTGGCCCAGCCGGTGCCGGTCGGCATGCAGGCGCAGCGCCGGAGCCGTGGGGTAGTGAATGGTCATCTGCGCCTCGCGCAGCGCCGGGCCTGCCCACTCGATGCGCTCGGCGACGAGCTCCCGCAGCTCGACGCTTTCCGGCTCCAGCACCAGCTGGCCGGCACGCGCCAGCGACACCAGGTGCAGGTCGCCGATCAGCCGATTGATCTGCTCCAGCTGGCGATGCACCAGCCGCAGTTGCTCCGGTTCGCGCGGGAAGACGTCATCCAGCATGCCTTGCACGCGTCCCATCGCGGCATTGAGCGGGGTGCGCAGTTCATGCGCCAGCATCGCGCTGGAGTCGCGTAATTCGCGCTCGTATTGCTGCAGCCTGCCGCTCATCGTATTGAAGTCGTCGGCCAGGGCGGTGAGCTCGTCCGGCGCGCCGCGCACCACTTGCGCGCGTGCGCCGAAATCGCCATCGCTGACCCGGTGCGCGGCGAAAGCCACCTGCGAAAATTGCCGCGACAGCGGCCGCGACGCGAGCAGGCCGCAGAACAGGATGACCGGGACCGAGATGGTCATCATGGCGCCCAGCATCCACCAGTCCGGATTGGCCAGCCCGGGCAGGAAATTTTCGATGTCGTAATAGCGCTGGAACAGCTCCCACAGGCGCGCCTGGTTGGCCCGGGGCTGCTCGATCAGCTGGGAGATCTCGGCACGCGGCTCGGCCGGCACGTTGCTCAGGATCAGGCTGTAGCGCAGGTTGAAATAGCACCACATGCCGAACGCGATGACCATCATGGTGACCACCGCCAGCGCGCTCATGCGCAGTCCCACCCACCACCACAGGGGCGCCTGGTTGCGCCAGGCATGAAACCGCCGCAGCACCTTCATTGAAAGCGATACCCCACTGCACGCACGGTGACCAGCACACCGGTGATGCCATGCACTTCGAGTTTGCGGCGCAGGTTGTGGATGTGCGAATCCACCACCCGTTCCAATGCATCGCTGTCGGGCAGGCAGGCGTCGAGCAGTTCGCTGCGCGTAAAGGCCTTGAATGGGGTCTTGAGCAGCAGCGCGAGCAGGTTGAATTCGGTCGGCGTCAGATCCAGCGCCACGCTGTCGCCGTTTTCGTGTTGCACGCTGGCGACCACGGCGGCCGGATCCACGCTCAGCCGACCGTGCTGCAATGGCTCGCCCGGCGCGCGCACCGCCACGCTCCGGCGTAGCACCGCATGCACACGCGCCACCACCTCCTTGGGGCTGTATGGCTTGACCACGTAATCGTCGGCGCCGTAGCGCAGGGCGCCGAGCTTTTCCGGCTCGTCGCCAATGGCGGTGACCATGATCACCGGCGTGTCGCCGGCGCGGCGGATCGTCGACAGCACCTCGATGCCGCTGAGCTTGGGCAGCATCACGTCCAGCAGCACCAGATCCGGTGCCCATTGCCGGTGGAGCTGGATGGCGCGTTCGCCATCGCCGGCCACCGCCACATCGAAGCCGTCGCGGCGTAGATAGGCCTCCAGAATGCTGGCGCTATCGCTGTCGTCTTCCACCAGCAGAACCTTTTTGCCTGTCATGGCGTGTTGCCCTGTCGTCTCGATCAAATCTGGATAATTCCCGAAAACAACCTGGACGCTGCGGGTCGAGGATGTCGGTCGAGATTGGCTCTGTGCTCCGACATCATGATTCCACAAATTATTCCGCATCGTTGGTCCTGCGTGTGCCTGGTTGCCGCCAGTGCGGTGCTGTCGGTTGGCTGCTCGCTGACGCCGGCCTACCAGCGCCCGGTGGTCGGCGTGCCGGCCACGTTCGGCAGCCCGCAGGCGGCATCGGCGCCGGCATCCGGCCAGCCCGACGCCGATGCGGCCGCCGCCGTCACTCTGAACGAGCAAGAGCGCGCGTTTCTGCAGGCCTTCGCGCCAGACCGCGACCTGCGGCCCCTGGTCGAACGTGCCTTGGCGCACAACGGCGATTTCCGCCGTGCGGCGTTGCAGGTAGAACAGGCACGTGCACAGTACGGCATTGCGCGGGCGTCGCGCCTGCCGACGCTCGCCGTCGGCGCGCAGCAGCTGCGGCAACATTTCGACAACCCGACGCTGGATGCGCGGTACCAGCAGGATCTGGTGATTGCCAATGCGGGAATCGGCAATTTCGAAGTGGACTTTTTCGGCAAGCTGCAGGCGATGTCCGAGGCCGCACGCCAGCGCTACCTGGCCAGCGCCTATGGCCGCGACGCGGCGCGTGGCGCCCTGATTGCAGAGGTGCTGCGTGCCTACACCGCCGAGCGCACCACCGCGCAGGCGCTGCAGCAGCTGCAATCGCTGGATGCCGACAGCGCTGCGCTGCTTGCCATCGCCGAGCGGCAATATCAGGTAGGGCTGATTGCGCGCGACGAGCGCGATGCGCAGCAGCGACAGGCCGACCAAGCCCATGTGGCGGCCCTGCAGGGCAACGACAACCACGCTGCGGCGCTGCGTGCGCTGCAGTTGCTGGCCGGCTACGACAGCACTCCGGTACCCGGCGACCTGCAGGGTCTGATCGCCGCTGATACGCCTGCCAGTGCGTGGCGCGCCCTGGATTCGTCGCTGTTGCTGCAACGCCCGGACATCCAGCAGGCCGAGCTGGAATTGCGCGCGGCCAATGCCGACATCGGCGCGGCGCGCGCGGCGTTTTTTCCGTCCATCACCTTGAGCAGCAGCGTGGGCACGGCCAGCGACGGATTGAACGGCCTGTTTTCTGCAGGCCACGGCGTATGGAGCTTCATGCCGCAACTGAACCTGCCGTTGTTCGATGGCGGCCGCAATCGCGCCAACCTGGACCTGGCGCAAATACGCAAACGTGCCGATGTCGTCGCCTACGAGCAGGCGATCGAGTCTGCATTCCGCGAGGTCGCCAACGCGCTCGACGCGCACGCCACCTTGTCGCAGGCCGAGCCGCGCTCGCGCGAGCAGGTCGAACGCGAGCAACTGCGTCTTGCTCGAATGCATGAACGCGTGGATGCCGGTCTGGAAGACCGCAGCGCGCTGCTGGCCGAGCGGACCCGCATCGCTCAGACCGAACTCGATTACCTGGATACCGCACGCCAACGCGTGCTGAGCCGTATTGCGCTGTTTCAAGCCTTCTATGGCGTGCGCCTGCCCACCGCTTCCTGACTTCCGACGGAGACTTTCGATGAACCTATCGTCCTTCAATCGCCTGCGTGGCCACCATGCCGTTCGCGCCAGCGTGCTTGCCTGCATGAGCGCCATTCCGTGCATTGCGCACGCACAAACCGATCTGACCGGGAGTTCGCGCCTGCTGGGAGACCGTACTGAAATCACGGCCGGCGCGGCCGCGGTTGCCACGCCGGAGTATGCCGGTGCCGAGCGCGCGCGCGTGCAATTCAACCCGGTGCTGGTGGTGCAGCGCGGCGTGTTGTTCTTCGACACCTCCCGCGGCGGCGGCCTGCAATTCCAGAGCAAGTCCGGCTTCTACGTATCGCAATCGTTGTATTACGACCTGGGCCGGCTGCAAAGCGACAGCAACTGGCGGCCGGGCTCGCGCCTGCTGGCCGGCATGGGCGATGTGCCTGGCTCGGTGACCGCACGCACGCTGGTGATGCAGCAAGTGACGCCCTACATGAACGTCAATGCGGAGGCCGAATTCACGCTCAAGGATGCTGCGCGCCGCAACCGCTATCGCGCCGGGACGGAGTTCACCCTGCTGCATAGCGCCAACGACACGGTCACCCTGGACCTGGACGTGCATGGCGGCGACCGCCGCTTCAATCAGGCTTACTTCGGCGTCACCGATGCGCAAGCCGCGCGCACCCGCTTTGCCGCCTTCAATGCCGGGTCCGGTGCGTATGCCGCCGCGGTAGGTGGCAGTTGGACGCACTCGTTGGGCGACCACTGGGCCACCACGTTGGGGGTCACCGGAACGCGCTACCTGGACAACGCCGAAGACAGCCCGCTGGTGGCACGCCGCAGCGTGGTCAGCGGCAACCTCGCACTGACCTACAGCCGCTGAGCGGCATACACCGGGGGATCGAATGATGACGATGTTCTATCGCGGCCTGGTGTGCGGCGCGTTGCTGCTGGGACTGGCCGCATGCAGCGGGCCGGAGGCGCCGGCCACCGAGACGCCGCGCGCGGTGAAGCTGGAGCGCTTCGGCAACGGGAGCGATAACCCACTGCAGGTGCCGGCGCTGGTGCGCCAGGAACAACGTGCCGAGCTGGGGTTCGAAGGGGCAGGCCGTCTGTCTGCGGTGCTGGTGGATGTCGGCGACCGGGTGACCCGCGGGCAACTGCTGGCACGGCTGGACGATGAGCCGCTGCGCCTGCGCGAACAGCAGGCCGATGCCAACGTGCGCGCGGCACTGGCGCAATCCGGCGAACGGCAACTGCAATTGCGCCAGCAACAGGCACTGTTCGATGACGGTGCCAGTTCCAGCGCCACCTTGACTGCCGCGCGGGCGGCGGCAGATGCGGCCGCCGCGCAGCTGCAGGTGGCCAGGGCCGACCTGGCCATGGCGCGCCGCGGCGCGCGTCTGGGCGAGCTCCGCGCGCCCTTCGATGGCAGCGTGGTGGCGCGCCTGCAACAGCCGCAGGCCGATGTGGCGGCGGGGCAGGCGGTGCTGCAGGTGGAGGGGCAGGGCCATGTGCAACTGGTCGCCACGCTGCCGGCAATTGCCGGTGCCGGTCTGGTGCCGGGGCAAACCGTGCATGCCCGCGTGGTGGATGCGGGCGGCGCGCCGATCGAACTGCGTCTGCGCAGTCTTTCCAGCCGCCTGGACAATGCCACGACGGTGCAGGCGTTGCTGGAACCGCTCGCCGCCGCGCCTTCGCTGCGCAGCGGCGACAGCGTGATGCTGACGCTGCCGCCTGCTGCCGCGTCCACGCCGAGCGTGCCGTTGTCGGCGGTATTGCCCCGACTCAACCGGCAACAGGCCAGCGTGTTCGTTTACCAGCCGGCCACGCGGGCCGTGATCGAACGCGCGGTCGACCTGGGAACGATCGTCGGCGAGCGCGTCCAGATTCTGCGCGGGCTGCGGGCAGGCGAGCAGGTGGTGAGCGCCGGTGTGGGCTTCTTGGTGAACGGCCAGCCGGTGACGCCACTGCAGGCGCAGACGCAGCTGAGCGGAGGTCGCACGCCATGAAGCTGACCCAGATGGCGATGCGCTCGAGCCGGCTGACGTTGTTTGCCGCAGCGATGATCCTGATCGGCGGCATCGTGGCGTTTCTCGGTTTCCCATCGCAGGAAGAACCGTCGGTGACCGTACGCGACACGCTGGTGTCGGTGGCCTATCCCGGCATGCCCAGCGAGCAGGTGGAAAACCTGCTGGCGCGTCCGGTGGAGGAGCGCTTGCGCGAGCTGGCCGGCATCAAGCGCATCGTCACCACGGTGCATCCGGGCAGCGCGATCGTGCAGCTGACCGCCTATGACGATGTGCAGGATCTGCCGGCGCTCTGGCAGCGGGTGCGCGCCAAGGCCGCGGAGGCCGGCGCGCAATTGCCTGCGGGCACGCTTGGTCCCTTTGTCGACGACGACTTCGGGCGCGTGTCGGTGGCGTCGATCGCGGTGACCGCACCGGGCTTTTCGATGAGCGAAATGCGCGGCCCGTTGCGGCGCATGCGCGAGCAGCTGTACGCCTTGCCCGGCGTGGAGCAGGTGAAGTTGTATGGCCTGCAGGACGAATCGGTGTATGTGTCGTTTGATCGCGCACGGTTGCTGGCGAGCGGCTTGACGCCGTCCAGCGTGATGGCGCAATTACGCGCGCAGAATGTGGTGGGTTCCGGTGGGCAGGTCGCGGTGTCGGGGCTGGCGCTGACCGTGGCCACGTCCGGCGAAATCCGCACGCCCGAGCAGTTGCGCGCTGTTCTGCTGAGCGTGCCCGGCGCACCTGCGGGCGGTGCCCGCGAGGTGACCCTGGGCGAGCTGGCGCAGGTGCAGGTGATGCCGGCCGACCCGCCGCAAAGCGCGGCCGTTTACCAGGGCCAGCCGGCGGTGGTGGTCTCGGTCTCGATGCAGCCGGGCACCAATATCGCCGAGTTCGGCAAGGCGCTGCGCGCCAAGCTCGACGACACCGCGCACGAGCTGCCTGTCGGCTTCACCCAGCACGTGGTGAGCTTCCAGGCCGATGTGGTCGAGCGCGAGATGGGCAAGATGCATCACGTCATGGGCGAGACCATTGTCATCGTCATGGCGGTGGTGATGCTGTTTCTGGGCTGGCGCACCGGGTTGATCGTCGGCGCGATCGTGCCGTTGACCATCTTCGCCTCGCTGATCGTCATGCGTGTGCTGAACGTGGAGCTGCAGACGGTCTCCATTGCCGCCATCATTCTTGCGCTGGGCTTGTTGGTGGACAACGGCATCGTGATTGCCGAAGACATCGAGCGCCGCCTGGTGGCCGGCGAGGAACGCCGCCAGGCCTGCATCGATGCGGGCCGGACGTTGGCGACACCCTTGCTGACCTCGTCGTTGGTCATCGTGCTGGCGTTCTCGCCGTTCTTCTTCGGCCAGACCAGCACCAATGAATATCTGCGCTCGCTGGCCACCGTGCTTGGCGTGACGCTGCTGGGTTCGTGGTTGCTGAGCATCACGGTGACGCCGCTGCTGTGCATGTACTTCGCCAAGGTGCATGTCACCAAGACCAGCGATGCAGCCGAATCGCGGTTCTATCGCGGCTACCGCCGTGTGATCGAACGCGTGCTGCAGCACAAGGTGCTGTTCATCGGCGCGATGACGGCGATGCTGGCAGTGGCGGTCACCGTGCTGGTGTCCATTCCATACGACTTCCTGCCCAAGTCCGACCGCCTGCAGTTCCAGATGCCGGTGACCTTGCAGGCGGGCAGCGATGCCCGCCAAACGCTGCGCACGGTGAGTGAACTCAGCCGCTGGTTGGGCGACCGCCGCGCCAACCCCGAGGTGGTGGACAGCATCGGGTATGTTGCCGATGGCGGGCCGCGCATCGTGCTGGGCCTGAACCCGCCGCTGCCGGCGGCCAACCAGGCCTACTTCACGGTCAGCGTGCGGCCGGGGACCGACATCGATGCGGTGATCGCACGGGTGCGCTCGCATGTGCGCAGCCACTTCCCCGCGCTGCGCGCCGAGCCCAAGCGCTTTTCGCTGGGCGCCACCGAAGCCGGGATGGCGGTGTATCGCGTGGTGGGTCCGGACGAGGCGGTCCTGCGCAGCAGCGCTGCTGCGATTGCCAGGGCCTTGCGGGCGGTGCCGGGCACCGTGGACGGGCAGGACGACTGGCAGGCGCGCATTCCGCGCTATGTGGTGCAGGTGGACCAGCTCAAGGCCCGCCGCGCCGGTGTCAGCAGCGAGGACATTGCGCAGGCATTGCAGGGGCGCTACAGCGGCGTGGATGCCACGTTGATCCGCGACGATGGCACCGATGTGCCGGTTGTCGTGCGCGGCAGCACCGACGAGCGTGCCGCCAACGGCAACCCGGCCGATACGTTGGTGTACCCGCAGGCAGGCGGCGCACCGGTACCGTTGGCGGCGGTCGCCACGGTGCTGCGCGACAGCGAGCCGTCGGCGATCCAGCGGCGCAACCTCAGCCGTGCGATCACCGTGACCGCGCGCAACCCGCAACTGACCGCGACCGAGATCGTCGAGCGGCTGTCCGCGCCAATTGCCGCGCTCAAGCTGCCGCCCGGCTACCGCGTGGAGATTGGCGGCGAGCTGGAAGATTCGGCCGAAGCCAATCAGGCCCTGCTGCACTACATGCCGCATGCCTTGGGCGCGATCCTGCTGCTGTTCGTGTGGCAGTTCAACTCGTTCCGCAAGTTGTTCATCGTGCTGTCGGCGGTGCCGTTCGTGCTGATCGGTGCGGCACTGGCGCTGGTGATGACCGGCTATCCGTTCGGCTTCATGGCGACCTTCGGCCTGCTGGCGCTGGCCGGCATCATCGTCAACAACGCGGTGTTGCTGCTGGAGCGCATCGAAGCCGAACTTGCCGATGGCCTGCCGCGCCGCGAAGCGGTGGTGGCGGCCGCGGTCAAGCGGCTGCGCCCGATCGTCATGACCAAGCTCACCTGCATCGTCGGCCTGGTGCCGCTGATGCTGTTTGCAGGCCCGCTGTGGACGGGGATGGCGATCACCATGATCGGTGGGCTGGCGTTGGGCACGCTGGTGACGCTGGGCCTGATTCCGATCCTGTATGACCTGCTGTTCGGTTTGCGCCTGCGCCGCAGTGCTTGAGCGTGGCCGCCAAGCCGTGACGCGTGGCGGTCGGATGGGCGTGGACGGGGCGCTCAGAGGCGGGATGGACAAGTGCTACATCCCGACCCGGGCACCGGCCGCGCCCGCCTGGCGGTTGCGCAGTGATTCAATCGCCGATCTGGACAGCGTCTGCATTCGCCTGCCTGGCACGCCATACTGGTAACAGGCAGGCACACGCATCGCATGATGACCAAGGCAAAAAAGAAATCCGCGCAGCAAGCGCTGCAGGCACCTGCGCCGGTGTATCAACTGCATGTGGCATTGACCGGCAGTGCGCCGCTGATCTGGCGGCGCTTGCTGGTGTCGGGCGCAGTACGCCTGGCCACCTTGCATCGCGTATTGCAGCCGGTGATGGGATGGAATGGCGCCCATCCCTACGAATTCGACCTCGGCGGCGGGCGTTACGGCGAATCCGGGCTGGATGTGCCCGAGCGTCCCCGGCTCAAGCATGCCGGGCGTGTCACGCTGGAAAGCGCGGTGGGCGAACTGGAAGGCTTCGAGTATTTCTACGGCGCCAGCCCTGGCTGGCAGCATCGGCTGCAAGTGGAAGCGCTGTTGCCGGCCGATGCCGGCCTGCGCGTGGCGCGCTGTGTGGACGGTGCCAATGCCTGTCCGCCGAATAGCAGTGGCGGCATTGGCGATTACCAGGCGCTGTTGCACATCATCGCCGACCCGGACCACCCGCAGCATGTGCAGGAATTGGCGAGCTTGGGTGGGCGCTTGGAACCTGGGCATTTCGATCTGGCAGAGGTCAATCGCCTGCTCGCGCGCGTGCGCGAGTGACAGCGGTGGCGCCTCATGGGCGAAGGCGCTGCAAACCTCGTCTCTTGTTCTCCTGGCGACGGCGTTGACGCAGTGCATGGGCTGATCAAGCCGCGTGCCGACCAGCGCCACTGCGGCTTGACGCCCGATCGGCTAGCCTGAGATCCCGGTGTTTCCGAAGTCTGCGCAATGTTCCGCTGGTTCGAGTCCCTGATCGATATCTTCCCGCCCATCGAGCGGGAGATGCCGCCACGCAGCGTGTGGCGCTTTTATCTGCATTATCTGCGGCCGTTGTGGCCGATCCTGCTGGCCACCTTGATCGCCGGGCTGCTGCTGGCGCTGGTGGAAGTGGCGATGTTCGACTTCCTCGGCCGCATCGTCGACATGCTTGCCGGCAAACCTGTGCCGGACTTCTTCCGGCAGCATGCGGGCGAACTGATCTGGATGGCGGTCATCACGCTGGTGGCAAGGCCGTTCTTCACCGGCCTGCACAATCTGCTAGTCAATCAGGCGATCGTGCCGGGTCTTAGCAACCGTTCGCGCTGGCTGATGCACAACTACGTGGTGCGCCAGAGCCTGGGCTTCTTCAACAACGATTTTGCCGGGCGCATCGCCAATCGGGTGATGCAGACCGGCACCTCGCTGCGCGAATCGGCCGTGCAGATGGTGGATGCGCTGTGGTACATCGTGGTCTACACCGGCAGTGCCCTGTGGCTGTTCGCGCAGGCAGACCCCTGGCTGATGGCGCCGCTGCTGCTCTGGCTGGTGGTGTACGTCGCGCTGATGGCGTTTTTCGTGCCGCGCATGAAGGCGCGCGCATGGGTTGCCTCCGATGCGCGCTCCAAGGCGACCGGCCGCATCGTCGATGGCTATACCAATATTTCCACGCTCAAGTTGTTCGCCCATGCCGGCCGCGAACAGGCGTATGTGCGCGATGCCATCGACGAACTGGCGGTGAAACACCGCCGGCAGACCCGGGTGACCACCGCCATGGACACCGCCATCGCAGTGGCCAACGGCTTTTTGATCGTGGGGACCTGCGCGCTGGCGCTGTGGTTGTGGAGCCGCGGCCAGATCAGCGTGGGCGCGATCACCCTGGCCACCGGTCTGGTGATCCGTATCCACAACATGTCCGGCTGGATCATGTGGACGGTCAACGGCATCTTCGAGGACATCGGCACCGTGCAGGACGGCATGCAGACCATCTCGCAACCGGTGCAGGTGCAGGATGCAGCCGATGCGGTGCCGCTGCAGGTAACGCAGGGGCAGGTGCAGTTCGAGCACATCCATTTCCATTACGGCAAGCGCGGTGGGGTGATCGCCGGGCTGGATCTGCAGGTGCGTGCCGGCGAGAAGATCGGCCTGGTCGGGCCATCCGGTGCCGGCAAATCCACCCTGGTCAACGTGTTGCTGCGGCTTTACGACCTGGAGCAGGGCCGCATCCTGATCGACGGGCAGGACATCGCAACCGTGACGCAGGAAAGCCTGCGCGGGCAGATCGGCCTGGTCACCCAGGACACCTCGCTGTTGCATCGCTCGATCCGCGATAACCTGCTGTATGGGCGGCCGCAGGCCAGCCAGGCGCAACTGCTCGACGCCGTGCGCAAGGCACGCGCCGACAGTTTCATCGACACGCTGATCGATGGCGAAGGCCGCCGCGGTTTCGATGCGCATGTGGGCGAGCGCGGGGTCAAGCTCTCCGGCGGTCAGCGCCAGCGCATCGCGATTGCGCGGGTATTGCTGAAGGACGCGCCGATCCTGATTCTGGACGAAGCGACCTCGGCGCTGGATTCGGAAGTGGAGGCCGCCATCCAGGACAGCCTGGACGCGCTGATGGGCAACAAGACCGTGATTGCCATCGCGCACCGCCTTTCGACCATCGCGCGCATGGACCGGCTGGTGGTGATGGATGCCGGCAAGATCGTCGAGACAGGCACGCATGCGCAATTGATTGCGCATGGCGGCTTGTATGCACGGCTTTGGGCGCGGCAGACCGGAGGGTTTGTTGCTGCGGATGCGTGACGGAAAGCTACGTGTAAGGACACGGGACTGGGGTAACGCGGGTTGGAAACTGGCCAATAGACATTGGCAACGACCTAAGCCCCTCTCCCGGCGGGAGAGGGGTTGGGGTGAGGGTCCGGGGCGAAGCCACTTGCTAGTTTTGGATGACACAAGGCTTCATGGTCGATTGAATTCGCACCAGGAAAATGCGTCCTCTATGAGGCACGCGAGGCTTCGCCCGTACCCTCATCCGCCCCTGCGGGGCACCTTCTCCCGCGGGGAGAAGGGAAATGCTCACTCGATCGGTTGATCCAGCATCAGCTCGCGGGCGAAGCGTACCGGCGGTGCACCGTAGGACAGCATCTTGTCATGATAGGCCTTCAGGTTGAAGGTCTCGCCGAGCTTGTCCTGTACCGCCTTGCGGGTGTCCAGATGTTCCTGCACGCCGACGAAGTAGGTCGGGAGCTGTGCGGAGGAGAGCTGCGCACGCACCCACTTGCCCGAGGCTTCGCTTTCCTGCTGGAAGGTGTCGTGGGTCATCAGGTGCATCGCCTTGTCGCGATCCCATCCGTCCACATGCACACCCTGGTCGAGAATGGCATTGGCAATGGTGCGCAGGTAGAACTTGAGCTGCACCAGGTGGAACAGCGGGTCGTTATCCAGGTAACCCTGCTCCTGCATCATGCGCTCGGTGTAAACCGCCCAGCCTTCGGCGAACATGCCCGAGCGCAGCACCGCGCGTAGCGTGGAGGGGAACTTGGCCGAATGCCAGCCTTCCAGGTAGTGACCCGGCGTGCCCTCATGGATGCTGAGCAGCTGGATCATGCGGGTGTTGTATTCGCGCAGGAACGAATCGACCTGCTTGTCGTTCCAGTCGTCGGGAATCGGCGACACCGCGTAGAACGTCTTGAGATTCTTGTCGAGCGGGCCGGGCGAATCGCAATACGCGACCGCCACGCCACGCTGGAACTCCGGCATCAGGATGATGTCCACCGGCGAATCGGGTAGCGTCATCAAGTCCTTGTGGCGCACGAATTCGGTGGATTGGGCCAGCGCTGCCTTGGCCGCGTCCACCACCTTGTCGCGCGCCGGCTTGTCGGCATACGCCAGTTCCAGCGCCGCTTCGATCGCCGCCTGCTGCTGGTCTTCGGTGGGCGATTCGGGCAATTGGGGAGCGCCGGGCTTGTCCTTGAGTACCGTGCGCGCAATCCCGTACATGTCGCTGCGCACGCGCTTGAGCTCGGATTCGGCGCGCTGCTTGATGTCGGCACGCGACAGCGACGACAGCAGCGCGAATTTCAGCTTCTGATCGTATTTTTCCGCACCGATGCGGAAGTCGCCCTTGGCATTGGGGACCAGCACGGTGTCCAGCCAGGTCTGCTGCTCGGCCACTGCCTTGCGCAGGTTGTCGATGGCCGCCTGCGCACGCGCCGCCTCGATCGGGCCAAGCTGGCTGATGTTGGGCGCGATGAAGCTGTCGACGATGCTCAGGATGCCCTTGTTCTGCTTGGCCACCGTTTCGGCATGGATCTTCGGCACGCGCGCCGGGTCCAGGTTCTCGCGTGCCTGCGCAAAGATGCTCGGGATCTTTTCCATGCGCTGGGTGGCCGCGGTCAGGCGCTCGGGCAGCGGCGCGAATTCGCGCGCCATCAGGCTGTACAGCGCGCTGCCGGCCAGCCCGTTGTAGACCTGCGGGTCCCAGGCCCAGCTTTGCAGCACCTCGGTATTCCAGATCTCCGATTGCAGCTGATTGCGCAGGATGGCCGCATCCACCTGGTTCTCGCGCGAAAGCTTGGCCACCTCGATTGCATCCAGGGTGGCCAGCAGCTTCTTGCCCGCATCCACGCTGCGCTGACGGCCGCCGGCGCTCAGGTCGTCGATTTGCGCATCGAAGCGATGGTCGCCGGTCTGGGTGGCGGTCACCGGCGACAGCTGCATCCAGGTGTCCAGGGCCTGTTTGGATAATGCGGCAAAGCGCGCATCCGGGGTCTGTGCCTGGCTGGCGGCAGGCGCGGCTGCATCGGCGCGCGGTGATTCGGGCTGTTGCTGGCAGGCGCTGAGGCCGGTGAGCAGGGCAAGGACAAGCAGGCGTTGACGCATCGTGGGTCCTGGTGGAATCAAACCGCCAGCATAGGCATCTGCGCCCACGTGCGCATCCGCCATTGGTGTAGGGCAGCCAATAAATCGACGGCCTCACCGCCAGGCGGGCGCGGCTGAGGCTTGGACCAGCGTGTGCCGCCTGACCCTCCGGATCGTGCGCGCCCTCCATGTGCCCTGACAGATGCGCACCACGTGTGGGTGAGCGCCCCGATCCTGCCGGCCGTGCAGCGGCGCAATCGCCCGCGGGCACACGACGGCTGCACGTTGCGGGCGCGATCGCTCGTACACTCCGGTTCCCGGGCGCCGCCTCGCTACCCAGGCGGCGCGTACACGCAACATCATGCTTGCCATCCGCACGGTGGCCTGTTCCAAGGAGGATCACATGCACTATGCCGGTAGCTGTCATTGCGGACGCATCGCGTTCGATCTGCAGACCGAAGCGCCCATCACTGAGGTCTACGACTGCAACTGTTCGCTGTGTCGCCGCCGTGGCGGTTTGCTCTGGTTCGGCGCGCGCACGCAGCTGCAGCTTCAGGCCGCGCCGGAAGCTGTGGGCAGCTACCGCTTCAATCAGCAGCACATCGATCACCACTATTGCACGCAGTGCGGGATCGCGCCCTTCAGCGAGGGCCTCAACCCCAAGACCGGCGAAATGGGCGTCGCGGTCAATGTGCGTTGCCTGCCGGCGCTGGATCTTGCCGGGCTGCAGGTGCATGCAATCGACGGAGCCAGCCGATGAGCCGTGCCATGCAGCGGTATGCCACGGCCATGCTGCTGGGATGGGCGCTGTGCGGGTGTGCGAAGCATCACGCGCAGATCGCGGCCGACGGCGGGGCTGCGGCGCCGGCACCGCCTGCCGCGCAGGGCAATGCCCTGGCCTACGAGCACGATGTGCGCATCGAGCTGCCTGCCGACCAGATCGGCCAGCGCATCGCCGCGATACGCACTGCCTGCCAGGACGCGCAGTTCGGCGACTGCGCCTTGCTGGCGGTCGAGCAGGAAGGCGGGCGCGATCCCAGTGGGCGCGTCAGCGTACGGCTGGCACCGGAAGGGATCGAACCCATGGTGCAGTTGGCCGGCCAGCATGGCGATGTCGCCGCGCGTAGCACGCGGGCCGAAGATCTGGCCCAGCAGATTGCCGACACCGGCCTGGCACAGGCGCGGCTGCAAAAAGAGCATGCGCGCCTGCTGGAATTGCAGCAGCGCCGCGATCTGGCGGTGACCGATCTGCTGGCCTTGTCCAAGCGGCTGGCCGAGATCGAAGCCGAGGCGCAGCAGACCCAACAGCAGGCCGCGCAGCAGCAGCGCCGGGTGCGCACGCAATTGCTGACGCTCAATTTCCGCAGTACCGGTGGCGAGCAGGGCAGGGGCGAGATCGCACAAGCCGCTGCCGAGTTCGGCGAGGTATTTTCCAGCAGCGTGGCGTTCGTCATCCGCGCAGTGGCAGCGCTACTGCCGGTGGCTGCGGTTGCACTGATCGCCGGCTGGTTGTTGTTGCAGGCGTGGCGCTGGCGCGTACGTCGGCGCCGGATGTCCTGATGCACCGCAGCTGCGCGGGACTGCCGTGCAGCTGCGGGGTCATCCGACCGATCAGTGCATGCGGCGTGCGCTGTCAGCGCTCGGTCGCACGCGGCTTGAGCGCGCAGCGGCATGCCCAAGCGACGCAGGACGCGTCATGGCGTCGCGTGTGATCCAGCAACGCAGCACTGTCGCCACAGGTAGGGCTGAGCCCGGCTCAACCTTCGTCCACTTCGTATTCCACAAACACGTCCAGCTGCAGTGCCAGCTCTTGCACCGCGTCGCGGACCTTCTGCGCGGTGGCCTCGTTGCCGGCTTCCACTTCGAACTCGTGGCTGCCCGGACCTTCGTCGTCCGACAGGCCTGCCGAGCTGGAATCTTCGTCGTCCAGGTGCGGCATCAGATCGTCCACTTCTTCCACGTGCTCGATGCCGTCGATGCTTTGCAGCAGGTTGGCAATGGCACGCGCGTCGTCGTCGGTGCCGGTGATGCGCATGCGGAGGGTAGGCATGGGAGTGTCCTGTGGATTGGGGACATCAAGCCTAGGCATCGCCAGGACAAAACGAGGTGATGGCGCGCTGCTCACATCACGCGGGCCGTGCCGGCCATGCCTGGCTGGTAACGGGATCGGACTGCATCACGCGGCCTACTGCGGCGCGCAGCATCGTGGGCATGACGTAGTGGTGATGCACATGATGGATACAGGCCATGTAGACTCGGCCAAACCCGTTGCGGCAGCTCACTCGGGTGGCCATGGTCAGCTCGATCTCGTGCGTGCCGACCCGGCGCAATGCCACCGACGAGCGGAAGCGCAGATGTTTGTCGTCGGCGTTGTTGCGTTGTGCCAGCATCGGGAAGCGCCCTGGATAGCCCAAATTTTTCGACAAATGCCAGCCTGCCGCTTGGTTCATTCCGCCGCCGATGCGCTACGCAAACGCCGCCTTGCACGCGGCTCCTGCACGCCTTCGCTCAGCGGCAACGCCACCAATTCGGCGGGCAGTGCCGGCATCGGGGTGCGTTCGTCCTGTGCTTCGCGCTTGAGCCAGTCAATGAACAATGCCGCGGCCGGGCTGAGTTCGCGGTGGCTGGGGTGCACGATGTAGTACGCGTAACGCGCCTTGAGCGTGGGGCCGGGCAGGCGTACCAGTTCGTAACGCTGCAGGTAGGGCTGGGCGATGTGCTTGCGCGCCAGCACCGCGCCCAGGCCATACACGGCGGCGCGCATCGCGTCGGTGCTGTCGTTGAAGGTGTGCATCGGCGGCACGGTGGTACCGCGGACCTGGGCTGCGCGGAACCAGTCGCGCCACCCCTGCGGCGACATGTCGGTCAGTAGCGGTAATTGCGCGATCTGCGCCGGCGTGCGCAGGGCAGCCACTTCCGGCAACGACGGTGAGGCCACCGGGAACAGTTCGTCGTCCATCAGGTGATGCGAGGTCAGTCCGGGCCAGGCGCCTTGGCCATAACGAATACCCAGGTCCGGGCCGCCTTCTTCGAAACGCGAAAAGGCCGTATCCGATTGCAGGTCCATGCGGATATGCGGATAGGCGCGGCAAAAGCGCGGCAGCCGCGGCAACAACCAGCAGTACGACAGCGAGCGCAACGTGGTAACGCGCAGTGGAATGGCGTCTTCGCGCGGATGCAGGTTGCCGGCTACCGCCGCGATCTCGGCCAGCGCGGCGGTGGCCGCATCGGCCAGCTGGCGGCCTTCGGCGGTGAGTTTGACGCCACGCGGTAGCCGCTGGAACAAGGTCGCACCCAGCAGCGCTTCGAGCTTGCGCACATGGTGGCTGACCGCGCTGGCGGTGAGGTGCAGTTCTTCGGCGGCGTGGGCGAAATTCTGGTGGCGGGCGGCAGCGGCGAACACGCCCAGCGCAGGTAACAAGGTAGGGCGCAGATTCATCGAGGCATGAGTGAGATTTGTGGCTCGCCCCGATACTACGCGCTTGTCGCGCCCCTGGTGGCAACCGATGCTGCATCATTCCTTCGCGACGATCGTGCCATGTCTCTTTGTCTGCCTGCTGCCGTCTTCTGCCGTTTCATCCCCGCATGGCACGGTTCGGGAGCACGGTCATGAGCGTCCAATCGTCGGTGCAGCCCGAGCTTGCGGTACGTCAATGGCGTACGCCGCTTGAGCTTGGTTTTCTGGGCGTGGTGTGGGGCTGCTCGTTTTTGTTCATGCGCGTGGCCGCGCCCAAGTTCGGCACCGTGGTGCTGGTGGAAATTCGCCTGGCGCTGGGTGCGTTGGTGCTGCTGCCATTCCTGTGGCTGGCACGCGAACGTTTCCCGTTACAGCGCTGGCCCATGCTGGCGGCAATCGGCGTGCTCAACTCGGCGTTGCCGTTCCTGCTGTTCGCCTGGGGCGCGCAACACGCACCGGCGGCAGTCGGGGCGATCTGCAATGCGATGACGGTGCTGTTTACCGCGCTGATCGCCTTCCTGTTTTTCGGCGAACGGATCGGCACGCGTCGCGCGCTGGCCTTGCTGGTGGGGTTTATCGGCGTGCTGGTGCTGGCCACCGGCAAATCCGCCGGCTTGAGCGTCGGGCCGGCAGCGCTGGCTGGTGCAACTGCCTCGCTGCTGTACGGCATCGGCTACAACCTGGTGAAGCGCCATATGGGCGATTTGCCGCCTGCTGCGTCGGCGGCGTCCACCCTGGGTTGCAGTGCGCTCTTGCTGGCGCCCTTGGCCTGGTGGCAATGGCCGACCACGCCGGTGCCGGCGGTGGCGTGGGCCTGCGCCACCGCGTTGGGTGTGGTGTGCACCGGGCTGGCATTCTTGATGTACTACCGGCTGATCCAGCGCATCGGCCCGGCGCGTGCGTCCACGGTGACCTATCTGGTGCCGGTGTTCGGCGCGCTGCTGGCATGGTCGCTGCTGGGCGAACCGCTCACCTGGACCATGCTGGTGGCCGCGGTGCTGATCCTCGGCAGCGTCGCCTTCAGCCAGCGCGCCCGCTGACGGGGCGCGACTCGCTCTTGCGATTCCCGATTCCCGATTCAACCGGCCGGCGGCACACGCACCGGCAACGGCACATTGCACAGGTCGATGTGCCCGGCCGGGCGCTTGTAGAAATCGTCCTTGCGGTTGCGGCGCGCCTCGACCACATCGCGGAAGGTCTGGCTGTCGGTACGCAGCAATTGCAGTGGCGTGCGCTCTGGCGCAGGCACTTCGCTGGCCAGCCGGATCGCGCGGATCGGTGCGCGTTGCGCGGGGTCTTCGTAGAAGCCCATCGGGTCGGGGCCGCGTGGCGTCACGCTGAGCAATTCCATGCCCTTGACCACACGCCCGACCACGGTGATGTTGCGATCCAACTGGCGCGGCGATTGCCCGGTGACCACGTACAGTTCGGCGCCGATGCTGCTGTCTTCGTCGTTGTTGCGGCCGGCGCCCAGGGTGCCGTAGCAGTGCGCCAGCCAGGTCTTGCCGGTGGCCGTGTCGCGGCCGACCGGGAAGCCGTCGACAAAGCCCACCTGCGGCGCCCAGCCATCGCTGTCGGGCAGGCGCTGGAAATCCAGGCCCTGCGATGCGCGTTCGAATTCGGCCGGCAGATGCGTCTTGGCCGAGCCAAGCGATTTGGCCTTGGCCGGCGTCTCGCCATCGGGGTCGCCGAACTGCACCACGAAATTGTCCTGCGAGCGATAGATGCTCAGCCCGTCCCAGAAGCGCTCATGCGCCAGCGTGCGAATGTTGGCGACGTGCTCCGGCGCAAATTGCGGCGCCAACTCGATGATGACCCGTCCGGCATCCAGCTCCAGGTACAGCGTGCGGTCCGGATCGAGCACGCGCCACGCGCTGGCCGGCGAGCTGTCCAGAATCTGTTGCGGGCTACGGTAAGCCGCGTTGGCGGCTACGGGTAACAGCAGGGCGAGCAGGCAGGCAGAAGCAACAGTGCGCAGGAGCATGAAGGCAGCCAGCAGGGAGGTGTCTGCGATTCTTGCCGACCACGCGCCCAGACGCAAAGCATGCATCGCATGGCATGACGCCGACGCAGTGCGCCGGCGTCATGCACAGATGCGAAGACCTGCCGCGCGCAGGAGGTTACGGATTGTTGCGCACGTGCGGGCTGGTGTGATGCCCGGCAGTGCCATGGTTGTTGCGGAACAGCGGTACCAGCTGCCACAGCGCCGAGAGCCCCACCAGCGTGTAAACCACACGCGACAGCAGCGCGTCCTGTCCGCCGAACAGTGCGGCAACCAGATCGAACTGGAACAGGCCGACCAGCCCCCAGTTCAATCCACCGACGATGAGAAGCACCAGAGTGATGACGTTGATCGCTTTCATGAAAGCATTCCATGTGGGTTGGGAGACCCCAGACTCCGCATGCCCCAGCGAGAAGGCCGTGAGCGTCGCCCGCTGGCGGCCCGCTTTGCACACATGTCGCTCACATCCGCCAGCCATGCGGGTAGTGTCTGCGCTCGGGCAGCGGTCGCCAGCTGCGCGATGGCCGGTGACCAATGCCTTGGCAGACAGGCGGCGACCCGACATGGATAGGGGCGATATCGCTTCGTTCACCGCCGAGGCGAACGATTCAGCGGCGTGCATCTTCGGCCTGATGCCGCCGCTGGTCCGGCACTGAGTCCGCTTCGGCATCCGCCTGCCGGCGCGGCTGCCGAGGAAGCAGCACACCCCGCGTCAATCGACGTCGGTAACGGACAAGGCAGCGTCCGGTGCGGCGGCCATGTTGCAGGGAGGCGACGCCCTGCAACATGCCGGATCATCACCTCACACCAGGTGCTTGGAGTGTTTGCCGGCCATGCGGGCGAACTCGTGCAGTTCCGTCCCCAAGTTCCGAGCGCTCTTGGACCGCGTTATCTCGTTGTTGGTCTGTTCCAGCCTCGATCGGTTCGGGCTACTCGGTGCCGAAACATGTTCCCGGCGCGGTGGTGCCGCCGTGGATGTCGATGGCAAATCCTGTGGCTGGCTGGAAGAGGTGCTTGCCTCCTGCACAGACAACGCTCTTGCCGTTGCCAGCAGCGCTTCAACATCATTGCCCTCCAACAAGGCGTTGATGGCCTTGCTGGCCTTGGTCCCACGTCGCTGGGAGAGCGTTTCATGCATGGCGCCCAGGACTCCGCGGCCTAGCTGCTTCCCCAGCCCGATGTCGGTGCTTCCCTCGCGACGGTTGTTCTTGATGGTGATGGCGGTGTGCTGGTTCAGGGCGCCAACGGCGGCCATGCCCCCGGAGATCGCCGAGACCGCCAGGCTTTGCGGGAGCGGAACATTGCGGGTGCCGCCCTGGGAGGCCGAAACGAGTTTGCTGATCACCGACGATGCGGCGCTGCCCAGGAAGATCAGATGGAACATCTGGCCGATGCGCTGTGCGGTTTGCGCGGTGAACTCGAGATAGTTGTACTTCTTGGCGATATCGTTGAACAGCTGCTGCGACAGCACGGACTTTTCGGCGCCGATAAGCAGCTTGGATGCGGTGCCGTTCGGGTCGATTTCGTCGAGCCTGCCTTCGCGCAACGCCTCAAGGTCGTTGCGCACCAAGCGCAGTTCCTGCATCGCCTTGCTGGCGTCGCCGGCCTCGATGTCGCGGTCGTCTGCCGTGATTGCGCCTGGCTGCGTACCCTCTGCTGTCACTGCATCCGCCAGCAGCTTCTCCAACTCCGCGACCCCGGCGGTGACGCGCTTGACCAGCGCTTGGGTGGGCGACTGGATCAGGCTGCGTAGCTTGTCGGTCTTGATGTCCTCTGCGCTGACCGCCGCGCCGCTGGCCAGCTTCTGCTTGCCTGCGTCGGTCAGTACATCGGCGTACAAGAGGTTGAGCTTGTTGTTGGCTTCCTGCTTGGCTTGCTCGTCGAAGCCGGCGGCCACATGTTGCGCAGCCGTCATCAACATCGCGCCAACCGTCTGCGCCGTCGGCGACAGCGCACGCATCGCGCCTGTCTTGCTGAGCAGCCCCAGCGTGCTGGCCACCGGCGAGCGCAAGATACGTGGAACGGCCTGCCAGCGGTTGCCCTGCCACTGGCGATCGTGTGCGCCCTGGGTCATGACGAAATCATGCTGGGCCTGGTGCAGCTCCTTCTCTGCTGCCAGCAAGATGTCGGCTGCCGCCGCGCGTTCCTTACTTGAGGAATTCGGATCACTCTGAATCTCGCGAAACACGTCGCAGGCTTTGGCGAACGTTTCGATCTTTTCCTTGAGGGCGTGTGCCAGTTCGGGGAGCCAGTGCTTGTCGTTGATCTGCTTCTTGTCCGGCACGATGACATGAGCGCCGTGTTCGCGAATCGACTCGCACAGGCTGACAACCGCCGATTGTTGGCCGGCATTCACAGGTGCGGCGACCAGCATGGTGGCCAGGCCGAACCCTGCGCCGGCCCACGGTTGGCGTGTCGCATAGTTGATCCACGGCGAGACGATGTACTGCATGGCATTGGTGAGGAAGCTGCCGCTCGGGTTGGGCATGCCGGAAAGCAGCGCGGTGCGCCGCAGCGTGGCTACGTCGTTTTCGTTCAGCCCCTGCGCCTTGTACCAATCGATCACATCGTGTTCGCTGATGCGGCTGACCAGATCCGCATGCGTGGCCGCGCGTGCCTGCGCACCCGTGGTGCCGGGCGATTTCATCGGCCTGAGCCTGCTGATCAGATCGGCCGCCAAGTCCGGTGCGATTGCGCGTGCATTGTCCGAGGCCAACTGCTGACGAAGCCGTGCCAGCGTCGCCTTCGTTGCATTCGATGAGGTTGCCGGTTGCGGGACGAGGGCCTGGGCGTCTTGCTCGGGCCTGGCTAGAAGCGCCCCTAGCGTGGTTGCGCCACTGCGCCTGACGGGCGCACGCCCAAGTGGGCTGAGTGCGGGGTCCGGCGCGGATTGGTGTGTGACGGCCGCAGAGGTGGAGGCAGTGGCGAGCTCTGTTTCCTGGATCTCAGGCAAGTGCGGCCCCGCACTGCGGCTGGCCGAATCAACGGATGCGGATGACTTCATCGGGACATCTCCTGACGTGTATACGGCAGATAGATTGCGTGCGTACCGGACGATTGGTGCGCATCGCATGGGATTGCATCGCAGATGCCGTGGAACCTCCCTCCCGTAGCGAAGTTCCTGGTGCAATCCTGGGCCTGCCGGTATTGGTGGAGGCGAAGTGGTGAATGCACTGCGCGAAAATTGAACTACCAGACGCGTATGCCCGCTGTCTGTCCAGCAGATTTTCTATCGCCGTACGCGAACCAAATCAGGTTCCGAAGCGGCGCCTGGTATGCAATGGATGTGGAGCGTGACAGAGGGCAGTCTTTTCAAATGCACTGGCACTCTGCAGTCGGCCGGTCTCTGTCTCGTCAGCAACCTTCCAAAAATGCGCGTCCAGGGCGAGCAGGTCGTCGTGGGTGCATGCCAATGGTGCTGCGCGTCAGGACTGCCGCGCCGGACGGCGCGCCAGGCGATGGTCATTGGTGACGGGCATGGCCTGAGGTGCCGAAAAATCTGTGGCCACCACAGCCTTGATCGCTGACTTGAGCAAACAGGCAAGCGTGCGGATCGAACTATTTGCGTGAGGCTTTTGCGCTTCGTGCGTTGCGCCGGTGATTCGCGCTTTTTTTGCGGTGACCGGGCGCTGACAGTGACACTGCCCAGGCAGAGCCAAGCGATGCAGCTCGCACTTTCATTGTGAGATACCTCAAATGACATCCGATCAGATCAATGTTGATTCCATGGTGGCTTCGTTCTTTTCCGGTCTTGGTATTCGCCTGGGCCTGACCGATGCACTGGTGCAGCGCCTGCGTGAAGGCGAGACCGTTCTCGGGCCTGCGGGCATGCTGTGTCGCGTGCATGCGCAGCCCCGGAACGATGGCGTGTCGGGATTTCCGGAAGTCATCCTGCCGTTGGCCGCACGCGAACTCCAGGGCGACGAGGTCGTCACACTGCTTGCGCTGCAAGAGCAACTGCTGACCGAGTACGGGTGGCGGCTGACGATGTCCAACCTGGGCCTGCTGTGCATCTGCCCGTTGCTGCTCGCGCAGACGCCCGAAGACGTGGCAGCCACTCTCGAGCGGGGGCAGGTCGTCGCACGTGTCGTGCTGGATGCGCTGGTGACGCAGGCGGGCAGCGCGAGGGAGGCTGTCGTATGAAGCTCCAACGCCAGAACAGCGCTCCACCGTCCATCCCAAGTGGATCGTCCGCAAATCCCGGTGCCGCGCACGCAAGCGAACCATTCGTGCCAGAGCCGCAGACGCCGCGTTCGACGGTGCTAAAGGGGCTGGCGGAGCCGAGCCCGCGCTTGCGCGCGCGTGCAGGCAAGACCACAACGCTGCCGTCGGGTGAATTATCCCCCGCCAAGACCAGGCAGTGGCGTCCGGAAGCGGGTGAATCCTCCCGCGCTGCGTCTGAGCGCGCAGAGCGCCAGCATCGCGCTGGGCGGCATCCAGGCAACCAGCAGGCGGCTTCTTCTTCGGCGACGCAGGGGGCTTACGCGCAGCGTTGTGTCGCCGCTTGCGAACGCCTGAAGACGCAACTGCGTGCAGGTCTGAAGGATCGCCCGTTTGCGGAGCCGTCGGACGAGCAGCTCGCATTGCAGGCGGAATACGTGCAGTGGGCCGATGCCCGCTTGCAGGAGCGTATTGAGGCATTCGGTCCGGACGCTGCCTACGAAGTTGCCGGGGATATGAAGGCGGTCGGCAGGAAAGCGTCGCTGCCCATTGCGTATGAAAGTCTCAGATCGTTTTTCGTTGGCGCGTTGCGGACGCCGCTCGGCATTTCTGCAGCCACTGCCTACCAGAGCAGCCGCCCGCCCGCTTCCGAACCCTTGAGTACAGCGACCCTGGCTGGGGTGATCTCGGGAATGGGGTCGCATGCCTGCGACACGCTGTTGATTCCATCGATGGACAGGCGCGCGCGCGTTGCCAATCTGCCGCGTTTCCAGGCGATCGATCCCAAAATCCTGGTGCCGGACCCGCCGCCGGTCCTATTGGAAGTCACCCCTGAGGGAAACAAGCGCTTCGTGCGTCCCGGAGAAAACGGTACGCCGACCCGTGCCGAGCTCACGGCACAGGCCTATGACCGTCGGGCAGGAATCGCGCAGCGTCAGTCCATGCTGGACGATACGGCGCTGGACACCATGCTGCTCAGGCCGACCATCAGCGGCGGCTTTAACGCCGCGCGGCGCACTTCAGGGGACCCCTCCACCCGTACGGCGGTTGCCGAAGTTGGCCTGGCCGGGCTGGCGGTGGGTGGTGCAGGCGCTCTGCATAAGGCGTTGCTGGACACCGGCAAGGCAATGGGGCGCACTGGCCAGATGACGGTTCCCGATTTGCTCGGTGGGAATCAGCGCTTGAATCTGTTCGCTCTTGCATTGCCGGACAAGACACGACCTCCTGCCACGTGGTCCGATGCGGTGCATTTTCCCAGCTATCTGTTGCAGACAGGTCAGGAAGCGATGGCATTAGCGAGACAGGCGTTCAGCACGGCGAACGCGGCAACGACGGCGCTCCGCGATGTGCTGGGACGCCATATGGTCGGCAATGTGTTGGCCAACATGGCTTCGTTGGGTGCCACCAGATTGATCGCTTCCCCGCTGAGAGGAGGGTATGGCGGCGGCAGCTTGCCTGGAGAGGCCGACAATTCTCCAGCATGGGTGTTGCAGCAAGGAGCGCAGATGTTCTTCAACGATGTGGTGTGGAATGCGCTGAAAGCCAAGAACGGCACAAATACCACCCAGGCCACGCGATTGGATCACGAGCGCGCCATTGTAGCGGCCGAGCAGGATAGAACGATTTCACGCACCTTGCAGACGCTCGCCCAGCCCCTGGACACAGCGCTTGGCTTGCTTCCCCCGCCAGCCCAGGGCGAAGTGGCGCGTGCCATGGAAGAAGGCACGGGCGTGCCCGTGCCGCTCAGCGCTGACGTCGACCGATTGCGCAATGCGTTGCAGCAGCTAAGGAACCAGGTGGCTGCGCAAGCGGTCTCGATCGCGACCATCGACGATGCGCTTGGTCGGCTGGCCGATCTCCCCGTCGCGGGTGAAGGCGAAGGCCGCGCGGTGATCGCAGAGTTGTCTGCGCAATTGCACGCGCTTGGCGCGGCCTTGCGTCAGAAGCAGGCGCTGCAGCAGTGGCAACAGGGTAGGCCTTGAGCGCCGCCCAGACGCCGGCGCCTTGCCATAACCAAACGCACGCGCTACGAGTTGCAGCCAGGGCTGCGGCCGTGGCGCTTGCGTCAGCCCGGCGTTACCTGCATGCCAGAACGCAGGCTTGTCAGTGAGCAACGGGTTCCAAGTCAATGCGCCCATGGCCTGATACAAAACAGATGCGCGTTGCGCGACAACTGCAGCAACGGGCGGCACGCTTGCGGTTGCGGTGGCGACACTCGCGTTGCGCCTACGGCAAAGCGCCTGCGCGTTTGCTGCTGCGGCATTAGCGCCTGGTCAGGAGGGCGTGCAGCTGTTTCGCTCTGCCATCATCCGTTGCGTGGGCGGCGAGTCGAGCGAAACATGCATCGCCGTATCGGCTGGCGTGGCAGCGTCACTGCCGTCATCCTCAGCGTGCGGGTTTGCGTTTGACGTAGAGCTGCTTGCGGACATGTGCGACCACTTCGCCGTCGCGGTTGTAGACCGTGTTCTCGAACCAGCGCAGATGTTTCTCGCCGTTTGCAGTGGCCTGGCGCAATTGCGCCAGCACGCTGTCGTCGATGACGAAATCCGCCGTTACCGTGCCGCGCCCGGGCTTGACGAATTCGATGCTGCCGGCCTTGTCCCACACGTAATATTCGCGGCCCAGGTTGTGCATGGTCAGCAGCATCCAGAACGGGTCGGTCATCGCAAACAGGCTGCCGCCGAAATGGGTGCCGACATAGTTGCGATTCCATGGGCGCTGGCGCAGCTCCACCCGCGCAAAACGGTAGTCGGCCGAGAGCACGGTGACGTGGATGCCGGCAAACAAAAATGGCGGCCACAGATTGATGCCTAACTTGAACAGCGATGCGCGCATGCGGGCCTGTTTCCTTGCCAAGGGAAAGTGCGCAGCATAACATTCGCATGCGTATGGATTAAGCCGGCTGCGCGTGGTCGGCACGGCGTCCGTCCGTTGCTGCTGACCGCGAGCTGGTGTCGTCATGGTCGTTGGCCCGGGTCAAAAAGCCATGCAGGCCCCCGAACGCAACACGCCGGGCACAGGCCCGGCGCGCATCCTGCGGTGAGCAGGGCGATCGGGTGACCGCCTCAACTCAGCGCAGGTGTCGCACGTCAACGCTGGGGCTTAAAACACCAGCGCCGACATCTTGCGACGATAGCGGCCGACCAGATCTTCGTCCTCGATCACGCGGAAGGCATCGATCAGGCTACGGCGCGGCAGGTTGTCGTCGAAGCTGCGGTCCTGCCGCAGCATTTCCAGGAACTGCTCCAGCGCCGCTTCGTCGTTGCCGTCGAGCAGATGGCGCACGCCGAGCAGGTGCCGTGCGCGCAGGTCGGCGCTGTTGGCATCCACGGCAGCCTGCAGGGTGCCGGCGTCCGGGGCGTCCTTGAGAACGTTGGCAAAGCTCAGCCGCGCCTTGGCGCGCACCGCGCGGTCGTCGGTGGCCAGGTTGGCGGGCAGGGCATCGATCAACTGCTCGGCCTCGGCGGTGTCGCCGGTCTTGAGCAGCGCCAGCGCCAGGTCCAGCTTGAGTTCGTCCTTGTCCGGTTCGGCGGCGACCGCTTCACGCAGCGCCGCGGCCTGCGCCTGCGGGTCGAGCGGCGCCAGCGGCACGTCTTCTGCCACCTGCGGCTCGGCCGGCAGCACGCCGTGCTGGGTCAGGAATTCGCGCACCTGGCCTTCCGGCATCGCGCCGGGGAAGCCGTCGACGATCTCCCCACCCTTGACCAGGAAGACCGTCGGCACCGAGCGGATCTGGAACGCCGCAGCGATCTGCTGTTCCTTGTCCACGTCGACCTTGCCCAGCTCGAACGCACCGTTGTACTCGCCGGCCAGCTTTTCCAGGATCGGCGTCAGCGACTTGCAGGGGCCGCACCAGGTGGCCCAGAAGTCCACCAGGACCGGTGTCGTCAACGATTTCTGCAGGACCTCGGTCTCGAAGGTGTCGGTGGTGGCATCGAATACATGCGGCTTGTCGGACATGGGCTTCCAGAAGTTAAGTGCGGCAACAATGGGAGGTAATGGTGGCAAACGCGGCTGACACAAGCCCAGCCGCAATGAGGCGCTCACGTGCCCGGTTCGGGCGCCTTCCGCATGGCCGTGGCAGCGTCAGGGGTTCACGCCGCGCCCGACCGGCACGACAATGCCGCGTTCTGGCGGCGCGTCGCGCCCCGTGTTGGAGCAAGCCAATGGCAACCACCGAGCGCGCGCAGCGCTACATGGGCCTGATCGCGGCAACGGTTTTCGTACTGGCGCTGGCCGGTTTCGGCGTCACGCTGCCGGGCTATCTGCAGGCCAGCCATCCGGTGGCGCTGTTGGGCGCGCAGGGCGTGCCGCATGCGCTGGGCTTCAATCTGGTCGCCTTCGTGCTGGTGGGCGCGCTGGGCATGGCCACCGGGGTCAGCCTGCTGGCGCGCATGCCGCCCAAGGCCAGCTGGAGTCTGCGCGTGGGCGGACAGTTGATCGTGCTGGCCGGCCTGGCCTTCCTGGGCATGGGCATGCTGCCGCTGGATCCCACCGATCTGGATGGCCGTGCCAGCCAGGCCCATGCCACCGCCTGGTTGTTGTGGGCCGTGGCGTTCGTGCCCGGCATGTTGTTGATTGCCGCCGCGCTGCTCAACGATGCCACGACCCGCAGGCTGGCCTGGTTGAGCCTGGCGGCCGGATTGCTGGTGGCAGTGCTGGCGTTCGGCCCGCCGGGCCTGGTGCGCCAGGCCATTGCGCAACGGCTGGCGTTCCTGGCCTGGGTCGGCTGGCTGGCGGTGGCGGGCTGGATCTGGCCGCCGAAGCCGGCCGCGCTGCGGTAACGGTTTGGTCCACCTGCTGCACTGCGGTACCCTGTACCGCTTTGCACCGCCCGAGCATCCGCTCCCAATGTCCACCGTCGAACCGAACGTCTACGACCCGCAGCAGGTCGAAACCTCCGCCCAGCAGTTCTGGGATGCCACCCGCGCCTTCCAGGTCGACGAGAACTCGGAGAAACCCAAGTTCTATTGCCTGTCGATGCTGCCGTACCCGTCCGGGGCGCTGCACATGGGCCATGTGCGCAACTACACCATCTCCGACGTGGTCAGCCGCTACAAGCGCATGACCGGCCATAACGTGCTCCAGCCGATGGGCTGGGATGCGTTCGGGTTGCCGGCCGAAAACGCCGCCATCAAGAACAAGACCGCGCCGGCCAAGTGGACCTACGCCAACATCGAGCACATGCGCGCGCAGCTGAAATCGCTGGGCTACGCCATCGACTGGTCGCGCGAGTTCGCCACCTGCACGCCGGACTATTACGTGCACGAGCAGCGCATGTTCACCCGGTTGATGCGCAAGGGCCTGGCCTACCGCCGCAACGCGGTGGTGAACTGGGACCCGATCGACCAGACCGTGCTGGCCAACGAGCAGGTCATCGACGGCCGCGGCTGGCGCTCCGGCGCGCTGGTGGAAAAGCGCGAGATCCCGCAGTGGTTCCTGCGCATCACCGATTACGCCCAGGAGCTGCTGGACGGCCTGGATCAACTGGATGGTTGGCCGGATTCGGTCAAGACCATGCAGCGCAACTGGATCGGCCGCTCGGAAGGGCTGGAAATCCAGTTCGACGTGCGCGACATCGACGGCGCACCGCTGGACCCGCTGCGCGTGTTCACCACCCGCCCGGACACGCTGATGGGCGTGACCTTCGTGTCGATCGCCGCCGAGCATCCGCTGGCGTTGCATGCCGCCAAGTCCAACCCGGAACTGGCCGCGCTGCTGGAAACGCTCAAGCATGGCGGCGTCTCCGAAGCCGAGCTGGAAACCCAGGAAAAACGCGGCATGGCCACTGGCCTGACCGCGGTCCACCCGATCAGCGGCGAGCAGGTGCCGGTGTGGGTGGCCAACTTCGTGCTGATGGGCTACGGCACCGGCGCGGTGATGGCCGTTCCGGGCCACGACCAGCGCGATTTCGAGTTCGCCAACAAGTACGGCCTGCCGATCGTGCAGGTGGTCAAGCTGCGCGAGCCGCGCAACGAAGAAGAGCAGACCTGGGACGCCACCCACTGGCGCGATTGGTACACCGACAAGAGCCGCGAGCTGGAGCTGATCAATTCGGCCGAGTTCGATGGACTGGATTTCGGCGGTGCCTTCGAAGCACTGGCCGAGCGCTTCGAGCGCAAGGGCCAGGGCCAGCGTCGGGTCAATTACCGCCTGCGTGACTGGGGCGTGAGCCGTCAGCGTTATTGGGGCTGCCCGATTCCGGTGATCTATTGCGCCAAGTGCGGCGCGGTGCCGGTGCCGGAAGATCAACTGCCGGTGGTGCTGCCGGAGAACGTGGAATTTTCCGGCACCGGTTCGCCGATCAAGACCGACCCGAGCTGGCGCCAGACCACCTGCCCGGACTGCGGCGGCCCGGCCGAGCGCGAGACCGACACCTTCGACACCTTCATGGAATCGAGCTGGTACGTGGCGCGCTATACCAGCCCCAACGCACGCGACATGGTCGACCGCCGCGCCAATTACTGGATGCCGGCCGACCTGTACGTGGGCGGCATCGAGCACGCGATCCTGCACCTGATGTACTTCCGCTTCTATCACAAGCTCATGCGCGACGCGCGGCTGGTGGACAGCGACGAGCCGGTGACCAACCTGCTCACCCAGGGCATGGTCATCGCCGAGACCTTCTATCGCGATGCCGACAACGGCGGCAAGGACTGGATCAACCCGGCCGACGTGGAAATCCAGCGCGACGAGCGTGGCCGCGTCACCGGTGCGGTGCTGATCGCCGACGGCCAGCCGGTGCACATCGGCGGCACCGAGAAGATGTCCAAGTCCAAGAACAACGGCGTGGATCCGCAGTCGATGGTGGCCAAGTACGGCGCCGACACCGTGCGGCTGTTCTCGATGTTTGCCGCACCGCCGGAGCAGTCGCTGGAGTGGAACGAGGCCGGCGTCGATGGCATGGCGCGCTTCATGCGCCGGCTGTGGGTGCAGGTGCACAAGCACGTGGACGAGGGCATTGTCGAAGTCGATAAGTTGACCAAGGTCGTGATGTTTGCTGCGTTGAGCGCCGAGCAGAAAGCGATCCGCCGCAAGACCCACGAAACCATCGGCAAGGTCAGCGACGACTATGGCCGCCGCCACAGCTTCAACACCGCCATTGCCGCAGTGATGGAACTGTCCAACGCGCTGGCCAAGTTCGACGACGCCAGCGAACAGGGCCGCGCGGTGCGCCAGGAAGCGCTGGAGGCGATGGTGCTGCTGCTCAATCCGATCACCCCGCACGCCAGCCACGCGTTGTGGCAGGTCCTGGGCCGGGGCGAGACACTGCTGGAAAACGTGGCGTTCCCGCAGGCCGATGCCAGCGCGCTGGTGCGCGATGCATTGACACTGGCAGTGCAGATCAACGGCAAGTTGCGCGGCACGATCGACGTCGCTGCCGATGCGACCCGCGAACAGATCGAAGCGCTGGCGCAGGCCGAGCCGAACGCCGCCAAGTTCCTCGAAGGCCTGAGCGTGCGCAAGATCATCATCGTGCCGGGCAAGATCGTGAACATCGTCGCCGGCTAAGCCGTGCTGGTCCGGCGGGTTGCCCTCGCCGGTCCGGGCAGTGCGCCGGATCGGCGTGGCAACGCGCTTGCACGGTGGCGGGGACGTCCAATGCGGTCAGGTGCGTGGGTAACGTTGCAGCTGCCGCTCACTGCACCGGCGTGCGATGTGCGGATGTGCTGCTACGATGGATCTTGCGATGCATGGCATGGGCGCGCGACAACACGAAAAGGCGAGGCCGATCGGCGAGAAGCGCCAGGTGTCTTGGGCGACCATTCCATCGGTGCGTGACGACGTGCTGCTGGGTTTTCAGGCAAATCACCGCGTCGGCGCGTGGCGTGGCTTACGTGGGCACTGCTTTCGTTTTCGACACCGCATTTCACTGGCGCGCACGACGCGTGGGTAGAGTTTTGGCAGTGGTTGCCGACGATGCGTTTCACTGGCGCGTGGCGACGCGCGTTTTTTCATTCCTGGGGCGCCGCAGTGTTTCGCGGCGTCCTCTCAAGCCCCGTTCACGCGGTCTCGGGCAGGCTAGCCGCCTGTTGCCGCCGCCGGGGCGCTCATCCAGACTGTGCCCATGATTCGATTTCCTACTGCCTTCGCTGCGTCCCTCGTGCTCGTCTCGAGCCTCACCGCCTGCGGCTTCCATTTGCGCAATTCGCTGGCGTTGCCGCCCGACACACCGGCGGTGAAGGTGCAGTCCGCCGTGCAGTACAGCGAGTTGGCCAAGCTGTTGCGGCGGGGTCTCAAGGCCTCCGGCGCCACGCTGGCCGACGAGGATGCCAAGACCGGCTTTGCGCAGTTGCAGGTGTTGTCCGAGCGTTGGGGCGATCTGCCGATCGCCATCGACAGCCAGGGCCGTGCACAGGAATACAGCCTGCGCTACGCGGCCATTTTCACCGTCACCACCGCCAATGGCTCGGTGCTGGTGCCGCAGCAGGTGATCGAGCTCTCGCGCGACTACGTGTCGCCACCGGTGGATGCCACCGGTACGGCAACCGAGCGCGAAATCCTTGCCGACGAACTGCGCAAGGACATGTCGGCCTCGATCCTGCGTCGTATCGACAGCGTGGTGCGGGCACGCCTGCAGCGCGGCGAAGGTCTGGAGAGCACGCCGACCGCGCCATTGCCGCCGGCCCCGACGGCGCCAGCGCAGCCGACCACGACACCCGAATCCAGCGTGCCGGCCTCGTTGCCGCCCGCGCCCACGTCGGGCAACTGAGCCGCGCCCCGCGTTTTCGGTGATGGAACTTCGCCCAGAGCAGCTGGCCGGCCAGTCCAGCCAGCCCTTGCAGCCGGTGTATCTGATCGCCGGCCCCGAGACCTTGCGTGTGCTTGAGGCCGCCGATGCGGTGCGCGCACGCGCGCGCGCCGAAGGCATCGGCGAACGCGAAGTTTTCGATGCCGATGGCCGCGAGTTCGACTGGAACCAGCTTGACGCCAGCTTCAATGCGCCCAGCCTGTTCAGTCCGCGCCGCCTGGTCGAAGTGCGCCTGCCCAGCGGCAAGCCCGGCAAGGACGGGGCCGAGGTCATCACCCGCTTCTGCGCCAACCCGCCGCCGGACGTGGTGCTGCTGATCACCGCCAACGACTGGAGCAAGGCGCATCACGGCAAGTGGGCGGAGGCGGTCGGTCGCATCGGCACCATCGCGGTGGCCTGGGCGATCAAACCGCACGAACTGTCCGACTGGATCGAGCGCCGCCTGCGCGCGCACGGCCTGCGCGCCGATGCCGCTGCCGTGCAGCGCCTGAGCGAGCGGGTGGAAGGCAACCTGCTCGCCGCCGCGCAGGAAATCGACAAGCTCGCCCTGTTGGCCGACGGCAAGACGCTGGATCTGGAGGCGATGGAATCGCTGGTGGCCGATGCCGCACGCTACGACGTGTTCCGGCTGGCCGAAACCACGTTGTCCGGGCAGCCGGCCGCGGTGATCCGCATGCTTGCCGGCCTGCGCGGCGAAGGCGAGGCGGTCGCCGCGCTGATGCCGATCCTGATCAAGGAGCTGCTGCGCACCGCGTCACTGGCGAAGGTGCAGGCCAACGGCGGCAACCTGGCTGCCGAAATGAAGGCGCAAGGGCTGTGGGAATCGCGCCAGGCGCCCTTCAAGCGCGCGCTGCAGCGTCACCCCGAACCGCACCGCTGGGAACGCTTCGTCGCCGAAGCCGGGCTGGTCGATCGCATGGCCAAGGGCCGCGCCGACGGCGACGCCTGGGTTGGTCTGGAACGCCTGCTGGTGGCCGTGGCCGAAGCCCGCGCGGTGAGATTGTTGGCGTGAAGGCCAGGGACGCCGGAACCCGGGACCCGGGACCGGGGAGCCGGGAAGGGCAGGGTGACCGGCAGCGAGCCCATTCCGACCAGCTTGCGCAGGCCAGCCCTGCAAGCAGCTCTTCCGGATCGCAGGAACAGCAACACTCCCATCCCGACCACGTTGCAGACCCCGGCTCTTCCGATTCCCGAATCCCGAACCCCGATTCCCAGCTCCATCTTTACTACGGCGGCACCTTCGACCCGATCCACCTGGGCCATCTGGCCATCGCCTGCGCGGCGCGCGACGAACTGGGCGCGTGCGTGCAACTGGTGCCGGCGGCCGACCCGCCGCATCGCCCTGCACCCGGTGCCACCGCTGCGCAGCGTGCGCAGATGCTGCAACTGGCGCTGGCCAACTCTCCAGGCCTGCAACTGGATACCCGCGAACTGCAGCGCGCCGCGCAGTGCGATGCGCCGTCCTACACGGTCGATACCTTGCGCGAGCTGCGTGCCGAACTTGGCCCTGCGGCGCCGATCGCCTGGTTGCTCGGCGCCGATGCCTTCGTGGGGCTGCACCATTGGCATCGGTGGGAGGCGTTGTTCGGGCTGGCGCATTTCGTGGTTGCCGCCCGTCCGGGCGCACCCTTGGCGTTGGCCGACGCACCGCAGCTGGCCGCGATGGTGCAGGGCCGCTGGGTCGCACGCGCGGACGAGCTGGTCGGCGCGCCGGCCGGCCGCCTGTATTTGCTGCATCAGCCACTGCGCGGCGAATCGGCCAGTGCGGTGCGGTCACGCATCGCCACCGGCGCGCAATGGCAGCGTCTGGTGCCGCCCCCGGTGGCCGCAATGATCCAGCGTGAAGGCCTGTACCGCAGCGTCCGCCCGGCTACCTGAACACGCGTGCTGCCGGACCGGCCTATAATTCACGCCAATTCCATCGAGTTGCCGCTTTGACCAGCCAAGCCCAAGTCATCAAGACCTCCCTTCCGAACCCGCCGCCGTCCGTGCCGGCCCTGTTGGCTACCGTGCGCGAGGCTGTCGAAGAACTCAAGGCCAAGGACGTGGTCGAGATCGATGTGCGCGGCAAGTCCAGCGTCTGCGACTACATGGTGGTGGTCTCCGGCACCTCGACCCGCCACGTCAAATCGATCGCCGACGAAGTGGTCAAGTTCGCCAAGCGTCTGGACGTGATGCCGCTGGGCGTGGAAGGCGAGCGCGAAGCCGAATGGGTGCTGGTCGATCTGGGCGATGTGGTGGTGCATGTGATGCTGCCGCGCGTGCGCGAGTTCTATGCACTGGAGCGTCTGTGGACCGTGGGCGATCAACGCCCGTCCGACGAAGACGAGTCCGACGAACTGCGCTGAGTCTGCGCAGGTGCGCCGCAGGCGCGCAGAGACAACAACGGCGCCCTTGGGCGCCGTTGTTGTGTGGGGCGTTCGCTGCGCAATCGGTCGGCGTCGTGCATTCCTTGGCCACGCGCTGTTCGGGACATGCATACCGCAGGTGCGCAGCGCCACGCGCTTACAGCGGTCCGCGTTCCCACGGCCCGGTGATGGCCAGGGTAATGCCCGGCGTCTGGATGTTGACGAACAAGGTGCGCGCCAACGGGTCCCAGCACGCGCCGCAGAACTCGGTGTCGCGGTAGTCGCCTTCGGCGATCGTCTTGCCGGCATCGGCAATCTGCTGCGAGGTCAGCTGCACGTTGTTCTTGGCCAGATAGAACGAGGCGCCGTTGCGCGTCAGCCCGAGCAGACGCGCGCCGGGGCCGTATTGGTCCGGGCTTTCGCCGCCGTCTTCGCACAACACCACGCCGCCGCGCGCACTCACCGTCACGTTATCCGGGTTGTGCGCAGCCAGCTGATTGCCGCTGACGAACAGCGCGCTCAGGCGTTGGGTAAACAGGTCCAGCACCCACACCGCACCGTTGCCGTAACCACGGCGCCCCTGCGCATCCACGCCGGTGCTGGTGTCGACGATGAACATCTTGCCGTAGCTGTACCAGATGCCTTCGCCGCGGCTCATGCGCAGCGCGCCATCGGCCCAGGCCTGCGCGAACGGGCCGCTCAGGGTGTCGTTGGCGCCGATATCGGCAAAGCCGGCCGGCGCAGCGATGCTGTCCAGGTCGGGCTCGGAGATATCCACCCATTCCAGCTGGAATTGCTGGCCGATGCTGGCCACGGTGAGATCGGCATTGCGGCGCCCGCGCACGCGCGCGGCTTGCAATCGCCCGCCGTTTTCCAGCGAGCCATTGCGGCCGCGGCGGTCGTTGGGGATGAAGCGGTACAGGCCGGCCTTGTTGCGGTCGTCTTCGGTGAGATAGACGATGCCGGTGCGCGGATCGATCGCCACCGCTTCATGGCTGAAACGGCCCAGGCCCACCAGCGGGCGGCCGGTGGTGCGGTGGCTGTCCGGGTCCACCTCGAACACATAGCCATGCTTGCGGCCGGTGCTGGAGACCGCATTGGTCTTGATCTCTTCGCAGCTCAGCCAGGTGCCCCACGGCGTGGGGCCACCGGCGCAGTTGACCAGCGTGCCGCCCAGGCTCGGCTCCAGGCTGCCCCAGCCGCGCCGGCCGTAACTGAGCGTGGTGGTGCCGCCGCCGGCCTGCTGGGTGCCGCTGACGATGCCGGTGTCGTACATCGCCGGGGCGCGGAACGGGTTGCCTGCGCCGCGTTCGTGGTTGCGGATCAGCACATATTCCAGACCGCGTAGCGGGTCGCTACCGGGGCGCCAGTCGGGTCGGCGCAGGCCGACCACGGCCATGCCGTCGTGGCGGTCGGGGCAGGGCTGGCCGTCGTCCATGCGGTCGCCGCTCCAGCCGAACGAGCGATAGCTGAAACCCTGTGGCAGCTGCAGCAGCGGCAAACCGGTGCTCTGGTCGGCGACCGGGGCGAGCGGGCCGTACCGGCTCGGGACCGGTGCAAGCTGCGTGGAAGGCGAGGTGGCGGCCTGGGCTTGGCGCGACTGCAGCGCGCTCAAGCTGCCAAGGGCGCCGGCGGCCATGACGGCAGCACTGCCCTTGAGAACCTGGCGGCGGGCGGGATCGAAAATCGGCATCGAACGACTCCTGCGTGGCTGGGTGGTCGAGCGACACTAATTGCCAGCTGTAACCACACCATGACACGCGGTGACAAATCGCCGCGGGCTGCCCGGGCTGTGACGCGGATATCATGTGGTCATGAAATGCCGACTCATCGCTACCGGCGAGCGCGCACCAAGCTGGGTGGCGCAAGGTTTTGCCGAATATCAAAAACGTCTTTCGCACTGGATGCCGCTGGAGCTGGTCGAGATCGAGCCCGGCCTGCGCGGCAAGGGCCGCGATGCGCAGCGCGCGACCGACGACGAAGGCCGTCGCGTGCTCTCGGCGCTGCCAAAAAATGCCTACGTGGTGGCGCTTGATGTCCCCGGGCGCCCGCTCAGTTCCGAACAGCTCGCCCAGCGCATGGAGCATTGGCGCGGACAGGGCCGCGACCTGGCGTTTCTCATCGGCGGGCCGGAAGGCCACGCGGCGGAGGTGCTCAAGAGCGCCAGCGAAAGCTGGTCGATCGGCCCGCTCACCCTGCCGCACATGCTGGTGCGCCTGATCGTCGCCGAGCAGCTGTATCGCGCCGCGGCGATGCTGGCCAACCATCCGTATCACCGCGCATAAGAGCGCCTAACGGAACTGGTGTGCAGAGCCACATCGATGCGGCGGCTGCGGTTGCAGGCCGCCGCATCCAGTCGCCACTTAGTTCAGCGAGAAGCTCACCGGCACCAGACCATAGGCCTGCACGGCCTGGCCGTTCTGCATCGCCGGCTGGAAGCGCCAGCTGCGCAGCACCTGGCTACGCGCGGCCAGGTCGAGCACGCGATGGCCGCTGCTGGTCTGCACGCTCACTTCGGCCGGACGCCCATCGGTGCCAACCAGTACGCGCAGCACCACCGTGCCTTGCTGCCCTGCACGCAGTGCAGCCGCCGGATAGCTCGGCGCGGGCGAACTCAGATACTGCAATTGCCCTGCTTCGACCGGGCCGCTGGGTGTGGTGGTTGTCGGAGCGCTGTCTGCAACAGCGTCGGAGACGGTTGCGGCAACGGCAGCCGGTGCGCTGTCGACAACGGAGGGTTCACTGACCACCGGGGTCTGTACCGGCACCGGCAGCGTCTTGGTCGGTGAATGCGTTTTCGGCGTGAACTTTACTTCGACTGGAAATACCAGCGGCGGTGGCGGCGTCGGGATGCTGACCGGCATGAGCCAACGCTCTTTTGGCGCGGTCTGCTGCGGAATGGCCCGGTGCGAGAGCGGAATCAGCAACAACCCGCCGGCCAGCAGGTGCAATGCCACGGCCGTGCTCATCGCCAGAACGCGCGAGGGGTCGATGCCAAGGGGACGGGAAGAAACCTGCGATTGCGTGCGAACCATCATCCACCTCCAGAACGGAACTGCGGAAAGGACCAGCGCGAGCCGGACGCACATCACCATCCGGTGGCGTAGGTTTACCGCGACCTCTGCGCGGGCACAAGCGATTTCGAAGCGCTGGAGGTCGGCTGGTCGATTCGCCCCGATCGCATCGATCCGCACACATTTGGCGCGCCTGACTCGTGTCGGAAACGGGGCGTTGCCATCGCAAGAGGAGGCAACAAAAATTTTGGCTTGGCCATAAAAAAAACTGCCCTCGAGGAGGGCAGTCTGCAAAGCAAACCGAACGCGGTTGCGGTCAGGTCAACGCCCCAGCTCGAACGTCACATCCAGGTTGATCGACAAGGTGCTCTCGCCGGGGGCGACCGGGGTGTCCATCTCGGCCTTTGCCGAGCGCATCGAGGCGGCCATCATCATCGGGCGGACTGCGCCGCCGCTGCGGCCTTCGGAAATGCTGACGATGCGGCGCACCTTCAGCCCCAGCGACTTGGCGTAAGTTTCGGCGCGCGCCTGGGCCTTCTTCAGTGCGGCAACGCGGGCTTCGTCGTAGACCGGCTCGGGCTGGTCGATCGAAAAGCTGGGGCCGTTGATGTCGTTGGCGCCTTGCGCGACCAGGGCGTCGAGCACCTTGCCCAGGCGGGTGATGTCGCGCACCTTGAGGCTGACCGTGTTGCTGGCCTGGTAGCCGTTGATCTTGGGCGCTTCGTTTTCCTTGTAGGTGTACTGCGGGCTCAGATTGATGCCGCTGGTCTGTACGTCTTTGTCGGCGATGCCGGCAGCTTTGACCGCGGCCATGACCTTGCTCATCTGTTCGGCGTTCTGGCGCATGGCGGCGTTGCCGTCGGCGGCCTGGGTGACCACCCCGGCAGACAGCGTGGCGATGTCCGGCACACGCTTGGCTTCGGCCTCGGCCGAGACGTTGAGCAGGGTGCCGTCGCTGGGAATGGTGTAGCTGGACGCGGGTTGGGCGTGGGCAGTCATGGCGGTTCCGGCAGCGATGGACAGGGCCAGCAACAACGGCTTGAGATGGGTACGCATGAGATCTCCTTGTCTGTGTGGCGAGCGTGTTGGCAGGTCGATGAATATGTTGTGAGTCGAGCACGGCCACGCCGTCGGCAACGGTGTGTGCGTTCACCAGGCAAGCGGGCGAGTGCGGGCAACAGGTATGCTGGACGGATGCTCTATCTCGCTTCCCGTTCGCCGCGCCGACAAGAACTCCTGCAACGCCTGGATGTGCCGTTCCAGACGCTGCAACTGGATGTGCCCGAGCTGCGCGCAGCCGACGAATCGCCCGACCAGTACGTGCAGCGCGTTGCGTTGGAGAAGGCGCATGCCGGGCTGGCGCTGGTACAGGCCGCCGACCCCGACGCCATCGTGCTGGGCTCCGATACCGAGGTGGTGCTGGGCGAGCGGGTGTTCGGCAAACCGGTCGATGTGGACGATGCCGTTGCCATGCTGCGCGCGTTGTCCGGTCGCACCCACCAGGTGCTCACGGCGGTGGTTCTAGTCTGCGCACAGCGCGCGCCGGCCCAGGCATTGGTGGTGTCGGAGGTTACCTTCGACACGCTCGATGATGCGCAGATCGCCGCCTACGCCGCCTGCGGCGAGCCGATGGGCAAGGCTGGCGCCTACGCGATCCAGGGCCGCGCCGAACGCTTCATCCGCCATCTGTCCGGAAGCTATTCCGGCGTGATGGGATTGCCGCTGTACCACACCTCGCAGTTGCTCACAGCCTTCGGAGCGCATTGATGTCGGAAGAGATTTTGGTCAACGTCACCCCGCGCGAGACCCGTGTGGCGGTGATCGAGAACGGCATGCTGCAGGAACTGCACATCGAGCGCGGCTGGCGCCGGGGCGTGGTGGGCAATATCTACAAGGGCAAGGTGCAGCGGGTGATGCCGGGCATGCAGGCTGCCTTCGTCGAAGTGGGGCTGGAGCGTGCCGCGTTCCTGCACGCCAACGACGTGGTCCGTCTGGCACCGGCACCAGCCAGCGTGGTCGATACCGAAGAAACCCCGATCCCGCCGCCGCCGCCGGCCTCGGTGCCGATCGTGGAGCTGCTGCGCGACGGCCAGGAGATCGTGGTGCAGGTGGTCAAGGATCCGATCGGCACCAAGGGTGCGCGGTTGACCACGCAGATCAGCATCCCTTCGCGCTATCTGGTGCTGCTGCCGCAGTCCAAGGTGGTTGGGGTGTCGGCGCGCATCGAAGACGAAGCCGAGCGGCTGCGCCTGAAGACCATCGTCAGCGAGGTCTCGGCCCAGCATGGCGGCTTCGGCTACATCATCCGCACCAATGCCGAAGGCCAGCCGGCCGAGGCGCTGGCCGAGGACATCGCCTACCTGTCGCGGGTCTGGAACGTGGTCGAGCGCCGCGGCCGCGAAGCGCCGCCGTGCAGCATCATCTACGAAGACCTGAGCCTGCCGCTGCGCGCGGTGCGCGACCTGATCCGCCGCGACGTGGAAAAGGTCAAGGTCGATTCCAACGAGACCTTCGTGCAATTGCAGGCGTTCGTGGCCAAGTACATGCCGGTGCTGGCCGAGCGGCTGGAGCTGTACACCGGCGACCGCCCGATCTTCGACCTGTACGGGGTCGAAGACGAGATCGGGCGCGCGCTGAACAAGCAGGTGCCGCTCAAATCCGGCGGCTATCTGGTGATCGACCAGACCGAGGCGATGACCACCATCGACGTCAATACCGGCTCGTTCGTCGGTCAGCGCAACCTCGAAGAAACCGTCTTCCGCACCAACCTGGAAGCCGCGCAGGCGGTGGCGCGGCAACTGCGCCTGCGCAACCTGGGCGGCATCATCATCATCGACTTCATCGACATGGACGATGCGGAGCACCGCCGGCAGGTGCTGCGCACCCTGGAAAAAGCGCTGGCGCGCGATCATGCCAAGACCACGGTGTATGAGTTCTCGCCGTTGGGCCTGGTGGAGATGACCCGCAAGCGCACCGTCGAAAGCCTGGAGCGCCAGCTCTCGGAAACCTGCGGCCAGTGCGGCGGGCGCGGCACCATCAAGACCGCCGAAACGGTGACCTACGAAATTTTCCGCGAGATCACCCGCGCCGTGCGCCAGTTCGATGCCGCGCGCCTGTTGGTGATCGCCTCGTCGAAAGTGGTCGCCCGCATCACCGAGGAAGAGTCCGCCGCCGTGGCCGAACTGGAAGAGTTCCTCGGCAAGAGCATCCGCTTCCAGTCCGACGACCAGTACCTGCAGGAGCAGTTCGATGTGGTGCTGCTGTGAGTCCGGGAATGGGGAATCGGGATTGGGGATTTGTAAAAGCCGGCCCCGTCATGATGTGCGGCCAGCAGGAGCGTTGACGTTACCGTGCTTGGACACGCTGTAACCAATCCCGAATGCCCAATGCCCAATCCCCGCTCCTGATGCCCACCCCGCTGCGCCGCCGTCTTCGTCTGTTTCGCCGCTATGCGATCACTGCCTGCGCGCTTGCGCTGGTGGCGGTCGCGTTGTTGGTGGGCGCGGCCAGCCAGGCGCTGCCGTTGGCCGAGGAACACCCGCAGCAGATTGCGCAGTGGCTGAGTCAGCGTGCCGGTCAGCCGATTGCGTTCGACCGGCTGCAGACCGAATGGACCCGGCGCGGTCCGCTGCTGCGGCTGGATGGGCTGCGTATCGGTCCGCACGGCGAGGTGCGCGTCGGCCAGGCCGAGGTGCTGTTGGCGATGTACGCCGGGTTGCTGCCGGGCCATTCGCTGACCGAAATACGGCTGCGCGGCCTGGCGCTGACCTTGCAGCGCAGCGACGACGGTGTGTGGTCGGTCCAGGGCATGCCCGGCGGCGGAAACTCCGATCCGTTGGATGCGCTGCGCCGGCTGGGCGAGATCCAGCTGGCCGAAGCCCGACTGCACGTGGCCGCGCCCTCGATCGGCCTGGACACCACGCTGCCGCGCATCGACCTGCGCCTGCGCGTCAGCGGCTCGACGGTGAAGGTGGGCAGCCGTAGCTGGATCGATCTCAAGCGCGCGCCGCTGACGGCGGTGCTGGAATTCGATCGCGACAGCGGCGACGGCAGCGCTTATGTGCAAGCCGATCCGGCCGACCTGTCCGCATGGGCGTCGTTGCTGCAGTTCGGCGGAATGCGCGTGGAGGGCGGTGGTGGGCGCTTGCAGGCCTGGGCGCAATTGCGCGCACGCCGGATCGCTGCAGTGAGCGTGGATGTCGACCTGCAGCAGCTCCGCCTGTCCGGGGCCGCGCTGCCGGACGAGACCGCGCGGCGCACGCTCACCTGGGAACGGCTGCAGGCGCGTGCGCGCTGGCAGACCATCGATGGCGGCTGGCGCGTGGACGCGCCGCTGCTGCGCCTGGGCCCGGCAGCGCAACTGCAGCACCTGGACGGGCTGAGCATTGCCGGCGGGCGCCGCTATGCGGTGGTGGGCAAGCATGTGGATGTCTCGGGCCTGATCGCAGCTGCCGCCTTGAGCGAGCAGTTGTCGCCCGCTTTGCGGCGTTGGCTGAGCCTGTCCAAACCGCAGCTGCGCGTGGCCGACCTGCAGGTCGCCGGCGAGCCAGGCGGCGCGCTGCGCGCGCGGGGCCAGATCGAAGCGTTGGGATTTCTGCCGGTGGGCAATGCGCCCGGCATCAGTGGCCTGCGCGGCACCCTCGATGGCGATGCGCAGGGCGTCGAGCTGGACCCCGCGCCCGACGCCACGCTGCGTTTCGATTGGCCGACCGGCTTCGGCGTGGTGCACGAGATCCAGCTGGCCGGCAAGATCGTCGGTTGGCGCGAAGGCGCGGGCTGGCAGGTCGCCACTCCGGCGTTGCGCGTGCAGGGCAAGGATTACGGCGCCAACGTGCGTGGCGGGCTGTGGTTCCAGGGCGATGGCAGCCGCCCGCGCATGCAGCTGGCGGCCCAACTGGACGATGTGGCGCTGCCGGTGGCGCGCAAGTTCTGGATCCGCTCCAAGATGAGCGAGGCCGCCATCGACTGGCTCGACATGGCCGTGGCCGGCGGCACCGTCACCGGCGGCACTGGCCTGGTCAGCGGCGATCTGGACGATTGGCCGTTCGACAACAACGACGGGCGCTTCGAAGCGTTCGGGCAGATCCGCGATGGCGTGATCCGCTTCCAGCCGGACTGGCCGGCGATGGAGCAGGTCCAGGCCAACCTGAGCTTCATCGGCAACGGCTTCTCGCTGCAGGGGCAGGGTGATCTGGCCGGTACCCCGGTCGCGCAGCTGGAAGCGGGTATTCCCAGCTTTGCCACCTCCGAACTGTACGTGCGCGCCGCCACGCAGGCCGATGCGGCGCAACTGCTCGGCATGTTGCGCAAGAGTCCGCTGGAGCGGCGCTATGGCGACACCTTGCGCAATCTCACCGTGTCCGGGCCGGCCGCGGTGACCTTCGACCTGCTGCGCCCCTTGCGGACGCACGGTGCCGGCGGCCATCTGCAGGGCACGGTGGCCCTGCAGGGCGCCAAGCTGGCCGACGCGCGTTGGGACCTGGCCTTCGACCAGGTCAGCGGGCAGGCCGAGTATCGCGACACCGGCTTTGCCGCCGAGCGGCTGAGCGTGCAGCACGAAGGCCGCAGCGGCGAATTGTCGTTGCGCGCCGGCGGGTTGGTGCAGGACCCCAGGCAAGCTTTCGAAGCACGTCTGGGCGCCACCCTGGATGCCAGGGAACTGTTCGACCGTGCACCCCAGATGGAATGGCTGCGCCCGTACGTGCATGGCAGTGCGCCCTGGCAGGTGGGCGTGGATGTGCCGCTGCCGCCGCCGGGGCAGACCGATGCGAATGCGGTGCTGACGCTGCGCTCCAATCTGGTCGGCACCACGCTGGATCTGCCCGCGCCGTTGGACAAGGCAGCCAGCGAGCCATTGGACACCCGGGTCAGGGTCGCGCTGCCGCTGGGCGATGGCGACATCGATGTGGGGTTCGGCAAGCTGGTGGCGCTCAAGGCCAGCAGCCATGGCGCGCAGACCGGCGTGCGTGTGGTGATGGGCACCGATACCGTCACCGAACGGCCACCCGCCAACGGGCTGGTGGTCACCGGCCGCGCCGCCTCGCTGGATGCGATCGACTGGATCAGCCTGGCGCGCGGCAGCAGCGGCGACGCCGACATGCCACCGTTGCCCGGCCAGCCGGCCGTGCCCACCAAAGACCCGATGCCGTTGCAGCAGGTGGATGTGCAGGCAGACCGGTTGCTGATGATCGGTGGGGTGTTCCCGCAGACGCGTCTGCGGCTGCGCCCCACCCGCGACACGGTGGCGGTGACGCTGGACGGCCCCTCGCTGGCCGGCCAGCTCACCGTTCCCAATGCCGACGGCGCAACGGTGCAGGGCACGTTGAAGACCGTGCACTGGCAGCCGGTGGAGGCGCCTGCCGAGCCGGCCGCGCCAGAGCCCGGCGACCCATTGGCAGGCGCGTTGCCGGAGCCCGCGCGTCGTGCCGTGGCCGAATTCGACCCGGTGTCGATCCCGCCGCTGGCGCTGGATATCGACGATCTGCAGATCGGCAAGATGACCTTCGGTGCGGCCACCCTGCGCAGTAGCCGGCTCACCGATGGCATGCAGGTGGATCAGCTGCAACTGCGCTCGGACGATCAGAACATCGGCCTCACCGGGGCCTGGCGCGGCAAGGGCGAGGCGGCCAGCACGCGGTTGTCGGCGCGCGTGGACAGCCGCAACCTGGGCAATCTGCTGCAGAACCTCACCCTGGGCGGCCAATTGCGCGGCGGCGAAGGGCAACTGGAGCTCAATGCCGGCTGGCAGGGCTCACCAACCGGTTTCGCGCTCGGCTCGCTGGACGGCAACCTCAAGGTCGATGTGCGCAATGGCCAATTGCTGGAAGTGGACCCGGGCGCCGGCCGCGTGCTCGGTCTGCTGAGCGTGGCGCAGCTGCCACGCCGGTTGATGTTCGACTTCCGCGATTTCTTCTCCAAGGGGCTGGCCTTCAACAAGCTGGCCGGCGAGGTGCGCTTCGGCGAGGGCTTCGCGCGGACCGATGCCATCCGCATCGAAGGCCCGGCTGCCGACATCGCGATCCGAGGCCAGACCGACCTGCGCGCGCAGACCTTCGACCAGACCGTGGACGTGAACCCCAAGGCCGGCAACCTGCTGACCGTGGTCGGCGCAGTGGCCGGCGGCCCGGTGGGGGCCGCCGTCGGCGCAGCGGCCAACGCGGTGCTCGGCAAACCGCTGGGTGCGATCGGTGCCAAGACCTATCACGTCACCGGGCCATGGAAAGACCCGCAGGTGGACGTGGTGGAGCGCGAGGCGCGCGAGCGGGCGCCGAGCAAACCGGCCGCCCCCTCCGGCAGGTCCGGCAAGGCAGATCCGACGCAGCGCTGACGGACTCCGTCGGCCTCACTCTGCGGGCGCGTCCTCGCTGCCGGCACGGGTAAACATCGGCAGGCGCAGTCGCGACCGATGTCCCGGCACTGGCGGCTGCCCAGGTGCGGCCACACCAAGAAAATAGCCACGCTGCCATTTTTCGCGTGCCGCCGCCGATTGCGCATCGGGCAGGTCCTCGAGAAAGCGCGTGCGGCTGGATGTCCAGTCGGCGTGTTGCTGCGCCAGCTGCGGCGCTTCGGAAAGCGGCTTCCACTGCGGCTGCACCTGCTCGATCAACTGCCGCTGCAGCGGGAACAGATGACAGAACGGTTCGCCCGCCTCGAAGCGCACCCGCCCGGGCCGGGTGAAGCGCCAGTTCATGGTGAAGGTGTGCGGGCTCCAGTCGGTTTCCACCATGCCGCTCAGCGCGCCGATGCCGTCCTTGGGCCGGTTCAATGGACCGGTGACGAACAGGTCGATGCCGGTGTCGGTGCGGAACAGGCACGGTACGTGGAAGGTCAGCACGCCATAGCCGAAGTGGCTGATCGCCGGTGCCTGCGTGTTGGCATCGGCGCTGATGCTGATCGCCGCCAGTGCGTCGCTGCCGTCCCAACTGGCCTCGAAACCGGACTGGCACAGCAGCTCCCAGCCATGCGCATTGGCGATCGCCAGCGGCAGGCAGCGGTAGGCGTAGCGCTGGTCGGTGGCATCCATCCACGCGCGCTCGTGCGGGGCAGGGCGGATGTCCAGCGTATGGCCATCCAGGACGTAGGCGATGAGCTTCATGCGCGGGCGATCGGTGAAGAACTGGCCAGCGATGATAGCCGCGCGCATGTTCAGCCGAACGACTTGTCTCCCCGGCGCGCGGGCCCCATCCTGACCACATGACCGATAACGCTCTCACTCTGGCCGAAACCCGGCTGCTGCTTCCTTCCGGCCTGGACGCCGGCCATCTCGACCGCACCTTCGGCGCCCTGCTGGGCCCGGGCATCGACTTCGGCGATCTGTATTTCCAGCATTCGCGGCGCGAGAGCTGGAGCGTAGAAGACGGCATCGTCAAGGACGGCGCGCATTCCATCGAACAAGGCGTGGGCGTGCGCGCAATCGCCGGCGAAAAAACCGGCTTCGCCTATTCCGACGACATCCACCGCGATGCGCTGCTGGAAGCGGCACAGTCCGCGCGCGCGATCTCGCGCGAGGGCGGGGCGCAATCCACCCGCGCGCTGGTACGCGGCAATGGCCGTGCGCTGTACCCGGCCACCGATCCCATCGACGACATGGACAGCGCCACCAAGGTGGACCTGCTGCGCCGAATCGACCAGTTCCTGCGCGCTGCCGACCCGCGCGTCAAGCAGGTGATGGTGAGCCTGTCCGGCGGCGTGGACACGGTGCTGATCGCCCGCAGCGACGGCGTGCTGGCAGCAGACGTGCGGCCGCTGGTGCGCTTGAACGTGCAGGTGATCGTCGAACAGGGCGGCCGGCGCGAATCCGGTTATTCCGGCGGCGGCGGCCGCTATGGCTATGCCGAACTGTTCGCCGACGGCCGCCCGGAAGGGTTTGCGCGCGAAGCGCTGCGCCAGGCGCTGGTGAATCTGGACGCGATCCCGGCGCCGGCTGGGGTGATGCCGGTGGTGCTCGGTCCGGGCTGGCCCGGCGTGCTGTTGCACGAGGCGGTGGGGCATGGCCTGGAAGGCGACTTCAACCGCAAGGGCACCAGCGTCTACGCCGGCCGCATCGGCGAGCGCGTGGCCTCGCCGGGCGTGACCATTGTCGATGACGGCACCCTGGACGGGCGCCGCGGCTCGCTCAATATCGACGACGAAGGCACGCCCAGCCAGTGCACCACGCTGATCGAAGACGGCGTGCTGGTGGGCTATATGCAGGACAGCCACAACGCGCGCCTGATGGGCGTGGCGCCCACCGGCAACGGCCGCCGCGAATCGTTCGCGCACCTGACCATGCCGCGCATGACCAACACCTACATGCGCGCCGGCCAGCACGATCCGGAAGAGATGATCCGCTCGGTCAAGAAGGGCATCTACGCGGTGAACTTCGGTGGCGGCCAGGTCGACATCACCAGCGGCAAATACGTATTTTCGGCCACCGAGGCCTACCTGATCGAAGATGGCAAGGTCACCGCACCGGTCAAGGGCGCCACCCTGATCGGCAACGGCCCGGAAACCATGCAGAAGGTGCGCATGATCGGCACCGACCTGGCGCTGGACGAAGGCGTGGGCGTGTGCGGCAAGGACGGGCAGAGCGTGCCGGTCGGCGTCGGCCAGCCGTCGCTGCTGATCGACGGCATCACGGTTGGCGGAACGCAGGCCTGAGATGCGGGGAATCGGGATTGGGCAATGGGGAATCGCAACGGCGGGAGCGGGGTATCGCGTGTCTGAGCCTTGTGCTGCGTCGGGCTTGATACCGGGAATCGGGATCAGGGCAGCGGGAAGCGCAGCCGGACAGAGGCATAGCGTCCTAGGTGCTCAGGTGTCGCCTATCCAGGTTGCTGATGTTGGACGCATGCTGCCGCGGTGGACTGCGGCAGAGGCGCTGGTTGAGCAACTCCGCGCTTCCGGCCGCCAAGTCCTATTCGTCGTCTCCCGGATCCTGGTCGTCTTCCAATCCCGGATCACCACCCTCCAATCCCTGCTCCTGAGACAGCTCCCGCAGCACCTGGAACAGCTCGCGGTAGGCGCGCGGCGGCTTGTTCTTGGCACGTTCGTGGATCGCGTTGCGCACCAGTTGACGCAGTTGCTGGCGGTCGGCGGCCGGGTAGGCTTCCAGCAGTTCGGCCAGCGCCACGTCGCCTTCGGCCAGCAGGCGTTCGCGCCAGCGTTCGACCCGGTGGACCGCCGCCACTTCGCGGCGCGCGGTATCGCTGTTGGCGTCCAGCGCATCGCGGATCGCGGCCAGGGTCTGCTCGTCCTCGCGGCGCATGTGCTTGGCCAGAAACGCCAGCTGCCGCTTGTGCGCAATATGCGAGGTGATGCGCTTGCTCTCTTCGATATGCGGGATCAGCGATTCGGGCACCGGCAACTTGGCCAGCTGCGCCGGGGTCAGCGCCACCAGCTTTTCGCCCAGGTCGAAAATCTCCAGCGCCTCGCGCCGCTGCTGGCTGCGGCTGGCGCCACGAAATTCACCGGTCTCTTCATCGCGTCCGCGCATTGCCACCACATCCCGAAACTTGGTTGATAAACATCTGCGGCCTCGAACGGCCGGGCGTCGGCGGAACAACTCCGCACCGAATTCAAACATTCCGGTCATGGATGGCCGGGCTTTCGCGGACGGATCCGCGTTTCCAAGGATAAAGCATTGAACGCACTCTCCTCCGAAATCCGCGTCACCGACGACAGCCTGCAGCGCCTGGATGCGCTCACCGACATCTCCCAGCGCCTGCTCGAGCGCGCGCGCGCCGCCGGCGCCACGCAGGCCGAAGTCAGCTGCAGCGAAGAGCGCGGCCTGGACGTCAATGTGCGGCTGGGCGATGTGGAGACGGTCGAATCCACGCGCGATCGTGGCATTGCGGTCACGGTCTACTTCGGCAAGCGCAAGGGCAGTGCCAGCACTGCCGACCTGCAGGATTCCAGCCTGGAATCCACCGTGGCGCAGGCCTGCGCGATCGCCCGCTTCACCGAAGACGACGTGGCTGCCGGCCTGGCCGACCCGGAGTTGATGGCGCGCGAGTTCCCCGAGCTGGACAGCTGGCATCCGTGGGCGCTGGACGCCGATACCGCCGTGGATCTGGCGCTGGCCTGCGAAACCGCCGGCCGCGACGCCGACGCGCGCATCAGCAACTCCGACGGCGCCTCGGCCAGCACCGGGCTCAGCCTGTCGGTGTACGCCAATTCGCATGGTTTCATCGGCCGCGAGCGCGGTACCCATCATTCGATCAGCTGCGCGCTGATCGCCGGGCAGGGCGACGGCATGCAGCGCGATGGCTGGTACAGCAGTGCACTGGCACGCGAGGACCTGGAAGCGCCCGACGCCATCGGCCGCCATGCCGCCGCGCGTACCGTGGCGCGCTTGCAGCCGCGTTCGCTGCCCACCGGTCAGTTGCCGGTGCTGTTCGCTCCGGAAGTGGCGCGCTCGCTGGTCGGCCACCTGCTCGGCGCGGTGTCCGGCGGCGCGCTGTATCGCCGTGCCAGCTTCCTGCTCGACAGCGTCGGCAGCACGTTGTTCCCGGACTGGTTCAACATCGAAGAGCTGCCGCACCTGCGCCGCGGTTTGCGCTCGGCCGCCTTCGACGGCGAAGGCGTGGCGACGCGGCGTTCGGCGCTGATCAGCGACGGTGTGCTGCAGCGCTATGTGCTGGGCAGCTATTCGGCGCGCAAGCTGGGCCTGCAGACCACCGCCAACGCCGGTGGCGTCCACAACCTGCAGGTCACCGCCAATGCGGGCGATCTGGCGTCGATGATTGCCGGCATGTCGCGCGGCCTGCTGGTCACCGAACTGATGGGCAACGGCGTCAATCCCGTCACCGGCGACTATTCGCGCGGGGCCGGCGGCTTCTGGATCGAAAACGGCGTGATTGCCTACCCGGTCGATGGCCTGACCATCGCCGGCAATCTGCGCGACATGTTCGCCGGCATCGAAGCGGTGGGCAGCGATGTCGACCCGCGCTCGCACGTCAAGATCGGCTCGGTGCTGATCAACCGCATGACGGTGGCAGGCGACAGCTGAGCGGCACCGCTGTGTCGGCTTCGCCGGTTTCCGGGCGGCTTGTCGTGTAGGCGCACGCCTCACGAGCCGCCGCTCGCACCTGACGATGCATCTGCGTAACGCCGAAGCGGGCAGGTCACGGTCACCGCCGCTGTCTCCGATGCGATATGCGCAATGGGGTATGGATCTTGCGGCGGCGCGCGCGACGTGCGAGCGCTACCTACGCACCTTGCGACGCGCGTGAATAAGCCCTCTGCGTCTTGTGGGCGGCACCCGCTCGCACTAAGGCAGGGTGGTCTTTTTCGCCATGGCGCGGCCGATTGCAGCCATGGCCGGGCCGCGCACCCATGTCTTTCCGCACTGGTGGCTGGCTGAATCGTTGCTATAGTCCGCCGCACCACAACCATGCACGGGGAGACATGATGAGCGAATTCGAATCGCACGCCGCACCGCCACCGCCACCGGTCAGCACCAGTCCGTCGGAGGAGCGTACGCTCGCGCTGGCCGCGCATCTGCTCGGCATCGTGACCTCGTTCGTCGGTGCGTTGGTGATCTGGTTGATCAGCAAGGACGCCAGCCCGTCCAAGCCGTTCGCGACCGATCAAGCCAAGGAAGCGCTGAATTTCCAGATCACCGTGCTCATTGCCACCGTGGCAGCGATCATTCTGACCATTGTCTCGTTCGGCATCCTGTTCTTCTTGCCGACGCTGGTGTGGATTGCCAACCTGGTGCTGTGCATCCTGGCCGCTGTCAAGGCCAACAACGGCGAGCATTACCGTTACCCGTTCGCGCTGCGCCTGATCAAGTAACCGGCGCGGTGGAAGCGACAAAGGCCCGGCAGCGATGCCGGGCCTTTGTCGTATCAGGCGATGGAGCGATCAGTTCTGCGCCGGGGTGTTTTCGGCGAAATACTCATGGCTGTCGGCGTTGGTGATGGCCTGCGCCGGGTTGCTGATCGCCAGGCTGCGCGCGCCGGACTGGCCATAGACGCGATCCTGGGTGCCGGCAACGACCGTGAAGTGACTCATCTCGTGTACCAGCGTGCCGGCCTTGGAGTCGGTGCCGGTGGTCGATGCACTCCAGAACGCATTGCAGACATAGATTTCGTAAGGTGCATTGGCGTAGACGTACGCGAAGGCACTGTCGGTGCAACCGCAATTGATGGTGATCTGGCCGTTGTTCTGGTCCAGCGCATTGTCGATGTTGACGAAGTTCGAGCTGACCCGGCTGTAGCGCGAGGCGTTATAGGCACCAAACCAGGTGGTGTAGCGCGCGCCGGTGCTGCCGGCATTGAGGTAGTTGCGCGCGTTCTGCGAGTAGTTGCGCGCGGCAGTGACGGCACTGGCGATCTGGCTGGTGCGGGTGGTGCTGCAGTTGAGGTAATTGATGCCGTTGACCACGGCGGTCGGGCCGACTGCGAGCTGGCGCTGTACGCCACGGTTGACGCCGTCCAGCCACACGGTGAGCGGGGTGCTGGTGGCCACGGCCGGCTCGCCGCTGGCGGCTTTCATCAGGCTGCCGTCGGAAAAGGAGGCGTACTGCAGCGCCGAGCGCACCTGGATGGTGTAGTTGCCGCTGGTGGACAGATCGTAGGCGCCGGCCAGATCGACCTCGCCCTTCACGCTCTGGCCTGGCTGCAGGATGGTGAAATCGGCGGCCTTGGGCAGGCCGCGCTTGACCAGGCGCCCGGTGTAGTCCACCGGCTTGCCGTCGCGGCTCACTTCCAGAATGCCGTTATCCAGCGACTTCAGCGGCAGCTGGTACGTCGGCACGCGTGCGGTCTGGCTGCCGTTATTGGTGACGGTGACGGCGATCTTGCCCTGATGACGCCCAGCCTGGTCGGCCACTGGCGACAGTTCGATGGTCAACGGAACCGGGCCGCGCACGGACTGCGCCTGGGCCGATCCGAGGACGCCAACAACGGCCAGCGTGCCTGCTGCAAACGATGCGAGAAAAACGTTCTTCACCAGTGACTCTCCGTGTGATCGGGGGATGTCCGCGGATGCGGGCAAGCCAAACCTAGGCAGGACGAGCGGACGCGACAAGTATTCAATTGCGAATATTTTTGTTCGTAGCGAACTTATGAACGCCGCTGAAATAGCACGGATGTCGACAATTCAGCTTTAAAATGTGCGATCGGTCATGTGCTGCAACTCCGAATGTGTCAACGCATGACACAAACGCAGCCAAGAAAAGTTGCAATGTGTGACCCAGTTCGCCGCTTGCACGCCCCCGATGCAGACGTTGACCGTGCGCTGGCGCACGGAGTGCGCAAATCGTGTCCGGCGCGTCCGCTTTATGTCGCAAATCGTCCAGATGTGGCTGCGCGAGCCACCGGCGCGCCATTGCGGCACGCGGGAAACTTCAGATCGATTCGGGCATCGGCCGTTCCTGCTCGCTGCGGTGTAGCGGCGTTGGCAACTGCGCCTAGTGCGCGCGGTTCACCGCAAACCGGCCCAAGGTGGCCAACGTCTCGCCTGGTTGCCCATAGGGCTGCAGGACGTCGTGCATGCGCGCGGCCAGCTCGGCCAGCTTCGCCTTGGCGCCATCCATCCCCAGCAGGGCGGGGTAGGTGGATTTGGCTTGCGCCGCGTCCTTGCCGGCGGTCTTGCCCAGCTGCGCCGAGCTCGATTCCACATCCAGGATGTCGTCGCGCACCTGGAAGGCCAGGCCCAAGGCGTCGGCAAATTCGTCCAGACGCTGCTGGTCGGCCGCCGCGGCACCTCCGGTGAGTGCGCCCATCCGGACCGCCGCACGGATCAACGCGCCGGTCTTGAGCGCATGCATACGTTGCAGATCCTGCAGCGACTGCAGTTGCCCGGTCGCATCGATATCCAGCGCCTGGCCGCCGCACATGCCGGCCGCGCCCGCAGCAGTGGCCAGGCTCTGCATCCAGCTGACGCGCAGTTCGGCGCTGGCAGAGGCAGTGGCGAGTAATTCGAACGCGCGCGTCTGCAAGGCGTCGCCGGCCAGAATCGCGGTGGCCTCATCGAAGGCGATATGCACGGTGGGCTGGCCGCGCCGCAGCGCGTCGTCGTCCATCGCCGGCAAGTCGTCGTGCACCAGCGAATAGGCGTGAATCAGCTCTACCGCCACCGCGGGCGTGTCGAGCTGATCCTCAGCAGCGCCGAACAAAGCGCCGCTTGCGTAGACCAGCAGCGGACGCATGCGCTTGCCCCCGCCCAGCACGGCATGGCGCATCGCTGCATGCAGGCGCTGCGGTGCATGCGTGGCGCGCGGCAGGCCGGCCTCCAGGCTGCGTTCGGTGCGGGCGATCCAGTGGTCGAACAGCGCCGAGCTCACCTCAGCCGTCCAGCGACGGCGGTTCGAAGGCTTCGGCAAGCTCGGGGCGGGCGGGGTCGGTCAACAAGCGCACGCGCAGTTCGGCCTGTTCCAGCGCCTGCTGGCAATCACGGTACAACCCGATGCCGCGCTCGTAGGCCGTGAGCGATTGCTCCAGGCTCAGATCGCCGACTTCCATCTTCTGCACCAGTTGCTCGAGTTCTTCCAGCGACTGTTCGAAGCGGGCAACCGGGGACGTTTCGTTCAAAGACTTCTTGGCCATCGCTAAAGTGTGCGGCGCGCGCGCAGGCGGGTCAATTCGCGTCGGCAGCTGCGCGCCATTGCAGCGCGGCGGCATTGGTCTGCAACCATGCGTCCAAGGTGGCGGAAATGATGCAGTCGCCGGCGGCGAGCACCTGCGTGCCGTCCCACAGGATTGGCAGGCGCCCGCGCTCCCACGGCGGTAGATCCAGCGCCTGCAGCAGGTGTTTGAGTTGGTGCGAGTGCGTGCGCTGCGGCAGCACGATGCGCTCGCCGCCCTGGCGTGCGCGCACCAGCAGCGGTTGCGCAAAGCGCAGCCCGGGTGCGCCGAGCAACCGCAACTGCGCACCGTCGGGCAGGTGCAGGGGCGCTGCGCCGTCCCACTGCGCGTGCCAGTCCGACGGCCAGGCCGCAGCGTGGCGATGCAGAAACAGGTACTGGCGCCAGCGGCGTACTTCTACCTGTTGCCAGGCAAAGCAGGCCTGCCGATCTGCAGCGTGATTGTCGATTTCCCGTTCCAGTGCGGCCACGCCTTGCGCAGGCAGCGGCGGCGCGTGCGCCGCACTCACCCAGGCGCGCAACAGCCGTGCCCTTCGTTCCACGGGGTGCGCGCGCAATGCCTGCAGATCCAGCGCGCCGCTTGCGGTCCGCACACTCGGCAACAACGCCATGTCCTGCTGCAGCAGTAATGCGCTGGCATCGGCGCTCAGTTGCGCACTGCGCGCCAACGCGTCGGGTGCTTGCGGCCAGCGTTGCTGCAGCAACGGCACGACCTGGCTGCGCAGAAAATTGCGGTCATGGCGTAGGTCGGCATTGCTGGGGTCTTCGATCCAGCGCACGCCTTGCGCATGCGCGTAGGCGAGCAGATCGGCGCGGGCGTGCGCCAGCATCGGGCGCCACAGCGTGCCGCTGGCGAATGGGCGCTGCGGCCGCATCGCCGCCAGGCCTTCGGGGCCGGACGCACGCAGCGCACGCAGCAGGAAGGTTTCCGCCTGGTCGTCGCGATGGTGCGCCAGCGCCAGCCATTCGCCAGCAGTGAGCGCCTGCGCGAACGCCGCATGGCGCGCGTGGCGTGCTGCCGCTTCCAACCCAAGACCGCTGTCGCGTGCCACCTGCACCCGCACGATCTGCAACGGCACCTGCAGCGTGTCGCAGGTGCGTTGGCAATGCGCGGCCCAGGCATCGGCATCGGCATGCAGCCCATGATGCACATGCAGCGCGCGAAATCCTGCGTGCCGATAGCGTGGCGTCGCCGCCAGCAGATGCAGCAGCACGCTGGAATCCATCCCGCCGCTATAGGCCAGCAGCACCGGGCCGGGCGGGGTGGCTGGCAACAGGAGCGGGGTGCCGGTCAGCATAGGCGCAATCTCGCAGCGGCTCCTGCGCGCTCGGCGAGCAGATGCCATCCCTGCTGCGTGATTGCGTGTCGGCCGCCTGCCCGGGGTGTTCTCTGCCTGGGACCCATCGACGATTCCGTCGTTCCCGGCGCCCCGTAGCGCGAACAACCGTGCGCAGCTGCAGTCTGGGCTGCAACGTGCTGCCGTGCGCGGTCACCGCATCGTTCCGCTACGGCCCATCCGAGCACCACACCAACGGCTGGGGACTGCGGCTGTTCGCAGGCGCGATTGCACATGGCGGTGGCGACGCCAGGCGGGCAGGTCGAGCGGCGATGCGGCAACCGCATCACGCGCCAGCTCGCCCGCCATCGCCGCAGCGCCGCCCGCGCATCAGCGCTTGACCGCAGCCTCGAAGGTGGCCGGCCTGGGCAATTCCACCGGCACGCCGGCGGCATCGCAGGTGCCTGCCTTGCACAGGCGCTCGCGCAAGCGCGGGGTGGCCTGGACGATGACGTGGTAGATCACGTTCTCTTCCAGCGTGCCGCGGAATGCCGCGCTGCCGGGGCCGGTGGCCCAGATGCCGACATCTTCGCCGCCGTGGCTTTCGGATTTGGTCGGCACCAGCGCTTCCTGCATGTAGCTGGGGGCCTCGGTGTCGACGTGGGTCAGGTCCGGGCGGCCGGCAGCCGGCTCGCTGCTGCTGGGTTCGTGCGGATATTTCTTGGGGCCGGCCGGCTGCGCATTGCTGGCACCGGTGTAGCCGGGACCGTTGGCGTAGCTGAGCGTGGTGTATGGCTGGCCGGCCAGGTCGGTGGCCAGCTGGCTGCGGTCGCCTTCTTCGCCGCCGGTGCCGCGCACCTTGCCCAGGATCGGGTTGCCGCGCACCGGGTAGCCAACAAAGTTGAGCGTGTGCGAATGGTCGGCAGTCACGATGATCAGCGTGTCCGCTGGCGCAGTCTGCACGGCAGCGCGTACGGCATCGGACAGCGACACGGTTTCGTCGAGTGCGCGGTAGGCATTGCCGGCGTGGTTGGCGTGATCGATACGGCCGCCTTCGACCATCAGGACGAAGCCATTCGGGTCGCGCGACAGCGACTGGATCGCGGTGCGGGTCATTTCGGTCAGGCTGGGCTCGCCCTGCGGGGTGCGGTTGCGGTCGTGGTCGAACTGCATGTGGTCCGGCTCGAACAAGCCCAGCAGCGCCGGTGCACCGGACGCTGCCTGCAACTGCTGCTCGTTCCAGACATAAGCGCCCTGCGGGTGCGCCTGTTTCCATTCGGACACCAGATCGCGGCCGTCCAGGCGCAGGCCCACCTTGTCGTCGTATTCCGGGTCGCGCTCCTGCACGCTCTGGAACTGGCTGCGTCCTCCGCCCAGTACCACTTGCGGGCCTCGGCCGTAGCGGGCGGTGGAGAGCAATTGCTGGGCGATGTCCTGGCAGCCGGCAGCACGGGCCGATTCGGGAAGGTCGGTGTCGTTTTCCCAATTGCGGTCCGGCGAATGCGCATAGGTTGCCGCCGGCGTGGCGTGGGTCAGGCGCGTGGTGGTGACGATGCCGGTGGCCATGCCGGCGCTGTCGGCCAGCTGCAGCCAGCTCAGCAGGCCCTTGTTCAAGCTGTCGGCACAGTCGCTGCGGTTGCCGCTGCTGACCCCGATCGCGCCCATGTGCGACTTCACGCCGGTGGTGATCGCGGTCATGGTGCCGGCCGAATCCGGCGTCTGCGAGTCGGTGTTGTAGGTCTTGCTGAAAGCGGTGGCGGGGAATTGTTCCCACGACAACAGGTTTTCTTCGCCCGGCCCGCCCTTGCGCTGGCCGTCCAGGATGCGGGCGGCGGCGACCGTGGTCAGGCTCATGCCATCGCCCAGGAACAGGATCACGTTGCGCGCCTTGCCGGCCATGGCGCCGTTGCCGGCGGCACGGGCGGCGCCCGAGCGGTACCACCACTGCGGGGTTTCGCCCGCCGGGTGCGCCACCGGCGGTACCTCCACGCGGACCGACGCGGGTGCGGAGGTGCTGCTGCCGGTCGTGGAGGCGCAGGCGGCGACGCACAGCGTGGTCAGGGCGGCGAGGGTAGGCAGGCGGTAACGCATCGGCATCGAACTCGTGGCTGAATCAATCCCCATTATGCCGCGCTGGGTGGTGTCACACCGATGACACAGCGCTGTTCCAGCGGTGGTCTCGCGGGCAGGGCAGCCCTGGGCTATGGTGCATGCACTTTCCCCCCGGAAGATTCGACGACATGAAACTGGTTGCGGCCTGGTTGCGCATTCCGTTCTGGCAGCGCGTGGTGGCCGGCTTCGTCCTCGGCGCGCTGGTCGGCTGGGCCATGGGTCCGGCGGCCGATGTGTGGTTCGGTCCGCTGGGTGACCTGTACGTCACGCTGATCAAGATGATCGCCATCCCGCTGGTGTTCTTCGCGGTGATCAATGCGATCTCGTCCTTGCACGGGCAAAAGTCGGTTGCCGCACTCGGTGGACGCACGTTTTTATGGTTTGTCATCACCGCAGCATTGGCGGTGGGCGTGGGCCTGGCGGTCGGCACGATCATGCAGCCGGGCGCCGGCCATTTCAGTCTGAGCGTGGATTCGGCCTGGAAGCCGCGCGATGTGCCAAGCCCGGTCCAGGTGCTGCTGGATGTGGTGCCGTCCAATCCGTTCTACGCACTGACCGGCATCGGCACCAAGACCAACGCGGCCGGCGAAACGGTGCTGGCGGCGGGGCGTGGCTCGATCCTGCCGGTGATCTTCTTCGCCGCGTTGCTGGGCTTTGCAATGGTCAAGCTCGGCGAGCGGGTGGCCGAGGCGCGCAAGCTCACCGGGCAGATGAGCGACATCATGATTCAGGTGACGCGCTTCGTGCTGGAAATGACTCCGCTCGGCACCTTTGGCCTGATCGCTGGCCTGGTCGGCAGCTACGGCTTTTCGAAACTGCTGCCGTTCGGCAATTTCGTCCTGGCGCTGTATGTGGCCTGCGCGATCCACATTGTGGTGGTCTACAGCAGCCTGTTGCTCGCACATGGGCTGAACCCGTGGAAGTTTTTCCGCGGTGCCGCGCCTGGCATGCAGGTGGCGTTCGTCAGTTCGTCGAGCTTTGCGGCAATGCCGGTGGCAATGCGTTCGATCACGCATAACCTGGGGGTCAGCAAGGATTACGCCGCATTCGCGGTACCGCTGGGCGCCAGCATCAAGATGGATGGCTGCGGCGCGATCTTTCCGGCGTTATGCGCGGTGTTCATCGCGCAATACACCGGCGTGCCGCTGACCGCCAACCAGTATTTCGTGGTGCTGATCGCCTCGGTGCTCGGCAGCTTCGGCACGGCCGGCGTACCGGGCACGGCCGTCATCATGGCGACGGTGGTGCTGAGTGCGGCCAATCTGCCGCTGGAAGTGATTGGCTACCTGTATGCGATCGACCGCATCCTGGACATGATGCGCACCATGACCAATGTCACCGGGCAGATGCTGGTGCCGGTGCTGGTGGCCAAGGAGACCGGACTGCTCGACAAGCGCATCTACGACTCCGCCTCCACCAATGTGGGGCTGGAAGAACCGCCGGCCGACAGCGCCAGACCACTGCGCTGAGGCGGCTTGATGCGTGCCGGATCTCCACTCCTGCGCGAACGGCTGCAGCAGCTGCCCGAGCTGCAGCGCATGGATGGCGTGTTCGTGCAGCGCGGCTTGGCCGACGACCCCTTCGAGACGCGCTATCTGGAGATCCGGCGCAAGGAAGGCCGGCTGTACACCGATGCGCAGGTGCGCAGCCTGCCGCGTCCGGGCGGAAAACTGGCGGCAACGCTGGAATGGCGCGTGCGCGCGCTGTCGAGCAGTTTGCTGGTGCAGCACCTGGACACGCATGCCGGCGAGGGCGCCATCCTCGAACTCGGTTGCGGCAATGGCTGGCTATCGCACTTGCTGGCGAAGTCGCTGCAACGCGAGGTCTGCGGCATCGACGTCAATCGCACCGAGCTCACCCAGGCCGCACGCGTATTCGGCCATGCTGCGCGCCTGAGTTTCATCGCTGGCGACATCCAGACCGTGGCACTACCGCGCGACGTATTCGACATCATCGTGCTACCCGCCTGCGTGCAATATTTTGCTGATCCTGGCGCGTTGATCGAGCGTTTGCTCGCGCATCTGCGCGAGGATGGCGAGCTGCATATTCTCGATAGCCCGCTCTACGCCACGCCGCAACGCGGCCAGGAGAGTGCCGCACGCAGCCTGCGCTACTTCACCGAGCTGGGCGTCCCGGAGCTGGCCGCGCATTACCACCAGCATACCTACGCGACGTTCGAGCGCTTTGCGGTGCAGTGGTTGTTCGACCCGCGTTGTTGGAGTGCCTGTGCGCGAAAGGCGCTCAGCGTGTCGCAGCCACATTTCCCATGGCTGTGTCTGCGCAAGCGGGACAACCCTGGGGTGCTTGGCGGTTGAGTGTGCTTGTGGGTGTTGTCTGATGACGCCGGGCAGTGTGCGTCGGGCGATCTGGCGATGACGCTGCTCACGCTCGCATGTGAATTTCAAGGCATCCGGCACTCGCTGATGGACAGCAATGGCAACGAGGGGTGTGCCGGCCGATGTTCGTAGGCGCTCACGTCGACCGGTATGGCCATCGCGTCGCGGGTACGACGAGCTTCAACCACATGGCACACTTCCAGCTCATCCATTGACGAGGGCGGGCGGTGATTGGCCAACAGCGTGATCTGACATTTCGTTTTCTGGCCGAGCCCAGCGACGTCAACTTCGGCGGCAAGGTGCATGGCGGCGTGGTGATGAAGTGGATCGACCAGGTTGGTTTTGCCGCCGCCAGCGGTTGGAGCGGGCATTACTGCGTCACCGTGGCGGTGGGCGGCATCCGGTTCGTGGCGCCGGTGCGCATCGGCGATCTGGTGGCGGTGTCGGCCAAGCTGGTCTACACCGGCCGCAGCAGCATGCATTTGGCCATCGACGTACGCGCGCGCAGTCCGATGGGAGGCGACTCGCGCCTGTGCACGCATTGCATCATCGTGTTCGTGGCGATGGACCCGGACGGGGTCACCCCGGTCGAAGTGCCGTCCTGGCGGCCCGACACCCCGGAAGATCAACGCCTGGCCGAATATGCGCTCAAGGTGATGGAGTTGAGCAAGGGCATCGAGGACACCATGGCGCGGTACAAGGCCGACACGTCGCAGTAAGCCGCGTACGGGGTAGGTCGTCTGGCCCGATGACAGCGTATGCGGCGCGGGCAGCGTGACTCCTGGTGCGCCTGGCACGCGGGCCGGTAGGCGCCAAGAGGCTGCGCAGTCGCACACGGACGTCGCGGCCGGGTTCCGCACAACAAAAAGGCCGCGAGATCGTCGCGGCCTTGCTTGACTGAGTCCGGGCAACCGAGCGTTACAGCACGCGACGCGCCTGGATGAACTTCTCGCTCCAGTAGCCGCTCGCCAGCGAATCCACGCGCACGTCCTTGCCGCGGCTGGGCGCGTGCAGGAACTTGCCGTCGCCGACCACCAGGCCGACATGGTCGATACGACCGCGCTTGCCGAAGAACACCAGGTCGCCAGCCTTCAGCGCGCTCGGGTCCTTGATCAGTTCGGCCGATTCGTCGCGGGCGATGTCGCGCGAGACGCGCGGCAGGTCGATGCCGAGCGCAGTCTTGAACACATAGCCGACCAGGCCGCTGCAATCGAACCCTTCGGTGGACTCGCCGCCCCAGACATACGGAGTGCCGAGCAGGGCCATGGCGCGCTGCAGGATCACCTGCACGCGGCTGTCGGCCACGGCGTTCTGGGCCGCATTGGCTGCGCTCTGCGACACGTCGTAGTTGGCAAGCAGGCGGCTGAGATCGCCGGCGAACATTGCCGAGCGGTCCATCAGCGGAATGGCATCGTTGGCAGCCAGATGCGGAAGCAGGGCGGCCAGTGTTGCAGTGGCAGCGGCGTCAGCGCGGCTGCGGGTTGCGGCTTTCTCGGCGGCGACGGCGCTGTCAGGCGTGGTCGTCTGCGGAGCGGATGGCGTGCTGCTGGCGGTCTGCGCGAATGCGGGAAGTGCTGCAATCAAGAGAGCGGTGGCGCATAGCAGGCGGAGCGGTTTCCTGGGCGGAAGCGGTGCGGCGCCAGTTTTGATCTGTTCGTCGTTCGTCACGCGGGAATCACAGTTCTGCTGTCGATGCGAGATGATGCCCTGGTGAAAGAATCGTTACGTTCAAAAAAAGTTAACTTTCCGTTTTATGACTTGTGATCTACGTCACATTTCAGTGTAAAACCCGCTTCGAACCTGAATAATGGTCACGCCAGTAAGCTCCATCAAGGAAATCCAGGCGGACCGTACCGCCCGTGGTAGGGGCATGCACGAAGCGGCCTTCACCGACATAAATGCCGACGTGGGTCACGTTGCCGCCGGAGCCAAAAAACACCAGATCGCCGGTGGCAAGTCGCTCGGGCGGGATGCGCGGGCCCTGAATTGCGGCCAGTTCGCGGGAGGTGCGCGGTAGCGCCAGGGCCAATACATCCCGGTAAACATAGGTGACCAGCCCGCTGCAGTCGAACCCGGTCTCTGGCGTGTTGCCGCCGAACCGGTACGGGGTGCCCACCAACCCCAGCGCGCGCATCAGGATGTTGTTGGCGGCGGCCGGGTCGGCTGGCGTTACCTGCGGCCACACGCGCGTTGTCGGCGGTGGCGCGGCCGGGCGCTGAACCGGCGTGTGCGACGAACAGCCCCCCAGGAGCAGCAGGCCCAGCAACAGGCTGGCCGCGGCGCAACGGGCGCGGGCGGCGAAAACTGGCGTGATATGCATGGAGCCGGGATAATGGGCGGTTCGAAAGGTCGCCATGATGGCGGCGCACCCGGCGGCCGACAAGCCGTCCTCAACCGTCTGCCACCGGGCAGCCCATTCAGAGCCAGGCATGAAGATCGAAAAAGACAGCGTCGTCCGCTTCCATTACACCGTTTCGGAGATCGGCCAGGAGCCGATCGAGAGCTCCAAGGAGCGTGACCCGTTGGCGATCATGATCGGCCACGGCAACATCATCCCGGGCCTGGAAGCGGCCATGATGGGGAAGGAGGCCGGCGAGAGCTTCGGCGTGGACGTCAAGGCCGCCGACGCCTACGGCGAATACCGCGAAGGCCTGAGCCAGCGCGTGCCCAAGAAGCATTTCGGCGCCACCAAGCTGGTGCCCGGCACCCAGGTCGTGCTGCAGACCAACTTCGGCCCGCGCGCAGTGACGGTGCAGAAAGTCGGCATGAGCGTGGTCGATGTGGACCTCAATCACCCCATGGCCGGCAAGGATCTGCATTTCGACGTGGAGATCGTCGAAGTGCGTGAAGCCACCGCAGAAGAACGCGACCACGGCCATGTGCACGGCGACGGCGGTCATCACCACTAAGGGTGGGGCACGCGCTCGTATGGCGGTTGGACGGGTGCGACGCCTGCGCGCCACTGACGTGGGCCGGTCATCCGGCGCTGCGCTGGCGCATGCAGTCCACGCGCATGTCGGCCCATCCGTGCGGTTTGCCGCGGCGCGTGCATGATTGCTGTTCCTGACGGCCCGCCCCATCGGCGGGCCGTTTGCATTCTGCGGCGCGCGCCGCCGTATCTGGTTGCCTGAGCCGTGATGACATCCCGCGACGTGCTGCTTCCCATTGCTGCGACCGAGCGCATCGTCGTGCTGGATGTCCTGCGCGGCGTGGCGCTGCTGGGCATTCTGCTGATGAACATCGAAGCCTTTGTCGGGCCGCTCGATCTGGCCATGACCGGAGTGGAGCCGCATTGGCATGGCGCCGACCGGGTTGCCGATGCGCTGGTTTACGTGTTCGTGCAAGGCAAGTTCTACACGCTGTTTTCGCTGTTGTTCGGCATGGGCTTTGCGGTGATGGCGCAGCGCGCCGCACAGGCCGGGCGCGCGTTCTTCGGCCTGTATCTGCGCCGCACCCTCGGGCTGTTGGTGATCGGGCTTGCCCACGCGCTGCTGGTGTGGTCCGGCGATGTCCTGGTGACCTATGCCCTGCTGGCGTTGCTGCTGCTCAGTGCGCGCAACGTGCCGACCGTGACGCTGCCGTGGTTCGCTGCGTTGGTGTACCTGTGCGCACCCGGGCTGACCCTGCTGTATGGGGTGGCAGGCGAGTTGGCGCAGGCCGATCCTGCCGCGACGGTGCAGTGGAAAGCGGCGATGGCCGACGCCGCGCAGCAGGCGCTGGCGAATGTGCAGGCGCAGCGCGCCGCATTCGCCAGCGGCACCTACCTGCAGGCGACGGTGCAGCGCTGGCATGACTTTCAGCAGGCGATGACCGGGCTCAGCATCAATGGCCCGGCCATGCTCGGCATGTTCCTGTTCGGTAGCTGGTTCGTGCGCAGCGGTGCGATCGCCGCGCCCGAGCGCTTCCCCCGTTTGTTTGCGACGCTGCGCCATGGCGTGTTGCCGCTCGGGCTGGGCGTGATGCTGGCAAGTTATGCATTGGAGCCGTGGATCGATCCGGCGCGGCTGGACCTGCGCCTGTCCGGCGCCTTCGCGCTGTCGCTGATTGCAGGGCCGTTGATGTGCCTGGGCTACGCCGCATGGGTGGTGCGCCTGGCACCGCGTCTGGCATGGCTTGCGCCGGCGGGGCGAATGGCATTGAGCAATTATCTGCTGCAATCGCTGGTCTGCACCGGCATCTTCTACGGCTACGGGCTGGGCTATTTCGAACAGCTGCCGCGGGTGTGGCAACTGCCGTTCGCGCTGGCACTGTTCGCGCTGCAGGTGCAGCTGAGCCGGTGCTGGCTGCACTGGTTCCGCTTCGGGCCGATGGAATGGCTATGGCGCAGCGCGACCTATCTGCAGATGCCGCCGATGTGGCGTGGCGCTGGGCGCGCCGGGTAGCGCCTGCATGCACGGCAGCCGCGATGATGTGGTGGTGATCGGTGCGGGCGCGATTGGCCTGGCCACCGCGCTGGCACTGGTCGAAGCGGGCCGGCAGGTGCGCGTGCTCGATGCCGGTGCGCCCGGTGCGGCGACCTCCTACGGCAATTGCGGCACCATCACGCCAAGCCATGCACCGCCGCTGGCGGCGCCCGGCATGATTGCGCAGGCACTGAAATGGATGTTCACCCCGGACGCGCCGCTGTATATCCCGCCACGTCTGGATCCGGGGTTGTGGCGCTGGCTGCTGCGTTTTGCGCGGCGCTGCAATTCACGCGATTGGCAGGCCAGTGCACAGGCGCGCGCGGCGTTGTTGCACGACGCGCGGCAGCGCTTCGACGCGTGGGTGGCGCGGTACGGGTTGGAGTGCGAGTTTCGTAACGACGGGCTGGATTACGTGTTCGGCGATGCGCGCCGCTTTGCGCAATACCGCGACGAATGCGCGCTGCTGGCGCAGTGGGGGATCCGGGCAGAGGTCATCGATGGTGCGGACTACGTACGCCAGGATCCCGCATTTCGCGATGGGATCGCCGGTGCGATCCACTTCCCGGGCGATGCCCATCTGCGCCCGGAGCAGTACACCGCGGAGCTTGCGAGGGTGCTGCGCGCACGTGGCGTGGTGATCGATGCGCACTGCCGCGTGCAGGCAATCGTGCCCGATGGAGCTGGCAGCTGCGTGCAGACCGAGCACGGCAAGCGCCCTGCGCGCGAAGTGGTGATCGCAACCGGGCCATGGTCGCCGGTGCTGGCGGCGCAACTCGGTTTGCGCCTGCCGGTGCAGGCCGGCAAGGGCTATTCGATTACCTACAGCGCGCCGCATCTGATGCCGCGCCGCCCGGTGGTGTTGAAGGACCGCTGGGTGTTCGTGGTGCCGTGGCGCGACCGCCTGCGCATCGGCAGCACGATGGAGTTTTCCGGGCGCGATACGCAGCTCAATGCCACACGCCTGGCTGCGTTGGAGCGTGCAGCGGCCGAATATCTGCAGGCGCCATGCGGGCCTGCGGTGATCGATCGCTGGTACGGATGGCGGCCGATGACCTGGGACGACGTGCCGGTCCTGGGCGCGGTGCCGGGCCATCCTCACGTCTGGCTCGCAGCCGGGCATGGCATGCTCGGCATCAGCATGAGCACTGCAAGCGGACAATTGATGGCCGACCTGATCACGGGCCGCGCACCCGCGCTGGACCCGCATCCTTACCGGGCGGAGCGTTTCGCATGAGTGCGCGTTACGACTACGACGTGGTGATTCTGGGGGGCGGCTCCGGCGGCCTCGCGGCTGGATTTCGCGCAGCAAAACATGGCGCGCGCGTGGCGATCATGGAGCCCGACGAACTGGGCGGCACCTGCGTCAATCTCGGTTGCGTGCCGAAGAAGGCGATGTGGCTGGCAGCCGATCTGGCCGGCAAGATCGAGTTGGCCAGCGCGCTGGGATTCGATGTGCCGCGCCCGACGCTGGCCTGGCAGGAGCTGGTCACGCATCGGCAGGGGTACATCTCCAACATCCACGCCAGCTATCGACGCCGCCTCAACGAAGATGGCGTGGTCCTGATCCCGCAACGCGGCGTATTGCAGGACCGCCATACCGTCATGGGCAGCGACGGCGTACCGGTGACCGCCGAGCACATCGTGATCGCCACCGGCGCACACCCGCTACGCCCGGACGTGGAGGGCGCAGAACATGGCGAAGTCTCCGACGATTTCTTCAATCTCTGCCATGCGCCCGAGCGGGTCGCGATTGTCGGCGGTGGCTATATCGCGGTGGAAATCGCCGGGCTGCTGCAGGCCCTGGGAAGCCGCGTGCATCTGTTCGTGCAGGGCGAGCGCTTGCTGGAGCGCTTCGATGCGGAGCTGACCTTGCAGTTGGCCGACAACCTGCGCCATCTGGGCGTGCGGCTGCACTTCGGTTTCACCACCACCGCATTGGAGCGCGATCTGCACGGTGCGTTGCGCGTGCATGGTCATTGCGTGCATCCGCGTGAGCAGGGCAACGACGTCTTCGACAAGGTGTTTTTTGCGGTGGGTCGCCGCGCCAATACCGCCGGGCTGGGTCTGGACACAGTGGGCGTTGCGCTTGGTGACAAGGGCGAAGTGGTGGTGGACGACGGGCAGACCACCAACGTGCCGAATATTCACGCCATCGGCGATGTGGGCGGCAAGGTCGGACTGACGCCGGTGGCGATTGCGGCAGGGCGCAAGCTGATGGATCGCCTGTTCGGTCACCAACCGGATGCGCGCATGGACTACGAAAACGTGCCCAGCGTGGTGTTTTCGCACCCGCCGCTTGGCAATGTCGGGCTCACCGAAGAACAGGCGCGTGCACGGTACAACGGTGCGGTGCGCGTGTACCGCAGCAATTTCCGCCCGATGCTGCACGCGCTGGCCGACGCGCCGCAGCGCAGTCTGTTCAAGCTGGTGTGCGTGGGCGAGGAGGAACGTGTGGTCGGTGTCCATCTGCTGGGTGAGAGCGCCGACGAAATGCTGCAAGGCTTTGCGGTGGCGGTGAAGATGGGCGCGACCAAGCGGGACTTCGAGGAGACCGTGGCGATTCATCCCACTTCGTCTGAAGAGATTGTGTTGATGCATTGAGGGGGGCGCTGTCGCCATCGACGGTGGGTTGCCGCGTGGCGGCGCATGAGGCGATGCCTTGATCAATGCCAGGCTGGGATAGCCAGTGGCAGCCGTAGCCTCATCCGGCGCTGCGCGCCACCTGGTCCCCCAGTGTCTCGATGGAAGAATGGACCGAGCTTCTGTCCCTGTGGGAGAGGGTTGGGGTGAGGGTCTGGTACAAGCGACGCATCGATCCAACGCGACCTGATGTTCAAGCTTGGTTGTACCTTTATCCACGAACAAACGACGACTGATTGCGTGTCCTCGGCGGTTTGCTTTGCTGCGCCCGCACCTCAAGCCCTCTCCCGGGAGGAGAGGGCTTGCAACTTTCCCCTCGCGTGCAGGGCGATCCGCACACGCACGCTCATCAGCTGGCATGCTTGTGCGATGCCCACATCTCGCCATCCAACACCGCGCGGCAGCGCCAGCCCGCCTGCGCGCGCAGGCTCCAAGGGCGCGTCACGGTCCGGCGAGCAGGCGCGGCTGCGGATTCTTCAGGCGATCGGCGCAATTCCCGTGGGCGAGGTCGCCGGTTATGGGGAAGTTGCCCGGCGCGCGGGCCTGCCGGGCCGTGCGCGACTGGTGGCACGCGTGCTCAGCGGCAACGACGACCCGCAGCTGCCCTGGCACCGCGTATTGCGCAGCGACGGCCGGATTGCCTTGCCCGAAGGCTCGGCAGGCTACCGCGAGCAATGCCAGCGCCTGCGCGACGAGGGCGTCCAGGTGGAACGTGGCCGTGTGCGCCGGGCCAGCGCCGCGCAGCGGCTGGATGCGGCCGTGTGGGGACCTTCATAAGCCTGCCGTTATCATCGGCAGCATTCCGAAGGAAGCCGCCATGCCTCAATTGCCGCCCGTCACCAAAGCATTACTGATCGCCAACATCGGCTTGTTCCTGCTGCAATGGGCGGTGGGCGACCTGGGCGCTGGCGTGTTGCCATCGGACAGCGTGTTGTCGTGGCTGATGTTGTGGCCGCTGTCCAACGGCTTCGATGCGTTTTCGCCGGGTGCCAGCTTCATGCCCTGGCAGCTGCTGACCTACGCATTCCTGCATGGCGGCTTCAACCATCTATTTTTCAACATGCTGGCGCTCTTCATGTTCGGCGCGCCGTTGGAACAGACCTGGGGCCAGAAGCGCTTTCTCACCTACTACCTCGTGTGCGTCGCCGGCGCCGGCCTGTGCCAGTTGCTGATGGCCTGGTTCACGCAAAGCGGTGCGCCGGTCGTCGGCGCATCGGGCGGCGTGTTCGGTTTGCTGCTGGCTTACGGAATGCTGTTCCCCAATCAGCGCGTGATGCTGCTGTTCCCGCCGATTCCAATGAAGGCGCGGACCTTCGTGATCGTGTTCGGCGCGATCGAGTTACTGCTCGGGGCGACCGGTTGGCAGCCTGGCGTGGCCCACTTCGCGCATCTGGGCGGCATGCTGTTCGGCTGGCTGATGATCCGCTACTGGCGCGGCCAGTCGCCATTCGGCGGCAGCGGCGGAAGGAAGGGCGGCGGGAAGCGCAAGCCGCCGTTGCGCGTGGTGCGTTGAGATCCACGCTGCTCCGTAGGAGCGACCCTGGCCGCGATGGGGTTTTACCGGCAAGGCTTCATCTCGGCCGGGCCGCCCCTACGAAGAGCGCGTTGAGGTAAGCAACGGATGGGCGAAATGCCAGGCACAAAAAAAGAGCGCGGAGTCCGCGCTCTTTTTTATTGCCTGCCACTGCGTGCTGATTGCCAGCGACTTGCTGGCGCCTGACTCAGCGCCAGATCTTCAACTGCTCGGCATCCACGCGCTGCATCGGCTGGCCGGCCTTGCAGCTGAACGCTGCACCGAACTCGGGCAGGTTCGAGAGCGGGCCATTGGTGCGCCACTGGCCCGGTGCGCGGATGTCGGCGCTTGCGCGCTGCACCGCCTCGTTGGGCGACAACTGCTGTGCCCACAGCCCGGCCCAGGCGGTGAAGAAGGCCTGCTTGTCGGCCTCGGTGGCTGCCGGCTGCGCCTTGCTGAACGCCTGCCAGGCCAATTCGACGCCGGCCAGATCGGCCAGGTTCTCTTCGGCGGTCTGCGCACCATTGACCTTGGCGTTGGGCACGCCCGGGTACGGGTAGGCGGAGAACTGCGCGGCGACCTTGTTGGTCAGCATGGTCCAGCTCGCCTTTTCGGCCGGCGTCCACCAGCTGCGCAATTCGCCCTTGGCATCGACCAGCGAGCCCTTGGCATCGATCGCACGGGTGATCTCGTGTGCGACCAGCGCACCGTAGGCACCGTACTGCGCGGCCTGGGTGCCGCCGGTGGTCAACACCGGCGCCTGCAACACGGCGGCAGTGACGATCAGGCGGTTCTGCGCAATGTCGTAGGCCACCGCCGGCTGTTGCGGCAGCACGTCCCAGCGACGGTCGGCGTTGCCCTTGCCGATGCGCTTCATCTCTTCGCGGTGGCGCCAGGTCGAGGCGATCAGCATATTGCCGCCGAAACTGCCGCGCCCCATCGGCTGCACGGTGTAATCCAGGTCGCGTCGCGGCGCGCCGACTTCGATCTTCATCGCGGCCAGCTTGGCCTTGGCTTCGGCCACCACCTCGCCTTTGCCCCAACCGGTGCGCTCCAGTGCGGCCAGCTGTGCATCGCGCACCTGGTCTGCGATGGCTTCGGCCTGGCGACGGGTGTCGCTGCTCAGATAACGCGCCACGTACTCGCGGCCGAGCATCGGGCCGGCGGCCACGTTGATCGCGTCCAGCACCTGCTGCCAACGCTGCGGCGGCACCGCATCGCCACGCAGCAGACGGCCACGGAACTGGTATTCGGCATCGTGGAAGCTCTTGGACAGGTACGGCGCCATCGCATCGCCCACGCGCCAGCGCAGGTAGGCCTTCCATTGGTCCGGCTTGATGCTGACGATCATGCTGTCGAGTTGCTTGAACATGGCCGGGTCGGCCATCGACACCAGGTCGTCCTTGACGCCCTGCGCCTCCAGAAAGTCGGCCAGGCGCAGGTTCTTGTACTGCTTGCCCAGTTCCTTGGTGGCGATCGGTGCGTAGTTGTTGAACGGGTTGTTGATGCCCTGCACCGACTGCGCGCTACGCGCCAGCGCGGTTTCGATCTGCAGCACGGAGGCGGCGTCGGCGTCGAGCTTGTCGGCAGCGGTGCCGGTCAGCGCCAGGATCTGCTTGACGTACGCGCGGTAGCGGCCCATCAGCGCCTGGGTGTCGGCGTCGGTGCGGGTGTAGAAGGCCGGGTCGGGCAGGCCCATGCCGCCCTGCATGAAGTAGCCGATATGGCGATCGAGCGCCTTCAGGTCCACGTCCGGGCCGAAATTGAAGCCGACCGGAATACCGACCTGATGCAACGCGGCGATGGAAGCGGGCACATCCTTGGCCTTCTTGATCGCGTCGATGCGCGAGAGCAGGGGGGCGATCGGATTGGAGCCGTCCTTCTCCACAGCCGCTTCGTCCAGGCCGCTGGCCCAGAAATCGCCGAGCAGCTTCTGCACGTTGCCCTGCGGGGACTTCATCGATGCATCGAGCAACTCGCGCTGCTGCTGCAGGGCGCGCTCGGACAATTGACCCAGCGCGGTGACGGCGCCGGCCTGCGGCACGGGGTTGGCCTTGAGCCAGCTGGCGTTGGCGTAGTCGTAGAAATTGGTGCAGGCCGCCGAGACGGCCGGAGCCTTGGGCGCTGCGGCCTTCTTCTTGCGAGCGGCGTCGGCGTCGGGGGCGGACAGCAGCGAGATCAGGCTGAAGCCAAGAGCGAGGGCAAGCGGACGAATGGTGGGCATCGAGAAGAAGGGTGGCCAGATTGAAGTCGGCGGAGTTTAGCAAGGCTGCGTGCCGCGCAGGCAGGCGCGCGCACCGGTTCGTGTTCGGTGCCGGCCGCTTGCATTAATGCGACAGGCCCGCGCGTGCGAGCCTGTACCGGGTGCCACCGTGTTGGAAGCGCTTGCAGCCGTCGCCTGTGCCGGCTTACCAGATCACCACACGGTCTTTTTCTGGCCGCACCATCGCATCGCCGGCCTTGCAGGAAAATGCCTTGGCGAAGGAGGGCATGTTCGAGGGCGGGGCAATGGCGCGCAGGTTGTCGGGCGCATGGGGGTCGCTTGCCAGGTAGACCAGCTGCTGCTGTTCGCGCGTCTGCCCACGCCAGCTGCGTGCATAGTTCAGGAAGAAGCGTTGATCCGGGCTGTAGCCGTCGATCGCGACGGCGCGTTCCGGATGCGCGCGCAGATCTGCCTGCAACGCATCGTAGGCGACGTTGGTACCGCCCAGGTCGGCGATGTTTTCGCCCAGGCTGAGCCTGCCATTGACGTGCACCGTGGGGTGGTCGGGCAGCGGCACGTAGGCATCGAACTGTTTGACCAGTCGCTCGGCACGTTGCTCGAAGGCCTTGCGATCCTGCGGTGTCCACCAGTCGACATTGTTGCCGGCGCCGTCGAACTGCCGACCCTCATCGTCGAAGCCGTGGGTGGCTTCGTGCCCGATCACCGCGCCGATGCCGCCGTAGTTCAAGGCGTCGTCCGCACTGGCGTCGAAGAACGGCGGCTGCAGAATTCCGGCAGGGAAATTGATGGAATTGGTGCTGGGGTCGTAATACGCATTGACCGTCTGCGGGGTCATCTGCCAGCGCATCCGGTCGGTGGGCTTACCGATCTGGGCGATGTCGTAGTGATAATTGAATTTCGCTGCTGCCTGCAGGTTGCGGTAATACGCGCCAGGCACGATTTCCAGCCCCGACCAGTCGCGCCAGGTGTCGGGATAGCCGATTTTGGGCAGGAATGTTTGCCACTTGGCGATGGCCTTGGCCTTGGTTTCGGGGCTCATCCAGTCGACGTTCTCGATGCGCGCCTTGAGCGCAACACGCACGTTGTCCACCAAGTCGCTGGCACGCTGTTTGGCTTCCGGCGTGAACACCTTGGCGACGTAGAGCTGCCCCAGCCCTTCGCCCATTGCGCCGTTGACCGTGCGTAATACGCGCTTCCAACGCGGCTGCTGTTCGGGTTGCCCGGACAGCGTTTTGCCATAGAACGCGAAGTTGTTGTCGACGAAGGCCTTGCTGAGCTGCTTGGAGGCGTCGTCGATGGTGTGGAAGCGCAGATAGGCCTGCCATTGTGCGATCGGCGCGTTCGCCAGCTGACGATCGAATTCGGCGAAGAACCGCGGCTGCGACAGGGAAAAGCCGGTACCGCTGTCGATGCCTTGCACGGCAAAGAAATTGCTCCATGCAAAGTGCGGCGTGAGTTTGTCGGCCTCGGCCGTGCTGACGAAGTGATACTGGTTCCTGGGGTCACGCGCCTCGGTGCGTGTGAGCGAGGCCGCGGCCAGCCGTGTTTCGAGCGCCAGGACCTCGCTCGCCTGTGCCTTGGCGGCGTCTGCGGTGCTGCCGGTGAGCTCGAAGGATTTGGCGATGTAAGCCAGATATGCCTCGCGAATGGGCGCGTATTCGGGAGAGACGTAGTACTCCTTGGTCGGCAGGCCCAGTCCACCTTCCTGCGCGAACCCGATCTGCCTGTCGGCATGTTTGAAGTCCGCACGTGCGCCGAAATCGAACACCTGCGCATCGCCTTCGGCAAAACGATGCGTGATGTAATCGGCAACCTCCTTGCCTGAGGTCAGCGCGGCGATGGCGTCGAGCTGTGGCTTGATCGGCCGGTCGCCGGCCGCTTCGATGGCCGCTTCATCCATGCCCGAGGCATACAGCATGCCGATCTTGTGGGCGACAGGATTGGTTTGGGTGTCCGCCTGCCTTGCGGCGTCTTCGGCAATCTGGCGTTGGGTGGTCAGGCTGTTCTCCACGAGCACGTCGGAGACCCCCCAACTGGTGCGGTCGGCCGGGATGGGATTGGCTTTTTTCCAACGGCCATTGACGAAATCGTCCAGGTTCTGGCACGCGTTGGTAGCTGCATCCAGTTCGCCGATGTCGAAAGCAGGTTTCGCGTCCGCTGTCGCTGCAGGTGCCGAGGTCGCGGTTTTTTCCGGCCTGCTGCTGGTTTGCGCTTCGCGTTGGCAGCCTGCCAGGGCGACCAGCAGGGCAAGGGCAAGCGTGGAGGTCTTGGTGTGTGACATGGGCGCCAGTGGCTGGGATAAACGCCGAGCATAAGCGGACCCATCACCAGGGGGCGCGTGCGTTGAGTTTTGTTGAGGCTTGCATGCAGGCGCGATTGCAGATCGCACCGCATTGCAGCTGGTGCTTGCGGGTCTTGCGTAGCCTGCGCTTGTGGCCAGCGCAGCGACGGCGTCGCAGCGGGATGCGCGTTCTACCCGTTGGTCGGCATCGGTCTGGCAGCGCGTGCGTGCAGGAAAGATCATCCACTGCAGGAGCATGGCCTGCCTCGGTTATTGGTGCCGGCTGGCGGATTTGGAGAAAGACACTGCGGCAAATACGGGGTGCACAACGAAAACGGGCGGCCATCTTTCGATGGCCGCCCGTGGTTTTACCGCGCTTGCGCAATTACCAGATCACGACCTGCTTGTCGCCCTGACGCACCATCGCATCGCCCGCCTTGCACGAGAACGCGGCGGCGAAGGCCGGCATGTTCGACGGTGCGCCGATGGCGCGGAAGTTCGCCGGTGCATGCGGGTCGGTCTTCAGGCGTACGGCCAGTTCTTCCGGGGTGAAGTTGCGACGCCACACCGTGGCCCAGTTGAGGAAGAAGCGCTGGTCGCGGGTGATGCCGTCGGTCTTGGGGTCGTCCTTGCCGGCAGTGGCGGCCTTCATGGCGTCGTAGGCGGTGTTCAGGCCACCCAGGTCGGCGATGTTTTCGCCCAGGGTCAGGTCGCCCTTGACCTTGTCGCCGGCCGGCGTGCGGTAGCCGTCGAACTGCGCCACCAGCTTGCCGGTGCGTGCCTTGAACGCGTCCAGGTCCTTCTGCGTCCACCAACCCGGATCGGGGATGAAGTTGCCATCGGCGCCGAAGCGGCTGCCCTGGTCGTCGTAACCGTGGGTCATCTCATGGCCGATCACTGCACCGATGCCGCCGTAGTTCATTTCCTCCGGCGCATTCGGGTCGAAGAACGGCGGCTGCAGGATGGCGGCCGGGAACACGATCTCGTTTTGCAGCGGGTTGTAGTAGGCGTTGACCGTCTGCGGGCTCATGCTCCATTCGGTCTTGTCCACCGGCTTGCCGATCTTGGACAGGTTCCACTTGTAGTTGAATTCCTGCGCGGCCATCACGTTGCCCAGGTAGCTGTCGCGGCCGGTGCTCAGGCCGTTCCACTCACGCCACTTTTCCGGGTAGCCGATCTTGGGCGTGAAGCTTTCCCACTTGGCGATGGCCTTGGTCTTGGTCTCCGGGCTCATCCAGTCCAGCTTTTCGATGCGGGCCTTGAGCGCGGTACGCAGATTGGTCACCAGGGTTTCCATCTTGGCCTTGGAATCGGCCGGGAAGGCAACCTTGACGTACAGCTGGCCCAGCGCTTCGCCGGCCTGGCCGTTGATGGTGGCCAGCACGCGCTTCCAACGCGGCTTGATTTCCTTCTGGCCGCGCATGGTCTTGTTGTAGAACGCGAAGTTCTCATCGACGAACGGCTGGCTCAGGAACGGCGAAGCGCCATCGACGGTGTGGAAGCGCAGGTACGCGCGCCAGATCGTCGGGTCGGTGTCGGCGATCATCTTGCTCACTTCCTGATGGAAGGCGGGGATCGCCAGCGAGAACATCTCCGGTGTGGCCACGCCCTGCGACTTGAAGAACTCGGTCCACGACCAGTTCGGGGTCAGCTTGTCGGCCTCGGCGGGGGAGATCGGGTTGTAGGCCAGCGAGGCGTCGCGCGACAGCTCGGTGCTGGTCTTGGACACCTTGGCCAGGCGGGTTTCGAACGCGACCACTTGCTTGGCCTGCGCGGCGGCATCGGCCGCGGCCACGCCCGACAGCTCCAGCACCTTGGCGATGTGCGCCTGGTAGGCCTCCAGCTTGGCCTTGTTGGCGGGGCTGGTGTAGTACTCCGGGTCCGGCAGGCCCAGGCCTCCCTGCATGGCATAGGCGATGTTCTGGCTGGACTTCTTGAAGTCCGCTTCGGCGCCGAAGCCGAAAAGGACGTTGTTGCCCTTGGCCGCGCTGCTGCGCAGGTAGTCCACCAGCTTGGCCTGGTCGCTGATCGCGTCGATGGCGGCCAGTTCCGGCTTCAGCGGCTCGATGCCCTGCGCGTTGATCTTGGCTTCGTCCATGCCGGTCGACCACAGGTCGCCGACGATCTTTTCCACACCGGTGGCCTTGCCGTCGGCTGCGGCCTGTTCCACCAACTGCCGCTGGATCGCATTGGAGCGCTCGTCGAGCATCTCGAACGCGCCCCAGCTGGTGCGGTCGCTCGGCACCGGGTTGGCGGCCAGGAACTTGGCATTGGCGTAGGCGTTCAGATCGGTACAGGCGTTGCTGTTGGGGTCTAGGTCGGCCGCGGTGAACTGGTTCACTGCCGGCAGCTTGCTCTGGTCCAGGGTCAGCGTCTTGGGCGCTGCCGGGGTAGTGGCCGCGGTGTCGCCCGCAGGGGCAGCAGGTGCGGTGTCTTCGGACTTCTTGCAACCGCTCAGGGCGGTTGCCACGGCCAGGGTCAGCGTCAATAAATGAGGTGTACGAATCACAAAGGACTCCGGAAGCATCGATGGGAAGCCCCGTCGCCGGGGCCGTGGCCGGCACTCTACGCCTCGCCAGCCGGATGGCATGGTGTCGAAGGTCATGGGTGCGGGGCGTAGAGGGCCGGGCGAGGCACCAGCTTTTGGGGCGCGGGGGTACCGAACATCCAGTGAGCCGGCCCGCCATGGCCAGTAGGCAACGGCGGTACTGTCGATGTCACACAACCTGCAGCTGTCGGCTGGAGGTGTCGGCGTGGTCACCCCCGAATCACCCAGCGGGGCACTTGCTGGCAACCACTAGCGGCACTGTGCAGCGACCGTTCTTCGCCTACCACCCGCGCGCGCCGCCGTAGTGCTGCATTGTTAGCGGCGGGCAGGCGCTCATACGCTGCCGCTGCCACATGGTGGGCGCGGATGAGCGGTGCTATATACCAGTGCATGCCCGTCGCCTCTGAACCCCTGGATGCACTGATCATCGGCGCCGGCCACAACGGGCTGGTGTGCGCTGCCTATCTGGCCAAGGCTGGCAAACGGGTGCTGGTGTTGGAAGCGCGCAACGTGGTTGGCGGTGCGGCGGTGACCGAGGAGTTTCATCCTGGGTTCCGCAATTCGGTGGCGGCGTACACGGTGTCGTTGCTGCAACCCAAGGTCATCGCCGATCTCGCACTGGAACGCCATGGCCTGCACGTGGTGCCGCGACGTCTCAACAATTTTCTGCCGTTGCCGAACGGTGACTATCTGCTTGCCGGGGCAGGGCGCACGGCGCAGGAAGTTGCCAGGTTTTCAGCGCGGGATGCGGCCGCATTGCCCGCCTACGAAGCGCGGTTGGAGCAGTTGGCCGACGTATTGCGTGCGCTGGCCTTGCAGCCACCGCCTGATGTCACCGATGGCGGCTGGTTGCAGGTATTGCCGCAGCTATGGCGGGCAGGCAAGCTCGGGCTGCAGTTGCAGGGCCTGCCGCTGACATTGCGCCAGGAGCTGTTGGACCTGTTTACGATTTCAGCGGCCGAATATCTGGATCGCTGGTTCGAAAGCGCGCCGATCAAGGCCTTGTTCGGCTTCGATGGCATTGTCGGCAATTACGCCAGTCCCCACACGCCGGGTACCGCATACGTGTTGTTGCACCACGTGTTCGGGCAGAGCAACGGGGTCAAGGGGGCATGGGGCCACGCCATCGGTGGCATGGGCGCGATCACTCAGGCCATGGCCGCCAGCGCGCGCGAACACGGCGTGCAAATCCGTACCGGCTGCGTGGTGGAGCGCGTGTTGGTGGAGCAGGGGCGTGCAGTCGGTGTCGTCACGACCGGCGGTGAGACGATCCACGCCCGCGCGATCGTGGCCAACGTCAACCCGAAACTGCTGTATCAGCGCCTGATGCGGCCAGGCGACGTGCCTGCGACAACGCGCGAACGTATTGCCCATTACCGCTGCGGGTCGGGCACCTTCCGCATGAATGTCGCACTCTCGCGCCTGCCGGACTTCACCGCGTTGCCCGGCGACGGCGATCACCTGACCGCCGGCATCATCATGGCACCGAGCCTGGACTACATGGACCGCGCCTGGCATGACGCGCGCGCGTTGGGATGGTCGCGTGAGCCCGTGGTCGAACTGCTCATTCCCAGCACCCTGGACGACACCCTTGCGCCGCCTGGTCAGCATGTCGCCAGCCTGTTCTGCCAGCACGTGGCACCGCAACTGCCCGATGGCGGGCAGTGGGACGATTATCGCGACGAGGTGGCCGATCTGATGATCGCCACGGTCGAGCGCTACGCGCCCGGATTCGCGGCCTCGGTATTGGGCCGGCAGATCCTCAGCCCGCTCGATCTGGAACGCATCTTCGGCCTGGTTGGCGGCGACATCTTTCACGGCGCCCTCAGCCTCAACCAACTTTTCAGCGCGCGCCCGCTGCTGGGGCAGGGTGCCTATCGCGGCGCGGTGCCGGGGTTGTATCTGTGTGGATCCGGGACCCATCCGGGCGGCGGTGTGACGGGTGCGCCCGGACATAATGCGGCGCGGGTGATTTTGGATGGTTGATTTTTTTGCAGCCATGTATTGAATCGAATTCGCCGCCAGTGAGGATCTGGTTTGAAGTAAGCACTCCTCTGAGAAATTAAATAATTTTACTGAATTGTCTTGTAAAAATGTGATCTTTATTCGAAATCTACATTGGGGAGTGATAATAATGGCATGCGCTCACAGTAATTGCGCAAGTTTCATTCAAAAGGAGATGTCAGACGAAGATTAACTTTGTTGCGTTGTTGATTGTCCTCGCATGTGCTGGCGCAGACGTCCAGGCTGCCCGTAAGAGCTCAATAGATTACGTCTATTTTAGTACCGAGGGCGTTCCCGTCGGTCAGTGGGCGTATTTTTGCAATAATGCCCAACGGGAAGGAGGGGGTGCTTCTGCGCCATATCTTTTGACGATTAAAGGCGGCTGCAGTAGTGAAGTCATTTGTCCACCGGGTGGAGGGTCTTGCAATATTAAAAACGATACATCGGTAATTTATTCGCTGACAAGCAGTGCGCCGTTCACAGAAGAGGAGGCGTGTGATTTGATCCGGCGCTTTCCGTGTGAAACAACTGAGCCTGAACTTCTATGGGATTTTGGATGAACACCTGTTAGGCGTTAGATAAATAAACCTCAGGGCCAGCTGTGGAGTTCTTCTGCTCCAGCCCGCTGCCGGGATGGGGGGGCGTCTAGCGCGTCGCGATTCCCGGCTTGTATCTGTGCAGGTCTGGAACACACACAGGAGGAGGCTTGGTCAGCGTGCGCCTTGACATAATGTTGCGCGGTTTATTTTGGTGATTGATCAACACGCGGGGTGATTGCGATGACTCTTCGGTAATGGATAAAAAAGCCCTGGAAACCAGGGCCTTTTCAAGTGGTTTATGCTCCGGAAGCGCCACCACGGCGATCCTGTTTCTGCGATCAGAAATCGTAGGCTGCAGTCAGACGCACAAATCGCGGTGTGTTGTAGTTGTAGGGTTCGGTACCGATACCATAGGTGTTGCGAACGGTGAAGGGCGCGGTGTTGTAGCGGCTTTCAACACGATTTACCGAGCGGTCGTTCAAGACGTTGAAGACCTGAAGTCCCAGCGCCAACTTATGGTCGGCGAAGGAAGGCCGGTAGGTAATGCCAAGATCCAGATTCTTGATCCAGGGGGTACGTCCAGCGTCGCCCGGAGGTGAAGCCTGGCCACCGCAGTAGTGGTACGCAGAGCCATATCCGATCGGGTTGCCTTCATTCGACCCGAAGTAGCCCAGGCAGGAGATCGGTGTGCCCGACATCACACGTACAGTCGCCGATGCCATCCACTCCGGCGCGATTTGATACGCACCGAATGCCTTGAACTGATGCCTGCGATCATTTGCCAGACTACCGCCTGCGTAATACATCAACTCAGCCGCATCCCAGTCCTGCGTCTTGGAGACATCGGATTGACCGATGTCAGACTTGACCTGACCTTCGGTATTCCCGTAACTATGCGACCAGGTGTAGTCGACACGGCCATACCACTTTTCGTCGAACGGATGTTCCAGAAACAGGTCCACGGCAACGTAATTGCGACGCGCTTTGTCAGTGAAACCCCAATCGGACTGGCTCATGCGCAATTGCGTATAGCCTGAGCCGTCGACGTTGGCAAGATTGTATGTATTGGTCTGGCCAGGGTTGAACATGACACACCCCGGGATGCTCACGCTGCTGACATCTCCACCGGTTGCAGCCAATTTCGCGGACATCTTGCCAGGATCGCAGACATCATCAATCGCACTCTGCAGTTTGCGATAGGTCACCTTGGCGCCCGAGTTCCAGCTCTCGCCGAGAGTTTTCTCGAAGCCAAGAATGATCTCGTCCTGATACTGCGACTTCAGATCACTAGGCGCGAACGCATTGGGATCCGGCGCCTGGCCGTATTCGCCATTGCTCGAGACCGGGCCAGGACCAATCGCTCCAAGACCGGTTGGCTCGCCATTGGCGTCGATACCGGTGTACGTGAAGTATTCGTCGGTATAGGTTGAGGCCGATGCTCCACGAATGGCGACGCTATTGGGTAACGCCAGGTAGTAGCGCCCAAGGTTGGCGAATATCTTCAGTGACGAATCGCCGAACACATCCCAGCTTGCACCAAGGCGCGGTGCCCACTGATCACCGCTGTCGACATAGGCAACGTGGTCGCTGTTGTAGTTGGTGAACTTATCGTTGCGAATGCCCAGTGTCAGCAACCACTTGTCGCTGACCTGCCAACGGTCCTCCAAATAATAGGCTTTCTGCTCGACCGCCATGCTTGTGGTTGTCGTAAAGATCCGACGTTGCGCGTAGTAGCCCTGTCCGCCGGGCGCACCGACGCCAAGTTCGGGGTTAATGCCTTCAGTAGGATTGTCCTGGCGGCCGTAGATCCACTGGTAGCCTGGCCCCGTCGTGCGAACGCCTTCGTTGTAGGCATTGAAGTACATATTGTCCACGCCAGCGGTTAAATCGTGATCGCCGAGGCGATATTCCAACTCCAGACGAAGACTCCGTGACTTGCTGATCGGATCATCAGCCTTGGCTCGATTGGTCGCCTGGCCGTTGCGAATCGGCGTGTTACCCACAATTGCCGGATCTTGCTCGGTGACGCCGTCGAGAAATGGAAGGTCCGAAATATTCGGGTTGAACTGGCGGTTGTGCTGGGTGCTGCGGCCCCAGGTGGCATTCAGGGTCAGATCATCGGTCAGATAACCAGTGTATTTGAAAATGTCGTATTTATCAGTGATCTTGAACGTATCCGGGAAGGTCCCCGTCGCGCCCCCAGTGCTCAGATCGTCGTAATTGAATGCGGTGTAGTAGCCGCCGCGCCGGTCAGTGTTTTGGATGCGCGTATATTCCAAAATATTTGAATCGTTGATGTTCCAGTCCAGCTTTCCATAAAACTTGGGCGAGCTGTACCCGTAGTTGTTCTGTCCCTGAATAGAGTTTGTGCGTGCGTTGGTGGTGACGCCGTCGGTCTTGTCGGTTTCTCCAGCGACAAAAATAAAGAGTTTGTCTTCGATTAGCGGGCCGCCCGCATACGCGCTGTAGACAGTCCGGGTTTGATTGTTGTCTTTGCCACTGCGGTAGAGCGTGCCAGGCTGCGTACGGTTGGTGTAGCCATAACCTGCGGGCAATGTGTTACTCGGGAACCAGACATCGCCAGTCGAGCTCGCCAGGGAATCGGGTTCCCAGACTGCCTGTGCACCAAAATGCCATTCATTGGTGCCGCGCTTGCCAAGCTGATTGATGACACCGCCGGTGGAGCGTCCGTATTTCGCACTATAGCCGCCCGTATAGGTTTCCTGCTGGTCGATAGCGCCGTAAGGCAGGCTGACGCCACCCAGATTGCTCAGTGGATTGCTGACGTTGAAACCATTTATGTAATAAGCATTTTCGGTGACGCCGGAACCGCCGAAAGAGACCACCGAGCGCGAACCGTTATTGAATGCGCCGCTACCAGCCACCGCACCCGGCGCCAGCAACGCAATCGCTTCGGCGCTACGCCCGAGCGGCAAGGTGGCCAGCTGCTCGGAGGTAATGACCGAGCGCGAGCTGGTCGAGCTGACATCGATCTTCGGTGCGTTGGCGGCGGTAACGGTGATCGCACCGAGCGTGGTTGCATCGGCGTTGCTGCCCGATGCGGCCGCGCCGGCGAAGGAGACTTCAGTGCCTGAGCCAACGCGCAACTGCACGTTCTTGCGGGTGTCGACGACCTGGTCGCCGCGCTTCAGGGTGACGGTGTAGGCACCCACCGGCAGCGAGCCGAGGTTGTAGCGGCCATTGGCATCCACCGTAATGGTGCGGCTGAGCCCGGTGTCGCTCTGCACGACGATCGTGCTGCCGGCTTCAGACGGGGCGCTGCCGTAAATGCTGCCCGTGGTGCTTTGCGCGTAGACCGCGCCGTTGGTTAGGCAAGCACCGAGCACGACGGCGAGAGCGGTGCGTTTGAGGACTTGGCGACGAAACTGATTGCTCATTCCTGACCTTTCAACTGGAGTTCGGATAGGGCGGTCATCGGGGAGTCAGATGGCCTTAACCCGAACGTAATGAATGCCTGCTACCGAGTGCAAGCATCTGACATGATTTGTTAATGAAATAACCCAAATCCGCATCGAAAATGAGGAATTCGGCACAAAGTGGCGTTATGTTGCACACCTGGGCAAACGACCTGGAGCGGCGCTCGTGAGTTAATGGTTACGTTCGATACAGATTGCCTGATGTAATCGGCGTGTTCGAAGGTTGTTGGGTGGTCTGCGCAGCGAGTAATGATCCATCGCGTTGCCAAACCACAAAAAAAAAAGCCCCGACAAGCGGGGCTCTTTCTACACGCGTGAGGCCATCAGAATCGCACTGTCGTGCCCAGGTAGAAGAACCGGCCCACGTTGTCATACAGCGCAGAGGTGAAATCCGAGCCGAAGTAGTTGCGCGGCGGATCCTTGTCGAAGGCGTTGTCGATGCCCAGGTATACGTCGATCTTCGAGCCGGGGAATTGATAGCCGAACTGGAAGTTGTGATAGACGTACGAGCCGTTCTTGATCGGGCTGGCCGAGCCAGGGTTGCTGTTATAGCTCTCCGGGGTCACCCGCAGATTGCCGTCCACATAGTTCATGTCCCACGATGCGCGCCACTCGTTCCAGTTGTACTTGGTCTGGAACTGCGCACGCCAGCGCGGGTCGGTCACGTAGGTCACGTACTCGTCGTATTCGGCCGGGAAGTCCTGGAATACCCATTCGCGCGACTGGATCAGGCGGGTGCCGACGAACCGCAGCACGGTATTGCCTCCGCCGATCTGGAAGCGGTAGTCCATTTCCAGATCCACGCCTACGCGACGCGAACGGGCAAGATTTTCGTTGAGCGCCTGCCACCCGATGATGCTGTGTTCGGGATAGATGCGCCCCTGCGGATCGGTGAAGCCACCCAATGGTGCGCGTTGCACGAAGCCGCAAAAACTGTTGCCGATACCGCCGGGGTTGTCCACGCAACGGGTGGCGTTGGTTTCGGCGGTCACCGTGCCGATGGCATCGCGCAGGTCGATGCGCCAATAGTCGATCGACATGCCGAATCCTTCGAAGAATTCCGGCTGCCACACCAAACCGTACGAGAGGCTACGCGCGCGCTCCGGCTTGAGCTCCGGATTGCCGCCGCTCACGCCGGGACGCGTGGAGGTAAAGGTGTCGATCCAGCCCACCGGAATCCCCAGCGCGCTGCAGTTGGCCTGACGCAACGCCACATCGCCGGCGGTGCCGGGACGGTTGATATTGGTGGGCAGGTAATTGCAGGGGTCGTTGATGGTGGCGAAGTTTTCGCTCTGCGAGTCGTACAGCTCGCCAATGCTGGGTGCGCGCACGGCCTGTGCCAGCGTGCCACGCAACCGCAGCGACGGGATAATGGTCCAGTCAAGACCGATATTCCAAGTCTTGGTCGAGCCGATACTGCTGTAGTCCGAATAGCGCCCTGCAACGTCCAGCGCCAAGCGATCCACGCCCGGCAGGCCGGCCAGCAACGGGATGGTGCTTTCGACGAACACTTCCTTGACGCTGTAGTCGCCGCCACTGTTCGGGATGGCGTTGAGGAAGGTCGCGCCCGACGCAGCCAACGGGTCGGTGACTTCCTCGCTCTGTTCCTTGCGGTATTCCACGCCGCCAGCGAAACCGATGTCGCCCGCCGGCAGCGACAGCATGTTGCTGTTGGCCACCGAGGCGCTGAATACGGTCTGCTGGATCTTGGCTTGCGAGCGCGCGGTGGTGTTGAACCATGCAGCCGCTTCCGGAGTGACCGCGCCGTTACCGAAGACACTGAAGGGCACGCAACCTTCGCGGGCCAGCGCCGAGTACACGCGGCCGGTGTTGGGGTTGACCGCAGTCGGATCCAGCGTGGTGCGGCAGACGATGTTGCCGCTGGCATCGCGTGCGGCGTCGATGCCAGCCTGCCAACGTTCATTGATGCGGTTGTTGAGGTTGAGGCGGTCCACCGTGGTCTTGCCGTAATTGGCAGACACATCGTAGGTCCAGTTGTCGGTCAGGTTGCCTTCGGCGCCGAGAACCGCGCGGTAGGTCTTGCGTTCGATGTTTTCGCCGCGGCGGCCGGCATCGACGTTGAAGCGGTTCATCAGGATCTGCGTGGCGCCGCGCGAATCCATCAGGGCGCCGAGCTCGGGGCTGACGTACGGGTTCTGGCGGCGCACGCGCAGCGAGCTGTCGAATGCCGGTTGGCCGAAGAATTCCGAATCGGTTTCGCTGTACTTGCCTTCGAAGAACACGCGATGGTTTTCGCTGATCTCGAAGTTGATCATGGTGTTGACGCTTTTGCGGTCGAAGCCCGGCTGCAGGTCGGCTACCGCATTGAGGTCGACGAAATCGCAGTCCACGCACGAGGTGTTGCTCACCACGGTGCCGTCGTAACGGTTGCGCCGGAAGCTGCCGTCGTCGTTGAACAGATAGCGGTTGCCGTAGCTTGCCGGGTTACGGAAATCGAACGTGCCCAGATTGAAGGTGCCGCCGTAGGAGGTCGAATGATTGCCACCGGGGCCGCTGAGCACGTTTTGCGGATTGCTTTCGCTCGGCGGACGGGTGGGGTCGAAACCGGGGTTGGGCACACTCACCAGATACTCGCGGCCGATGGCGCGGTTGCCGCGACCGAAACGATCTTGTTTGCTGTATTCGCCGGACACCGCGATGTTGCCGCGACCGCCTGCGAAATCGGTACCGGCAGAAAAGCTGGCAAATGAGCGGTTGTAGTTGCCTTCGTCGGCCAGGCCGGTCTGCGCGCGCGTTTCGAAACCGGTGAAGGATTTCTTGAGGATGAAGTTGACCACGCCGGCCACCGCGTCGGCGCCATACACCGCCGATGCGCCGCCGGTGATGACTTCCACGCGCTCGACCCATTCCACCGGAATGGTGTTGACGTCCACCGCAGTCGAGCCTGGGCTTGAGCCTACGTGGCGACGCCCGTTGACCAGCACCAGCGTGCGATCCACGCCCATGCCGCGCAGGTCGAGCAGGCCCAGGCCGGCGGTGCCGATGAAGCGGGTGGAATTGCCCAGCGTGTAGCTCGGTGCCAGTGCCGGCATACGCGCCATCAGGTCGCTGATGGTGGTCGCACCGGTGGCGCGGATTTCTTCGGCGCTGATGGCCGTCACGGGCGAGGGCGTGACAAAGCCGGTACGCGCAATGCGCGATCCGGTGACGGTGACCTTGTCCAGATCGGTCGTATCAGGCGCGACGCCATTTTCGGATTGGGCGGCAGCATTGCCCGCAGAGGCGGCTAGTACGCCGAAAAGTGCAGTGCTGAGGCGATGGCGACGGGTGCGTTGCGAGGTACGGCTCGACATGATTTCGCGGATTCCTTGCTGGGATTCGACTTGCACAGTTGGGTTCGCTGAGCGCCAGCTGAACCGATTTTCGACCGTAACAATTCTTTAATCTTGTGTCCATCTCTGCGAAATTTGCCAGTGAATGTCACGTGCGAGCTACACGTGCGTCTGTGTCGCGTTGGCAAACAGGGCGGCTGCGTCTGATCGAGCCGGTACACTCACGCCCTCTTCGATGCGGCGCAAGGCGATGCTTGAGTCGCTCGCGGTAGCACACGACAACCCGGGTAGGCGATGAACACGATGGCGAAAAGTGGTTTCTTGGCGACGCGCGCGGTTGCGCAGGCGGTTGGCGCATGACGGGCGAACGCAGAATCGCCGCGCACGCGGTGCAGGGCACGTTGGCGCCGCATCCGCGCATCCGCAATGTGATTGCGGTGGGGTCGGGCAAGGGCGGCGTGGGCAAGTCCACCACTGCGGTGAATCTGGCACTGGCGCTGCATCAGTTGGGCGCGCGCGTCGGCGTGCTGGATGCCGATATCTACGGCCCCAGCGTGCCGGCAATGCTGGGCCTGAGCGGGCGGCCGGACAGCCCGGACAATAAGTCGATCGAGCCGCTGCGTGCATTCGGGATCGAGGCGATGTCGATCGGCCTGTTGGTCGATCAGGACACCCCCATGATCTGGCGCGGGCCGATGGCGACGTCCGCGCTGACCCAGTTGTTCAACGACACCCTGTGGGACGACCTGGACTATCTGCTGATCGACCTGCCGCCGGGCACCGGCGACATCCAGTTGACACTGTCGCAGAAGATTCCGGTAGCCGGTGCGGTCATCGTCACCACGCCGCAGGACATCGCCACGCTGGACGCGCGCAAGGCCTTGAAGATGTTCGAAAAGGTCGAGGTGCCGGTGCTCGGCATCGTCGAGAACATGGCGGTGCATACCTGCGGCAACTGCGGCCACCGCGAGCATCTGTTCGGCGAAGGCGGCGGTGAGCGCATGGCGGCGCAGTACGGCGTGCCGTTGCTGGGGTCGTTGCCGCTGGAGATCGCAATCCGTGAGCAAGGCGATGCCGGCCAGCCGGTTGTGGTGGCCGCGCCAGAGTCGGTGGCAGCCAAGGCCTACCTAGCGGCGGCGACGCGGCTTGCCGAGGAACTGGGCAAGCGCCCACGCGCCAGCATCCCGATCTCTGCATCCCTGCTGTAGCGCATCGGGCCGGCGATGCCGGCCGCTGGTAGAATTCGCCGTCTTCGCGCGGGCCGCTCGGCCCGCCGCCTTCCGTCTTCAAGGAACACGCATGAGCATCAAGAGCGACCGCTGGATCAAGCGCATGGCCGAACAGCACGCGATGATCGAGCCGTTCGAACCCGGCCAGGTCAAGCACGATGCTGCCGGGCAGCGCATCGTCAGCTTCGGCACTTCCAGCTACGGGTACGACGTACGCTGCTCGCGCGAGTTCAAGGTCTTTACCAACATCAACTCGACGATCGTCGATCCGAAGCACTTCGATCCCGGCAGCTTTGTCGATATCGAATCGGATGTCTGCATCATTCCGCCGAACAGCTTCGCGCTGGCGCGTACGGTGGAATATTTCCGCATCCCGCGCGACACGCTGGTGGTATGCCTGGGCAAGAGCACCTACGCACGTTGCGGCATCATCGTCAACGTGACCCCGCTGGAGCCGGAGTGGGAAGGCCACGTGACCCTCGAATTCAGCAATACCACGCCGCTGCCGGCGCGCATCTATGCCAACGAAGGCGTGGCGCAGATGCTGTTTTTCCAGTCCGACGAAGTGTGCGAAACCTCGTACAAGGACCGCGGCGGCAAGTACCAGGGCCAGACCGGCGTGACCCTGCCGCGGACCTGATGGGTGGCGCGGCCGTGGCCTTCAGCAGGTCACAGCCGCCTTCTCGCGGTAGCGCAGCAATTGGCGCACACCGGCGGCGATCAGGAACACCGGCCACCAGGTCGCGATCAGGTTGCCCACATCCATATGCGCCAATCCCAGGTTGTCCAGCAGAAACAACGCGCCCAGGACGATCAGGAACAGGGCAGGAATCAGACGGTAGTTCATGGCGACATCCTCGGTTGGTGTGAGGCCATGCTGCGCTCGATGCGCCCGTCAATCAGGTGCCGGAAGTCAACAGTTGCGGATGACAGTCGTCATGTTGCATCGCCAGTGAGCGCCTCAAGTGCGGTGATGCCCGACTCCCGAATCCCCGCCCGACCTACTTCCCGCGCCCGAACAGCATGCCAATTCCGCACGCAACCAGTGCGGCCGGCCACCAGGTGGCGATCAAGCGACCGATACTGAGATTGGTCCAGCCCAGGTTATTGGCCAGGAACAGCAGGCCGACGAGGATCAGGATCAGCGCGGCGACGACATTGGATTTCATGCGGGAGACTGGTTGAAAGACAGGTGCCTATCGTAGCCGTTGCGCCCACGCCGCGACATGCTGCTGCAACGCCTCGGCCGCAAAGCGCTGCGCACTGCCGCTGCCCCAGACGGGCCCGGGCCAGGCGGCATCGCCGGGGTGGCGGCCGACCAGATGCACATGCAGCTGCCGCACGATGTTGCCCAGCGCGCCGATATTGAGCTTGCCCACCCCGGGTTCGGCGCGCAGCAACTGCGAGAGCTGGTTGATTTCGGCCAGCAACAAACGCTGCTGGCCGCCATCCAGATCGATCCATTCACTGACATCGGCCACCCGTGGCACCAGCACCAGCCACGGGAAGCGGGTGTCGTCCATCAGCCGCACCTGCGACAGCGGCCCGTCGGCCACGAACACACTATCGGCCGCCAGGCGCGGGTCGAGCTGGAAGTCGCCCGCAGGCCTGTCCGGTGCGGTGTCGCTCATCCCAGGTGCGCCGCGAAGAAGCCCAGGGTGCGCTCCAGTGCGCGCTCGGCACTGTCGGCGTCGTAGTGGGTGGGGTCGATGCTGCGGTTGAAGGCGTGCCCGGCCGGGTAAACGAAGGTTTCCATCTGCGGCAGCTTCTCGCGATGGGCCTGGATCGCCTCGGGCGGAATGCTGGCATCGCGCTCGCCGAAGTGGAACATCACCGGCGCCTTGGGGGTTTCGTCCAGCAGCTGGGTGTTGCGGCCGCCGTAGTAGCTGACCGACGGCAGCCCCAGGCGAATGGCCGACAGCAGCGCGACGGAGCCGCCCCAGCAGTAGCCCACCGTACCGACCTTGCCGGCGCGGGTGAGCAGGGTGGCGGCAGATTTCACCACCTCCACGGCGCGCTCCAGGCCGACCGCGTTGGCCAGCGCCAGGCCCCGCTGCAGGCTCTGCTGGTCGTACGGCAACTGCACGTCCTTTTCTTCCAGGTCGAAAAAGGCCGGTGCCAGCACCTCATAGCCGCGTGCGGCGTAGTCGTCGGCCACTGCGCGGATATGTTCGTTGACGCCGAAGATTTCTTGAATCACCACCAGGCCGCCGCGCGGGCTGGAAGCGGGTGTGGCGTGCCAGGCGGCAACCTGGCCGTCGGGGGTGTCGAGCGTGGTCCAGTGACCCATGGAAACTCCTGCTGCAGTCCGGGGAGGCGCGCATTATCGAACGGATCGGCGGGGGCGAAGGTGAGGGTTCCGCTAAGATGACCCCGCTTGCGCGGCATGCGGTTCAGAGCGTCGCCCCCGCGCCGCTATAATTGACCCGCTCAGGCCCCAGGCCGCTCCGCTTCCCAGGCTCCTGCTTCCATGTCCCAGCTGAACCCTAAAGTCGGCTTCGTCAGCCTTGGCTGCCCGAAGGCGCTCGTCGATTCCGAACGCATCCTCACCCAGCTGCGCGTGGAGGGGTACGACATCGTGCCCAGCTACGACGCTGCCGATGTGGTGGTGGTCAATACCTGCGGCTTCATCGATTCGGCAGTGACCGAATCGCTGGACGCAATCGGCGAAGCGATGAACGCCAACGGCAAGGTCATCGTCACCGGCTGCCTGGGCAAGCGCCCGGAGCAGATTCGTGAGGCGTATCCGCAGGTGCTGGCAGTATCCGGCCCGCAGGACTACCAGAGCGTCATGGAGGCAGTGCACGCCGCATTGCCGCCGCGTCACGACCCGTTCGTGGATCTGGTGCCGGACTACGGCATCAAGCTGACCCCGCGCCATTACGCTTACTTGAAGATTTCCGAAGGCTGCAATCACCGGTGCAGCTTCTGCATCATTCCCTCGATGCGCGGCGATCTGGTCTCGCGTCCGGTCGATGAGGTGCTGCGCGAAGCCGAGCGGTTGGTGCGCGGTGGCGTCAAGGAATTGCTGGTGGTGTCGCAGGACACCTCGGCCTATGGCGTGGACCTGAAGTACGCCGAGCGTCCGTGGCGCGACCGCATGTACCAGACCCGCATGAAGGCGCTGTGCGAGGGGTTGTCGGAGCTGGGCGTGTGGACGCGCCTGCATTACGTGTACCCGTATCCGCACGTGGACGATGTGATTGGGCTGATGGCCGAAGGCAGGCTGCTGCCGTATCTGGACATCCCGTTCCAGCACGCCAGCCCGCGCATCCTCAAGTTGATGAAGCGCCCGGGCGCGGTGGAAAAAACCCTGGAGCGCGTGCAGCGCTGGAAGGCGATGTGCCCGGAGATCACCGTGCGCTCGACCTTCATCGTTGGTTTCCCCGGCGAAACCGATGCCGAATTCGAATCCTTGCTGGACTTCCTGGATCAGGCGCAGCTGGACCGCGTCGGTGCGTTTGCGTATTCGCCGGTCGATGGCGCCAGCGCCAACGCATTGCCGGATCAGGTGCCCGAAGAAGTGAAACACGAGCGCCTGGCGCGCTTCATGGCCAAGCAGGCGCAAATCTCTGCGTTGCGCCTGGAATCCAAGATCGGCAGCGTGCAGCAGTGCCTGGTGGATGTGATCGAAGACGACATCGCGGTGGCCCGCTCGCGTGCCGATGCGCCGGAAATCGATGGGCTGGTGCATATCCAGAACGGCGGCGAGCTCGGCTTGAAGGTGGGCGATCTGGTCGATGTGGAAATCACCGACAGCGACGAGCACGATCTGTTTGGCGATGCATTGCCGTCTGGCCCCGCGGTGCAGCAGCCAGGGCGGACATTGAACCTGCAGATCGTTTAGCCGCAGCAGGATGCCGGCTGGCCGATGGCGTCGGCGCTCCCGACTGTGCCGAACCGTCGGCGTACATGCCGCGGTGGGCACGCCAAGCCGTAGGAGCGTGCCTGAGCGCGACGAGGCTGGCGACGCGCAGCCGCCCCCGGCACGACGCGCTGCGCACCAACATCGCCTGTGGGCATGACATCGCCGCATGAGGGTGGCCGGGGCGCGAGCGTATCAGCAGGTCACGCGGCAGTCCTGGGGCACTGGGTGTTCGGTTCTCTGTGCCTCGACCACCGCCGTTGCCGATACACGGCGCCAGAATCGCTTCGCGCGCTGTATATCCCTTACAGCGGCACGTACTGCACCGACACCACCACAAACGTGTGCTTGCCGGCCGGCAAGTGCGCGTCGAATTCGTCGTCCACGCGCTTTTTCAGCAGTGCGCGCGCCAGCGGCGAATCGATGCTGATCCAGCCGCGTCCGGCATCGGTTTCGTCCGGGCCGACGATGCGGTAGCGCAGTAACTCGCCGCTGTCGGCATCTTCCAGTTCCACCTGTGCGCCGAAGAACACCGCGTTCGCGTCGGTGGGTGCGGTGTCCACCACGCGCAGCGCTTCCAGCCGCCTGCTCAGATAGCGTACACGCCGATCGATTTCACCGAGCTGCTTCTTGCGATAGGTGTATTCCGCATTTTCAGAGCGGTCGCCTTCGGCGGCGGCCGCCGCAAGGGCACGGACCACTTCGGGCCGCCGCACGCGCCACAAGTCGTCCAGCTCGGCCTTGAGGCGGGCATGGCCTTCGGGCGTGATCAGCGCAGTGCTTTTCTCGGCAGGCGGGCGCCAGCGGCTCATGGGGCAGGCAGTTTCCAACGGCGGGGCCGCGATGCTAGCGCGCATGACGTGCTTGCGCATCTGCCGCCGCACAGCGAAGCTTTGCGCCATTCTTAAGACACGGATGTTGTCATGCTGATCATGCCGCTGCACAAACCCTGGTCGCGACAGAACATCCCCTGGGTGACGCTGCTGCTGGTGCTGATCAATGTGGCGGTCTACCTGGGCTACCAGCGCAAGGACGACAGCCTGGTCGAGAGCGCCGTGCACTACTACGTGCACTCCGGCTTGGGCGCGCTGGAGGCCGATGCGCATGCGCGCTACCTGCAGCAGACCGCCAACGCCAAGCTGCGCGCGGCACGCCAGGCAAAGCTGGACAGCGTGCCTAAACCGCAACGCATCGCGTATCTGGCGCACCTGACGATGCACGATGTCGCCTTCGAACACGCCCTGCGCAGCGGCACGTTGTTCAACGACGACGCGCGTCTGCGCGAGTGGCGCGCATTGCGTGCGCCTTACGACACGCGGCTGTCCAGGATATTTACGCTGCGCCATGTGCAGCGCAGTTCCGAATGGTCGCCAGCGCGCATGCTGACTGCCACGTTCCTGCACGGCAGCTTCGATCATTTGCTGGGCAACATGCTGTTCCTGCTTGCCTTGGGTACCTTGCTGGAAGGCGCCATCGGCAGTGGCTGGTTCCTGGTGCTGTATCTGCTCGGCGGATTCGGCGCCAGCCTGGCCAGCTTGTGGTGGCGCTGGGGCGAGCCCGGTGGCGGTCTGGGTGCCTCCGGTGCCATCGCCGCGCTGATGGGTGCGTTCTGCGTGGTCTGGGGCAGGCGCAGGGTGCGTTTTTTCTATTGGTTTTTCGTCGTCTTCAATTACGTGCGCGGCCCGGCGATCCTGCTGTTGCCGCTGTGGCTGGGCTGGGAGTTGTATAGCCTGGCATCCAGCGACGACGGCGCAGTCGCCTTCGAGGCGCATGCCGGCGGACTGGTGAGCGGTGCGTTGCTGGGCGCCTTGCTAGTGGTGCTGCGGCAAACTCGGCCAGAATTTATGCAGGAGGGCGACGCGGTTGCGGTGGACGATCGCTGGGAGCGTGCGCAGCGCCATCTGGGCCGGATGGAAAACGCCGAGGCCGAACATTTGCTGGCGGAGTTGGCGAGCGAGCAGCCGCACAATCTGGAGGTTGCGCTTGCGCGCTATCGCGCTGCGCGTCATGCAGGGCGCAGCCAGGACAGCCTGCGCCATGCCGAGACGCTGCTGGCCCTGCAGACCCATAGCGCCGAACAGACACGCATCCAGCTGGCAGTTGCCGCCGAACTCAGTAAGGCCAGGATTGCCTGCAGCCCGACGGCGCGCAGGGCGCTGATCGCTGCGTGCATGCGTAACGGCCTGTTGGCCGATGCCGAGCGTCTATTGAAGGAAAGCGAATTGAGTACGCCGCGCGATGAATTGGCCCAACAATGGTTCGTGCTTGCCTTGCGTCACGGTGAGCTGCAGGACGGTGCGCAGCGCACGCGCTTGCTGCGCCAGCTGCTGGATCAGTTTCCAGAGCAGGGACAGGCCAACAAAGCGCGCTTTTTGCTCGAAAACGGTTGAGCGGTTTCTGCCCAACGCATGCTCTTTGACCGCGCGGCGCCGGGCGGGCAAGGGCCGGTCGCGCTGGCTGGCATGCATGGGTCGGAGCTTGATGGGAATCTGTCTACCTGGAACCTGCAGAACGGTTCCTCAGCCGATCACGCCGGCTGAATCGTCACCGCTTTCAGTGCCGCGTCCAGCTTCGCGCGCAGTGCTTCGTCGTCGCAGCGATCCTTTGCGTTCTGCAATACGGCGCGCGCCTGATCATCGCGCCCGAAGCGCTCGGCCAGCAGCACGCCGGCGTCCAGCGACCAGGCAGGCAGCATCGGGTCGCGCGGCCACGCAGCAATGGCGGCCAGCAGGCCATCGGTGACCAGTTGGAACTGCCCGGCCATCCTTGCGCGCTCGGCCAGCAGGTTGGCCTGCTCGGGCGTCAGCGGCGTAAACGTGGGGTCGATGTCCAGCGCTTCGCGCTGCAGCGCGAGTGCACGCCGTTCCTGCTTTTCCTGCAACAGGCGATTGATGTATTGGCGAGTGTGTTCGCGCAGCTCGTCGTTGCGATGGTGTTGGCGCAACAGGCGCTGATACAGCTCGTGCACCGCCAGGCTCACCGCGCGCGAGCGCACCGCACCGCGCAGGGCCTGAAAGGCTTCGTCGGAATGCCCGTCGCGCACGTACTGTTCCGCTTCGTCGAGCAGGCGCTGGTCCGGGTCGCTGCGTTCGTGCGCATCCGCGCCACTGGGCACATAGCCCAGCTCCTCGTGGTACTGGTACACCAGATACCCCAGCAGGTGAAAGCTGGCGAACAGCGTCCAGATCGAGGTCACCATGACCGTCGCTTCGCGCACGAGCGGCGGTAGGTATTTGGTAGCGAAGAAGACCGCTGCCGTGCCGCTGCCCTGGATCACGTAGAGCAGGCCGTAGGCGGCCAGATACGGCCAGCCGATCCGTAGCGCCATGTCGATGGAGACGGCGGGGTTGAGCGCGCGGCGCAGGCTGCCGTCGATGGCCAGCGAGATCAGCATGCCAGGCAGCAGCAGCATGGTGCCCAGATAGGCGATGGTCAGGCCGAACGGGCCGGCGATCACGGCTCCTACGCCGATCACGATGCCCAGCGCGACGGCCAGCAGGATCAGGCGCAGTACCGCGCTGTCGAAGCTGTTATAGCCCAGGCGTGGCGCATCGGTCTGGCCATCGGCGGTGTGGCGCAGAATGTCGAAGGCATAGGTATAGGTCGCCATGCCCAGCACACCGGCAATCATCAGTTTCAGGATGCCCGGCAGCACCAGCAAGGCGCTGCACAGCGTCAATGCGATCAGCGCATACAGCGCAGAGCCACGCAGCGGGTAGGTGGCGATGGCGGGAATGCGGGTCCAGAACGGTGCAGGCGCAGCCTGCGCGGCCACCTTGCGTGCGCGAAAACGGTCTTCCATGACGCTCCCCAGGCGTGTGATGTGAAGGGATTGTGCGGGGCCGCGTGTCGCTGCGCAATTGGGGGAGGGCAAGCCGGCGAACCCGGATCGCCAGCGACCGGCGACATGTTGCGGGCATGGTCTGGAGACTGCTGGCCAGGCCGTGCGTCAGTGCCGGCCTTACATCGAAGCATGCAGTGTCAGACAGCACCCTAAGCGCATCGGCAGACCTTCGACGCGGTGCGTGCGTGATTGCCTGAGGTTCAACCTGAGCGACAGGTAAAATGGTGGCCCGCCGCACTATCGCGGCCCTACGAGCGACCGTGCGCGCCGCAACCGTGGCACTGTGGCACTGCCGTCGCTTGCATCACAAGGAGTGTCGCTTGATTCCCTCTGCCACCGGCAACCCGCAGGTCCGCATCCGCAGCATCGATGTGCTCTCGGACAATTGGTATGTGCTGCGCAAGGTCACGTTCGATTTCCAGCGCAAGGACGGCCGCTGGCAGACCTTGTCGCGCGAGGCCTACGATCGTGGCAATGGCGCCACCATTCTGCTGTACAGCCGCGCCAAGCAGACGGTGATGCTCACCCGCCAGTTCCGCCTGCCGACGCTGCTCAATGGCAACCCGGATGGCATGTTGATCGAAGCCTGTGCCGGCCTGCTCGACCAGGACGATGCGCTGACCTGCATCCGCAAGGAAACCGAAGAGGAAACCGGCTACCGGATCGACAACGTGCGCAAGGTATTCGAGGCCTTCATGAGTCCTGGCTCGGTCACCGAGCGCCTGTACTTTTTCGTCGGCGAATACGTCGACGGCGACAAGGTCAGCGGCGGCGGCGGACTCGAAGAAGACGGCGAAGAGATCGAAGTGCTGGAGCTGTCACTGGATGCAGCGCTGGCGATGATCGGCTCAGGGCAGATCGCCGATGCCAAGACCATCATGCTGTTGCAGTACGCCAAGTTGCATGGCGTGTTGGAGTCCGTTCACGCCAACACGCGGTAGCCCTTCACGGCGACGGTGCCATCGAGACGTGGCAGCGACGATCAAGCAGATCATCGCTTCCCGCCAAAAATGCTACCGAAGATGCCGCGCACGATCTGCTGCCCGATCTTGTTGCCCACCGTGCGCGAGGTCTGCTTGGCCATCGCTTCCAGCATGCCCTGGCGGCGGCGGGTGCCGAAGACCGCGTCCTTGACCGCCTGACCGAAGCCGCTGTCGTGCGCGTCGTCATCTTCGCGAGTGCGGGCAGGTGGGGCTGCGTTGTGTTCGGCGGCCTGTTCGACGCGGCGCGCCAGCAGTTCGGCAGCCGATTCGCGGTTGATCGCGGTGTCGTAGCGGGTGCCGACCGGGCTTGCCGCGCGCACCTGCGCGCGTTCGGTTTCGCTGATGGCGCCCATGCGGCAGCGCGGCGGTGCGATCAACGTCTGCTGTACCGGCGCCGGCACGCCCTTGCCCTGCAGCGGCGACACCAGCGCCTCGCCGGTGCCCAGGCTGGAGATGGCGGTGGCGACATCGAGCTTAGGATTGCCGACGAAGGTCTGCGCGGCAGTCTTGACCGCCTTCTGGTCGCGCGGCGTGTAGGCGCGCAACGCGTGCTGCACGCGGTTGCCGAGCTGGCCAAGGATATTGTCGGGAATGTCGTCGGGAAACTGCGAGCAGAAATACACGCCCACGCCCTTGGAACGAATGAGGCGCACCACCTGCTCGATGCGCTGCACCAGCGCCGCCGGCGCATCGTCGAACAGCAGGTGCGCCTCGTCGAAGACGAACACCAGTTTGGGTTGTTCCAGGTCGCCCACTTCGGGCAAGCGTTCGAACAGTTCCGACAGCAGCCACAGCAGAAAGGTGGAATACAGCTTCGGCTTGAGCACCAATTGGTTGGCAGCCAGGATGCCGATCACGCCACGGCCATCCGGCGCGACGCGCATCAGTTCGGCCAGCTCCAGCGCAGGCTCACCGAAGAACTGTTCGCCGCCGTCCTGGGACAAACGCAGCAAGGCGCGCTGGATGGCGGCAACCGATTGGCTGGACACCAGTCCGTAACTGGTGGAGAGCTCCTTGCGCTCTTCGACCACCAGCGCGAGCAGCGCGCGCAGGTCGTCCAGGTCCAGCAGCAGCAAGCCGCGGTCGTCGGCCAGCTTGAACACGATGTCGAGTACGCCGGACTGGGTGTCGTTGAGTTCCAGAATCCGGGCGAGCAGGGTGGGGCCCATCTCGCTGACCGTCGTACGTACCGGGTGCCCCATCTGGCCATACAGGTCCCAGAACACCACCGGGTTGGCGGCCGGGGCGTAGTCGGTCATGCCCAAATCGTTGGCGCGCTGCAGCACGCCGGGCGCGCCATCGCCAGCCACGGCCAGGCCGGCGACATCGCCTTTCACGTCCGCCAGGAACACCGGAACGCCCAGCCGCGAGAAGCCTTCGGCCAGCGTCATCAAGCTCACGGTCTTGCCGGTCCCGGTGGCGCCGGCCACCAGCCCGTGGCGGTTGCCGAAGCGTCCTTCCAGCACTACAGGGATGTCGTCGGTGACGCCTTTGCCGAGCAGGAACGAGGCCATTGCGCTGATCCGGTAGGAAAGGGCCGATTCTAGCGGGCAATCCCAGCGGGCAATGCCAACCGGCAACGCGGCAGATCCTGGCAGGCAGGCTGGGTCGAACGGGCGACGCACGCACGCCGCGCGGCAGCCGCAGACGCACTCGATCGTTCGCGTCGGTGCGCCGGTTTGCAGGTACTGCACGCATCGACCGCGCCCACCAAGCTAACGGCCCACTGACCCCGGTGGCCTCGCTGCCTTGCCCCGATGTTGCCCCGGCAGCTACCCTGCCTGCCTTTCCGCTGTACTGCCTACGATGCCGCTCGCTCATTTTGGTTTGCGCCCATGGCCTGTCCTGGCTGTGGTGGCGCTGATGTCTGTCGTCCCCGCCGCCCACGCCATCTCCAAACGCGACACGGAGAAGGCCGCCGCGCTCGATGCGCGCATGGCCGCCGCCGAAAAGCGCTATCGCGATGCGCTGGTGCTGGTGAACAACTCCGACCCCAAGGGCACTGCCGAAGGCGATGCTGCGCTGGAGGACATGGAAGACATCATCGACGCCTGCATCAAGCAGCGTGGTTGCCTGGTGTCCAATCAGTTGGCCACCTACAAGCGCCTGCTCAAGGCGCGCGCCGATGCCGAGGCGCCGGCCGCCGAAGATCCGGAAGACGACGACACGCTGCTGCAAGCCGACCCGGACCATCTGGGTCCGGCGTCGAACGGCGTGCCCGAGGCCGCGCGTGCCGCCACGCTGCTCAACGACCAGCGCCACGAATTCGACAAGATGGTGCAGTACAACCCGGCCGTGCAGGCCGGTATCCGGCGCTGGCTCACCGATATGCGCCCGGCGCTGCTGACCAGCTACGAGAACTACAGCAACCTGCGCGGCGTGATGTGGCCGGAATGGCAGAAGCGCGGCCTTCCAGAAGCGCTGCTGTTCGGCATCATGGCCAAGGAATCCAACGGCAAGGTGCATGCCAGCTCGCGCGCTGGTGCCGCCGGGTTGATGCAGTTCATGCCCGCCACCGGACGTCGCTTCGGGCTGGGCCCGGACGGCACCGGCTTCGACACCCGCTTCGATGCACGCAGCGCCGCCGAAGCCAGCGCCGCCTACCTCAACGAACGCATGGCCGGACTCAACCGCAGCATCGAACTGGCACTGGCCGCCTACAACGGTGGCGAAGGCCGTGCCGCGCGCGTGTTCGCGCAGAGCGGCGGGCGCGGCTTCTGGGAGCAGGACGTCTATAACCAGTTCCCGGCCGAAACCAAGGACTACGTGCCAATGGTGATCGCGGCGGCGTGGATCTTCCTGCACCCGCGTCAATACGGGGTGGACTTTCCCAAGCTCGATGCGCAGCCGGCCACGCTCAAGCTGGCCAAGTCGACCACCATCTACGAACTCACCATCTGCCTAGGCAGCATGGGCACACGCGACGGCTACATGCGTGCGTTGCGCAATCTCAACCCACGTTACGAATCCGATGGCTGGATTCCGGCCGGCACGGTCATCAATGCCACCAACCGCATCGTCAACCTCTACACCCGTTACTGCGTCAATGGCCCGCGTGCGGATCTGGCGCGCACCCTGATCACCGCCGATCTCAACAGCGCAATCGTGCGCAGCAGCAGCGCGCCCGAGTACGTGCCCAGCGTGGCGGTGGGCGATGTCAGCCAGATGGCCGGCGTCCCGACCACCGTCGCCACCGGACAGCCGGCAGTGGCCAAGCCCAAGGCAAAGCAAGTGCGCAGCTACACCATCGCCAAGGGCGACACGCTCGGTCGCGTCGCGCAGAAGTACCAATGCGAGATCAAGGAGCTGGCCAAGGCCAACGGCTTGAAAGCGCCGTCGTATGCGCTCAAGCCGGGGCAAAGCATCAGGTTGGCGGGGTGCGATCGCTGAACCGGGCGCTGGTGGAGCGTTGCTGATGTCCGCACCCTTCAAACGGCGGTGCGCATCGGCCAGAACCCGCTGGCGTGGGGCAGGCCAGGCTGTGCCAAAGCCGTTCCGGTAGCTCCGGCGCGCGCAGCGTGTCGTCAGTCGAAGGTTGGAAAACGGTGCGCGGGGGTGCGAGGCCTTGTGGGGAAGGCCTCGTCGCTGTCAGGTTCGCTGCTACGTTGGCAGCGAGCGCACGACAAGCCTGGTTGCCGTGGGAGCGGACCCGGTCGCAACCAAACCATCCAAACAGCCCGTTTTATGCCGGATGTTCTTCATCCGAGGCTGAGCAGGATGGCGTGCGCGTGGGGGCGGCGTATCACCGGAAACGCCTGGCCGCGGCCAGGTCCGCTCCTACGAGGGCGGCGTTGCACTTCACTGACGACGCGCGAGTGCCTGGCCAAGACGAACCGATGCTTCGGCCGCAAGCCCGCCATCGAGCGTCGCCACACCCGGCGGCAGCAACACGATGACGGTCGAGCCGTAATTGAACCTGGCCATCTCCGCGAACTTCTCCAGCACGATGCCCTTGCCGCGGTAGTCCTTGCGCGTGATGCGGTCGCCATAGCGCGGAATCTCCACGCCGCTCCAGACCGTCTCCACGCCGGACACCAGCAGCGCACCTACCATCACCGAGGCCATCGGGCCGAAATCGGTGTCGAAGTGGCAGACCAGCCGCTCGTTGCGCGCGAACAGGCGCGGCACGTTGCGTACGGCGTCCGGGCCCACGCTGAACAGCCGCCCTGGCACGTGCACGGTCTCGCGCAGGGTGCCGGTCCACGGCATATGCACGCGGTGGTAGTCCTTGGGCGACAGATACACGGTGGCGAACAGGCCGTCGTTGAACGGCGCCGCCGCGGCCTCGTCGCCAAGCAATTCTGCAGCAGTGAACGACTGCCCCTTGGCCTGGAAAATGCGGCCGTTCTCGATCGGGCCGAGCTGGCTGATGCGGCCGTCGGCGGGCATCAGCAACGCAGCCGGGTCGGCATCCGGCACGCGTGCGCCGGGCTTCAAGGCGCGGGTAAAGAACGCATTGAAGGTGGGATAGGCGCGCGGATCCGGCTCCTGTGCCTCGCTCAGGTCCACGCCGAACTTGCGTGTGACCGTGTCGATCAACCACTGCTTGGTGGCGGGTCTATCCGAGTAGGCCAGCGCGCGCGCCAGCGAGGACAGCAACCGGTGCGGCAGCACGTAGGTCAGGGAAGTGACAAGACTCACGGAGCGGTTACCTTGGTCAGCTGTTGGAGGTCGGCGGCAATCGCCTTCGGATCGAGCGGGGGGCGGATCAGCCCGGCCAGGCGGCCTTGCGGATCGAGCACGGCAATGCCGGCGGAGTGGTCCATGCTGTAGTCGTTGGGATTTTGCGCATAGCCTTTGCCCGGGACCTTCTGGAACACGAAGCCCAGCGCGGTGGCGAAGCGCTCCAACGCCGGCACGTCCGCCGTGGCGGCCAGGGTGTCCTTGTGGAAGGCATGTGCGTACTCGCCCAGGCGCGCGGGCGGATCGCGCTGCGGGTCCACCGACACGAACAGCACGCGCGGGCGCAGGCCATCGGGAATGCTTTCCCATTGCTGTTGCGCCACTGCCAGATCGGTCAAGGTGGTGGGGCAGACATCGGGGCAGAACGTGAAGCCCAGAAACACCAGCGTCCAATGCCCCTTGAGTTCGCCGGGCACCAGCTGGGTGCCGTCGGACTGGCGCAGGCTGAATTGCGGCAGCGGGCGCGGCTGCGGATAAAAGGTGATGGTCTTGGTGGGCGGCCATGGCGAACTGGGCGCGCCGCCAAGGAACTTCTGGCCCAGCAACATCCCCAGGCCAGCGGCCAGGGCCACCAGCAGCACGATGCCGGTATTGCGATTGAACATGGCGGTTTCCAGTGCAACGGACGCTCATGATACCGATCCGACCTCTATAATCGGGGGCCGATTCCTCTTTAGTTGTTGCCATGACTGCCGCCGCGGCCGACGAACTGCACACCATCATCGACCTGATCCGCTACGGCACCAGCCGTTTCAACGCAGCCGGTCTGACCTTCGGCCACAGCTACGACAATGCGTTGGACGAAGCCACCCAGCTGGTCCTGCACAGCCTGCATCTGCCGCACGATCTGGGCCCGGCCTACGGCCAGGCGCGCTTGCTGCGCTCGGAAAAAGAGCAGGTGCTTGGTCTGTTCGAGCGCCGCATCACCGAGCGCGTGCCGGCCGCTTACCTCACCGGCGAGGCCTGGTTTGCAGGCCTGAGTTTCAAGAGCGATGCGCGCGCCCTGGTGCCGCGTTCGCCGATCGCCGAATTGATCGAAGCCGGCTTCGAGCCCTGGCTGGGCGGGCGCGAAGTGACTCGCGCGCTGGACCTGTGCACCGGCTCGGGCTGCATTGCCATCGCAATGGGCCACTACAACCCGCAGTGGGATGTGGATGGCGTGGACATCAGCGACGATGCGCTGGCGCTGGCCGCAGAAAACAAGGCGCGCCTGCATGCCGACAATGTCACCTTGCTCAAGTCGGACCTGTTCAACGGTCTGGGCGGTCGCCAGTACGACCTGATCGTCACCAACCCGCCGTACGTCACCAACGAGGAAACCGACGCGCTGCCGCAGGAGTATTCCTACGAGCCCGAACTCGGCCTACGCGCCGGCGACGATGGCCTGGACCTGGTGTTGAAGATCCTGCGCGATGCGCCGCAGCACCTAAGCGAAGACGGCTTGCTGATCTGCGAAGTGGGCGAGTCCGAGCAGCACCTGGTCAAGCTGCTGCCGGAAGTGGATCTGGCCTGGGTCGAGTTCAAGGTCGGGCAGATGGGCATCTTCGCGGTGGAATGCCGCGAATTGATCGCCCACGGTGCCCGCATCGCCGAGCTGGCCGCGCAGCGATGAGCCTGCGCGCATGAGTGCCAATTCGTTCGGCAAGCTGTTCACTGTCACCACCTTCGGCGAGTCGCACGGGCCGGCGATCGGTTGCGTCGTCGACGGCTGCCCTCCCGGCCTGGAGCTCGCGCCGGAAGAGTTCACCCACGATCTGCAGCGCCGCGCCAGCGGCAAGAGCCGGCACACCTCGGCGCGCCGCGAGGCCGACGAGATCGAGATCCTGTCCGGCGTGTACGAAGGCCGTACCACCGGCACGCCGATCGGCTTGCTGATCCGCAATACCGATCAGCGCAGCAAGGACTACAGCAACATCGCCCAGCAGTTCCGTCCCGGCCATGCCGATTACACCTACTGGCAGAAGTACGGCATTCGCGATCCGCGCGGCGGCGGGCGTTCGTCGGCGCGCGAAACCACCATGCGCGTGGCCGCCGGCGTGATCGCCAAGAAGTGGCTCAAGCAGCGCTATGGCGTGCTGGTGCGCGGTTTCCTGTCGCAGCTGGGCCAGATCCGTCCCGCTGGTTTCGATTGGGATGCGGTGGAAGACAACCCGTTCTTCTGGCCGCATGCGGCGCAGGTGCCGGAGCTGGAAACCTACATGGACGCGCTGCGCAAATCCGGCGATTCGGTCGGTGCGCGCGTGGACGTGGTGGCCGGCGGCGTGCCTGCGGGCTGGGGCGAGCCGATCTACGGCAAGCTCGATGCCGAACTCGCCGCGGCCTTGATGAGCATCAATGCAGTCAAGGGCGTGGAGATCGGCGACGGCTTCGCCAGCGCAGCGCAGAAGGGTACCGAACACCGCGACCTGATCACCCCGGAAGGCTTTCTCAGCAACCATGCCGGCGGCATCCTGGGCGGAATCTCCACCGGCCAGGCGGTCACCGCCTCGATGGTGCTCAAGCCCACCTCCAGCCTGCGCCTGCCCGGCGCGACGGTGGATGCCGATGGCAGCGTGGTCGATGTCATCACCACCGGCCGGCACGACCCGTGCGTGGGCATCCGCGCTACCCCGATCGCCGAGGCGATGATGGCGCTGGTGCTGATGGACCAGGCGTTGCGCCATCGTGCCCAGTGCGGCGATGTGGGCGAGGTGTCGCCGCGCATTCCCGGTCAGGTCGATGTCTGACGGACGTCGTCCCAGGGTGTGGGTGAGCCAGCCGCTGTTCGACGATGTCGTCGCGCAGTTGGGCGAGCATTTCGAGCTGACCACCACGCAGCGCGTCAGCGCATATTCGCCGGCCGAGCTGGCCGCGCAACTGGCACCGTTGGACGGCGCCCTGATCACCCTCAACGAGCGCATCGGCGCGGCCGAAATCGCCGCCGCGCCGCAGCTGCGCGCCATCGCCAATGTCGGCGTGGGCTACAACAATCTCGACATCGAGGCCTTGAGCGCGGCCGGCATCCTGGCCAGCAACACGCCGGACGTGCTTACCGAAACCACGGCCGATCTCGGCTTTGCGTTGCTGATGGCCACCGCGCGCCGCATCACCGAATCCGAGCGCTGGCTGCGCGACGGGCAGTGGGGGCAATGGTCGTTCAAGACCATGCTCGGCGCCGATATCCACGGCAGCACGCTCGGCATCCTGGGCATGGGACGCATTGGCCAAGGCATCGCCCGGCGCGGTGCGCACGGTTTCGGCATGCGCGTGCTGTACCACAACCGCAGCCCGTTGCCGGCCGCTACCGAACAGGCGCTGGGCGCACGGTACGTGGATTTCGAGACGTTGCTGGCGCAGTCCGATCACCTGGTGCTGGTATTGCCGTACACCAGGGACTCTCACCACATCATCGATGCCGCGGCGTTGGGCAAGATGCGCGCCACCGCCACGCTGGTGAACATCGCCCGCGGTGGCATCGTCGATGAGCTGGCATTGGCCGATGCGCTGGCCAACGGCCGCCTGGCCGGTGCCGGCCTGGATGTCTACGAAGGCGAGCCGCATGTGCGTCCGGAGCTGCTGGCGCTGAACAACGTGGTGCTCACCCCGCACATCGGCAGCGCCAGCCTGGCCACGCGCCGCGCGATGGTGCAACTGGCGGTGGACAACCTGATCGCTGCGCTGGGCAAGGGCCCGCATGCCGGCAACCCGCCGAGCGCCCTCAACGCCGATGCAGTTGCCGCTACCAAACGTGGCGGCACCGGCGTGGACGCGAAAAAAAACGGCGTCACCGGCAGCATTTCGACCAAACGATAGGGAACCTCCGCGGCCAGCGTTGGAGGTTCCCCGAACCCAGCGCGCAGTGCTTCCTCATTTCCCCTTTCGATAAAGACAAACTCATGAGCAACGAAAACCGTCGTTTCAACGTCGCCGTCGTGGGCGCCACCGGCGCTGTCGGCGAGACCATGCTGAGCATCCTGGCCGAGCGCAACTTCCCGGTCGCCACCCTGTACGCGCTGGCGTCGTCGCGCTCGGCGGGCGGGCAGGTGGAGTTCAATGGCGGCAAGGTCGATGTGCTGGACCTGGCCGAGTTCGACCCCGCAGGAGTGGACATCGCGCTGTTCTCCGCCGGCGGCAGCGTGTCCAAGGAATACGGCCCCAAGTTCGCCGCGGCCGGTGCGGTGGTGATCGATAACTCCTCAGCCTTCCGCTACGACGACGACGTGCCGCTGGTGGTGTCCGAGGTCAACCCGGAAGCGCTCAAGCAGCGCCCGCGCGGCATCATCGCCAATCCCAATTGCTCGACCATGCAAATGCTGGTGGCACTGGGCCCGATCCACCGCCAGTACGGCATCGAGCGTATCAACGTGGCGACCTACCAGTCGGTCTCCGGCGGCGGGCGTTCGGCGATGGAAGAACTGGGCAAGCAGACCAGCGAGTTGTTGAGCTTTCAGGACATCGACCCGCAGCGGTTCCCGGTGCAGATCGCCTTCAACCTGATCCCGCACATCGACGACTTCCAGGACAACGGCTACACCAAGGAAGAGATGAAGCTGGTCTGGGAGACCCGCAAGATCCTCGGCGACGACAGCATCCAGGTGAACCCCACCGCGGTGCGCGTGCCGGTGTTCTACGGCCATTCCGAAGCGGTGGCGATCGAGACCCGCGACAAGATCACCGTGGAGCAGGCGCGCGCGCTGCTGGCAGCGTCGCCTGGCGTGGAAGTGGTGGACGAGCGCAAGCCCGGCGGCTACCCGACGCCGGTCACGCATGCTTCCGGCAAGGATGCGGTGTTCGTCGGCCGCATCCGTGAAGACTTTTCGCATCCGCGCGGCCTGAACTTGTGGATCGTCTCCGACAATATCCGCAAGGGCGCTGCGCTCAACGCCGTGCAGCTGGCCGAACTGGTCGCACAGGAAGGCTAAGCAGCACGACAAAGACGACCGCGCAGCCGCCATGCGGGCGCGCGGCCGGCGCCTGGTGCAGCAGGCGTCACCCGGCCACTGCGATGCTGAGCGCGCCGTTCGCGCCTGCATGGGGACGGCTCGCGACGTGCGGTTGGCGCTCTCAACCGCCGTGCACGTGCTGGAGCATGCCGGCGCGCGGTGATGCTTCCCAGAGAGGCGCACCGCGCGCAAGCGCTCCGGCAGGGTGCGCACCGACACATGGAACGTCGGCTCGATTCTCAACCGAATTCCACCTCAACCGAATTCCACCTGCAGGCGCGCTGCCCATCGCGCGTCTGCGGGCATGCGCACGTGCGCGTATCGCCTCATGTGGCATTGGAGGACCTTGCAGCTTGCAGTGCGCAGACCTGTCGCCAGCCGCTCGCACACACTCCGTGCCTGCTCAGGCGATACGCCATTGGCGCCATGTCATGGCATCCCGCAGCGCGTGACTTTGCACCACGCAATCTGCCGACAGGCCGTTGCGCGCTTGAGACCTCGCGCAGTGAGAGCGCCCATCAGCACTTGCCGGTTTGCATTGGCCACGCATGCATGCCGCACTGCGGCAGTGTCGCTGGCACAGCGCTCTGCATCACGGCGCCGACTTTTTCGCTCATCCAGCGGCTATATTGATGCCCATGAAACATAGGGGCGGGGGCGCGATGCGTCCGATACAAGGGATAGGTGCGTTGCTGCTGATGGCCTGCAGCGGCGCTGCAATGGCGTTGGGACTGGGCGATATCCGGGTGCTGTCCAAGCCCGGGCAACCGCTGGTGGCCGAGATTCCGGTCATCTCCAACGAGCCGGGCGAACTCGACAACGCGCGCGTGGCATTGGCATCGGCCACCACGTTTGCGCGCGTCGGCCTGGAGCGCCCGCAAGGGCTGGTCAGCAATCTGCAGTTCCAGTTCGCGCAGGACGCACGCGGGCGTGCGGTGATCCGCGTGACCAGCAGCCAGGCGGTGGACCAGCCGGCGATCAACTTCCTGATCGAGGTGGAGTGGGGCCAGGGCCGGCTGGTGCGCGAATATTCCGCCTTGGTCGATGCGCCCAACACCGCGGCCGCCATCGCCGAGCCGGCCATCGAAGCGCCGCGTGCCGGTTCCAGCAATGCGATTGCACGCGAGCCGGCGCCGGTCGCCGCGCCCGCCGCGCAGGACAACGCCAGGGCCGAACCGGCTGCGCGTGCAGCTGGCAGTGCGTCTGCTGCGTCTGCGACGCAGGCCGGCGACACGTTGCCGGCCGTGCGCGCGGGCCAGACCTTGTCGGAGATCGCCGCGGCGGTGGCGCGTTCCAGCGGGCACTCGCTGGACCAGACCATGCTGGCGTTGCTGCGCACCAATCCGGACGCCTTCATCAACGGCAACATCAATCGCCTGAAGCAGGGCGCGGTGCTGCGCACGCCGCAGGAAGACGCGCTTGCCCAGGTCGGTGCGGCCGAAGCGGCGGTCATGGTGCGCGAGCAGGCCGCCCAGTGGCGGCAGGCGCGATCGGCGGTGCCGCAACCGGCCGAGGCCGGCGCCGCCGCTGCCGCAACGCCGCCGCCCGCCACACCTGCCGCAGCGGCTGGCAACGGCGCGCGGCTCGAAATCGCCCCTGCAGTGGCGAGTCAGACCAACAAGGCCGGCGTCACGTCCGGCACCAGTGCCGAAGGCGAGGGCGAGATGGCGGCCAATCAACAGTTGCAACAGGCCAAGGAAGACATCGCCACCCGCGATGCGGAATTGCAGGACCTGCGGACCCGCGTGGCGGATCTGGAAAAGCTCAAGCAGCAACAGCAAGCGCTGATCGCCATGAAGGACAGCGACCTGGCGGCCGCACAGAAGCGCCTGTCGGAAACCCCGGCGGCCGCACAACAGGGTGGCGGTTTTCCGCTGTGGTTGATCGGCGGGCTGGTGTTGATCGTCGCGGCTGTGGTGGCGTGGCTGGCCGCGCGCCGTCGCAAACCCTCGCCGCTGCCGCCGTTGCCGCGTCGGCAGTTCGACTTCGTCCTGCCTGGCGCGCCGGTGCAGGCCGCCGAGCCGCAAGAGGCGACGCAAGCCACTGAGCCCAGCGAGCGCGATGTGGTGCACGAGACCGAATTCGAGCAGGCCGATCTGCGCGACGAAGAGCGCGCCCATGACGCGCAGCAACCATTATCGGACGTGCTGCGTCGCGAGCCGCTGCCGTCCGAGCCGGCTGCTGCGCCCATGGCGGTCAACAGCGACGATTGGCGTGCGCTGCGGGCCGCACCGCCGGTGGTGGCAACGCCGCCGCAGGACAGCGCCCCCGTCGACGAGGCGAAGGCTCCGCCGCACCCGGCGTCCGAGGCCGTGGAAGCGGGCCACGCAGATGTCGCGCCCACGATCGGTGATGTCCCGTCTACCGCTTCCCCGGTAGCGGTGGCCACGCAAGACAGCCTGGATTTCGAGCGTCCGCCTGCGGCGCCGAGCGCTGCGCCCAGCCCGTCGGCCAGCCGTGAGGTCGCTTCGGCCGGGCGCGATCGCCTGGAACTGGCGGTGGCTTACATGGACCTGGGCGACAAGGACACCGCGCGCGGCCTGCTGCTGGAAGTTGCCGCCACCGGCGACGACGCCACGCGCGCCGAAGCCGCCGAGCTGCTGGAACGCCTGGCATGAGCCCGGCGATCGATCGCCTTGCCACGCAGGAAAGTGACGTACGCGAGCGCCGGATCGACTATGTGGAGTTCGCCTCCATCGATCCGGATGCCAGCCGTGCGTTCTTCGAAGCGGTGTTCGGTTGGCAATTCCAGGCCTACGGTCCGGATTACCTGGCCTTCAACGATGGACGCCTGGACGGCGGCTTCTACCGTGCAGCCGCGCCGGCGCCGGACGAGGGTGGGCCGCTTGTGGTGTTGTATGCCGACGCGTTGGCCCCGGTGATCGAGCGCGTGCGTGGCGCAGGCGGGGTGATCGTCAAACCGGTCTTCGGCTTTCCCGGCGGCAGCCGGTTTCATTTCCGCGAGCCCGGCGGCACCACGTTGGCCGTGTGGTCCGAGCGCAGCGTCGCGTCCGACGACTGACTGCGCGCTGGTCGCACGCGCGTCCCGCGGCTCGGCACCAGCCAATGCGGCTCGTACACTTCACCTTCTTTGCAGCGACGGGGCTGTGCTGGCAATCGCCTGCGATGGCGGCGGCATGACCGGCGCGCCGATTTCATCGATTCACTCATAGGGCAGGTACCGATGCGTTACGCGCTGGGCGTGGAATACGACGGCAGCGAGTTCCAGGGCTGGCAGCAGTTGGGCGAGCATGGCGGGCCGAGCGTGCAGGCCAGCCTGCAGGCGGCCTTGTCGTCGGTCGCCGATGCGCCGGTGCAGGTGGTCTGCGCCGGGCGCACCGACGCGGGCGTGCATGGCGAATGCCAGGTGGTACATTTCGATAGCGACGCACGCCGCGAGCCGCGTGGCTGGATGCTGGGCACCACTGCGCGCCTGCCGCCGTCGATCGCCGTGCGCTGGTGCGTGCCGGCAGCCGATGACTTCCACGCGCGCTTTTCCGCACGCGCGCGTCGTTACCGCTATCGCCTGCTCAATCGGCAGATTCGCCCAGCCCTGTATCGGCATACCCTGAGCTGGGAGCGTCGCCCGCTCGATGCCGATGCCATGCATGCGGCGGCGCAGGCCTTATTGGGCGAGAACGATTTCAGCGCGTTCCGCAGCGTGCAATGTCAGGCCTTGCACGCGCGCCGTCACCTGCAGGCCATCCACGTGCAGCGTATCGGCGAGGTGGTGGAGGTGCAGGTCCAGGCCAATGCATTCCTTCATCACATGGTGCGGAATATTGTGGGTTCGCTGATTTTGGTCGGTACCGGCGAGCAGCCGGCCGACTGGATCGCGACGTTGCTCGCCGGACGCGACCGCACTGTGGCCGGCCCGACAGCGCCGCCACAAGGTCTGGTATTTATCGGACCTCTGTATCCTGCAGAGTGGCATCTGCCTGCTGAGGTGACCCAATGAATCGATCGCTGTACCGCACCCGTATCAAGTTTTGTGGCATGACCCGCGCCGGCGATATCCGGCTGGCCGGCGAGCTGGGTGTGGACGCGGTAGGTTTCATCTTTGCGCATGGCAGCCCCCGGCGCGTGGCGCCGGCCGAGGCGCGCGCGATGCGCCAGGCCACTGCGCCGATGGTCGATGTGGTGGCGTTGTTCCGCAACAATTCCAAGGAAGAAGTGCGCGAAGTGGTGCGCACCGTGCGCCCGACCTTGTTGCAGTTCCATGGCGAGGAAGACGACGCGTTCTGCCGTAGCTTCAACCTGCCGTATCTCAAGGCGGTGCCGATGGGCAGCAGCGGCGTGAATGGCGAGGACGCCAACGCGCGCACGCTGCAGTTGTCGTATCCCAATACCGCTGGCTTTCTGTTCGACAGCCATGCGCCCGGCGCGGGCGGCGGCACCGGCAAGACCTTCGACTGGTCGCGCTTGCCCACCGGCTTGCATCGTCCGTTTCTGCTGGCCGGTGGCATCAACGCCGACAACGTGTTCGACGCCATCGTGGCCACGTTGCCCTGGGGCGTGGACGTTTCCAGTGGCGTGGAGTTGGCGCCCGGCATCAAGGACGGCCACAAGATGCGCAAGTTCGTCGAGGAAGTGCGGCGGGCGGATTGTCACGACATGTCGTGAGGGTGATCGGGGTTCGGGATTCGTGGCAGCGGCTATGCCGAGGCATCTCAAGCGCTGCTTCCTGCCTGCAACACCGCTGCGTCAGGATCCACTGGACAGTCGCCTGATTCTTGCGCGTTTTCGCTTGCGCGTGTTCGCGAGGCGCCAGCAGTTGGCGAAGTACTCATGTGATGATCGCGCGGGATGGCCGCTCAGTTCTCCGCTGCCTGCATGGCTGAAGAGGTGTGCTGGTCTGTCGCCAGCGCTTTGCCTAGCCAGCCGGCCAGCCGTTCGATGCGTGGATCGGGGTTGCGCTTGGCCGCGCACAAGACCCAGCGCCCTCGCGTGGCGGTGAAGCCCCATGGCGCCAGCAGGCGCCCGGCTGCCAGGTCCGCGGCGACCAACGGCTGCGGCGCAATCGCGATCCCAAGACCAGCGGCAGCGGCTTCCAACAGATACACCAGGTGTTCGAATTCGGTACCGAAGCGCAGCCCCTCAGGTGCCAGCCCGTGCGCCTGGGCCCATTCCGGCCAGGCTTGCGGGCGCGAGCGGGTGTGCAGCAGCGCGTAATCGCCGAGCGCGGCCGGGTTGCTCCCCTCGATCTGCAGGGTCGATGCGAGCTGAGGGCTCAGCACCGGCCCAATCCACTCCACGCCGAGGGTGTGCACCTGCCACTCGCTGGGCCAGGGCGGGGTGTCCAGCAGCAGGGCGGCATCCAAGCCGTCCAGCTCCGGACCAGGTGGCTGTTCGCTGGCCGACAGATGCAGGCGCACGTCAGGCAGCTCTTGCTGCAGCAGTCCCAGGCGCGGAATCACCCAGCGCGCCAGCAAGCTGCCCGAACACCCCAGCACCAGCGGCGCTTCGGCGGCCGGGCGTTGTAATGCCGCCCAGGCCTGACCAATCACGCCAAAGCCTTCGCCGGTGGCATCGCGAAGCCGAACGCCCGCTGCGGTCAGCACCAGGCCGCGGCCCTGGCGCGCAAACAGCGCCGCGCCCAACGCCTGTTCCAGCGAACGCACGTGCCGGCTGATGGCGCCATGGGTGACGTGCAATTCCTGCGCAGCACGGCTGATGCTCTGCAGGCGCGCGGCAGCTTCGAACGCACGCAGCGCCGCCAGTGGAGGAAGCAAGGCACTCATATGTGATTCCAGCTCACAGGTTACGGCAATCTTATCGATTTATCGCGCGCCGCGGCTGCGCTAAAGTGATGCCTCTCGTATGACGCATCGCTGCAGAGGATTCCCATGTCGGCCCAGCCCATCAGTGACTTTTACGCCTATCCGGACGCTGCCGGTCACTTCGGCAAGTTCGGTGGCCGTTTCGTCGCCGAAACCTTGATCGGCCCGCTGCAGGAATTGTCCGCCGCCTACGATCAGGCACGGCAGGACCCGAGTTTCATCGCCGAATACGACAAGGACCTCAAGCATTACGTCGGCCGGCCCAGCCCGATCTACCACGCCGAGCGGCTCAGCCGTGAAGTGGGTGGGGCGCAGATCCTGCTCAAGCGCGAAGACCTGAACCACACCGGCGCGCACAAGATCAACAACACCATCGGCCAGGCGCTGTTGGCCAGCCGCATGGGCAAGACCCGCATCATCGCCGAGACCGGCGCCGGCCAGCACGGCGTCGCCAGTGCCACCGTGGCGGCACGCCTGGGCCTGGAATGCGTGGTCTACATGGGCGCCACCGACATCGAGCGGCAAAAGATCAACGTCTACCGCATGAAGCTGCTCGGCGCCACGGTGATCCCGGTGACTTCCGGCTCGGCCACGCTCAAGGACGCGCTCAACGAAGCCATGCGCGACTGGGTGACCAACGTGCGCGACACCTTCTACATCATCGGCACCGTGGCTGGCCCGGACCCATACCCGCGCATGGTGCGCGACTTCAATGCGATTGTCGGTCGCGAGGCGCGCGAACAGATGCTGCAGGAGTATGGTCGGCTGCCGGATGCGATCAGTGCCTGCGTGGGTGGCGGCAGCAATGCGATCGGTTTGTTCCATGCCTTCCTCAATGATCCGGGCGTCAAGATCTATGGCGCCGAAGCGGCCGGCGATGGCATCGCCACCGGCCGCCACGCCGCCTCCATCGCCGCAGGTCGCCCGGGCGTGCTGCACGGCAACCGCACCTACGTGATCTGCGACGATGACGGCCAGATCACCGAGACCCATTCGATTTCCGCCGGCCTGGATTACCCGGGTGTGGGCCCGGAGCATTCGTTCCTGTCCGACAGCGGTCGCGCGGTGTACCAGGGCATCACCGACGACGAGGCGATGGCCGCCTTCCATCTGCTGGCGCATACCGAAGGCATTCTTGCCGCGCTCGAGTCCAGCCATGCGGTGGCGCAGTCGATCAAGCTTGCGCGCGAGCTGCCCAGGGATGCGCTGGTGTTGTGCAATCTGTCCGGGCGTGGCGATAAGGATGTGCATACCATCGCAGCGCGCGAGGGGATCGCTCTTTAAAAGTGGTGGCGGCTGACGCTATCCGGACGCAGGGACGCGGCGATGCTCGAAGGAATGCTCCAGTTGGTGGCCGAGGTGCTGCTGCAGGCCTTGGCCGAGCTGCTGATCGAAGTTGGCCTGCACTCTGTCGCCGAGTCGTTCGAGCGCAGGCCCTCGCCCTGGCTGGCGGCAGTGGGCTACGCAATCCTGGGCGCGTTACTTGGCGGTGTCAGTCTCTGGCTGCTGCCGCAGCACCTCACTGCGACCTTTGGGTCTCGACTGGCAGCGCTGCTGATCGCGCCGCTGGTCGCTGGTGGGCTGATGGCCGCGCTTGGTGCGTGGCGTGCGCGTCGCGGCGACCCGGTGCTGCGCATCGATCGATTTTCCTACGGCTACCTGTTTGCGCTGTGCTTTGCGCTGATGCGGTATTTCTTTGCCACCTGAGGTTAGATGGCAGCTGGCCTTCCTCCCTTGTTCGAGTGATTTCATGCGTCGTATCGATTCCTGCTTCGCCGAGCTGCGTGCCAATGGGCGCAAGGCACTGATCCCCTTCATCACCGCCGGCGACCCATCGCTGGAAGCCACCGTGCCGGTGATGCACGCGCTGGTGCGCGCCGGTGCCGATGTGATCGAGCTGGGTGTGCCGTTCTCCGACCCCATGGCCGACGGTCCCACCATCCAGCGCAGCTCCGAGCGCGCGCTGGCACGCGGCGCCGGCCTGGCGTATGTGCTCGAAGCGGTGCACGAATTCCGTCGCGAAGATGCCACCACTCCGGTGGTGTTGATGGGCTACCTCAACCCGATCGAGATCCATGGCACGCGACGCTTCGCCGAAGCCGCGGTCGCCGCGGGCGTGGATGGTGTGCTGCTGGTCGACCTGCCGCCGGAAGAAGCCGGCGAAACGCGCGCCATCTTCACCGAGGTCGGCCTGGCGCTGATCGCACTGGCCTCGCCCACCACCAGCGAGCAGCGCCTGGACATGTTGTGCAGCACCGCGCAGGGCTATCTGTACTACGTCAGCTTTGCCGGCGTCACCGGCGCCTCCAATCTGCTCGACACCCATGCCGCCAGCGATCGCCTGCGCCAGCTGCGCCAGCGTGCCGGCGCGCCGGTGGTGGCCGGCTTCGGCATCAAGGATGCGGCCAGCGCCGCTGCCATGGCCGTGGATGCCGACGGCGTGGTGGTGGGCAGTGCCCTGGTCGCCGCATTGGCGGACGCAGGCGAGGTCCGCAGCGCCCGTGAGCGCGCCGAAGCGTTCCTGGCCCCGTTGCGCCAGGCGCTCGACCAGAAATGAGAACCGAACGTCTCTCTCAGCGCTAACGTCTCTCTCAGCGCTAGGGAGTGGGGCGAGGGGGCGGGCGCAGCCACGTGCAGCCAATCCATTGCGCCGCATCGCGCCACGGCAGTCGCCGCGATACGTCCGCGGCCATCCTGCGCAGAGACATCACGCCGCCCAAGACCGCAAGTCTCTGCGCCAGATCCCGCATTCATGACCCCGGCTACCTTGGCATTCCCACGGCGCGTTAGACTGTCGCCCCTCTGCGGCCCGCCAGGCCGCCCTGCATGGATTGTCATACACGCATGAGCTGGCTCAGCAAATTGATGCCCTCCGGCATCCGCACCGAAAACACCCCGGCCAAGAAGCGCAGTGTCCCCGAGGGCCTGTGGGAAAAGTGCAGCAATTGCGGGAGCGCGCTGTACGGCCCGGAGCTGGAAGAAAACCTGGAGGTGTGCCCGAAATGCGATCACCACATGGCCATCCGCGCCCGCGCGCGCCTGAATTCACTGTTCGACCCGGACACCGCCACCACTGAAATCGCCGCTCAGCTCGGGCCGGTCGACGCGCTCAAGTTCAAGGACCAGAAGCGCTACGGCGAGCGCATCAAGGCCAGCCAGAAGGCCAGCGGCGAATACGACGCGCTGATCGCCATGCGCGGCACGCTCAAGGGCAATCCGCTGGTCGCCGCTGCGTTCGATTTCGCCTTCATGGGCGGCTCGATGGGGTCGGTGGTCGGCGAGCGCTTTGCGCGTGCGGCCGAAGTGGCGCTGGAAGTGGGCTGCCCGTTCGTATGCTTTTCCGCCAGTGGCGGCGCACGCATGCAGGAAGGCCTGTTCTCGCTGATGCAGATGGCCAAGACCTCGGCCGCGCTCGGCCGCCTGCGCGAAGCCGGCCTGCCGTATATCTCGGTGCTGACCCATCCCACCACCGGTGGCGTGTCGGCCTCGTTCGCGATGCTCGGCGATATCAACATCGCCGAGCCGCATGCGCTGATCGGCTTTGCCGGCCCGCGCGTGATCGAACAGACCGTGCGCGAAACGCTGCCGGAAGGTTTCCAGCGCTCGGAGTTCCTGCTCGACCACGGCGCCATCGACCAGATCTGCGACCGCCGCCAGCTGCGCGACCGCATCGCCGAGCTCACCGCGATGATGATGCGGCAGCCGCATCCGCAAGACGCCGACGCCGCATGAGCGCACGCAAGTACTTCGGCACCGACGGCATCCGCGGTCGGGTCGGGCAGGGTGTGATCTCGGCCGATTTCGTGCTGCGCCTGGGCAATGCGCTTGGCCGTGTACTGACCCAGGGCCGCAGCAAGCGGCCATTGGTGCTGATCGGCAAGGACACCCGCATTTCCGGCTACATGTTCGAAGCGGCGCTCGAAGCAGGCCTGGTTGCCGCCGGGGCCGACGTGCAGCTGATCGGGCCGATGCCGACCCCGGCCATCGCCTTTTTGACCAGCACGCTGCGCGCCGATGCGGGGGTGGTGATCAGTGCCTCGCACAATCCGCATTACGATAACGGCATCAAGTTCTTCTCCGCCGAAGGCGAGAAGCTCGACGACGCCACCGAAGCGGCGATCGAAGCGGCGTTGGACGAGCCGTTCCACACGGTGGAATCGGAGCGGTTGGGCAAGGCCATCCGCACCCGTGACGCGATCGGCCGCTATATCGAATTCTGCAAGGCCAGCGTGGCGCGCGGTTTCACCCTGCACGGGCTGAAGATGGTGCTGGATTGCGCGCATGGCGCCACCTATCACATCGCACCCATGCTGTTCCGCGAGCTGGGCGCCGAAGTGGTGGTCATCGGCGCCGCGCCGGACGGGCTCAACATCAACGCCGGCGTGGGCTCGACCCATATCGACAATCTCGCCGCCAAGGTACGCGAGTGCGGCGCGCATCTGGGCATCGCCTTCGATGGCGACGGCGACCGCGTGCTGATGGCCGACGACCAGGGCAATCCGGTCGATGGCGACGATCTGCTGTATGTGCTGGCCCGCTCGTGGCAGGCCAGCGGCCGGCTGACGGGTACCGTGGTCGGCACCTTGATGACCAACTACGGTCTGGAACAGGCATTGGCTGCACTGAACATCCCGTTCCAGCGCGCCAAGGTCGGCGACCGCTACGTGCATCAGGCCCTGGTCGAAGGCGGCGGCACGTTGGGCGGCGAAACGTCCGGTCACCTGTTGTGCCTGGACCGTGCCAGCACTGGCGATGGCATCGTCAGTGCGCTGCAGGTGCTCGAAGCGCTGGGCCGCGATGGGCAGAGCCTGCGCGAGGCGCTGGCCAGCCTGAGCAAGGTGCCGCAGAAGACCGTCAACGTGCGCCTGGATGGCGGCACCGCCAAGGCCATTGTGGAAGCGGTCAACGTGCAGCAGGCATTGCAGCAGGCGCAGGCCGCCGTGCAAGGGCGCGGCCGCGCGTTCCTGCGCCCGTCGGGCACCGAACCGGTGGTACGGGTGACCGTGGAGGCTGACGACGCCGGCCTGATGCAGGACACGCTCGACCGGCTCTCGGGTGCAGTGCGTGACGCGGCGTGAGTCGATCGTCATTGGCGTGTGCGTGGTCATCGCCAAGGCCGCCACGTTCTACCTGTTGTATCGCCTGCTGATCTGATCAGCAGGTTTCTCTGGACCTTTCGACCTTGACTGCAGACATCCGTATGAGCGCGCGCATCCCCACGCTGGACATCACCCGTTTCGACACCGATCGCGACGCCTTCGTCGCCGAGCTCGGAGCGGCTTATCGGCAGTGGGGTTTTGCCGGCATCCGCAACCACGGCATCGCCCAGGCCGACATCGACGCCGCCTACGACGTGTTCAAGGCGTTCTTCGCGTTGCCCGAAGCGACCAAGCGCCGTTATCACGTGGAAGGCAGCGGTGGCGCGCGCGGCTACACCGCGTTCGGCGTGGAAACCGCCAAGGATTCCAAGCACTTCGACCTGAAGGAGTTCTGGCACATCGGCCGCGAGATTCCGGACGATTCGCCGTACCGCGCAGTGATGCCGCCGAACCTGTGGCCCAGCGAAGTGCCGGGCTTCCGCGAGCGCGGCTACCAGCTGTACCAGCAGCTCGATCAACTGGGTTCGCGCGTGCTGTCGGCGCTGGCGCTGCATATCGGCCTGCCGCAGGACTACTTCGTCGACAAGACCAACAACGGCAATTCGATCCTGCGGCCGATCCATTACCCGCCGATCACCAGCGACGACATTCCCAACGTGCGTGCCGGTGCGCATGGCGATATCAATTTCATCACCTTGCTGGTGGGTGCCAGTGCCGCCGGCCTGGAAGTGCGTTCCCACGATGGCGAGTGGGTGCCGTTCACTGCCGACGCCGACACCATCGTGGTCAACATCGGCGACATGCTGCAGCGCCTGACCAACCATGTATATCCGTCCACCATCCACCGCGTGGTCAATCCGCCCGGAGAGCAGGCGCGCCAGCCGCGCTATTCGGTGCCGTTCTTCCTGCATCCCAATCCGGATTTCCTCATCGACGTGCTGCCCTCGTGCATCAGCGCCGACAATCCCAGCCGTTATCCGGAGCCGATCACGGCGCATGGCTTCCTGGAAGAGCGTCTGCGCGAGATCAAGCTGAAGTGATCTGCGCGCCTGCCCAACAGCCGCGCTCGCAACACCACCGGTGACCGGTGCCGCACTTCTGTTCAGAAGATTCCGCTCGCGTCTGGTTAAAGCTTGCGTTCACTCGGGCCGATAACCGAGGCTAATCGCTAGCGCGACGTCGGACTCGCCTGGCGCCCGCTGCCGATTGCACAGGGCTGGGGGCGTGCGCATGCGATGGATCAAATGGCTGGGTGTCGTGTCGGTGCTGGCGGCCTGTGCCGGCGCAGGATCGGTGTCGGCGACAGCGGTCAATGTGACCGTCGCCGATGCCGGCGGCGTGCTGGTCGATGCGGTCGTGAGCCTGGAGCCGGCGCGGCCGGCTCCGCCAGCCGCGGCCAAGACTGCGGAGATGGATCAGGTCAATTCGCAGTTCGTGCCTGCCGTGCTCGCAGTGCGCACCGGCACCCTGGTGCGCTTTCCGAACAACGATCAGATTCGCCACCAGGTGTATTCGTTCTCTCCGGCCAAGCGCTTCGAGCTGCCGCTGTTTCAAGGCACCACCGCAACGCCGGTGCGTTTCGACCAGGCGGGTCTGGTCACCATCGGCTGCAACATCCACGATTGGATGCTGGGTTACATCGTGGTGCTGGACACGCCGTATTTCGGCAAGACCGGCAGCGATGGCCGCGCCCAGCTGGAGGCGCCTGCGGGCAATTACACGCTGCGGGTCTGGCACCCGCGCATCAAGGGCGCGGCCAGCAGCGAGCCGTTGGTGATCGCACGCGAACCAGTACAGCGCCGCGTGACCCTGCAGACCACCGGCGTCGCGCCGGCCGTGGCGCCACCGGATGCGCGCGTGCGCGCCCTGCAGGACAAGTTCCGTAACGCCGACCCGAAGAAGCCGCGCCCATGAGGTCGATGCGCCTGCATACCCGCATCGCGGCCTTGCTCGTGCTGGTCGTGCTTGCCACCCAGGCGCTGACCTTCCTTGCCGTGCAGGTGGCGACCGAGCGCAGTGTCAAGGCGCAACTTGGCGAAGAGCTGGAGATCGGGCAGCGGGTCTGGCAACGCATCAACGTGCGCCGCGACGAACAGCTGCTGCAGTCGGCGTCGGTGCTGGCCGACGATTTCGGGTTTCGTGCGGCCGTTGCAAGCGGCGATGTGCCGACCATGCAGTCGGCCTTGCGTAACCACGCCGCGCGCATGTCGGCGCAAACCGCGCTCTTGCTGTCGCCCGATGGCCAATTCTTGACCGGCCTGGCCGACGTGCCGCAGGCCGAACAATTGCGTGCGGTGCAGGCCTTGCTGCAGCAAGCGCAGCGCGATGGACGCGCGGTCGGTGTAGTGGCGCTGAATCAGCACATCGTGCGGTTGGCGGTGGTGCAGGTGCTGGCGCCGAACCGGGTCGGCTGGATTGGGATCGGCAACGAATCCGGCGATGGCCTGGCGCAGGATTTCCGCACCACCACCGGGCTGGATGCGACCTTCTTTACCGATGGCCCGCCGGTGCGCGTGCTGGCCTCCACCCTGGAGCCCTCGGCGCGCGCCCAATTCGCGCAGCAGCTGCCCCTGGCCGAGAAGGTGCAGGCTGCATCGATCCCGCTGACGCTGGATGAGTCGCGTTATCTGGTCAGGCTGCAATCGATCCAGGGCGACAGCCAGGTGCGGGTGGCCTTGCAGGCATCGCTGGATCGCGCCGTGGCGCCGTACCGCATCCTCAAGCTGCGGATCCTGCTGCTGGCAGGCTTGGCCACGGTCGCTGCACTGGGCGTGGCGATTTTTCTTGCGCGCAGCGTGAGCAAACCGGTGGCGCAACTGGTGCAGGCCGCGCGGCGCATTCAGCGCGGCGACTACCGCACCGCCGTGCAGGTGCCGCCAGGCCGCGAACTCGCCGAACTGGCCGACAGTTTCGGGCGCATGCAGCACCAGATCGCCAGCCGCGAACAGCACATCCTGCATCAGGCCCGCCATGACGCCCTGACCGGGTTGCCTAACCGGATCTGGTTGCTGGAGCGCTTGAAGGACGTGGTGGATCAGACCGTGGCATCCGGTGGCACCGCCGCGGTGCTGATCCTGGATCTGGAGCGCTTCAAGGAACTCAACGACAGCCTGGGCCACGACTTCGCCGACCAGGTATTGGTGGAAGCCGGGCGTCGGTTGGTGGAGGTCGTGCAGGAGCCCAACCTGGTGGGCCGGCTGGGGAGCGATGAATTCATGGTGGTGGTGGCGCAAGCCGATGCGGCCAGCGTGCAGCAGGATGCGCAGCGCCTGCTGCTGCAGTTGCGCCGCCCGCTGGTGTTGCCGCAGGCGCGCATCCAGCTCGAAGCCAGCATCGGCATCGCCTTGATTCCCGAGCACGGCGCCGACCCGGACACCTTGTTGCGTCGGGCCGACATTGCACGGCGGCAGGTCGGTACGACGGCCACCTTCGGCGCCAGCGTCTACCGCATGGGCCAGGACGAACAGCATTTGCGGCGTTTGCGCCTCACCGGCGATCTGCGTCAGGCCATCGGCGCCAATGAACTCACCTTGCGCTTCCAGCCCAAGATTTGTCTGCGCACCGATCATGTCGAACAGGTCGAAGTGCTGGTGCGCTGGCATCATCCGGTGCTCGGGCCGATCGGCCCGGACGAATTCATCCCGCTTGCCGAACACTCCGGCGTGATCCATCCGCTCACCCGCTTCGTGCTGGACCAAGCGCTGCGCTGCCAGGCGCAATGGCGCAAGCAGGGGCTGGAACTGGGCATGGCCATCAACCTGTCCGCACTGGATCTGTCCGATCCCGGATTGCCCGACTTCGTCCGCGGCTGCCTGGAGCATCATGCCGTGCCAGCGCAGTCGGTCACACTGGAATTGACCGAAAGCGCCCTGATGCGCGATGTCGAATTCGCGCTGCACATGCTGCATCAGTTGCGCAGTGTCGGCGTGCGCCTGTCCATCGACGACTTCGGCACCGGCTATTCCTCGTTGGCACAACTCAAGCGCATGCCGGTGAACGAATTGAAGATCGACAAGAGTTTCGTCATGCAGTTGGCCGAAGGCACCGACGATGCCTTCATCGTGCGCAGCACGATCGATCTGGGGCATAACCTAGGGCTGAGCGTGATTGCCGAAGGCGTCGAGAACGCCGCGGCCCTCGCGTTGCTGCGCGGCTACGGCTGCGACATGGTGCAGGGCTATCTGTATTCGCCACCGCTGGAAGAAGCGCCGCTGGTGGCCTGGTGCATGCGCCAACTCGGCATCACCACGCCAGCGCATGCAGGAGTGCAGCGATGAGCGGGCATCTGCGTGTTGCGCTTGTTGCCGCTGCGGTGGCCGGCGTGTTCGCGCCGCTGCATGCCCTGGCCGGCGACGGGCGCCTGCTCGCCACCGGCGGCGTGTCGATGATCGAAGGCAGTAGCGGCGGCGGCATCGTGCCGTGGGCCACGTTGTCCGGGTACGGTACGCGCGACGAGCTTGGCACCGTCGCGTTCGCAACCCATGTCGACAGCGGCGATTACCGTCTCGACGTGCAGGGCGCCGCGCTCACGGTCGGCAATCGGCTGGAACTGTCGCTTGCCCGCCAGCGCCTGGATCTGGGCACCTTGCAGGACCGGCTCGGCTTGCCATGGAATGCGCTTGGCCAGGACGTGTTCGGTGCCAAGGTGCGCGTGGCCGGCGACCTTGTGTACGGACATGCGCCACAAGTCAGCCTGGGCGTGCAGTACAAACGCCTGCGCAACGGCACCTTGCCGTTGGCGATCGGTGCGCGCGACGATCACGGCACCGACATCTATGTCAGCGCAAGCCGCCTGTTGCTGCAGGGCGCTGCTGGATATCAGCTGCTGCTCAACGGCACCTTGCGCGCTACCCGCGCCAACCAGGCCGGCTTGCTCGGCTTCGGCGGCGATCGCCGCAACAGCTATCGCCTGGTTCCGGAGGTCAGCGCCGCCGTCGTGCTGTCGCCGTCCTGGGCAGTGGGTGTGGAATATCGCGACAAACCCAATAACCTCGGCTTTGCGCGCGAGCAAGCGTGGGCAGATGCATTCGTTGCCTGGTTCCCGAGTAAGCATGTCTCGTTGACCGCTGCATTCGCCGATCTTGGCGACATCGCCACGCTTGCCGATCAGCGCGGCCCTTATCTCTCCTTGCAGGTGGCGTTCTGATGAACCGATGGCTGCGCTGGTCGCTGCTCTGCGTGCTGGGCCTGACGAGCGCCTGCGCCAGCACGCAATCGCGGCAGACGCTGTACGACGAACTCGGCGGGCAGGCCGGCATCGAAGCGCTGGTGGAAACCATGCTCTCGCGCATCGCCGACGATCCACGCATCGTCGATAAATTCGCGCGCGTCAATATCGTCATGCTCAACGAGCGCCTGGTGCAGAAGTTCTGCCATGTCGCCGACGGCCCATGCCCGGACACCGCCAAATCGATGCAGCAGGCGCACGCGCACCTGGCCATCCGCGAAGGCGACTTCAATGCCCTGGTCGAGGATCTGAACTGGGCCATGGATCAGCGCAAGATTCCGCGTCGCACGCAAAACCGCCTGCTGGCGCGTCTGGCGGCCATGCACGGCGAGATCGTCAATCACTGAAGCAAGCGGGTGGTTTAGCGTTGGCGGGAAGGTGCGTGAGCTGATGCCGACTTGCGCTGGCATGCGCGTGCATCCAAATCATCTGATGCTCGATACATGCGCTTGCGTGGTCGTCGCAAGCCCTCCGGTCGCCCGGGTCGAAGGCGGGCACGAAGCGCTGCCGAGCACAGGCGATATGGCCCGCACACGCAGCCTGCCGATGCATCATTCCAGCGGCCGCACCCGATGCGAGCCGCGCGCCATCAGGCGTAGGGCAAACGCATGCGGCAACAGCCGCAGTGCTGCGTTGACCAGCCGATAGCGCCAGCCCGGTACCGCCAGCACCTGGCCTCGCTCCAGTGCGGCGATTCCATATTCGGCCACTGCATCGGCCTGCAGCCAGGCCCAGGCGGGCAGGGTGGACATCGCCTCGCGGGTGCCGGTCACGTCGTGGAATTCGGACCAGGCAAAGCCCGGACACAGCGCGCAGACCTTGACCGCGCAATCGGCGTTTTCCAGCGCCAGCGATTCGCTGAAGCGCAGCATGAAGCTCTTGCTGGCCGCATACAGGGTCTGCCCATCGGCGCTGGGCGTCAGTGCGGCGAACGAGGCCACGTTGAGAATGCGGCCCTGGCCGCTGGCACGGATCATCGGCAGCAGTCGCCAGGTCAGTTCGCACACCGCGCCCACCATCACCTGCAGGAAGCGCGCATGCGTGGCCCAGTCGTGATGCAGGTAGCGGCCCGGCACGCCGTAACCGGCGTTGTTGACCAGCGTGCCCACGGTCCAGCCGTTGCGCTGGATCTGCGTTGCCAGCGCCTCGGCCGCGGCAGGGTCGGCCAGATCGGCCGGCAGCACTTCCACCCGAACCGTGCTGCGCAATTCCTCGGCCAATGCCTGCAGCCGGTCCACCCGTCGTGCGGTCAGGATCAACGGCACGCCGCGCCTGGCGTATGCGCGCGCAATCTCGCGGCCAATGCCGCTGGAGGCGCCGGTGATCAAGGCGAAGACAGGCGAAACGGACATGGCAGGTTCCTGTAAGGGGAGGGGAAGGACATCTGGCGGACAGAAGTGTGCCGGTTGCTGCCAGCCCTTGGGCTATTCTGTCGCCTGTCTTCAACTCAGGAACCTGCGCCTGATGCGTCGAAAGATCGTTGCCGGAAATTGGAAGCTGCATGGCAGCCGCGCCTTCGCCACCGAACTGGTGGCCAAGGTGGCCGCGCACATGCCCCTGGAGGGTGTCGAAGTCGTCATCCTGCCGCCACTGCCTTACCTCGGCGACCTGATCGAGGATTTCGAGGCCCATCACCTGTCGTTCGGAGCCCAGGACGTCAGCAGTAATGAGAAGGGCGCCTACACCGGCGAGGTCTCGGCCTCCATGCTGGTCGATGTCGGTGCCGGCTACGGGCTGGTCGGCCACTCCGAGCGCCGCCAGTATCACCATGAGAGCAGCGAGCTGGTGGCACGCAAGTTTGCCGCCGCCATCCATGCTGGACTGATTCCAGTGCTGTGCGTGGGCGAATCGCTGGAACAGCGTGAAGCCGGTCAGACCGAGGCAATCCTGCGTGCCCAGCTCGACCCGGTCCTGGCGCTGGTCGGCAGCGCCGGTTTCGCAGGCGCGGTGCTGGCCTACGAACCGATCTGGGCCATTGGCACCGGCCGCACTGCGACCCCGGAGCAGGCGCAGGCCGTACACGCCTTCCTGCGTGGCGAAGTCGCGAAGGCGGATGCTAGAATCGCCGATTCGCTGCCCATCCTGTACGGGGGCAGTGTCAAGCCCGACAACGCCGGCGAGCTGTTCGCACAGCCTGACGTCGATGGCGGGCTGGTCGGAGGCGCGTCACTGGTCGCCGAAGATTTCCTGGCCATCGCGCGCGCGGCGGCCGCGTGCTAACCCATTAAGTTTTGTCCGGGGACGGATTTCGAAATGCTGATGTTGATCCTCAATGTGGTCTACGTGCTGGTCGCCCTGGCGATGATTGCGCTGATCCTGATGCAGCGTGGCGCAGGTGCGGCGGCCGGTTCCGGCTTCGGTGCCGGCGCGTCCGGCACCGTGTTCGGTTCGCAGGGTGCGTCGAACTTCCTGTCCAAGTCGACCAAGTGGCTGGCGGTGGTGTTCTTCAGCATCAGCCTGTTCATGGCGTGGTACGCCACGCACGGCGCACGTCCTACGGATCAGAACCTGGGTGTGATGTCGCAGTCGGCAACCTCGGCTCCGGCCGCCGCCGGCGAGCTCACCCAGCCGTTGCCGCAGGCCCCGGCCGCAGGTGCGGTGCCGACCGCTCCGTCGCAGCCGGCTCCGGCCGCCGCCCCGGCAGTGGCGCCTGCGCAGTCCGCACCGGCGCAGCCGGCGCCTGCAGCAAGCGAAGAAAACGCTTCAGAACCAGCACAAAAACGCTGAAGCCGGTTACAATACGCTGCGCACTGGGATGCCCAGCGGCGCAACGTATGCCCAGGTGGCGGAATTGGTAGACGCACTACCTTGAGGTGGTAGCGACTTAGGTCGTAGGGGTTCGAGTCCCCTCTTGGGCACCATTGTTTGGCTGCAGTTCCTGCGCATCGCTTGTCGCGCGCGGGGTCTGCCTATACCCCATGCCGGCACGCGGCGCGTGCGGGCAGAGGCAAGAGAGAATCGCTGTGCTGGCCGAATATTTGCCGAGTCTGCTGTTTCTGATCGTCGCCACCGGTATCGGCATCGTGCTGATGTTGGTCGGTCGATTCCTCGGTCCGCGTAGCCCGGACCCGCGCAAGCTCTCGCCTTACGAGTGCGGCTTCGAAGCCTTCGAAGACGCGCGCATGAAGTTCGATGTGCGCTACTACCTGATCGCGATCCAGTTCATCGTGTTCGATCTGGAAATCATCTTCATCGTGCCGTGGACGCAGGTGTTCATGGAGATCGGCGCCCGTTCGCTGGTCACCATGGGGCTGTTCGTCGGCATGTTGTTCCTCGGCTTTATCTACGTGTGGAAGAAGGGAGCGCTGGAATGGGAGTGATTCAGACCCTGGATAGTCTGATGACCAACCCGATGCCGGAAGGCCGGGTGGAAGACATCCTGCGCCCGGAAGGCGAAAACCCGTTGCTCGAAAAGGGCTACGTGACCACCAGCGTCGATGCGCTGCTGAACTGGGCGCGCACCGGCTCGATGTGGCCGATGACCTTCGGTCTGGCCTGCTGTGCGGTCGAGATGATGCATGCGGGCGCCTCGCGCCTGGATCTGGACCGCTACGGCGTGGTGTTCCGCCCGTCGCCGCGCCAGTCCGACGTGATGATCGTGGCCGGTACCCTGGTCAACAAGATGGCCCCGGCGCTGCGCAAGGTCTACGACCAGATGCCCGATCCGAAGTGGGTCATCTCGATGGGCAGCTGCGCCAACGGCGGCGGCTACTATCACTATTCGTATTCGGTGGTGCGCGGTTGCGACCGCATCGTGCCGGTGGACATCTACGTCCCGGGCTGCCCGCCGACCGCCGAGGCGCTGGTCTACGGCATCTTGCAGCTGCAGAAGAAGATCTGGCGTACCCAGACGATCGCGCGCTGACACCCGTCTTCTTCTACCGAGAGCAGCCAAGCCCCCATGGCAGAGCAAGCATCCTCCTTCACTGACCGACTTGCGGCACGTTTCGCCGGTGCGCAGATTGCCGTGGCATTGCCGCGCGGCGAAGTGACGCTGGAAGTCGCGGCCGCCGATTGGCACGCCACCTGTCTTGCACTGCGTGACGAGCTCGGTTTCGAACAGCTCAGCGACCTGTGTGGCGTCGATTACCTGGGCTACGGCAGCGACGAGTGGGATACTGCCGACGTGTCGTCGCAGGGCTTCAGTCGCGGCGTCGAAGGCAAGGCCGTCGGCCGTTTCGCCTGGGGCGAATTCCCCAGCCAGGAAAGCTCTTCCGGCGCGCAGCCGCAGCAGCTGCCCAAGCAACGTTTTGCGGTGGTCGCACAGCTGATTTCCTACCAGCACAACCAGCGTCTGCGCGTGCGTTGCTACGCACCGGACGAGCAGGTGCCGGTGGTGGCGTCGTTGACCGATATCTGGCCGGGCGTGAACTGGTTCGAGCGCGAGGCGTTCGACCTGTTCGGCATCGTGTTCGATGGGCACCCGGACCTTCGCCGCATCCTGACCGACTACGGATTCGTCGGCCACCCGTTCCGCAAGGACTTTCCGCTGATCGGCAACGTCGAAGTGCGTTACGACGAGGAGCGCAAGCGCGTGGTGTACGAGCCGGTGACCTCGGTCGAGCCGCGCGTCGGCGTGCCGCGCGTCATTCGCGACGATGCCCGTTATGAGACTGCCGCTGGTGAAGTGGGCAAGTCGGAGACTGCCAAGTGAGTGAGTTCCGCCAGGCAACCGATGCCTTCGCGAGCAATCCTGTCGAAAGCAAGCAGGAAATCCGCAATTACACGATGAACTTCGGCCCGCAGCATCCTGCGGCGCACGGCGTGTTGCGCCTGATCCTGGAAATGGATGGCGAGACCGTGGTGCGTGCCGATCCGCATATCGGCCTGCTGCACCGTGGCACCGAGAAGCTGGCCGAGTCCAAGCCGTTCAACCAGTCGGTTCCGTACATGGATCGTCTGGATTACGTCTCGATGATGTGCAACGAGCACGCCTATGTGCGCGCGATCGAATCCCTGATGGGGATCGAAGCACCCGAGCGTGCGCAGTACATCCGCACCATGTTCGACGAGATCACCCGCATCAAGAACCATTTGATGTGGGTCGGTTCCAATGCGCTCGATCTGGGTGCGATGGCGGTGATGCTGTATGCATTCCGCGAGCGCGAAGAACTGATGGACGTCTACGAGGCGGTCAGTGGCGCGCGCATGCACGCGGCCTACTACCGTCCCGGCGGCGTCTACCGCGATCTACCCGATCGCATGCCGCAGTACAAGGAGTCGCGTTGGCACAAGGGCGGGGCGCTGAAGAAGCGCAATGCCGGTCGCGAAGGCACCATGCTGGACTTCCTCGAGGAGTTCACCAATACCTTCCCGGCACGCGTGGACGAGTACGAGACCCTGCTGACCGATAACCGCATCTGGAAGCAGCGTACCGTCGACGTCGGTATCATCAGCCCGGATCTGGCACGCGCCTGGGGTATGACCGGTCCGATGTTGCGTGGCTCGGGCATCGAGTGGGATCTGCGCAAGAAGCAGCCCTACGCCAAGTACGACGCGGTGGATTTCGATATCCCGGTCGGCACCAACGGCGACTGCTATGACCGCTACCTGGTGCGCGTGGCCGAGATGCGCGAATCCAACCGCATCATCAAACAGTGCGTGAAGTGGCTGAAGGCCAACCCAGGCCCGGTCATGGTCACCAATTTCAAGGTCGCTCCGCCCAGCCGCGAAGGCATGAAGGACGACATGGAAGCACTGATCCATCACTTCAAGCTGTTCAGTGAAGGCTATTGCGTGCCGGCCGGCGAAACCTATAGCGCGGTGGAAGCACCCAAGGGCGAGTTCGGTTGCTACTTGATGTCCGACGGCGCCAACAAGCCGTTCCGCGTGCATCTGCGCGCGCCGGGTTTTGCGCATCTGTCGTCGATGGACGCGGTGGTGCGTGGCTATTTGTTGGCCGACGTCGTGGCGATGATCGGTACTTACGATTTAGTTTTCGGTGAGGTTGACCGATGAAGGCGACGGGTAATTTCGAAGCGGCGCGCGACGTCGATCCGCAGGTGGTGCTGAGCGACAAGACGCGCGCCCACATCGATCACTGGCTGACCAAGTTCCCGCCGGACCGCAAGCGTTCGGCGGTGCTGCAGGGTCTGCACGCCGCGCAAGAGCAGAACCAGGGCTGGCTGACCGACGAATTGATCGTGGGCGTAGCCAAGTACCTGGAGCTGCCGCCGGTATGGGCTTATGAGGTCGCCAGCTTTTACTCGATGTTCGAGACCGAACGCGTCGGCCGCCATAACGTGGCGTTCTGCACCAATATCAGCTGCTGGCTCAATGGCGCCGAGGATCTGCTGGCCCACGCGGAAAAGAAGCTGGGTTGCAAGCTGGGGCAGTCGACGGCCGATGGTCGCGTCTACCTCAAGCGCGAAGAAGAGTGCCTGGCTGCCTGCTCCGCGGCGCCGATGATGGTCATCAATGGCCACTATCACGAGCATCTGACGAAAGAAAAGGTCGACGCGCTGCTGGACGGGCTGGAGTAAGACATGGCACATCATCACGCACCCTCAGGCCCGGTCGGTCCGGCGCCGCAGCCGCATCAGGTCGTCTACACGACCCTGCACTACGACACTCCGTGGTCGTATGAGAGCTATCTGAAAACCGGTGGCTACGCCGCGCTGCGCAAGATCCTCGAAGAGAAGATCCCGCCGGCCGATGTTATCGAAATGGTCAAGGCGTCGAACCTGCGCGGCCGTGGTGGTGCGGGCTTTCCGACCGGGTTGAAATGGTCGTTCATGCCCAAGGGCACGATGCAGAAGTACATCCTGTGCAATTCGGACGAATCCGAGCCGGGCACCTGCAAAGACCGCGACATCCTGCGCTACAACCCGCATTCGGTGGTGGAGGGCATGGCGATCGCCTGCTACGCCACCGGCTCGACGGTGGGCTACAACTACCTGCGTGGCGAATTCCACCACGAGCCGTTCGAAAACTTCGAGCTGGCGCTGGCCGATGCCTACGCCAACGGTTGGTTAGGCAAGAACATTCTCGGCAGCGGTGTGGATATCGACATCTACGGTGCGCTGGGCGCTGGCGCGTACATCTGTGGCGAAGAAACCGCATTGATGGAATCGCTGGAAGGCAAGAAGGGCCAGCCGCGCTACAAGCCGCCGTTCCCCGCGAATTTCGGCCTGTACGGCAAGCCGACCACCATCAACAACACCGAGACCTATGCGTCGGTGCCGGCGATCATTCGCAATGGCCCGGAGTGGTTTCTCGGTTTGAGCAAGACCAAGAACGGCGGCCCGAAGATCTTCTCGGTGTCCGGTTGCGTGCAGAAGGGCGGCAATTTCGAGGTGCCGCTCGGCACCACCTTCGACGAACTGCTGGAAATGGCCGGCGGGCTGCGCCCGGGTCGCAAGCTCAAGGGCGTGGTGCCTGGCGGCGTGTCGATGCCGGTGCTGAAGGCCGACCAGGTGGCTGGCCTGCAGATGGACTACGACACCTTGCGTGCGCTCGGCACCGGTCTGGGTTCGGGTGCCATCGTGGTGCTGGACGACAGCGTCTGCTGCGTGCGTTTCGCCTGCCGCATCTCGCAGTTCTTTCACAAGGAATCCTGCGGCCAGTGCACCCCGTGCCGCGAGGGCACCGGCTGGATGCATCGCGTGCTGGAGCGCATCGTCGCCGGCAAGGCCACGATGGAAGACCTGCATCAGCTGCGCACCGTCGCTGGCCAGATCGAAGGCCATACCATCTGTGCGTTCGGCGAAGCGGCGGCATGGCCGATTCAAGGCTTCCTGCGCCAGTTCTGGGACGAGTTCGAGTACTACATCGTCAACGGTCGTTCGATCGTCGATACGCAAGTCGGAGTGGCTGCATGAGCGCCCAACCAGTGAACCCGAACGTGCCACCGGACCATGTGACCGTCGAGATCGACGGCCAGAGTCTGGTCGTGCCGAAGGGCTCGATGATCATCCAGGCGGCCGACAAGGCCGGCATCCCGATTCCGCGCTTCTGCTACCACGAGAAGCTGCCGATCGCGGCCAACTGCCGCATGTGCCTGGTCGATGTCGAAAAGTCGCCCAAGCCGTCGCCGGCCTGCGCCACGCCGGTGATGGATGGCATGAAGGTCACCACGCGTAGCGAAAAGGCTTTGAAGTACCAGCGCAGCGTGATGGAATTCCTGCTGATCAACCACCCGCTGGACTGCCCGATCTGCGATCAGGGCGGCGAGTGCGAACTGCAGGACGTTTCGCTCGGTTACGGCCGTTCGGTCAGCCGCTTCAACGAGCGCAAGCGGGTAGTGCCGGACGAGGACATCGGTCCGCTGGTCGCCACTGAGATGACCCGCTGCATCCAGTGCACCCGTTGCGTGCGTTTCACCGCTGATATCGCCGGCACTTACGAGCTGGGCGGCATGTATCGCGGCGAAAACCTGCAGATCGGCACCTACGACGGCAAGCCGCTGACCACCGAGATTTCCGGCAACGTCATCGACGTCTGCCCGGTGGGCGCGCTGACCAACAAGGTGTTCCAGTTCCGCGCGCGTCCGTGGGAACTGATGGCGCGCGAATCGCTGGGTTACCACGATGCGATGGGGTCGAACCTGTTCCTGCATGTGCGTCGTGGCGAAGTGCTGCGCACCGTGCCGCGTGAGAACGAGGCAGTCAACGAATGCTGGCTCTCCGACCGCGACCGTTATTCGCATCAGGGCCTGTATGCCGAAGACCGTGCGGTCAAGCCGCTGAAGAAGGTCAACGGGCAGTGGACTGAAGTGAGCTGGACCGAAGGTCTGGCCGCCGCCACGCAGATCCTGCGCGAAAACGCCGGCGATCAGCTCGGGGTGTTGGTGCATCCGTCCACGTCCAACGAAGAAGGCGCATTGCTCGCGCGTCTGGCCGAAGGTCTGGGCAGCGGCAACCTGGACCACCGTTTGCTCAACCGTGATTTCTCCGACGCTGCGGTAGCCGAAGCGTTTGCCACGCCGCTGGCGGAGATCGAACAGGCTGACGTGGTGGTGTTGTTCGGCACCAATGTGCGGCATGAGCTGCCGTTGCTGCACGCACGTCTGCGCAAGGCGCATATCCAGAACCGTACGCAGATTCACTCGGTCAACCCGGTCGACTTCGATTTCGCCTTCAGCCAGGCCAGCCGCACCGTGGTGGCGCCGTCGCAGTTGGCGGGTGCACTGAGCGATGCGACCCTGCGCGATGCGGTCAAGGCTGCAAGCCGCGCCGTGATCGTGGTCGGCGCGTTGGCCGAAAATCATCCGCAGGCTGCCGCGTTGCGTGCCGCTGCACGCGACTTCGCTGCCGCAACCGGCGCATCGTTGTGCCGCATCCCGCAAGGCGCCAATGCCGTGGGTCTGGTGGCGCAGGGCGTGCTGCCGACCGCGCGCGATGTCGCCGCCATGCTGGCCCAGCCGCGTCAGGCGTACATGCTGTACGGCATCGAGCCAGGCCTGGATTTTGCCGACGCCGCCGCTGCACGCAGCGCGCTGGCAGGCGCCAAGGTGGTTGCCTTCAGCCAGTTCGCCTGTGCGTCGACGCGCGATGTGGCCGATGTGATTCTGCCGATCGGTGCGTTACCGGAGATCGATGCATCGCTGACCAATCTCGATGGCCGCGTACAGACTGCACGTGCTGCTGGCCGCCTGCCGGTCGAAGCGCGCGAGGGCTGGCGCGTGCTGCGTGCACTTGGCGGTGAACTGGGTCTGCCCGGTTTCGAATTCATCGACCTGGTCGGCCTGCGCGCCGGCATGCAGAACCGCAACGTGACGCCAACGGCGTCGGCGCAACCAGCGGCCGCCAGCAACGGGCTGGAAGTCGCTGCAACTGCTGCGATTTACCGCACCGATGCGGTGGTGCGTCGGGCCGCTGCGCTGCAGTCGCATCCGCTCAACATCGCGCCGTGCGTGGCGATGCATCCGGAGCAGGCGACGCAGTTGCAGGTCCAGGCTGGTCAGATGGTCAAGGTCGGTACCGATGCCGGTAAGGCAACGTTGCCGGTGGTGCTGGACAAGCGCGTCGCACCGGGCACGGTGTGGATCGAATCCGGCCATGGCGCAACCGCGCCGCTCGGTGCCGGTCGTGTAACGGTGGTGGCTGCATGAACGAATTGTTGTTGAACCTGGTCGACCCGTTGCACCAGTGGTTCCTGGGGCTGGGCGATGGCGGCGTGGTGCTGTGGTCGGTATTGAAGATCCTGCTGATCGCCGTGCCGGTGATCGTGGCGGTGGCCTTCTACGTGGTCTGGGAGCGCAAGCTGATCGGCTGGATGCACGTGCGCCATGGGCCCATGTACGTGGGTATGGGCATCTTCCAGGCCTTCGCCGACGTCTTCAAACTCCTGTTCAAGGAAATCGTGCAGCCAACCAGCTCGCACAAGGCGATGTTCGTCATCGCACCGCTGCTGACACTGGCGCCGGCCTTCGCCGCATGGTCGGTAGTACCATTCGATGCGAAGCTGGTGTTGTCCAATGCCAACGTCGGCCTGCTGTATCTGCTGGCGATGACCTCGCTGGGCGTGTACGGCATCATCCTGGCCGGCTGGGCATCGAACTCGAAATACGCCTTCCTGGGCGCGATGCGTTCGGCCGCGCAGGTGGTCAGCTACGAAATCGCGATGGGCTTTGCGCTGGTCGGTGTGATGATTGCCTCCGGCAGTGTCAACCTGAGCCAGATCGTGTTCGCGCAGGCCGGCAACTCCGGTTTCTTTGACTGGTTCCTGATTCCGCTGTTCCCGTTGTTCATCGTGTACTGGGTTTCTGGCGTCGCCGAAACCAACCGCGCGCCGTTCGACGTGGTGGAAGGCGAATCGGAAATCGTCGCCGGTCACATGGTGGAATATTCCGGCGGTGCGTTCGCCCTGTTCTTCCTGGCCGAATACGCCAACATGATCCTGGTCAGCTTCCTGATCTCGATCTTCTTCCTCGGCGGTTGGTTGAGCCCGATCCAGGGCTGGGTCAATGCGGACGTTTCGCCGTGGATCGACTGGTTGTGGAAGGGCGGCTGGCCGTGGCTGCTGATGAAGGTGTTCTTCTTCGCCAGCGCCTATATCTGGTTCCGCGCCAGCTTCCCGCGTTACCGCTACGACCAGATCATGCGTCTGGGCTGGAAGGTCTTCATTCCGCTCACGATCGTGTGGATCGCAGTGACGGCGTTGATGGTGTTTTACGGCGTGATCCAGAAGGGCGTGTAATTGATGAACAAGATCACCCATTACTTCAAGAGCTTGCTGCTGCTCGAGCTGCTCGGCGGCTTGTGGCTGACGTTGAAATACACGTTCAAGCCCAAGTACACCGTGCTGTATCCGATGGAGAAGTTCCCGCAGTCGCCGCGCTTTCGCGGCCTGCATGCGCTGCGCCGTTATCCCAACGGCGAAGAGCGTTGCATCGCCTGCAAGCTGTGCGAAGCGGTGTGCCCAGCGCTGGCGATCACCATCGACTCGGCCAAGCGCGAAGACGGCACCCGCCGCACCACGCGCTACGACATCGACCTGTTCAAGTGCATCTTCTGCGGCTTCTGCGAAGAAAGCTGCCCGGTGGACTCGATTGTCGAAACGCACATCCTCGAGTACCACTTCGAGAAGCGTGGCGAAAACATTGTCAACAAGCCGCAGCTGCTGGCGATCGGAGACCGGTTAGAGACCGAGATCGCCGAGCGTCGCGCTGCCGATGCCGCCTTCCGTTGAGGTCATGATGGACTGGGTCACTCTTGCTTTCTACGCCTTCTCCGCCGTCGCGGTCGTGTCCGCCGGTGCGGTGATCAGCGTGCGCAACCCGGTATACGCCGTGTTGTGCCTGATCCTCACGTTCTTCTCGATGGCATGCATCTGGCTGCTGGTCGGGGCTGAATTCCTCGGCGTGACGCTGGTGCTGGTCTATGTCGGCGCGGTGATGGTGCTGTTCCTCTTTGTGGTGATGATGCTGGACATCGATACCAGCCGCTTGCGCGAGGGGTGGGTCAAGTACATGCCGCTCGGCGTCATCGTGGCGGTGGCCATGCTCGCGCAGATGGTCACGTTGATCGGTGTCAAGGCGCGCAGCGCCACGCCGTTCCCGGCAGACAACGCAGCTGCGCAAGCGGCTGACAGTTCAAACCTGACCTGGTTGGCCAAGAGCCTGTACACCGAATTTCTGCTGCCTTTCGAATTTGCCGCGGTGATCCTGACGGTGGCGGTGGTGGCTGCAGTGATGCTGACCCTGCGCAAGCGCACTGGCATCAAGTTGCAGAATGCCGGCGAGCAGTCCCGGGTCAAGGCGGGCGACCGTCTGCGCATGGTCAAAATGGCGGTTGAAAAGCCGGTACAGGTTGCGCCGCAAATCGACGCGGCCGACGGACAGGAGGCGAAGTCTTGATTACCTTGGGCCACCTGCTTGGACTGGGCGCGGTGCTGTTCTGCATCTCGCTGGCCGGCATCTTCCTCAACCGCAAGAACGTCATCGTGCTGCTGATGTCGATCGAGTTGATGTTGCTGTCGGTCAACGTCAACTTCATCGCGTTCTCGCGCGAGCTTGGCGATACCGCCGGTCAGTTGTTCGTGTTCTTCATTCTGACGGTTGCCGCTGCGGAGGCTGCAATCGGCCTTGCGATCCTGGTGACTCTGTTCCGCACGCGCCGCACGATCAATGTGGCCGAAGTCGATACGTTGAAGGGCTGACCTGTAGATGGAAATCACTCTCTCCAAGAGTCTGTTGATCGCAGTGGTGCTTGCACCGCTGGTCGGCAGCATCATCGCCGGCCTGTTCGGGCGCCAGGTCGGGCGCAAGGGCGCGCAGTACGTCACCATCCTCGGTGTTGCGGTCAGCTGCGTGCTGTCGTGCCTGACGCTGTATCAGCTGGTGGAGCAGGGCGCCAGCCCGTTCAACCAGAACCTCTACACATTCTTTGATGTCGGCAACTACTCGGCACATGTCGGCTTCATGGTCGACCGCCTGACTGCGATGATGATGGTGGTGGTGACCTTCGTGTCGCTGTTGGTGCACATCTACACCATCGGCTACATGGAAGAGGACCCGGGTTACCAGCGCTTCTTCAGCTACATCTCGTTGTTCACCTTCTCCATGCTTACGCTGGTGATGAGCAACAACTTCCTGCAGCTGTTCTTCGGCTGGGAAGCGGTGGGCCTGGTGTCGTACCTGCTGATCGGTTTCTGGTTCAAGCGCCCGACTGCCGTGTTCGCCAACATGAAGGCGTTCCTGGTCAACCGCGTCGGCGACTTTGGCTTCATCCTCGGTATCGCCGGCGTCCTGTTGTGGTTCGGCTCGTTGGATTACTCCACCGTGTTCGCCAACGCGACCACCATGGCCGGCGCCAAGGTGCAGCTGTTCGCGGGCCACGAATGGAGCGTGATGACGCTGATCTGCATCTGCCTGTTTATCGGTGCGATGGGCAAGTCGGCCCAGGTGCCGTTGCACGTGTGGCTGCCGGACTCGATGGAAGGCCCGACACCGATCTCGGCGCTGATCCACGCCGCAACGATGGTGACCGCCGGCATCTTCATGGTGGCGCGTATGTCGCCGCTGTTCGAGCTGTCGGAAACAGCGCTGAACTTCATCCTGTTCATCGGTGCGACCACAGCCTTCTTCACCGGCCTGATCGGTATCGTGCAGAACGACATCAAGCGCGTGGTGGCGTACTCCACGCTGTCGCAGCTGGGTTACATGACCGTGGCATTGGGCGTGTCGGCCTATTCGGCAGCCGTGTTCCACCTGATGACCCATGCCTTCTTCAAGGCGCTGCTGTTCCTGGCGGCCGGCTCGGTGATCATCGGCATGCACCACGAGCAGGACATGCGCAAGATGGGTGGCCTGCGCAAGTACATGAAGGTGACCTACTGGACCAGCGTGATCGGTACATTGGCCTTGGTTGGTACGCCGTTCTTCTCCGGCTTCTACTCGAAGGACACCATTATCGAGGCCGCTGCGCATCATGCGCATGAGTCGCATGGCTGGATCGCAACCTATGGCTACTGGGCTGTGCTTGGCGGCGTATTGGTGACCAGTTTCTACAGCTTCCGTCTGCTGTTCCTGACCTTCCACGGCAAGGAGCGGTTCCGCGACGCCCATGCGCACGACGCGCATTCGCATCACGACAGCGCGCATACCGATGCCGAAGCGCAGGTTCACTCGCACGATGCGCATGGCCACGACACGCATGGCCACGACGATCACGGACATGGTCACCATGGTGCCCACGAGCCGCATGAGTCCAAGTGGGTGGTAACACTGCCGTTGGTCTTGTTAGCAATCCCCTCGATCGCGATCGGCTTCTTCACGATCGGTCCGATGTTGTTCGGAACCGACTGGCAGGGCCACCATGCAGCACACGCTATGCAGGGCCAGGCAGTTTCGTTCTTCACTGGCATCGTCGATTTCTACGATCCGGCACGCGATACCGTTGGTGCATTGGCCGAAGAGTTTCACGGCCCGGTTGCTTTCGCACTGCACGGCATGATGGCCGCTCCGTTCTTCCTGACGATTGCCGGCCTGCTGCTGGCTGCCCTGTTCTACCTGTGGAAGCCGGAACTGGCCACAAAGTCGCGCAAGACATTCGCGCCGATCGTGTGGTTGCTGGAAAACAAGTACGGCTTCGACAAGCTCTGGATCAATGGCTTCGCCGGTGGTGGCGTTGTGCTTGGCAAGGCGTCACGTGCAGTCGATACCCATGTGGTCGACGGCGCTGTCGTCAACGGTTCTGCCCGACTGATCGACCTGGCTGCAAATCTGCTGCGTCGCACGCAATCCGGTTTCCTCTATCACTACGCCTTCGCAATGATCATCGGTTTGATCGCCTTGTTGGCGGTACTGATGCATTTCTGGCGTTGACCTGTACGGAATAAGAAAACGTGTCGAACTGGCCTTTACTGTCTATCTTGATCTGGCTGCCGATTATCGGCGGCGCCCTGATCCTTGCGTTGCGCAACGCCGAGACTGCCCGCTGGGCTTCCTTGGCGGTAGCGGTGGCGACCTTTGCGCTGAGTCTGCCGCTGCTGGGCTACGACACTGCCAATGACGCCATGCAGTTCATCGAACTGCATGCCTGGATCCCGGCCTACAACATCGGCTACAACCTGGGCGTGGATGGCATTGCGGTCGCGTTGATCGTGCTGACCACGCTGGTGACGGTGCTGGCCCTGATCGGCGCCTGGCGCTCGATCGACAAGCGCGTCAATCAGTACGTCGCTGCCTTCCTGATTCTGGAAGGCGTCACGGTCGGCATCTTCGCCGCCACCGACGCGATGTTGTTCTACGTGTTCTTCGAAGCCATGCTGATCCCGATGTTCCTGATCATCGGCGTCTGGGGCGGCCCGCGGCGCATCTACGCGGCGATGAAGTTCTTCCTCTATACCTTCCTCGGCTCGGTACTGATGTTGGTGGGCCTGGTGTATCTGTATCTGAAGGGCGGCAGCTTCCAGCTCGCCGACCTGTACGCGCTGCAGCTGACCGCCAAGGAACAGACCTGGATCTTCTTCGCATTCCTGATCGCCTTTGCGGTCAAGGTGCCGATGTTCCCGGTGCACACCTGGTTGCCTGACGCGCACGTCGAGGCGCCGACCGCCGGTTCGGTGATCCTGGCGGCGATTGCGTTGAAGATCGGCGGCTATGGCTTCCTGCGCTTCAACCTGCCGATCGTGCCCGACGCGAGCCATGAGTTCGCCTGGCTGGTCATCACGCTGTCGCTGATTGCGGTGATCTATGTCGGCCTGGTGGCGTTGGTGCAGGACGACATGAAGAAGCTGGTGGCGTATTCGTCCATCGCGCACATGGGCTTCGTCACGCTCGGTACCTTTATCGCCTTCACCCTGGTGCGCGAGTACGGCAGCACCGATGCTGCCCGTCTGGGCCTGCAGGGCGCGATGGTGCAGATGATCTCGCACGGTTTCGTGTCCGGCGCGATGTTCTCGTGCATCGGCGTGCTTTACGACCGCATGCATACCCGTCGCATCGCCGATTACGGCGGCGTGGTCAACGTGATGCCCTGGTTCGCCACCTTCGCCATGTTGTTCTTCATGGCCAATGCCGGCCTGCCGGGAACCAGTGGTTTCGTCGGCGAGTTCATGGTCATCCTGGCCAGCTTCCAGAAACATCCGTTGGTTGCCTTCGGCGCCGCCACCACGCTGGTGATCACCGCTGCGTACACGCTGTGGCTGTACAAGCGCGTGTTCTTCGGCGAAGTGGCCAACGCACACGTGGCCGAGCTGAAAGACATCAATGGCCGCGAAGCATTCGTGCTGGGGGTGTTCGCCGCTGGCGTGCTGGCCCTTGGCCTGTACCCGAAGCCGCTGACCGATCTGATGGAACCGTCGATCGCCAAGCTGGCGACCCAGATTGCCGCGACCAAGCTCTGACCGCTTGCCGTACGTTTTGATTTCCAGGATTTAATGATGACCACGCCAACGCTCGCGCCGTTGACCACCGCTGACCTGGCTCCGCTCGTACCGGAGCTGGTGCTGATCGGCGGCGCCTTCGCTCTGCTGATGCTCGACCTGTTCGTGAGCCAGCGGAACAAGGTCTGGACCCACCTGTTCTCCGTTGCCGTGCTTGCCGTGGTGCTCGTGTTGCTTGCAACCGGCACGGGCGGGCAGGGCGATATCTTCAATGGCATGTTCGTCCGCGACACGGCAGCCGATGTCATGAAGACCGTGATCGTGCTGGTCAGCGGGTTGAGCCTGGTGTATGGCTGGACCTACCTGCGCGAGCGTAATCTCTACCAGGGCGAAATCCCGGTGCTTGTGTTGTTCGCCACTGCCGGCATGATGCTGCTGGCGTCGGCCGGTAGCCTGTTGATGGTCTATCTGGGCCTGGAGCTGCTGGCGCTGTGCTCCTACGCACTGGTCGCCTCCAACCGCGACAATGGCCTGGCCACCGAAGCGGCGATGAAGTATTTCGTGCTCGGGTCGCTGGCGTCGGGTCTGCTGCTGTACGGCATGTCGCTGGTCTACGGCGCCACCGGTACGCTCAGCCTGGCCGGCATCCACGATGCGATCGAAGGCTCGAACGAACGCACGTTGCTGCTGACCGGCACCATCTTCATGATCGCTGGCGTCGCCTTCAAGCTGGGTGCTGCACCCTTCCACATGTGGCTGCCCGACGTGTATCAGGGTGCGCCTGCGCCGATCGCGTTGTTCATCAGCTCGGCGCCCAAGCTTGCGGCGTTCGGTATGGCCTATCGCCTGCTGGAAGTCGGTATGGGCCCGTTGTCGCCGCAGTGGCATCTGCTGATCGGCGGCTTGTCGGCGGTTTCGCTGGTGGTCGGTAACCTGATGGCGATTGCGCAGAGCAACCTCAAGCGCATGCTCGCATACTCGACGGTCTCGCATATCGGCTTCCTGCTGATGGGCGTGGCGGGCGGCGGGGAAGAGGGCTATGCGGCTGCGATGTTCTACGCGGTCAGCTACACCATCATGTCCACCGCTTCGTTCGGCGCCATCATCGCGCTGTCGCGCAACGGGTTCGAAGCGGAAAACATCGACGACTTCAAGGGACTCAACGCGCGCAATCCGTGGATGGCTGGTCTGGTGCTGTGCATCATGGCATCGCTTGCAGGTATTCCGCCGTTCCTCGGTTTCTGGACCAAGCTGGCGGTGCTGGGTGCGGCAGTGAAGGGCGACATGCTGTGGCTGGCGTTGGTCGGTGTGATCTGCGCAGTGATCGGTGCGTACTACTACCTGCGCGTCATCAAGGTCATGTACTTCGACGAGCCGGTAGGCGAGCCGTTGCCGGCCAATAACGATCGCGTGCTCGGCACCGTGCTCGGCGTCAATGCGCTGGCCCTGCTTGCACTTGGTCTGGCCTGGAGTCCGATCATGGTGTGGTGCCAGCGCGCATTCGCCGGCCTCGCCTAAGACCGCTGCGCCAGCGTTAGGTTTTGCGGCGCCGCATGCTGCATGTGGCTTCGCACTGAAATAAAACCGCGCTTACTGTTTCGTTTTTGTTGCATTGCGGGTATTATTCGCCGCGACGTTGAACAGCCGCCACGCTGTTCAACAGATGAAAAACTAGGGCTTGCAATTGCCGCTCAAGTTCTTCATAATTCCGCTTCTGCTGCGGGGTGGAGCAGTCTGGCAGCTCGTCGGGCTCATAACCCGAAGGTCGCAGGTTCAAATCCTGCCCCCGCTACCAAGTTTCGAATTGTTGCTTCATCGCAGTAATTCAGCTTCTTGGATCGTAAGGACGCATGTTCCCGTCTTTACGCCGACCCTGAGAGGTCGGGTTTTTTTCACGCAAGGGGCCCATCGGGCCCCTTGTTTTTTCCGGAACCGGAAAGTTTGCTGCCGGTTGCCGGGGTACTACTGGCAATCATCTGATCAGGGCAGTCTGTGAGCGAAAAAGCGACCGAAATCGCGAATCTGCTGAGTCCAACGGTTGAGTCCCTGGGCTTGGAACTGCTGGGCGTGGAATATCTTCCCGCTCCAGGCGGCGCCACATTGCGCCTATATATCGACGTGCCGCTGGCCGAACAGCCCGAGCGTGTCATCAATGTCGACGACTGCGAGCGCGTGAGCCGCGAAGTCTCCGCCCAGCTCGACGTCGAAGACCCGATCAGCGGTAACTACACGCTGGAAGTGTCATCGCCGGGTGTGGATCGTCCGCTGTTCACGCTGGAACAGTTCGCGCGCCACACCGGTGAGTCGGCAAAGATCGTCTTGAAGCTGGCGCAGGATGGTCGGCGCCGCTTCCAGGGCGAGATCCTGCGCATCGATGCCGAGGCAGAGGCGGTGGTGTTTGCTGTCGATGGCAAGGACGTGCAGATCGGCTACGACAATATCGACAAAGCGCGCATCGTGCCGGATTGGGTTGCGCTGGGTCTGGCACCGCAGAAACCGAACAAGCCCGGCCCGAAAAAACCCGGGCACGAAAAGAAGAAACCATCCAACGAGTCGGCGGCTGGCAAGCCGCGCGCGGAGTGACGAAATGAGCAAGGAACTTTTGCTGGTAGTGGATGCGGTCGCCAATGAAAAGGGCGTGCCGCGCGAAGTGATCTTCGAGGCGATCGAGGCCGCGCTGGCTTCCGCGGCGAAGAAGCGCTATCCCGACCAGGACGTGCTGGCCCGCGTCACCATCGATCACAAGGACGGTACTTACGAAACCTACCGTCGCTGGGAAGTGGTTGCCGATGACGTGGTGATGGAATCCCCCGACCGCCAGGTGCGTCTGATGGATGCCATCGACGAAGCCGACGGCGTGGAAGTGGGCGATTACATCGAAGAACAGATCGAGAATCCCGACTTCGGCCGTATCGCCGCGCAGGCTGCCAAGCAGGTGATCGTGCAGCGTGTGCGCGAGGCCGAGCGTCAGCAGGTGGTGGATGCGTGGAAGGATCGTGTGGGTGAGTTGATCACCGGCGTGGTCAAGCGCGCGGAGCGCGGCAATATTTTTGTCGATCTTGGCGGCAACGCCGAAGCCTTCATTCCGAAGGACAAGGGCATTCCGCGCGACGTGCTGCGTCCCGGCGACCGCGTGCGCGGTTACCTGGCCGAGGTGCGCTCCGAGCCACGCGGCCCGCAGCTGTTCATCAGCCGTGCCGCACCTGAATTCATGATCGAACTGTTCAAGCTCGAAGTGCCGGAAGTCGGTCAGGGCCTGGTCGAGATCAAGGCTTGCGCACGCGATCCGGGCGACCGCGCCAAGATCGCCGTGATCGCGCACGACGCCCGCACCGATCCCATCGGCGCCTGCATCGGCATGCGCGGTTCGCGCGTGCAGGCGGTGTCCAACGAACTCAATGGCGAGCGCGTGGACATCGTGTTGTGGAACGAGAACCCGGCCAACTTCGTCATCAACGCAATGGCGCCTGCCGAAGTGCAGTCGATCATCGTCGACGAAGACAAGCACTCGATGGACCTGGCCGTGGCAGAAGACCGCCTGGCGCAGGCGATCGGCAAGGGCGGCCAGAACGTGCGTCTGGCCAGCCGCCTGACCGGTTGGCAGCTCAACGTGATGACCGCCGACCAGGTGGCCGCCAAGTCCGAGGCCGAGCAGGCCGCGGCACGCCAGCTGTTCATGGACCGCCTGGAAGTGGACGAGGAAATCTCCGCGATCCTGGTCTCCGAAGGTTTCAACACGGTCGAAGAAATCGCCTACGTGCCGGTCGGCGAGTTGCTGGCGGTAGAGGGCTTCGACGAAGACATCGTTGAAGAACTGCGTGCCCGTGCCCGCGATGCGCTGCTCAACGCCGCGCTGGCCGAGGAAGAAGGCCTGGAAGGAACTCAGCCCACCGAGGACCTGCTGGCGCTGGAGGGGATGGACGAGGAGACGGCTTTTGCGCTGGCCGAGCACGGCGTGCGTACCAGCGAGGACTTGTCCGACCTGGCCGCGGACGAGATCGTCGACTTCGGCATCGAGGGCATGACCCAGGAGCGCGCTGCGGCGCTGATCCTGGCAGCCCGCGCCGAGGAGATCGCCCGTTTGGAGCGCGGCGAATGAGCCGGCAATGAACCGCGCCCTGACCCCATCAGGGCTTAGAATCAGCGTATCCCTTGCTCTGGGCGAGGGGGCGCCAACCAGATCATAGGATCCGAATGTCGCAGCAAACCACCATCCGCAAGCTTGCCGAACTGGTCAATACGCCGGTCGATAAACTGCTGGTTCAACTGGCCGAGGCCGGAATGAAGTTCAGCGGTCCCGACCAGGTCGTGACCAGCACCGAGAAGATGAAACTGCTTGGCTTCCTGCGTCGCACGCATGGCAAGGCGGAAACGTCTGCCGAAGCGGCGAGCGAAGCAGCCAAGAAGATCACGCTCAACCGGCGCAAGCTGCAGGAAGTCACTGTCAACGCCGGCCGCACCAAGACCACGGTCAACGTGGAAGTGCGGCAGAAGCGCACTTACGTGAAGTCCGAGAACGAAGGCAGCGGCCGCGCCGCACCGATGACGCCGGACGAAGAACGCGCCGATATCCTGCGTAAGCTCGAGGAGTCGCGTCAGCGCAACCTTGAGGAGCAGCAGCGCCTGGCCGAAAGCGACCGCGTGCGCGACGAGGCAATTCAGCGCAAGCGCGAGGAAGAGCAGGCCGCCAAGGACCGTGCAGAAGCCGAGCGCAAGGCTGCCGAGGAAGCCGCTGCGGCTGCCAGTGCGCCGGCCCCGGTTGCTGATGCGCCGACGCCGTCCGCCGCGGCGCCAGCTGCGCGTTCGCCTTCTTCGCCGTCGTCCGCACCGCGTGCGGCACGTCCGGCGGGCGCATCTCCGGCCTCGCGTCCGGCAGCGCCGGCACGTGCGGACGACCGCAGCAATGCCGCCAAGCACAAGACGCGCGGTTCGCACGTCATGGTGGCCGGTGTTGAAGATGACGATGCGACCAAGCGCTTTGCCGGGCAGTTGCATCTGTCCGCGGCCGATCGCGCGCGGCGTTCCAATGTGCGCGGCAAGCCGACCGGCCGCCCGGGTTCGTCGTCCTCGCGCCGTGGTAATGACAACGGCCGTGGCGGCAGCCAGGCCAACAGCGGCCCGCACGGGTTCGAGCGTCCCACCGCACCGGTGGTGCGTGAAGTGGCGATCGGCGAGACCATCACCGTGGCAGACCTGGCGCAGAAGCTCGCGCTCAAGGGCGGCGACGTGGTCAAGGCGTTGTTCAAGATGGGCGTCATGGCGACCATCACCCAGAGCATCGATCACGACACCGCCGCACTGGTGACCGAAGAGCTCGGCCATAAAGCCGTGCGTGCCGACAATGCCGACTTCGAGGACGCGCTGCTGGCGCATGCCGAAGATGCGCAGGGCGAGGCCACGTCGCGTCCGCCGGTGGTCACCATCATGGGTCACGTCGATCACGGCAAGACCTCGCTGCTGGACTACATCCGCCGTACCAAGATCGCCTCCGGCGAAGCCGGCGGCATTACCCAGCACATCGGTGCGTACCACGTCGAAACCGGTCGTGGCGTCATCAGCTTCCTGGATACGCCCGGCCATGCCGCGTTTACCTCGATGCGTGCCCGTGGCGCCAAGATCACCGACATCGTGGTGCTGGTCGTTGCCGCCGACGATGGCGTGATGCCGCAGACCAAGGAAGCGGTTGCGCATGCCAAGGCGGCAGGCGTGCCGCTGATCGTGGCGGTCAACAAGATCGACAAGACCGGCGCGGATCCGCTGCGGGTCAAGAACGAGCTGCTGGCCGAAAACGTGGTGGCCGAAGAGTTCGGTGGCGATACCCAGTTCATCGAAGTGTCGGCCAAGGTCGGCACCGGCGTGGATACGCTGCTGGACGCGATTTCGCTGCAGGCCGAAGTGCTGGAGCTCAAGGCCGTGGCCGAGGGCCGCGCCAGCGGTACCGTCATCGAATCCTCGCTGGACAAGGGCCGCGGCCCGGTGGCGACGGTGCTGGTGCAGCAGGGTGCGCTGAAGCGTGGCGACTATCTGGTGTGCGGCATCCAGTACGGTCGCGTGCGTGCGTTGTTCGACGAAACCGGCCATCAGCCGGCCTCGGCGGGCCCGTCGATTCCGGTGCAGGTGCTGGGTTTGTCCGGCGTGCCGGAAGCCGGCGACGACTTCGTGGTCGTCGACGACGAGCGCCTGGCCAAGGACGTGGCGCAGCAGCGCGAAACCAAGCGCCGCGAATCGCGTCTGGTGGCCTCGGCGACCAACCGCATGGAAGACATCCTGGCCCAGATGGGCAAGGGCGAAGGCCAGCAGGTACTGAACCTGGTGATCAAGGCCGACGTGCAGGGTTCGGTGGAAGCACTCAAGCAGTCGCTGGTGGCGTTGTCCAACGAGGACATCCGCATCAACGTGATCCACTCCGGCGTGGGCGGCATCACCGAATCCGACGCGAATTCGGCCGCTGCTTCCAAGGCGACGATCATCGGCTTCAACGTGCGTGCGGATGCCTCGGCGCGCAAGATCGTCGAGTCCAACGGCATTGATCTGCGTTACTTCTCGATCATCTATGACGTGATCGATCAGGTGAAGCAGGTAGCCTCCGGTCTGCTCGGCGTGGAAATCCGCGAAGAGATCATCGGTATCGCACAGGTCCGCGATGTGTTCCGTAGCTCGAAGTTCGGCGCGGTTGCAGGCTGCATGGTCATCGAAGGCGTGGTCAAGCGCAGCAAGCCGATCCGCGTGCTCCGCGACAGCGTTGTGGTGTTCGAAGGCGAGCTGGAATCGCTGCGTCGCTTCAAGGAGAACGTCGACGAAGTGCGCAACGGTACCGAATGCGGTATCGGCGTGAAGGCTTACAACGACGTCAAGGCCGGCGACCAGATCGAGTGCTTCGAGCGTATCGAAGTGGCCCGTACGCTGTAACGAAGACGGGACCCGGGGCCCGGGACCGGGGACCCGGGAGAAGCGAAGCCACGGCGCTTGCTCTTCCGGGTCCCGGTCCTGGGTCCTGGGTCCCGAACCAAAGGTTCCGACCATGCCAACCAAATCATTCCATCGCACCGACCGCGTGTCCGCGCAGGTGCGTCGTGACCTCGGCACGATCGTGCACGCGGCCGTGCGCGACCATGGCCTGCCGTCGGTCAGCGTGTCCGACGTCGAAATCAGTCGCGACCTGGCGCATGCCAAGGTCTTTGTCACCGCGCTGCAGCAGGAGCGTTCGGCCGAAGCGGTCAAGGGGCTCAAGGAAATCGCCGGCCAGCTGCGTACCCAGTTGGCGCGCGCGATGAAGCTGCGCCACGTGCCCGAGCTGCACTTCCATTACGACGATTCGGTCGATCGCGGCGAACGCATCGACAATCTGCTGCGTGACCTGGACGACGTTGGCCCCGAGGCCACGTCCAGCGATGAAGATGCCGAACAGCGCTGAGCGCTGTCACGGCCTGCCGCATCTGCCGCGGCCCTGATTCCCGCAGGCGCGCACTGCGCCTGATTCGAGCACCGATCTTTTGAAACCCCGCATCGTCTATCGCCCGTTGCACGGCATCCTGCTGCTGGACAAGCCGGCCGGGCTGAGCTCCAACAATGCACTGCAGGCCGCACGCCGGTTATTGCGCGCAGACAAGGGTGGCCATACCGGCAGCCTGGATCCGCTGGCTACCGGCCTGTTGCCGCTCTGTTTTGGCGAAGCCACCAAGATCGCCGGACTGCTGCTTGGGTCTGCCAAGGCCTACGACGCCGAGATTGTGCTGGGCGTCACCACCGACACCGACGATGCCGATGGCGAGCCGCTACGCGAGCGTGCGGTGCCCGATATCGGTGATGCCGCGCTGCAAGCCGCACTGGCGCCTTTCATCGGGCGCATCCAGCAACAAGCGCCCATTTATTCCGCGCTCAAGCAGGGCGGCGAGCCGCTGTATGCCAAGGCGCGACGCGGCGAACGTATCGAAGCCCCGGTGCGCGAGGTGGATGTGCAGGCGATCGATGTGCTGGGCTACAGCGCCCCAGGTCTGCGGCTGCGCGTGACCTGCGGCTCGGGCACGTATATCCGCAGCCTGGCACGTGACCTGGGCGAGGTGCTGGGATGTGGAGCGCACATCGCCTCGTTGCGTCGGCTGTGGGTGGAGCCGTTTCGCGCTCCACAGATGATCACACTGGAGGCATTGTCGGCGGCGCTGGAGGCGGGCACCGAAGCACGGACGCTATTGCTGCCGATCGAGGCCGGCCTGGCCGGTTTTGCGCGAATCGTGCTCGATCAGACCCATGCGGCGCGTTTTCGCATGGGCCAGCGCCTGCGTGATGCCGCATTTCCGCCGGGGCAAGTCGCTGTATTCGGACCTGACGGAACCCCCTCGGGGCTAGGCCTGGTCGACGCCGACGGGCGCTTGTCGCCGCAGCGATTGTTCAATGGACTGAACGAAATTCCGGCCTGTTAAGATTTTGTCAACTTGTTCCCTGGGCCGGGCGACGTTACAATTTCGCGGCCCCGATCGGGGCACCTCAGCGCCAAGCGCGCTCATCCTAAGCAAACGGCGAGTCCGACGGTGCGTTACGCACGTTCCTGTCGACCACGCATCTATCGAGAAAACATCATGTCCGTCGACACCCAGAAAGTTATTGAAGACAACAAGCGCAGCGCCCAGGACACCGGTTCCCCGGAAGTGCAGGTCGCTCTGCTGACCGCGCGCATCGAGCTGCTGACCGGTCACTTCAAGACCCACAAGAAGGATCACCACAGCCGTCGTGGTCTGCTGCAGATGGTCAATCGTCGCCGCAGCCTGCTCGACTACCTGAAAAAGAAGGACAACGAGCGTTACAAGTCCTTGATCGAGAAGCTCGGCCTGCGCCGCTAATCGAGTCCTACCGCCGCGGCGCAGCGATGCGCCGCGGTTTTGTTTTGGTCAATCGCACTACGTCTTAAGCAATACGCACTCTTGGGCCGGAGCCTCCCGGCCGCCCGTTCTCGGCATGGGTCGACGACGGTCCAACGCAGACAGCAATACCTAAGGGAAAAAACCTCCGTGGCAAAAATCACCAAAACCTTCCAGTACGGCAAGCACACCGTCACTCTTGAGACGGGCGAAATCGCTCGCCAGGCAGGCGGCGCCGTGATCGTCAAGTTCGACGACACCGTACTGCTGGTCACCGCCGTCGCCGCCAAGAGCGCGCGCGAAGGGCAGGACTTCTTTCCTCTGACGGTCGATTATCAGGAGAAGTTCTACGCTGGCGGCCGTATCCCGGGCGGCTTCTTCAAGCGCGAAGGACGCGCGACCGAGAAGGAAACGTTGATCTCGCGCCTGATCGATCGTCCGATCCGTCCGCTGTTCCCGGAGGACTACAAGAACGAAGTGCAGATCATCGCCACCGTGATGTCGATGAACCCGGACATCGACGGCGACATCGCCGCGCTGATCGGCGCCTCGGCTGCCCTGTCGCTGGCCGGCACCCCCTTCAAGGGCCCGATCGGCGCTGCCAAGGTCGGCTACAAGAACGGTGAATACATCCTCAACCCGACCGTGACCGAGCTGAAGGATTCGCAGCTGGAGCTGGTCGTGGCCGGTACCGCCAACGCGGTGCTGATGGTCGAGTCCGAAGCCGAGCTGCTGTCCGAAGAAGTGATGCTGGGCGCAGTGACGTTCGGTCATCGCGAGATGCAGAAGGTCATCAACGTCATCAACGAGCTGACCGTCGAAGCCGGCACCAAGCCGTCCGACTGGGTGGCCCCGGCAAAGAACGAGAGCATGATCGCCGCACTGAAGGAAGCGGTGGGCGACCAGCTCGCTTCGGCATTCCAGGTGCGCGACAAGCTGCAGCGCCGCGATGCGATTTCGGCGATCAAGAAGGACGTGCTGGGCGCACTGGCGCCGCGCGCCACCATCGAAGGCTGGGCTGCCGGTGATTTGGCCAAGGAATTCGGCGAGCTGGAATACCAGACCATGCGTGGTTCGGTGTTGAGCAGTAAGGTGCGTATCGACGGCCGTGCACTGGACACCGTGCGTCCGATCAGCGCTAAGGCCGGCGTGTTGCCGCGTACCCATGGCTCGGCGCTGTTTACCCGCGGCGAGACGCAGGCGATCGTGATCACCACCCTGGGCACCGCGCGCGACGGTCAGGTCATCGACGCAGTGTCGGGCGAGTACAAGGAAAACTTCCTGTTCCATTACAACTTTCCTCCGTACTCGGTGGGCGAGTGCGGTCGTTTCGGTGCGCCGAAGCGTCGCGAAATCGGCCACGGCCGCCTGGCCAAGCGTGGCGTGCTGGCTGTGATGCCGACCCTGGAAGAATTCCCGTACACCATTCGCGTGGTCTCGGAAATCACCGAGTCCAACGGTTCGTCCTCGATGGCATCGGTCTGCGGCAGCTCGCTGGCGCTGATGGATGCCGGCGTGCCGATCAAGGCGCCGGTCGCGGGTATCGCAATGGGTCTGGTCAAGGAAGGCAACGACTTCGTCGTGCTCTCCGACATCCTGGGTGACGAAGATCACCTCGGGGACATGGACTTCAAGGTGGCCGGTACTGCCGAAGGCGTGTCCGCGCTGCAGATGGACATCAAGATCGAAGGCATCACCGAAGAGATCATGAAGCAGGCCTTGCAGCAGGCCAAGGCTGGCCGCCTGCACATCCTGGGCGAGATGGCGCATGCGCTGACCACCCCGCGTCAGGAATTGAGCGACTACGCGCCGCGCCTGCTGACCATCAAGATCCACCCGGACAAGATCCGCGAAGTGATCGGCAAGGGTGGCTCGACCATCCAGGCCATCACCAAGGAAACCGGTACGCAGATCGACATCCAGGACGATGGCACGATCATCATCGCCTCGGTCAATGCCATTGCCGCGCAGGCTGCGAAGTCGCGCATCGAGCAGATCACCTCGGACGTGGAGCCGGGCCGCATCTACGAAGGCAAGGTCGCCAAGATCATGGACTTCGGTGCGTTCGTCACCATCCTGCCGGGCAAGGACGGCCTGGTGCACGTGTCGCAGATTTCCAGCGAGCGCGTGGAGAAGGTCGGCGACAAGTTGAAGGAAGGCGATCTGGTCCGCGTCAAGGTGCTGGAAGTGGACAAGCAGGGCCGCATCCGTCTGTCGATCAAGGCAGTGGAAGAAGGCGAAGGCGTGCAGGCGTCGGCCGAGTAATCGCAGCGTGCTGATGCATCACGCGTGATGCATGACAAAAGAGCGGGCTTCGGCCCGCTTTTTTGTTGTGCACTTGACCCCTTCTCGCTCTGGGAGAAGGTGCCCAAAAGGGGGCGGATGAGGTACGTGCAAGGCCTGGTGATATTCGGAACGTAAGTGGCTTGCCCGTACCCTCACCCCAACCCCTCTCCTGCAGGAGAGGGGCTTGGATTCCTTCTCATCTCGGGAGAAGGTGGCGCTCAGCGCTGGACGGGGGCGTGCAACGCTGAATGGGGTGAAGGCGAGCAAGGGCTTCGCACCGTACCCTCACCTCAAGCCCTCTCCCGCGGGAGAGGGGCTTTGAATCCTTCTTCCATCGGGAGAAGGTGCCCCGCAGGGACCGATGAGGGCACGCCCGGCGTTACTGCTTCGATCTATCCTTGCTGCTCCGTCGGCGCTTGCTGCGTTTGCGGACGCGGCGGCACGACGCGTGGGAAGCCCGGCGGCATCGTTTGTTCTGTGGGTGCGGTGTCGGGTGTCGGCAGCGGCGCAGTGGCTGGCGGCGCAACCATCGCCGCATCAGGACGCAGCTTCAACAGCGCAGCCCAGTCGCGGCGATTGAAGTCGCACAGGTCTTCGTGCGCCGGCGTGCATTCGCTGGCGATGCCCAGGCTGTCTTCGTTCTGGTCCTGGCTGCTGTCCGATTGCGGTGTTGGCCACACCACGCGGCCGGCGCGATCCAGCGGCATCTTGCGCATCATCACCGTGTTGAATACGTTGCCGCCGATCAGATACAGCGTGCGATCGCCGCCGACGTTGGCGGCCACCACCACATCGCAATGCGACTGCCATGGCATCGGTGCGCTGCCGCCCAGCGCGGCCTTCAGGCCGGCATAGCCCAACGCGGTGCTGCGGCCGCGCAGCAGGCACAGCAGATCGCCGGGCGCCGGCTTCTCGACCGCTGGATCGGTGAACCGGTACGGTCCGGTAGTGCCGTCGTTGTAGGCGCTGCGGATGTAATCCAGATGGCGCGCGGAGCGATGAAAACCGCTCAGCCCCGACTGCGTCATCACCCAGGAGATGAAAGCGGCCGACCATGGGTTGTCGATCAGAAATGCGCGGCAGTCGCTGGCGGTGTAGCGCGTACCATCCAGTGCCGCGCAGCTCGATGCGCCGGGGCGTCCGCCCATGGACGCAAGCGTGCCACTGTCGCGCCAGTAGCCTGCAACGCGTTGCCAGGCGACCAAGCCGTGATCGGCGAGATAGCCCGATTCGGCTTCGGTGACGCCCAGGCTGGCCAAGCGTCCCTTGGCATCGATAAACGGGCGTTGCCACAACCGATGCTCATTGCAGGCGCTGCGCACGATGGCGATCGCGGCGGGACTCGTTCCGAACCGTGGCGGGATATCGCACACCTCCGCAGCCGCAGCGCTACTTCCGATACCTGCCAGCAAGAAGCAGATCCACGGCCAAGGTTTGACGGTCATTGCAGGTCCTGCACGGAAACAATCGCAGCAGGCTGCCAGAGCCGGCTGCGCGCACGCGTGAAATCAGCGCGCTGGCGGTGGGCCGAGTTTGAGCGACAGATCCACTGCCTGCACATGCTTGGTGAGTCCGCCAATCGAGATGCAGTCCACCCCGTCTTCGGCAATTGCGCGAATGCCGGCCAGATCCACGCTGCCGGAGACTTCCAGCGGAATGCGTCGTTCCGGCTGTAGCGCAGCAACGAGACGCACCGCTTCTCGGCGCATGGCCTGGTCGAAGTCGTCGATCAGGATGCGCGTGCAGCCAACCTGCAGTGCTTCGTGCAGTTGCTCCAGCGTTTCCACTTCCACCACCAGCGGCAGCTGCGGTTGCTGCGCACGTGCGGCACGCACGGCCGCGCTCAGCGAACCGGCGGCGCGGATGTGGTTCTCCTTGAGCATCACCGTGTCGAACAGGCCGATGCGGTGATTGTCGCCACCGCCGCAGCGCACGGCGTATTTCTGCGCGGCGCGCAGGCCCGGCAGCGTCTTGCGCGTGTCCAGGATGCGCGCGCGCGTCCCGGCCACCGCAGCCACATACGCCGCGGTGGTGGTCGCCGTGGCAGACAGTGTCTGCATGAAATTGAGCGAGGTGCGTTCGGCACTGACCAGGCTACGGCTGCGCCCCTGCAACAGCGCGAGCACCGTGCCGGCGCCGACGTGCTGGCCTTCGTGCACGTGCCAGTCGATGCGTACCTGCGGGTGGAGCGCGCGGTGGGTGGCATCGAACCAGGGGCGGCCGGCGATGACCGCGTCCTGCTTGCACAGCAGGTAGGCGCTGTCGGCTTGGTCGGGTAGCAGTGCGGCGGTGACATCGCCGCTGCCGATGTCTTCGGCCAGGGCACGCGCTACGTCGGCGTCGATCGATTCGGCGGGCGGCGCGGCCGGCACGTTGGTGTGCTGAGACAGGCTCACTTCTCGGGGAAGTCGGCGATTTGTGCGGTGGCGATGGCTTCTTCGGCCAGCAGCACCGGAATGCCGTCGTCGACGCGGAAGATCTGCTTGCGGTCGCGGGTGATCAGCGCTTCACGCAGCGGCTGGGTTTGTGCGGCGCCGTCGGCGCGCTGCAGGGTTCCGCCTGCGATGGCGGCATTGAGTGCTTCCAGGCCCTTGCCGTCGAGCAGCGAAAGCGGCTGGCGGGTGTCGGGCGAGCACAGCAGGTCGAGCAATTTGCGATCCATCGAAGTCTTGTCTTGCGTGGAGATTGGCTAGAATACGTCTTTACCGCAGGGCAGGGCCATGACCTCCAACCACTCCGCGCCGCTGGTCGGCATCGTGATGGGTTCCCGTTCGGATTGGGAGACCATGCAACATGCAGCTCAGAAGCTCGACGCGCTGGGCGTGCCGTACGAAGTCAAGGTGGTCTCGGCGCACCGCACCCCGGACGTCTTGTTCACCTACGCCGAGCAGGCGGGCGCACGCGGACTGCGCGCGATCATTGCCGGCGCCGGCGGCGCGGCGCACCTGCCGGGCATGCTGGCCGCCAAGACCGCAGTGCCGGTGCTCGGCGTGCCGGTGCAGTCCAAGGCGCTGAACGGCATGGATTCGCTGCTGTCGATCGTGCAGATGCCTGCAGGCATTCCGGTGGCCACCTTCGCCATCGGCAATGCGGGCGCGGCCAATGCGGCGTTGTTTGCGGCGGCCATGCTGGCGCCCGAGCAGGCGCAGGTCGGTCAGGCGCTGGCGCAGTTCCGCGCCAAGCAGACCGACGATGTCATGGCCAGCGACGACCCGCGCCAATGAGCACGGTCGGCATTCTCGGTGGCGGTCAGCTGGCGCGCATGCTGGTACTGGCCGGTGCGCCGCTCGGCATACGCTTTGCGGTCTTCGATCCGGCAGCCGATGCCTGCGCAGGCCAGGTGGCACCGCTGCAGGTTGGCGCGTTCGATGACGTGGCGACCCTTGCCGCATTCGCCGGGCAGGTGGACGTGATCACCTTCGATTTCGAAAACGTGCCGGCCGCCAGCGCGCAGCAACTTGCCGCCCAGGTGCCGGTGTTTCCGAGTCCGGCGGCGCTTGCGGTTGCGCAGGACAGGCTCAGCGAAAAAACCTTGTTCCGCGAACTCGGCATTCCGGTGCCCGAGTTTGCCGCGATCGACGACCGCGCCGGCCTGGACGCAGCGCTCGCGCGGATCGGTACGCCCTGCGTGCTGAAGACGCGCCGCTTCGGCTACGACGGCAAGGGCCAGTTCCGGATCAAGACGCTCGCCGATGCCGATGCAGCGTGGGACGCGCTTGGCGCCCAGGCGGCGCACGTCGGGTTGATCGTGGAAGCGTTCGTGCCGTTCCAGCGCGAGGTCAGCGTGGTTGCAGTACGCGGCCGCGATGGCGAATTCCGCGCTTGGCCGTTGACCGAAAACTGGCATGTGGACGGTGTGCTGTCGGCCAGCCTGGCACCGGCGAGCGTGGAGGCGGCCCTTCAAGCCTCGGCCGAATCGCACGCGCGTGCCGTGGCGGAAAAGCTCGACTATGTCGGCGTATTTGCGCTGGAACTGTTCGTGCGCGACGGCGAGTTGCTTGCCAACGAAATGGCGCCGCGCGTGCATAACTCGGGGCACTGGACCATCGAAGGTGCCGAGACCTCGCAATTCGAAAATCATGTGCGGGCCGTCCTTGGCTTGCCACTGGGCAGTACTGCGATGCGCGGCCACGCCTGCATGCTCAACTGGCTGGGCGCGATGCCAGAGGCCAGGGCGTTTCTGGCGGTGCCCGGTGGGCATTGGCACGACTACGGCAAGCAAGCGCGCGATGGACGCAAGGTGGGGCACGCAACGCTGCGCGCGGAGACAGCGCAGGCGCTGGCACTGGCGGTGAGCGATGCCGGCGCGGCGTTGCAGCGCGATGCGCAAGCTCGGCCGGTGGTTGCGCGTTTGAACGAAGGGTGAGGCGCGCAGCGTTTCGGTTGCGATCACGCGCGACGACACCTCCGTTTGCGCGGGCGCGTCGGTGTCGGACGCGGACCCGTTCTGCGATGTGTCAGCAGATGAGCCGGTCCGCATCTGCGGCTGGAAACTGAGCGGCCAGGTCAGCCCAGCCGGCTTGCGACGAAATCCCAGTTGACCAGCTTCCAGAAAGCCTCCAGATAGCGCGCACGATCCTGCTGGTAGTCCAGGTAATACGCGTGCTCCCAGATATCGCAGGCGAGCAACGGAATGTCTGGCCCGGTGAGCGGGGTGGAGGCATTGGGTGTGGCGACTACTGCCAGCGCGCCGTCCGGGCGCTGCACCAGCCACACCCAGCCCGAGCCGAACGTGCTCAGGGCCACGCGATTGAACTCCTGCTTGAAATGCACGAAGTCGCCGAACGATTTGGCGATGCCGTCGCCCAGCCGCCCAAGCGGCTCCCCGCCAGCGCGCGGACGCAGGCACTGCCAATAGAAATTGTGGTTCCACACCTGTGCGGCCAGATGAAACAACGTGCCCTGCGCCTGCGCGATGATGTCTTCCAGCGTCAGCTCGGCAAACTCGCTGCCTTCCAGGCGTGCGTTGAGCTGTTCGACCTCGCTGCGGTGACAGACGCCGTGATGCGCCTCCAACGTCGCAGACGACAGATGCGGTTCCAGGGCGGCGCGGGAATAGGGCAGTGCAACGTGTTCGATCGGCATGATGGCAGTGGCAGCGAAGGGAGTGCGGCGACAGGTCGCGCTGAAGGCTTACAATGCGCGCCTTTGCGGAAGTCTATCCGACCCGGCGGTCGGGCCTGCCGCTCCCAGTCAGGAGAGTCCAATGCCGGTGATGGAACGGATCCAGGCCGAAGTCGAACAACACCCGATCGTGCTGTTCATGAAAGGCACCCCGCAATTTCCGATGTGCGAGTTTTCCAGTCGCGCCGTGCAGGCCCTGGTGGCCGCCGGTGCCGACCAACTGCGTACGGTCAACGTGTTGGAAGAGCCCGAAGTGCGCGCCAATCTGCCGCGCTACTCCAACTGGCCCACGTTTCCGCAGCTGTTCATCCATGGCGAGCTGATCGGCGGCTGCGACATCACGCTGGAACTGTTCGAAGCCGGCGAGCTCAAGCGCATCGTCAGCGAGGCGTACCAGCCGTGAGTTCGGTGCAGGCCCAGCCGCAGTCGGCTGCCTTGTCGGGGCGCGTCGTGCTGATCACCGGCGCCGCCGGTGGCCTGGGCGCCGCCGCGGCGCAGGCATGCGCGGCTGCAGGCGCCACGGTAGTGCTGCTTGGTCGCAAGGTGCGCCCGCTGGAGCGCGTCTACGACGCGGTTGCAGCGCTGGGTGCCGAGCCGCTGTTGTATCCGCTGGATCTGGCCGGCGCCACCCCGGACGACTACGCCGCGCTTGCGCAACGGGTGCAGACCGAGCTTGGTGGCCTGCATGGTCTGCTGCAGTGCGCTGCCGACTTTTCCGGCCTGACGCCAACCGAACTCGTCTCACCCGCAGATTTCGCACGCAGCCTGCATGTCAACCTGACCGCGCGCGCCTGGCTGACCCAGGCATGCCTGCCGCTGTTGCGGCAGCAGGACGATGCGGCAGCTGTCTTCGTTGTGGACGACCCCGCGCGCGTAGGTCAGGCCTATTGGGGGGCGTATGGCGCCGCCCAACATGCGCAGCGCGGCTTGATCGCCACCTTGCATCATGAAACCGCCGCCGGCCCGGTCCGCGTCGGCGGCCTGCAGCCCGGCCCGATGCGCACCGCATTGCGCGCACGCGCTTTCACCCATCACGAAGACAACGACGCGGTCGATGCCGCACGTTACGCACCTGCATGCGTCAGCATGCTGTCAGCCGCAGGGGTGACGCATCGCGGTGCGATCTGGAGTCCGCAGGTATGACCATTCTTTCTGCGGCGCTGCTGCTGTTTCTGATTCTCGACCCGCTGGGCAACATTCCAGTGTTCCTCAGCGTGCTCAAGCCGCTGCCGCCCAAGCGCCAGCGTTTCGTGCTTGCGCGTGAACTGCTGATCGCGCTGTGCGTGTTGATGGCGTTCCTGTGGGGCGGCAAGTACGCGCTGGAGCTGATGCACCTGCGCCAGGAATCGGTGGCCATTGCCGGCGGCATCGTGCTGTTTGTGATCGGCATCCGCATGATCTTCCCGCGGCCCGAAGGCCTGATGGGCGAAATTCCCGACGGCGAACCCTTCATCGTGCCGCTGGCCATCCCGCTGGTGGCCGGCCCGTCCGGCATGGCCGCGGTGATGCTCATGGGCAGCAACGAGCCCACGCGGCTGTGGGACTGGAGCCTTGCGCTGATGATCGCCTGGATCGGCGCCTCGTCGATCCTGGCCGCCGCGCCGCTACTGTACAAACTGCTCGGCCACCGCGCCCTGACGGCCATCGAGCGCCTGATGGGCATGCTGCTGGTCGCCATCTCGGTACAGATGTTCCTGGACGGCCTGGGCACGTACTTCAAGCTGCCGGTGTCGATCTAGCGCAGCTCCGGGCGGCTTGCCGATCGCGCCGCGTGTGGGCGTCGACATGCGTCGATAGTGCGGGTTTCAACCCGCACTGGCCGTGGGTTACGTGCGCACGGTCCATGGTGCCGGCAACCAGCGCGCCGTCGCGTCCGGACATCTAGCGGTGCGACGCAATGGGCTCTGGACGATGAAGGCGGCGCAGCCCTTGGCCGCTGGCGACTGTCTTGAGGTTGATCCTTCACTGACGCATGAGTGCAGGTGGAATGTCATATTCGGTGGGGCGCATCGACAGATGGCAACCCCATGTGCAGCACGCACGCCATGGCCGAATGCAAGCGTTTGGGCGATTTGCCCCAATTTGGTCACTTCGTAGCTTCAAAGGCGCGACAGGCGTCTCGCTCAAGTTGCGACCTTGCACGATCTGGCGATTACGCCTTGACCTTCGCAGTTCATGTAGCAGCGCGCGAAGTTTGTCACGCCGTCGTCACAATCAGGGCTTAGCGTGTTAATCTGTTGTTAACCGTTGCGGCAGCAACCAGTCGCGCGGCAAGGGACCCCAGATCATCGGCAGCCCACCCCCGGGAACGGTTGGGCTGACTGCGCCTTTTTGTCACTGCCCAACCTGTATCGAGGCTACCGAAATGACCCACCCCCGTTATCTCCGCATGTCCAAGCTGACGCTTGGCCTTGTTGCCGCGCTCGCCGCCGCTCCTGTGTTTGCGCAAAGCACCTCGGCTGGCGTCGCCGGCCTGGTGACCGGCAGTGGCGGCCAGCCCGTCCCGAACGCCGAAGTCACCATTACGCACGTGGAGTCCGGAACGGTCAGCCGCGCCACCACCGATGCCAGCGGACGCTATAACGCGCGCGGCTTGCGTGTGGGCGGGCCGTACACCATCACCATTACCGCTTCGGGCGCTGGCAACACCACCCGCGAAGGCGTGTATCTGAATCTGGACAAGGTCAACCAGGTCGATGCCGCTCTGGGCGGCGATTTGGCGACGCTGGGCACCGTGCAGGCAATCGCCGGCAATTACGGCTCGGCCATTTTCAGCGCCAACAAGATGGGTACCGGCACCAACGTGACCCGCGAAGAAATCGAGTCGCTGCCGTCGATCAACCGTAACCTGCAGGACTATGTGCGTCTGGATCCGCGCGTTGCGCAAACCGACAAGGCGCGCAACGAAATCTCCATCGCCGGCCAGAACCCGCGCTACAACGCGATCCGCGTCGACGGCATCAGCACCAACGACGCCTTCGGTCTGGAATCCAACAGTCTGCCGACCCCGCGCCAGCCGTTCTCGATGGACGTCATCGATGAAATCTCGGTGGACGTGGCCAACTACGACGTGACGATCAGTGGCGGCACCGGTGGCGTGATCAATGCCGTCACCAAGTCGGGCACCAACGAATTCCATGGTTCGGTCTACGGCACTTATCGCGAGAACGACTGGTCGGGCAAGAATCAGAACAACATCCGCCCGCAGCTGTTCGACAACGAAGCGACGTATGGTCTGACTCTGGGCGGCCCGATCGTAAAGGACAAATTGTTCTTCTTCGCCAACTATGAGAAGTACAAGGGTAAGGGTGTGTTTACCGGTAACAGTGGCTACGGTCCAGCCGGTTCTGGTGCCAGCAATGAAGTCGGTATTACCCAGGCGCAGGTCGATCAGGTGATCGATATCTCGCGCAATGTCTATGGCTTCGACCCTGGGACCCTGGCCTTGCCGGCATTGGATTCTGATTCAGAAGAGAAGGGCTTCAAGCTGGATTGGAACATCAGCGACAAGCATCGTGGTTCGTTTCGCTATGGCAAGTCCGAGCAGAGCACGGCCAATCTCAATGGGTTCGGCAACAATCAGCTGGCGTTGAACTCGTACCACTATGTGCGCGACTTCGAACTCGAGACCTACACCGGTCAGTTGTTCAGCGACTGGACCGATACTTTCTCGACCGAAGCCAAGGTGTCTTATCGCGATTACTCGGCAGTTCGTACTGCGGCATCGCAGTTGCCGGCCATCGCCGTGCGTTTCGGCAACAACACCTTAAATCTGGGTACTGAAGCCAATACTCAGGCTAACGAGTTGCGCACCGAAACCTGGAACGCGTTCTTCGCCGGCACGTTGTTCTTGAATGACCACACGGTCAAGTTCGGGTTCGACTACGAAGACAACGACATCTACAACTTGTATGGTCCGCGTGTTTTCGGTAGCTACACCTTCAACTCGGTTGCCAATTACCAGGCAAATTTGCCGAACGCGTATCGTTACTCGTATTCGCCCACCGGTATCGACAATATCGCTGCGAAGTGGGGCATGCGGAATGTGGGCGTGTTCTTGCAGGATTCTTGGGCCGTCAATAGCAACCTGACACTGAACTTCGGCCTGCGTTATGACGAGCCGATGGTGAAGAACTCGCCGCAGTTCAACCAGGCTGCGTTCAACGCATTCGGTCTTCGCAATGATGAAACCATTGACGGCAACGGCTTGTGGCAGCCGCGCTTTGGTTTCAACTACACCTTCGATGCAGATCGTCCGACCCAGCTGCGTGGCGGCGTTGGTCTGTTCCAGGGTGCTGCCGCGTCGGTTTGGTTGTCCAATCCGTATTCCAATACTGGTTTGGCTTATACCGATTACAACTTCAACAACGCGTCCAACAGTGGTATCCGCTTCACGCCGGATATCAACAACCAGCCGCGCGGAACATCGGGCGCCACGCAGTCGGTCGACTTTGTTGACAAGGATCTGAGCCAGCCGTCCGTTTGGAAAGCAAACCTCGCCTTCGATACCGAGTTGCCGTGGTACGGCATCGTCGCCTCGATGGAAGGTGTGGTGACCAAGGTCAAGGAAGCGATTTATTACCAGCAGCTCAATCTCGGTAATCCGACGGCAGTTGGCCAGGATGGTCGTGATATCTACTGGAATGCCAATGGCCGCAATCCGGCTAACTGGAATTCCCTGGGTAATGCATGTCTCCGCGAAACGGGTGTGGCGGCTGGTTCGTCATGTGTGAACAGCGGTACCGATATCCGTGCTGGTCGCAACATGAGCTTCAACGATGCCATCATTGCGCGCCCCACCGATCAGGGTGGCTCGCAAAGTTTCACTGTCGGCTTGAACAAGCCGTTCAACGACAGCGACTGGTCGTGGAGCTTGGCTTACACCTACTCGAACGCGAAAGAAGTCAGCGGTCTGACCAGTTCCACTTCGGGGTCGCAGCTGCTCAACACCGCAACCTTCCAGGCGAATGAAGAGGTCAATGCAACCTCGGCATACGAAATCAAGGACAGTTTCCTGGGTACGCTGCAGTGGAAGCATAATTTCTTCGGCGATTTTGCAACGAAGGTCGGTCTGGTGTATCAAGGCCGCAGCGGTCGTCCCTACAGCTATACGTTCGACAACGATGCCAATGGCGACGGTCGCTCCAATGACCTGTTGTACATCCCGGCGGCGCGCGGCGATGTGCTGTTCCGTAACGCGGCCGAAGAAAACGCGTTCTGGAACTACGTCAACAATGACCAGTACTTGTCCACGCACAAGGGCCAGGTTGCTGGCCGCAATGCGGTACGTAATTCCTGGGTCAACCAGTTCGATCTACACATCGAGCAGGAGCTTCCTGGCTTCTTCGATGGCAACAAGGCGCAGATCTGGGTCGACGTCATGAACGTGGGCAACCTGCTCAACAAGAAGTGGGGCCGCGTCGATGAGTACGCATTCCCGGGCTTCAAGGGTGTTGCTGAATACGGCGGTATCGACGCGGCGACTGGCAAGTATGTTTACCGCTTCAATGAGCCGGATGCCGCGACCGTCTACGACGACAAGGGCATCTCCCGCTGGGCGCTGCAGCTGGGCTTCCGCTACCAGTTCTAAAGCCGGCTAGCGTGTCGATGTTTGCAAAAACGGCCGGGGTCTCCCGGCCGTTTTCTTTTGTGCGGGTGAGTACGCTAAAGTTCCGTGCATACGACAGGAGCATGCTATGGAACTCAGCAGTACGGCAGCACGGGCGCTGCCGGTGGTGGATGCGCGGATCTACCCGCGTGGTGGTCTGGATGTGTTGTCCAAGGCAGAAGTGCCCCGGTTGCGCGATGCATCCAGCGGTGGCATGCATGAGCTGTTGCGCCGCTGTGCGCTGGCCGTGCTGACCAGCGGAAGCGCATCGGACGACCCGCGCGCTGCGCGCGATCTCTACCCGGATTTCGACATCCAGGTGAATCAGCAGGATCGCGGCATCCGCATCGATCTGATCAACGCACCGGCAATGGCTTTCGTCGATGGCGAGATCATCCGCGGCGTGGCCGAACTGTTGTTTGCCGTCGTCCGCGACCTCGCTTACATGGCCATCGAGCTCGAAGCGCAACGCGCGGATCTCGACACCAGCGAAGGCATCACCAATGCCGTGTTCGGCCAGCTGCGTAATGCGCGCATCCTGCAGCCCTTGGATCCGAACCTGGTCGTATGCTGGGGCGGACATTCCATCTCGCGCGATGAATACCTTTACACCAAGCAGGTCGGCTACGAGCTTGGCTTGCGCGGGCTGGATATCTGCACCGGCTGCGGCCCGGGCGCCATGAAGGGGCCGATGAAGGGCGCCACCATCGCGCATGCCAAGCAGCGCAAGCACAATACCCGCTACATCGGCGTCACCGAGCCAGGCATCATCGCCGCCGAATCGCCGAACCCGATCGTCAACCATCTGGTGATCATGCCGGACATCGAGAAGCGCCTTGAGGCCTTCGTCCGCATCGGACATGGCATCCTGGTGTTCCCGGGCGGTGTCGGCACCGCGGAGGAAATTCTCTACCTGCTCGGCATCCTGCTACGCGAAGAAAACGCGGACGTGCCGTTCCCGCTGATCCTCACCGGCCCGACCATCGCCGCGCCGTACTTCGAGCAGATCGACCGTTTCATTCGCCTCACCCTGGGCGACGCTGCCGCCTCGCGCTACGAGATCATCGTCGGCGACCCGGTCGCCGTCGCGCGCCGTATGGCCGAAGGGGTCCACGGAGTGCGCGCGCACCGCAAGGACCAGAAGGACTCGTATTACTTCAACTGGTCCGTGCACATCCCGCTCGAGTACCAGCAGCCCTTCGAGCCCAGCCACGAAGCGATGGCCGCGCTCGACCTGCACCACGGCCGCCCGGCGCCGGCCCTGGCCGCCGACCTGCGCCGCGCCTTCTCCGGCATCGTCGCCGGCAACGTCAAGGAAGACGGCATGCGCCGCATCGAGGAATTCGGCCCCTTCGAAATCCACGGTGATCCCGAGATCATGCAGGCCCTGGATGAGCTGCTGCGCGGCTTTGTCGAGCAGCGCCGGATGAAGATCTCGGGGGACTATCGGCCTTGTTATCGGGTGGTGACTTGATTGGTCAGGCTGATGGTCGCAAGAAACGCGAATTCGGATTTTTGAATCGATAGGGTCGCGCGGCCGCTCTCCGCCAAGCGGCCGCGTAACGCGGGAAGACCAATGCCGTGGCCCGGATTTGGTCTGCCATTCGCTATGTTGGATAGCGTATTTCTTACCTCAATTCTGACCGAGCCCAGGCTATCGATGACCGCAATTGTTATCTCACCTCCGTCGGTTGTTCCTTCGACGCCGTGGTGTACAGCGTTTTCTATGAGCGGCTGTAACGTCAATCGCGGAAGTAAAATGTTTGGTAGGGGAGCGGGAAGGATCCAGCGAACACGTAGGCGCGCTCCGAATCTTAACGATTCGATATCTAGATAGCGCTTGGCTAGCATGATCTCGTCTGCAAGATGTACGTCGTCTGGTCCGCCCAATGCTGCTCTGAACAGTTCCGATAGATCTAGGAGTAATTGCTCTGCTTGTTGAGGTTTCGCATGCACCAGCGCGACCGCCATGTTCAGGGTATTGAACAAGAAATGCGGTTGAACTCTAGCCGTCAGCGCGTCGAGTTCTGCTTGTTTTGCACGTACGGCCAGTTGCCGTAGCCGGAGATGATTGTGCAAGGCGCCCATGCCTAACATTGCAATCAGCAGCGCTACTCCTGAAAGCTGGAATGCAAGCGCACGCCAATGGTGATCGCCCAAGTGTAGATAGTCACCCAGCGTCCAGAACACCAATGCTGTTACAGCCAGGGTCACAACCTGCATAAGCGCCAGGGCTGTGCAAGCGATCAACAGCGCATGGCGTCCCGACAGCACTTTCCTTAACACCATCAAGCTTGCCAATGTCAGTAGTGACACCCACTGAACTCCGAGCGAAGCAAGACCGAAATACACCCAACGGTTTGCAGAGTAGCCGGGAGCCATCGCCAAAATCGCTGCCACGCACTCTCCTGCTATCAGTACCCACAGGAGACTTGCTGGGTGGCTGAGAGATTCCAGAGGATCCCTTTGCGCTTGCATCAGGGGCTGAGTGGACGGCTCGGGCATAACAAATCATAAGGCAAGAACAGCTAGTCGCGCCGTTTGCCTGTCGCGTCAAGCCGCCCGTCGGGCACAAGTGGCGTGTGGAGATGGTCTTCGATACCGTCAGCACGGGGAAATCTGGGGGGCAAATGGGCACTCTTATTCGCAAGGCCGCCTTTGGTAGGCGTGAATCTGCTTTTACGCTGATTGAGCTTATGGTTACGGTGGCGGTCCTGGCGATCGTGATGGCTGTCGCTGTTCCTGCATTCGGCACATTGATTCGCAGCAGCAGGTTGACCGCTAGCGCAAACGAAATGGTCGCGGCGCTCCAACTGGCTCGATCCGAGGCGGTTCGGCAGAATTCAACGGTGGCAGTCTGCAGAAGTGATAACGGAAGCACATGTGCGACGGGAGGCGCTTGGACGCAATCCATCACAGTTGTGGTGCGGACTGGTCAGGTACTTCGGGTAAGTCAAATTCGATCAGGCTTGGTGGTAGATGCTAGTCCGGCAGTCAACTCCCTGAATGACCGTATTTCTTTCTCTCCCGACGGAATCGCAAGAACAGGCGCAGGAGCTCCTTTAGTCGGAAAGATTTCCGTCTGTATGACGACAACGTCCCCAGCTCAAAACATTCGCAATGTTGTTATAAGCGGGGGCGGGCGAGTCTCAATTGAGCGCGCAGTGGGCGCATCTTGCCCTACACCTACGGACTCTTAAGTCACTCAGAAACTCATGAAAATGACTACACCACAAAAAATGAGCGGCGTAACCCTAATTGAGGTGATGATTTCCGTCTTGGTAATGGGGATTGGGATGCTTGGCATTGCCGCTATGCAGACAACAGCTTTACGCAACAATCAGGGCGCACTCCGGCGTAGCGAGGTCGTAATGCAGACGTACACTATTCTCGATGCAATGCGTGCGAACAGAGACGTTGCAATGATTGGCGGATATAATACCGGTAGCTTGCTGTGTAACGTGCCGACGGGGACCAGTTTGCCCGATAGAGATAAGGCTCTCTGGATCGCCAGTCTTAAGCGCGCACTTGGGGATAGCGCGTCCACATGCGGATCTATTGCTTGCTTGGATGGTAACTGCGAAGTTACTATCCAGTGGGATGATAGTCGCGCTCAAAACCTGGATGGCGCAGGAGAAACTGCGCAACAGGTGGCCACGGTGACTCAACTGTGAAAAGCCATTATTTTTCAGTAGGTTTCGTAAAATCACAGGGCGGTTTTAATTTAATCGAACTGATGATATCGATGGTTCTTGGCCTGCTTGTGGTAGGGGCGGCAATAGGAATTTTTCTCTCAAATCGCCAAGCTTATGCAGCGACGGAAGGCGTCGGTAGAATCCAGGAGACAGCGCGCCTCGGCTTTGAACTAATCGCTCGAGATATTCGCGAGGCGGGCGCCAATCCATGTGATAAAGCACTGCCGGTCGCAAATGTATTAACGGCGCCTACTGCCACGTGGTGGAAGAACTGGGCGCAACCATTGCAAGGTTATGAGGATGGAGCGCTGGCCGGCTCATCCGCAGGTACTGATGCCGTGCAGATCCTTGAGGCTGCCACCGGCGGAGCCACTGTAAACACCCATATCGCGGCCACCCAAATTCTCACGCTTTCAGCCTCCGCTCTGGAGCTTCAGAGCGGAAACGTTGCACTGCTTTGTGATCGCCAGCAATTGGCAATATTTCAGATGCAGACTGTTTCCGGCACTAGCGTTAATTACAGCTCGGCCTCGCAGAACGCATGTAATCGGTTTGGGCGTCTGCCGGGCGTCTGCGTGGCGGGCTCAAACAGCTATACATATGAAAGAAACTCCATCCTCACCAATCTTCGCGCAGTTCGTTGGTACGTTAAAGCGCCGCCAAGGGGGGGGGGGAGTTCCCTATACCAAGATGTGGTTGGTTCGAATGGGGTCATATCAAGCAATGAGGTGGCTGAAAATGTTTCCGATCTGGAGATTGAGTACCTGACTGCATCTGGTGGCGCTCTCGCTGACGCGACTTATGTAAATGCGTCTGGAGTATCCAACTGGGGTTCGGTTCTTGCAGTTCGCTTAAGCATTACAGTCCGATCACCAGATTCTGTAGGTACGGATGGGCAGCCACTCACCCGGACAATGACCTCTGTCGTCAGCATCAGGAATCGCAACCCATGAGCCGGAGTAGTGGAGTTTACAAGCAAACAGGAATTTCGCTCATTGTAGTGCTGCTGTTGCTGCTAGTAATGACGTTGCTAGGCTTGGCTGTCTTGCGCAGTACGCTGATGGAAGAGCGTATGTCGGCAAATATGTATGATCGCAGTTTGGCGTTCCAGGCAACGGAAGGAGCCTTGCGTGAAGCCGAAAAAGTAATTCAAACAGCAGCGGGTGCGGGTCAGGTGGCAGGCTATGTCTGCCCCACTGCGGCTGTTGCGATGCGCTGCCTAGTAATACCTATACAGGCAACGGCGCGGGCTGTGCCGCTGGAACTCAAGAATGCTGGGTCGATGCAAGTATGGTGCAAAAACTTCAGGTTGGCTCGGCGCAGTATTATATTCAATACCTTGGACAGCGGACCAGTGAGGATCAGCTGAGTCTCAACTCTAGCGTTAATCAGAATCAATATGGTGGTTCTGGTGGGACGTCTTTAGAGCACTACTATCGCGTTACTGCGAGAAGCGTCAATCCAGCTGTTGCTGGGCAGCGCGCGCTCGTCGTTTTGCAAACCAACGTTACAGTGAAATAAGGCGTCGCTATGAAAACTTCCGGAAGTCAATCTACGCTCAAGGACCGGTTGTTACTAGTGGTCGCCGGCATTGTTATCGCTTTTACTGGTGCCGCTGGCGCTGAAGTCGATGTTTCGCAGTCGCCCCTCTTCGTAGGAAGTAATGTTCCTGGGAATCTTGCATTAGTCCCATCAGTCGAATTTCCGACTGTAATTAGCGTTGCTAACCTTGGCGGGTTTACGACTGGATCGCGATATGTCGGGTATTTTAATTCAGCAAAATGCTATAAATATAATTATGATGCAGACGAGACGAAGCGTTATTTCTATCCGGTAGCATCACCAGCGCCAGATGCCTCCTTTCGTTGTAATGATGCCACGTTGTGGTCCGGTAATTTTCTGAACTGGGCAGCAACTCAGACAATTGATCCTTTTCGCTCGGCCATGACGGGTGGATATCGAGTAGTCGATACGCCGACTACAACGATTTTGGAGAAAGCAGTCGGTGAACGAGTAAATACAGGGAATTTTCCTCGTCGTACTGTAACAGGTAGTACAGTCATTGCTGGCGTCATGGCTTCGAAGTGGAATAAGGTCATGATTCGCATTGATGGTCTACAGAACAAGATGTGGATCACACAAGACCTTGATTTGGGTGGAAATACTAACGCTACAGGCCCGCGTTACGAGTATAACCCCAGCGTTCATGCGCTAGACGGAAGTTGCTTGGAACGAACGGGTCGTCAGTGTGATCGCTACGACACGGACGCGGTTTTTGAATTAAGTGTGCGCGTGAAGGTTTGCGATAATGCCGCCGGGCTGGAAGATAATTGCGTTAAATACTCTCAGGGTTATAAGCCAGAAGGGCTTATTCAGGAGTATTCGCAGCGGATAAAGTATAGTATTTTCGGTTACCTGAATATTGATGGGAATGGCGTCGATACGGGGGTTTTGCGAGCGAGGCAGAAATTTGTCGGTCCAAAAACCTATAATCCTGAAGAGGGCGTGGCTGACAACGTTGCAAAGGAGTGGGACCCTGTTACCGGCGTCCTCTATCAGAATCCGGATACGGCAGATGCAGCTGCCACTACCGCAGCGGTAGGAATGACCATCTCAAATAGTGGCGTTATCAATTATTTGAATAAGTTTGGTCAGATGAGTACTGGCAAGAACACTAAGAGTAACGATGACGTGAGTGAGCTGTATTATGCGGCTCTGCGTTACTTTAAAAAACAGGGTGATATTCCCGCTTATTCTAACTTTACTGCGACGACTGCTACAGGCAAGTATCAGCAGGCAGATGCCTTTCCCGTAATTACCGGCTGGAATCAGAAGGGACTGGATCCTATTTCTTATTGGTGTCAGACAAATGTGATTTTGGGCATTGGTGATACCAACACGCATAGTGACAAAAATCTTCCCGGCGTGGAGGCAAATGGTGGGGCTGTGGATGCGACACCGCGCGTGCCTCCTGAAGTTACCGCTGACACCACAGTCGATGTTGTTAAGTTGTTAACAAACATTTTAATAATGGAAGGTCAATCTCGGGCAACTGCATTCTCCCGATCTACAACTGCCAATTTTAATGGTTTGTTAAATTCTGGCTACATTGCTTCTCTAGCTTATCATGCGCATACGACAGACCTTCGTCCTGATTTGCAAGGGCAGCAAAATATATCCACACATTGGGTTGACGTAGTCGAAAACGGCGATTACAAGGGTAAGCTAACTAATCAGTACTGGCTGGCTGCTAAGTATGGTGGGTTTACAGTTCCCACAGGCTACGACTCTTCCACTAGAACGGCGCCGCTATCTAACGCAGACTGGTGGACTACAAACGAGCTCGTCAATAACACGGCGGGTTATCAACGTGCGGATAATTACTACATAGCTGCCGACGCGGGCAAGATGGTGACCAGCCTCAAACGTGCTTTTGAGCGCATCATTGATGAAATGAAAGGTTCCGGGTCTTCGTTGGCTAGTAATACGACTAAGCTTGAAGCTGGTGCAAGGACTTACCAGTCGATTTTTTATAGTCGCACTTGGCGTGGAGATATGGTTGCCTATGATGTGAATCCTGCTACGGGAGGCCTCACACAAGCCTGGAGTGCGAACAGCGCATTTCCCGCCTGGGATCAGCGTGTAATTAAGTTTGCAGGCCCTGCTTTGCTCTCCAATTTTACCTTTGGCAATCTGGGGACCACGCCTCTATCCTCGGCAAGCCAGGCGCAGATAAATTATTTGCGCGGCGACCGTTCATCAGAAAAAGCCAATGGTGGTACGCTGCGAACGCGAACCGGTATCATGGGTGATATTGTGAATTCACAGCCTGTGTATGTGGGTGCGCCGAACGCGAGGCTTTATGCGGGCGCTACTTTTGCGGGGGCCTCGATCTACCCTAATTTTGCTGCTGCTCAAGCGTCGAGATCTGCCACCATTTATGTCGGCGCCAACGACGGAATGCTTCACGCGTTCGATGCGGCCACGGGTGCCGAGAGGTTTGCGTTTGTTCCCAAAGGAGCGATGACTAATCTGCTGTCTTATACAAATCAGAATTACGAGCATCGTTATTACGTTGATGGCGAACTCACGGTTTCAGATGTCTATGACGTCTCATTAGGACGCTGGCGTTCAGTGCTTGTAGGCACGCTTGGGCGAGGTGGTCGGGGCGCTTTTGCATTAGATGTCACAGACCCGGGGAATATTTCGTTATTGTGGGATAAGACTTCGGGCGAAATTTCATCCATGGGCAATAACCTTGGTAAGCCCATCATCGGGCAACTTGCATCTGGTGCTTGGTTCACGATGATAGGTAATGGACCTAACAGCAGTAATGATGGGGCTGGTTTGGTGCTCATCGGAGTTCTGACGGGGACCGTGACAGAAATAGCAACTGGTGCAACGGGTGCTAATGGCCTCTCCGGCGTGCTGGGTTGGTCGTCCACGAATAATTCGATCGTGGATCGGATCTATGCGGGCGATTTAAAAGGAAATATGTGGCGCTTTGCGATGGTAGGTACCGTTGCAACGGTGACAAAGTTGTTTACCGCGACATATGGAGGTCAGACTCAGCCAATCACTGCAGCTCCGACCGCTGCAAAAGATCCGGCGACTGGCTTGACATGGCTGTTCTTCGGGACAGGAAAATATATTTCGGATGGCGATTTATCCAATAAAGATGTGCAGTCTTGGTACGGATTGGTCGACCGAAGTGGTGCAGCGATCGCAAATCGTTCGACTTTGAATTCAGTTGATATTTTAAGCGAAGGCACGGTAAATGGATTTACTGCGCGTGTCATCGAAGATCAGGCAAATCCGGGCATCAATGGCTGGTATATGGATTTGATTTCGCCGGTGTCTGGCAGGCAAGGCGAGCGGATGGTCGTCCCTAACTTCTTCCAGGGTACTGCACTAATCGGCACAACCCGCATACCTGATGCGGGCGATGTCTGCAGTCCCAGTGGTAAGGGCTTTGTAATGGCGATCAACCCATTTACTGGTGGGCGTTTGCCTCAATCATTTTTCGATCTTGATGGTAGTGGCGGGTCGAGTACGGGTGACACGCTCAATGGCAGTCCGGTTTCCGGATTGGGGATGAATAGCAGTCCCAATAATCCGATTTTTGTCGGTAACATCATGCAGGTGGCCCTTGATAATGCGAGTACCGTTAGCCTGGGTACTAACAGCAGTGCGTTGAGCATGCGGCGGGTATCTTGGCGTGAGCTGATCAGGAGCGAGTGATGAACTATTCTGTAATGACGAGACGTCAGAGGGGCTTTACTCTGATCGAGATTATGATTGTGGTGCTGATCGTTGGTGTCCTTGCCGCAATCGCAATGGCGAGCTACAAGAATTCGGTCATTAAAACGCGACGGTCTTCTGCTGCTGCTTGTCTGCAAGAGCGTGCCCAATTCATGGAGCGTTACTACACGACAAAGATGACTTACGCAGCGGCGCCCACGCCTCCTGCTTGCGGTGGAGGCCTCTCATCGTTCTACGAAGTTTCTTATGACGGTAATCCAACTGCGACCGCCTTCAGAATCCGTGCGGTTCCTAAGGGCGCGCAAAGCGGAGACACGAGCTGCGGTACGTTAACCATCGATGAAAAGGGAGTGCGTTCGGCATCCGGTGGTGCATCCGACTGTTGGTGATGGTTGCTCCGTAAGGGGCTTGCAACTTGGCTGATAGTCCCCTATGATTCGCCTCCCCGCCCGAATAGCTCAGCCGGTTAGAGCACTTGACTGTTAATCAGGGGGTCGTTGGTTCGAGTCCAACTTCGGGCGCCAAGATGTTCAAGAAGCCGCGACGTGTCGCGGCTTTTTGTTTGCCTGGTCATCGGGCTGCGCAGCTGGTAGGGCTGGTGTAGCGCACAGTGCGTGCTCTTCCGGAGTTGTTGACCACCACGTCAGCGAGTCGCCTGGCGTTGCTGCAGAGGCTGATGGTGATGTTCGTGCCGCTGCTGCGGCCGTTCGGCAGGAAGCGAACGATTGATCGTCCAGCTGTGCTGACGATATCGATGCCGCCGGTGGCGGAGTCTTGCTCCACTCTGACCACGGATGCAGCGTTTGGCGGATGCCCATCGCGCCCTGGATCCTTAAAGAGAATCCATCCCTGGCTCCAGATGCGATCTGTTCGGCAACGTGTGCCATCCATGGAGGGGCAAAGGCTGACAGGCCCGCCTTGGGTGACGGCAAGGCTTCTGGCCATTGCAAGGTGCGCAGTTAGCAGGTGCACGCGCGTGGTCGCTCGCTGCCACTCGATGAGGCTTTTGAAGCTCGGCATGCCGATGGCTGCGCCGATTCCGATGATCGCCATCACGATGAGCAACTGGACTGCGGTGTACCCTCTCGCGCTCGAATAGCCTGCTGCGTCCATTGCGCGTCTCCTTGAAGTGGAGCAAGCAGTCTCAACATTGGTTGCTTGCCAGGTAACCCTGTCTTTCCTTGCGTGGCTGTCAGGGTTCTACCGATGCTGGCCTCCGTAAATTCGTGCAGCCTCCCCCCGAGATCCGCTCCATGACCGACCGTTTTCAGCTCGTATCCCCATACTCGCCAGCGGGCGACCAGCCTGCCGCCATCGACAAGTTGGTGACCAACTTCGAGGCTGGGCTGGCCAAACAGACGCTGTTGGGGGTGACCGGTTCGGGCAAGACCTACACCATTGCCAATGTGGTCCAGCAGGTGCAGAAGCCGACGCTGGTGATGGCGCCTAACAAGACGTTGGCGGCGCAGCTGTACGGCGAGTTCAAGTCGTTCTTCCCGCATAACGCGGTCGAGTACTTCGTCAGCTACTACGACTACTACCAGCCGGAGGCCTATGTGCCGTCGTCGGACACTTTCATCGAGAAGGACAGTTCGATCAATGAACACATCGAGCAGATGCGCTTGTCGGCGACCAAGACCTTGCTGTCTCGGCGCGATTCGCTGGTGGTGGCGACGGTGTCGGCAATCTACGGCCTCGGCGCGCCGGAGGACTATCTATCGCTGCGCCTGATCCTGTCGGTTGGGGAGCACATCGATCAGCGCCAGTTGATCCGCCATCTCACCGATCTGCAATACACCCGCAACGAGTTCGAACTGACGCGCGGTGCCTTTCGCGTGCGCGGCGAGGTGTTGGATGTGTTCCCGGCCGAGTCGGATACCGAAGCCTTGCGCATCGAGTTGTTCGATGGCGACATCGAGCAGCTGACCTTGTTCGATCCACTCACTGGCGAAACCTTGCGCAAGTTGCAGCGCTACACCGTGTACCCGAAGACCCATTACGCCACGACGCGCGAGCGCACGTTGAGTGCGGTGGACACCATCAAGGAAGAGCTGAAAGAACGCCTGGAACAGCTCTACGCGCAGAACAAGCTGGTCGAGGCGCAACGTCTGGCGCAGCGCACGCAATTCGATCTGGAAATGATGGCCGAGGTGGGTTTTTGCAACGGTATCGAAAACTACTCGCGGCATCTCACCGGCAAGGCGCCCGGCGAGCCGCCGCCGACCCTGTTCGACTACCTGCCGCCGGACGCGCTGCTGGTCATCGATGAGTCGCATGTGACCATTCCGCAGATCGGCGCGATGTACAAGGGCGACCGTTCGCGCAAGGAGACGCTGGTGGAGTTCGGTTTTCGATTGCCGTCCGCCTTGGACAACCGCCCCTTGCGTTTCGAAGAGTGGGAGGCGCGTTCGCCACGCAGCATCTATGTCTCGGCAACGCCGGGGCCTTATGAGGTGCGCGAGTCTGCCGGCGAAGTCACGGAACTGGTGGTGCGCCCAACCGGTCTGATCGACCCGGTGGTGGAGATCCGTCCGGTTGGTACGCAGGTCGACGACCTCATGTCCGAGGTTCACGAGCGCATCAAGCTCGGCGATCGCGTGTTGGTAACCACGTTGACCAAGCGCATGGCCGAGAACCTCACCGAGTATCTGGGCGAGCACGGGATTCGGGTGCGCTACCTGCACTCGGATATCGACACCGTCGAGCGCGTGGAGATCATCCGCGACCTGCGCCTGGGCAAGTTCGATGTGCTCGTGGGCATCAACCTGCTGCGCGAGGGTTTGGACATGCCGGAAGTCTCGCTGGTGGCCATCCTGGATGCCGACAAGGAGGGCTTCCTGCGATCGACCGGATCGCTGATCCAGACCATTGGCCGTGCCGCACGCAATCTGCGCGGCAAGGCCATTCTGTATGCCGACAAGATAACGCGCTCGATGCAGGCGGCAATCGACGAGACCGATCGTCGCCGCGAGAAGCAGGTCGAGTACAACCTGGAACATGGCATCACACCGAAATCCGTCGAGCGGCCGATCGCCGACATCATGGAAGGCGCGCGCGACGATGCGGCCGAGAAGAAGTCGGGCAAGGGCCGTTCGAAATCGCGCCAGGTCGCAGAGGAGACGCCCGATTACCGTGCCATGAAGCCTGCGGAAATCGCTGGCAAGCTCAAGAGTCTGGAACAGAAGATGTACCAGCACGCCAAGGATCTGGAGTTCGAGGCCGCAGCCCAGATTCGCGACCAGATCCAGAAGTTGAAGGCTGCCAGCTTGGGATAGGGCGGATGGCTCGCCCTGCAGACACGATAGGACTTGTGGTCGGTAAAACCCTGCGCTAGAATGCGCGCCCTGCACAGCGCAATGCTGACGCAGGATTCGGGCGGTTAGCTCAGCGGTAGAGCACTACCTTGACATGGTAGGGGTCACAGGTTCGAACCCTGTACCGCCCACCACTCTAAGTCCAGATGGTACAGAGGCTTGAGTGGTTTCAAGATCGGCAGCGACGTCTGCCATTGACCCCCAAAGTGACCCAACGCAAAAGCTCTTGCAGCTTTGGCATGTGTCAGTTCGGGTCTGCGTTACTGGAATCACGGCCTTCCTGTGCTTTCATCTCTGCCCGCCTGCCTGCGCGTTGCGTATCGATTGGCAATGTTGAAGCATGTCGCTCGCATATGGATGTTGGCTGTCTTCGGTCAAAACGTCCCCAGCCAGGTACGCGGCGATGCCGAAAGGTGCCGCGCCCTCTGTCTGATCTGCACGTTTCGGACGATGCGCGATGCCATGGGCGTATCGCCCCCAGATGGACGAACTCCCAATGCCGCTCTCTTCCTCCCAAGCGCACCGAAAGTGCCTCGGGTGTGGGAAATAAGTGTTCAGTGCGGCTGTTTTGCGGGTCAGCGCGGCCCACCGCCGCCCAGTTAGCCGATACCGCTTTCACCATCACACGTCTTGCTTTAGCATCGCCACCGCGCTGACGGAAAGGAAGGCTGGCGATGGACGAATACCAGCACACCGTGCTGACCAGGGGCGGATATCGTGTTGTGGCGATTACGCGTGACGAGGTGTACGCACCCGACGCCGTCGTGGCATACGCCGTCGTGACCGATGCGGGTACGCGGATCACGCCGGATTTGTCCCTGGACCAGGCCAAGGTCTGGATCGATTCGCTGGTGGAGAGCGAGAGCGGCGGGCGCAAGTCCGAGCTTGTCGACCATAAGCCAATCGTGCGTCGCTAGCCCGCCATCGTGATGCAAGCCTAAGGAGAAGGGCGCATGTCCAAACCCAAAATCATCGCAATTGCCACGCTGGTGGCGGTGCTAGTCGGATACTGCCTGTCTGGCTATCTCACCCTGCTGTTGCTGCGGCTCGACACCGGTCTGTACGGGTGGGACACCTACTACCGCTATTTCAGCGCGCTTGGGTTGCCCCAAGTGGCGCCTTACGCGACCAAGATCAAGATTGCGGGCGCGCTTGGATTCAGCCTGCCGGTGCTGGTCTGGGCGATTGTCGTTGTGCTCATCGTCAAGCCCAAGGCGCGCGCCCTGCACGGTGACGCGCGCTTCGCTGGCGCCGCCGACCTCTCCAAGCATGGGCTGTTCAAGCCCGCCGGAAACGGCATTGTCGTCGGCAAGTTCAATGGCAAGCTGGTGCGACTGAGCGGCCAGCAATTCGTGATTCTTGCTGCGCCGACGCGCTCGGGCAAGGGTGTCGGTGTCGTGATCCCGAACCTTTTGGAGTATCAAGAGTCGATCGTCGTCCTGGACATCAAGCAGGAGAACTTCGACCTGACCAGCGGGTGGCGCGCCAGTCAGGGCCACGAAGTCTTCCTGTTCAACCCGTTCGCCGAAGACCGTCGCACGCATCGCTGGAACCCGTTGACCTATGTGTCGAACGACCCCGCATTCCGCGTTTCGGATCTGATGAGCATCGCGGCGATGCTGTACCCGGACGGCTCCGACGACCAGAAGTTCTGGGTCAGCCAAGCGCGCAACGCGTTCATGGCATTCGCGCTGTACCTGTTCGAGAACTGGGACGAGGAGCTGTCGCTCGGTTTCCCGGGTGGGGCAGGGGCGCCCACGCTAGGCGGGATCTATCGCTTGTCCTCGGGCGACGGTACCGATCTCAAGAAATATCTGAAGTCGCTGTCCGAGCGGCGGTTCCTCAGCAGCAACGCCAAGTCGGCCTTTGCCAACATGCTCTCCCAGGCGGATGAGACCTTCGCCTCGATCATGGGCACCTTGAAGGAGCCGCTCAATGCATGGATCAATCCGGTGCTGGACGCCGCCACCAGTGCGGACGACTTCCTGCTCACGGACCTTCGCAAGAAGAAGATGACCATCTACATCGGCATCCAGCCCAACAAGCTGGCCGAAAGCCGCCTGATCATCAATCTGCTCTTCAGCCAGATCATCAACCTCAATACCCGCGAACTGCCCAAGTCCAACCCTGAGCTCAAATATCAGTGCCTGTTGCTGATGGACGAATTCACCTCGATCGGCAAGGTGGACATCATCGCGACCGCGGTAGCCTACATGGCCGGCTACAACATCCGCCTGCTGCCCATCATCCAGAGCATGGCGCAGTTGGACGCAACCTACGGCAAAGATCTGTCACGCACCATCATTACCAACCACGCCCTGCAGATCCTCTACGCGCCGCGCGAACAGCAGGACGCCAACGACTACTCCGAGATGCTGGGTTACACCACCATCAAGAAGAAGAACGTCACCCGAGGGCGGGAGACCACCCATAGCGTGTCAGAAGAGCGGCGGGCTCTGATGTTGCCCCAGGAGCTCAAGGCCATGGGCAACGAGAAGGAAGTGTTCCTGTACGAGGGGATCCCGCATCCGGTGAAGTGCGACAAGATTCGCTACTACGAGGATCGCTACTTCACTGCGCGCTTGCTGCCAAAAACTGAAGTGAAAACGCTTACCATTAAAGTGTGATTGATGTCACATTTGCAGTGCGGTGCCTGGTGTGCAATTCTTGACGGATCTGCTTGTTAAGGGCAAAGTTAGCAAGAATCTGCGGTGTAGATAGATGGTCGTAGGGGAGCGGCGCCGGATGGGCCGTACTGGAGTAAGGCTATGGATGGTTTATCAGCGTATTCATTTTTCTCGGCAGCACGCACTCGCAACTGGGGCGACCCAGCGGGTGGTAGAGCCGCGAGAAACGCATCAATAACACGTTTCCTCCGGTACCCACTGGTGCGCGGAGGCTTAGTGCTGTCCGTCTTAAGCCCGAAATTTCATGAGTTGGAGAAGTCAGAGTGAATCCGATGTATGTGTCCAAGCTGTCGTTGGTGCTAGTGGCTGCAGCATTGGTAGGCGCGTGCGCGACCAAGCCTGCTCCTGACTTTGGTGGTCGTTGGAAGCACGTCAACCACTTTGACGAGGCGCCCACCGAAATTCCGCTCTACACCTCGTACACGTATCAGGCCACGCCCATGGACGGTACGCTGAAGACCATGCTGGAACGCTGGGCTGCGGATTCCAATATGCAGCTGTCCTACAACTTGCCATCGGACTACACCTTGATCGGGCCGGTTTCCGCAATCAGCACGACCAGCGTCCAACAGGCCGCAACCGAGCTGAGTGCCGTGTACGCAGCCCAAGGAGTTTCGGTGTCGGTTTCTGCCAACAAGTTGCTGGTCCAACCAGTGCCGGTGTCGTCTGGCGCCAAGCTCTAAGGGCTGCCTCCTGCTCGATGCCTTTCAGGCATGGAGCCGGCGGTGTTCCTACCTTCTCAAGTACCCGCGACGCGTTGCGGCAATGGTTTCAGGCCTGACAAGGCCCCACGGTGACGGATCTAGACATGTTGCGTAAGAAGGTCAGTGAAAAGGACGGTTCCGCCCAAGTGGGTGCGGCCGTCCAAAAAGCGGTGAATTATGAGGTCAGCATTGCCGACCTCGCGCGCCGCAGCGAAAAGCGTGCCTGGATCGTGGCGACGCTGTCGATGCTGGTCACCGTCATGACGGCGGGTGGCTACTACTACATGCTGCCGTTGAAGGAGAAAGTGCCATATCTCGTCATGGCAGATGCGTATTCGGGTACTAGCACCATCGCCAAGCTTGAGCCCAACTTTGGTGGTCGAACAATCAGTACCAGCGAGGCGCTGGCGCGTAGCAATATCGCGCGTTTCATTATTGCGCGTGAGTCGTTTGATCTTTCCATTATTGGCCAGCGTGACTGGAACACAGTCTCGGCAATGGGGGCAACAAACGTCGTGAGTGAATATCGCGCGCTGCATTCTGCCAACAATCCGTCGAGGCCGCTGAATACGTACGGCAAGCTCCGTGCAATTCGCGTCAATATTTTGAGTATCACCTTGATTGGTGGCAATGGGAAGGCATATACCGGGGCAACCGTGCGCTTTCAGCGAACCGTTTATGACAAGAACTCCACGGTTTCGACGCTACTGGATAACAAAATTGCCACGATGGGGTTCGTCTACCAGGATAATCTTGAGATGAGCGATAGCCTGAGGGTTGAAAATCCCCTGGGTTTCCGGGTCACTGATTACCGCGTAGATAATGATTACTCCGCGCTGCCCGTTGCCCCAGCCGCTGGTGCGGTCATCAATGCTCAAACTCAGGCAGCAGTGCAGCAGCAGGCAATGCAGCAGCCGATGACTGGGATGACCGATCCAAATGCAGCAGGTGCCACCATTGCACCTCAGGGGGGCGTTCCGCTGCAACAAGGCATGCAGCAGCAAGGTGGCGCGCCTCAGCAACAGGCGCAGCCAGCATTTCCTGATCAAATGCAGCCGGCCGGTCAGCTGCAAGCGCAGCCTGCAATGCAACCCCAAGGGATGCCCAAGAATGTCAATGGAGCAAGTGGTCGATGAAACTTTTTAACCGATATAGGGTTGCGTTGTTGTCAGCGCTACCACTTGCGCTGTGTGCTTTGTCAGCAGCTGCTCAGGTGGTCCAGGAATATGAGTATGCACCGGACCGTATCTATCAGGTGCGCACAGGCCTTGGCATTACCACTCAAGTGGAGCTGAGTCCGAACGAAAAAATTCTTGATTACAGCACCGGTTTCACCGGCGGATGGGAGCTTACGCGGCGAGAGAATGTATTTTATCTCAAGCCTAAAAACGTCGATGTCGATACGAACATGATGATTCGTACCGCGACGCATTCTTATATTCTTGAGCTCAAGGTAGTGGCAACAGATTGGCAACGTCTTGAGCAGGCGAAGCAAGCGGGTGTCCAATATAAGGTTGTATTTACCTACCCGAAGGACACGAGCTTCAATAATGTCGAGGATGCGGATGCTTCGAAGAACGGCCCGCTGTTGAATGCCAAAATCTTGAAGGATCGCCGTTACTACTACGATTACGATTATGCGACACGAACCAAGAAATCCTGGTTGATTCCGAGTCGTGTCTACGATGATGGTAAATTCACTTATATCAATATGGATCTGACGCGTTTTCCGACTGGAAATTTTCCTGCGGTCTTCGCTCGCGAGAAAGAGCACTCCGAAGATTTTCTCGTTAATACGACGGTAGAGGGTAATACTCTGATCGTGCACGGAACCTACCCTTTCCTGGTGGTTCGTCATGGCGATAACGTCGTCGGTCTGCGAAGGAACAAGCAAAAGTGAACTCGAATATTCCAAACAGTCCTGATGAGCGCACCCAGAACCATGGCGGGGATGAGCAGCGCAACGGCGAGCACAACGAGCGCAACAATCCTTACTTCGCGCGCCAGCAGGCCAGTGCAGAACCGGACCTGGATGCCAATGAGCCGATCTTAAGATCGAGCGACATCAAGCGACTTAATCGCAAGGCCCTGGTGTTTCTCGCAGCCATTGCAGCTCTTTTGATTCTCGCAATCTTCTGGCTAGCGACACAAAGCGGGGAGGATTCCGCGCCTCCGAAGCCACGTACTGAGACGGTGGTGGCACCTGCGTTGCCGCAGAGCATGACGGCGCCAGTTGAGGAAGCGCCAGTCCCGCTAGCTCAGCAGCCCAGTTTGCCGCCACTGCCGCCAATGCCGACCGACAATAGTGAAGAGGTCAGCTCCGCACCGGAACGTCAGCGCGGCCCGACGCTGTTGGAGCGTCGCATCCTTGCTGAGTCTGCTGCAAATAGCGGCGGGGTTCCTGGTCAACTTGGGGCACAGCCTGCACCTGCTCAGGAAGATGGCCCGGTCACGCTGGCCAAGCCGATCAGCAACCCGGACGGTCTGTTGGTGCGCGGGACCTATATTCGCTGCATCCTGGAGACCCGCATCATCTCCGATTTCGGCGGCTACACCTCGTGCATCGTCACCGAGCCGGTCTACTCCATCAATGGGCATAACTTGCTTCTTCCGAAGGGGTCCAAGATGCTGGGTCAGTACAGCGCCGGTGAACCGACCTCTCATCGTCTCCAAGTCGTCTGGGACCGCGTCACTACGCCTACCGGTTTGGATGTCACGCTCATGGGTCCAGGCATCGATACGCTTGGAAGCTCCGGTCATCCGGGTAACTACAATGCGCATTGGGGTAACAAGATTGCTTCAGCCTTATTCATCAGTCTGCTGAGCGACGCATTCAAGTACGCAGCGGCCGAATATGGCCCCGAGACCACAACAATCGGCGTGGGCTCCGGCATCATTACCCAGCAGCCGTTCGAGAGTAATACCGCACGTAGCATGCAGCAGCTTGCGGAGCAGGCGGTTGAAAAATCAGGACGTCGTCCTGCCACACTGACGATCAACCAAGGAACGGTTTTGAACGTCTACGTTGCCAAGGACGTCGATTTCTCGGCTGTCCTGCCGAAGTGAATGAAATGGTTGCCATGACGATCGATGACTCCCCGACAGCGCGCATTTCGAACGACTTTCTGGACTACCAGTACTCCGTGCTGGGAATCCTGGACTATCTGAATTCGCCTGACGTGACCGAAATTTGCATCAATCGTCCTGGTGAGCTGTACCTGGAAACGATCCATGGATGGCAGCGGGTCGACGTGCCATCCCTCACCTACGACCGCGCTCGGCAGTTCTGTACGGCGGTCGTCAATGAGAGCAACACCGGGCAACGAATCACCGATGCCGACCCTGTGGTGTCGCTAACGTTTCCGACCGGGCAACGTGCGCAGTTCGTGATGCCGCCCGCCTGCGATGCGGGCAAGGTGTCCATTACGATCCGACTTCCTTCGAAGCACACAAAGTCGCTGGAGCAGTACAAGCACGACGGTTTCTTCGACGAAGTGCTTGAGCAATCGGCGGATGTCAGCGATCACGACCAGGAACTGCTTGAGCTGCGCCGCAAGCGCGACTACGCAGAGTTCTTCAAGAAGTGCGTGCTTTACAAGAAAAACGTCGTTGTTGCTGGGGCGACAGGTAGCGGCAAGACCACCTTCATGAAGGCCCTGGTCAATCACATTCCAAGCGAAGAGCGCTTGGTGACGATTGAGGACGCCAGGGAGCTATTCATTAGTCAGCCGAACGCTGTGCACCTGCTTTATTCCAAGGGCGGTCAAAGCGCCAGCAACGTGACTGCTAAGAGCTGCATGGAGGCCTGCCTGCGTATGAAGCCAGACCGCATCATCCTTGCCGAGTTGCGCGGCGATGAGTCGTTCTACTTCATTCGTAACTGCGCGTCGGGCCATCCTGGCTCCATCACCAGTTGCCATGCCGGAAGTGTTGAGCAGACCTGGGACCAGCTTGCGTTGATGGTGAAGGCCTCCAATGAGGGCTCCGGTCTGGAGTTCGAGGTGATCAAACGTCTGTTGAGAATGACCATCGACATCGTGGTTCACATCAAGGCGCACGCTGGACGGCGCTTCATCACGGGTATCGATTTCGATCCTCTTCGCACCCTGCGCGGCGGCTAGGGCATCGAGTTCGTCGCTGATTTTGATCTGGTTTTGGAAGGAGTACTGACATGTTGCCTGGCATGGAACTGATGGGGTGCACTGGACTGGCCGTCCCCGGCGAGGTAATGCAGCACGTTGTCCGTGTCGAGTCGTCGCGTAATCCCTATGCCATTGGTGTCGTTGGCGGACGCCTGGTGCGCGAGCCACGCGGTCTGGCTGAAGCGGTCGCCACGGCGAAGATGCTGGAGCAGAAGGGGTACAACTTTTCGCTGGGTTTAGGCCAGGTCAATCGCTACAACCTGCAGAAGTACGGCTTGGCGACTTATGAGATGGCATTCGACAAATGCCCCAACTTGGTCGCTGCCTCAAAGATTCTGGCCGAATGCCACTCGCGTTCTGGCGCCAATTGGGGAAAGTCGTTTAGCTGCTACTACTCTGGAAATTTTGAAACCGGCTTCAAGCATGGCTACGTGCAGAAGATCTATGCCTCCATTCGTCAGTCGGTCGCGTCTTCCGGCGCCGAGCCCATCGCGGTCGTGCCAACCCGCCAGGTGCAATTGAAGCCTGCAAATCCCCTGCGACAGGCTGCAGCCGAGTTGGCAGACGCGATTGTGGCTCGCCGCATTCAGGAATTTTCCGGGGCGAGCCACACGGCGGCTTCACCACAAGGGCCTATGCTATCTCAGCCTGCAACAGCGTATTCCTCGCCGAGTCGGGTAGCGTCTGTGGCTCCTGTAGCTGCTCCGGCAGAAAACGAGCTGTATGTGGTGAAGGCAACGGGGCAGGGGCGTGGGGTGGCGGTACCGGCTTCCGGTCCGCAGGCTTCGACGCCGAGTGACCAATCTGCACCCGTTTCTATGCAGCGAGCACCGCAAACAGTTCCGCAAGTGGATAGTGCATTCGTTTTTTAGGATGGAAATTGCCAAGGATATGGCTGCTGGACCCCCTCTGTTCCCAAGGAGTTAGACATGAAGTTTGAAATCGACAACAAAACAGTCGCCGACGCCAAAATGATTGGCGCGCAGGCAATGAAGGCATTGGTGTTTACCGCATTGTTGGTAGTGGCCGGTGGTGCTGGCGCGACCACGGGTGGTAACAGCCTGGGTGGTACCGACACACGTGTCTGTGGCTTTCTTAACAATGTGACGAAGCTGCTGAATATGGGTTCGATCGCGGTCGTCACCATCGCAGTTATCGTGGCGGGTTACCAGATTGCCTTCGCACACAAGCGCATCTCAGAAGTTTCGCCCATTCTCATCGGTGGCGTACTCATTGGCGCCGCTGGTCAGATCGCCAATATGATCTTGCAGAACAAAGAATCGAATTCTGGAGACTGTTCGGGAATCGGCGCTTCGCTAGTGCAGATCGCTCAGTACTATGCATAAAGACGTACTCTTCCGCGGATGCACCCGCCCCGCCATGTTTTTGGGGGTGCCTTACATCCCCTTCTTCATTGGTGCGGGCGGTGGCTTGCTGTTGGGGATGTACATCAATCTTTGGTACCTGCTGACCATTCCGGTCATCATCTTTGCCATGCAGCAGATGGCCAAGCGTGATGAGATGATTTTCAGGTTGCTGGGATTACGCTGGCTGTTCCGAATGCGTGCGCGAAACCTTCAGCGTTATTCAGGAATGTGGGTCTTTAGCCCAAATGAATATCGCAAGAATCCCCCGGGAAAATCGCGATGAGCACGTAGCCGTTTACCAACCCCACGCAGACAACCCGCGTGGGGTTGGTGTTTGCGATAGTCGCTTGGTGTGATGCTTCCTCTCTAAATTTGGTAAGACCATGTTCAGCCCAGACAGTCCGATCAGCGAGTTTGTTTCCATCTCGACGCATGTTGCGCCGTCCGTCGTCAAGACGACCGCCGGCGACTACCTGTTGATCTGGCATCTGGGCGGGTTGCCGTTCGTGGGGCGAGACGAGTTCGAGCTCGAGCAGCGGCATAACACGTTTAACCGTCTTTTGCAGACCCTCCGCGCCCCGGATTTCGCTAACGTTGCATTCTGGGTCCACGATGTACGGCGTCGGCGCAGAATCGGCACAGGCGGACGTTTCAAGCAGGCATTCAATCAAAATCTGTCTGACGAATATTACACGGCACTTTCATCGCAAAAGATCATGCAGAACGAGCTGTATTTCAGCATGATTTACCGGCCTGTAGTCACGGGGCGTCGCTTGGTGGAGAAATCCGCGAACCCGGATAAGATTCGCGCCGAGGAAGAACAGGCTGTCGCAAAGGTTGTCGAACTGGCTACTAACGTCGAAGCCGTGCTCAAGGACTATGCTCCGTACCGTCTCGGTATGTACGAGGCCAAAAATGGCGTGGTTTTCTCCGAGACATTGGAGTTTCTGGGCTACTTGTTGAATCGGATCGATGAGCCTGTGCCGGTCTTGCCAGCTCCGGTGCCCGCGTATTTGCCCGTCAGTAAGCACATGTTTGCCAACAAGACCGGCGATTTCGTCATTCGTACTCCAGACGGAATCAATCACTTTGGCGCTATCTTGAATATCAAGGAATATGCGGATGGAACCTATCCGGGCATTCTCAATGGCCTGAAGTACCTGGACTTCGAATACGTCATGACGCACTCGTTCAGCCCGGTCGGACGACACGATGCGCTGAAGGTGTTGGAACGCACCAAGGGGATGATGGTTTCTTCGGGCGACAAATCGTCGACCCAGATTCGCGATCTCGATGTCGCCATGGACGATGTTGCCTCAGGAAACTTCGTGCTCGGCGAGTACCATTTCACATTGGCGGTCTATGCCGACAGCCAGGAGAAGCTGGCGAGGCAGATCGCAACCACCCGAGCCGAGTTGTCCAATGCCGGCTTCGTTTCGGCCAAGGAAGATCTTGCGATCGCCTCGTCGTTCTATGCACAGCTGCCGGGCAACTGGCGCTTCCGTACGCGCATCGCCAACCTGAGCTCGCTGAACTTCCTTGGCTTGTCGCCGCTGCACAATTTTGCCCAGGGCAAGCAGCACAACAATCCATGGGGTGACTGCGTCACCACCCTGCAGACAACCAACGGCCAGCCGTATTACTTCAACTTCCACGCCACGCACCCGTCGGAAAATTCGCTGGGTGAGAAGGCCATCGGTAACACGATGGTGATCGGTAAGTCGGGTACCGGTAAGACGGCGCTGATCAACTTCCTGTTGAGTCAGGTGCAGAAGTTCGACCCGATTCCGACCATCTTCTTCTTCGACAAGGACCGCGGCGCGGAGATCTTCGTGCGCGCGTGCGGTGGCAACTACCTAGCGCTGGAAAATGGTTCGCCGACTGGCTTCAATCCTTTCCAGTGCGAGCGCAATGAAGCCAACACCCAATTCCTGGCCGAGTTGATCAAGGTGCTGGGCGGCAAGGCCGAATACAGCGCCCGCGAGGAAGAAGATATCTATCGTGCGGTGGAAGGCATGCTGGACACGCCGATGCACCTGCGCAGCATGAGCAATTTCCGCAAGAGTCTGCCCAACATGGGCGACGACGGTCTGTATGCGCGTCTGCGCCGCTGGACCGCTGGCAATTCGCTCGGTTGGGTGTTCGACAATCCGTTGGACACGATCGACCTGACGCGGGCGTCGATCATCGGGTTCGACTATACCGACGTGATCGACAACGCCGAAGTGCGCGTGCCGGTGATCAACTACCTGCTGCACCGCCTGGAAGCGCTGATCGACGGCCGCCCGCTGATCTACGTGATGGACGAATTCTGGAAGATCCTGGACGGCAAGGGTGGCCTGAAGGAATTTGCCAAGAACAAGCAGAAGACCATCCGTAAGCAGAACGGCCTAGGGATTTTCGCCACGCAGAGCCCGGAAGATGCGCTGGCCAGCGACATTGCGGCCGCGTTGATCGAGCAGACGGCCACCATGATCCTGCTGCCGAACCCGAATGCCAGCCGCGACGATTACATGGAAGGGCTCAAGCTCACCGACGCCGAATACCAGGTTGTGGTGTCGCTGGATGAGCGCTCGCGCTGTTTCCTGGTCAAGCAAGGCCACGCGTCGGCGGTGTGCCAGCTCAACCTGCGGGGGATGGATGACGCGCTGTCGGTGATTTCCTCGTCCACCGACAATATCGAGATCATGCACCAGATCCTGGCGGGCAAGGCCGGCAAGCTGGGCGTCACCGTCGACCAGCTGACGCCGGAGCAGTGGTTGGCTGACTTCTATGCCAACCGCAAGGGCTCCGGTAAGCGCAAGTCGGCCAAGGACAAGGAGGTTGAAGATGCATAGCCAGCCAACGCAATCGCAGCAGTTTCACACCGCACCATCTTCATTTGTGTCACAGGAGGCGAAGAACACCATGACAATCAAGTTCAGACATTTTTC